>CAVRQQ010000005.1:0-162106 GCA_963723355.1 uncultured delta proteobacterium
TCAACAACCATTTGCCCGTCGATCCGGTTCTCGACGGGGCCGTAACGATTTCCAAGACGTCGTCGCTGATCAACGTCAGCAAGGGCAGCTGGTCCCGTATACCATCACCTTCACAAACCATTACAGTGCACCACTCTTCGATATCGGCATCATCGACACCTTCCCGTTGGGTTTCAAATACGTGGAGGGTTCCGGCTCGATCTGAATGGAGCAGTCCGCAAGAACCGCAAGTTGTCGGCCGACAGTTGATCTGGGACGGTATCGACCTGCGAGTTTGACGACAAGCAGACTCTGCAACTGCTTGCTGCGTGGTTGGTGCCGGCGTCACCGAGGATGAGTATGTCAACCGGGCCCAGGTCGATTCAATACGGCGACCCAGAAGAGCGGTGTCCGGTATTGCAACCGCCACTGTGCGGAGTCGTCCCGATCCGACCTTCGATTGCACGGACATGATCGGCAAGGTCTTCGACGACCGGAACCTGAGTGGTCAGCAAGACCCGGGAGAAGAAGGTCTTCCTGGCGTCCAGGTGGTCACGGCCCGTGGATTGATCGGCTACCACGGACCAGCACGGCCGCTTCCATATCACCTGTGCCATGGTCCCGGATGAGGATCGCGGCAGCAATTTCATCCTGAAACTCGACGACCATACCTTGCCGACCGGGTATCGCTTGAGCACTGAGAACCCGAGGGTCCAGCGGGTCACTCGCGGCAAGATGATGAAGTTCAACTTCGGAGCCACCATTCATCGTGTGGTCAGTCTGGATTTCGCCGACGGGGTGTTTGAACCCGAGAAGACCGAGTTGCGCGTGCAATGGCATGCGAAACTGCGGGTGTTGATCGAAGAACTGAAAAAGGCCCCGTCGGTCTTGCGTTTGTCCTACCTGGCTGATGTCGAGCGGGAAAGCCTGGTAGCATGACCGTCTTGAGGCTCTGCGAGATGAAATTGCCCACTTATGGGATCTTGCCGGATGGAGACTATCCGCTCTCTGTTGAAACCGAAGTGTTCTGGCGACGTGGAGGTCCACCATGATCGCCCGAACCCAACCCATAGTAAGTTGTCTCGCCAAGAGATTCCATGGACTCATCACGCTGAATGCGCGCTTTGCCATACTTTTGTGGGCGGCCATGTCCCTGAGTGCGATTTTGGCCAGCAATGCGGTTGCCTCCCCGGATTGGTGGTCGATCGATTCCAATAGCGCCCTGGAAGCGGGCACGCGTGGTGAGTCTGTGGAACAGCACCTGTCGACCGACATGGATTACACTCTCTGGACTCATGATCCTGCTGCGTTCGATGTGAACCAGGGTGACCGCATCGATACGGAGCAGGTCATGGTCCCCGTCGTAAGAACGGTCAAGCTGGACAACCTGGTGCCACCCATCCTGTTTCCGCTCGGCGTTGCGGAGATCCCGGACAATTACATCACGCTGCTGCGCGGCGTTCTCGACAGCATGCGCGATAAAGACAACGTCGGCTGCATTTTGTCGGTCACACGGACAACCTGCCACTATTCGGCGTCCGTCAAGGAACGCTTTGTTGACAATATCGGCTTGTCCAGGGAGCGCGCCGGGACCACTGCCGAATATTTTCAGGCCGCTCTGGGCCTGCCACCTGAAGCAATTTCCTACGACGGCTTAGGCGAAAGCCAGCCTGTGGCCAGTAACGCAACGGACGAGGGCCGGGCACTCAATCGTCGCGTGGAAGTCGAAGTCTGGTATGACGTCATCGGTGAGCAGGAGATCGAAAACGAAGTGATCGTCTCTCAGGACGTGAACCGGGTCAAGGTCTGTCGGACCGAAACCGTCTGCAAGTTACGCTACAAGGACGGTCATGCCCATCGGGCAAAAATCAGGAACATGGTCCTGCCGTTGAATTATGAACGGGGCATGATCAGGGTGCCGGAGGAATATCTGGAGACCATCTCACGGGCGATGCACAACCTTGATTCCAAGGACAACCTGGTCATCAAATTCACCGCCTATACCGATTCCGGGGCCTTGACGGGACGTGACAAGAGGATTTACGGCAACCATTCAGGATTGTCCAAGGCGGTTGCCCTGCGGGTTGCCCTGGCATCCAAAGACGCACTCGGCCTGTCCGACGACGCCATCGAGAGCGAGGGGCTGGGCGCTACGCAGCCGATCGCTTCCAATAATACGGCAATGGGACGATCATTGAACCGTCGCGTTGAAGTCGAATTCTGGTACGACGATCCTCTTCAGGATTTGCCCGATGAACCACGGTTATGCCCTGATGCAGCAGGCGCTGAGACCATCACGCGCGTCTACGAATCACCTTCAGGAAGCATCGACCCGCTGCTTTTCCAGAACGGCAAGCCCTATATACCAGAGGGCTACACAACTCATCTGCAGCAGGTCATGGGCGAAATCCCTGACAAGGACAATGTGCGGCTGCGCTTTGTCGGCTACGCCAGCAATGACCGGCTGGATCGACGGACCGCAGCGATTTACGGCGATGAGATCGGTTGGTCGACGGCACGCGCCCATCGCACCTTGCTCGCGGTCACCGAACAAATGGGCTTGGACAAGAACCGTATGGAATTCGAAGGGCGGGGTTTCGTTCAATCAAATGACGTGGTCAACACGGGTTTTATCGAATCAGACATCGCTCGTGTTGAAGTACAGGTCATCTACGACGAATTATTCCCGCTCGATGATTATGAAGGGGTAGAAATTACGCGTCTGAAACGCGAAGTCGAGCCGGCCAATCCGTTCGGCCTGAACCTGATGCGGATCACGGTTGACGGCAAACCGCTTGACGATCCCGGCAAAAGCATCCCGGATGTGCAGCGATGTACGGACGTTGCCCTGGACCAGGCGAAGATTCAGTTCAAACATGACGGCCTTACCAGTGAACCGCGTCTAAATGTAACCGCCTGGCCCCGTTCGGTGCGCTACCAGGATGATATCGATACGGAGCAAGTCGAGGACCTCGTCCGTTTCCGCCTCTATACCAATTATCACAGCTTCATCGAGTCTGCCGAAGTCAGAGTGTTCGACCAACATCAGTCCGTAAACGACACTCCGCTGGCCGTGGTCGAGATGGATGATGTCGGCCAGGCCCAATGGCAGCTTGGCCAGGAAACCTTCTCCGCACCGGTCCGCCAGTTGAAATACCTGGTGCGTGTCTACGATGCGGACGGCAACTTTGATGAGACGCAACCCCAGCCGTTGTGGGTGGTCGACGAGGTCGATCCTGCGACTGACCAGACGAACTTCGAGCGTGAACTTCTGGCGGGTTACGGCGAGAGCCGCCTGGCAAAACAAAATATTCCGATTCGTGGCGGGACCGTCGTGGCACAGGGAACGGCCATTCCCGAAGGTCATGACGTCTGGATGGCCGGCCTGAAAGTCCCGGTGGACGACAATGGCCAATTTGTCATGGAAGAAATCTTGCCCGATGGTGCCCACACCGTCGAGGTCGCCGTGCTCGACCAGTCGGGCAACGGTGAACTGTTCCTGCGTGACCTGGAGTTGGAAAGAAACGACTGGTTCTACGTTGGGATCGCCGATTTGACATTCTCGGCTAACCAGACCGACGACAATGGCGAGTTGCTGGCGCCGGACAAGGACATTTACAAAAACGATGCGAACCTGGAAGGCCGCCTCGCGTTCTATACCAAAGGCCAGTTCGGTGATGGCTGGGAGTTGAAAGCAAGCGCCGATACCCGGGAAGGCCCGATCGACGAGATTTTCTCGAACTTCCTGGATAAATCACCAGAGGCGTTGTTCCGTCGCATCGATCCGAAATATCACTATCCGACCTTTGGTGACGACAGCACCGTGACTGAAGATGCACCGACCAACGGCAAATTCTACCTGAGACTGGACAAGGAGAAGAATTACGGCCTGTGGGGCAACTTTGATGTCGCCTATACCGGCAACGAACTGGCTCAGGTGGATCGTGGCCTGTATGGTGCCAACCTGCATTACCAGGCTTTGGGCACGACCAGTTTCGGCGAAGCGCGCCTGATCGCCGACGGCTTCGCTGCAGACCCGGGCACGGTCGCCGGGCGCGATGAACTCCAGGGCACAGGCGGCTCGCTGTATTACCTGCGCCACCAGGACATTCTCGAGGGCTCCGACCGCCTGCGAATCGAGATCCGCGACAAGGATTCCGGCATCGTGCTGGGCGTAAAGGACCTCATACCCACTCTCGATTACACCGTGGACTACCTTCAGGGCCGCATTCTGCTATCCCAACCACTTGAAACGACGGCTGATGACGGTCTGCTGGTCAGATCCACCTCGCTCAGCGGTAATCCGGTTTTCCTGGTCGCACGCTACGAGTTTACACCTGGCGTCAATGACCTGGATACGATGGCCACTGGTGGGCAAGTGCAGTATTGGCTAAATGACCACCTCAAAGTTGGCCTGACGGCCAGCCAGGACTGACGATGAAGACGTCGACACCGACCTCTACGGAGCCGACGTCACGATCCGCAAATCCACAGAGACCTGGATCAAACTCGAAACGGGACATAGCGAAGGGCCCGGTGCGTTTGTAACCCGTTCCATCGACGGTGGCTACGATTTTGACACGCCCGTATTTCCGGACAGTGCTGATGCTGATGCATGGGCATACCGTGTCGATACCAGCGTCGGCATGCAAGACCTTCCTGGTAATGGTCGTGGCCACTTCACGCTCTATTACCAGGACACCGAAGCCGGTTACACGGGGATGGGCTTGATCACCGACCGGGATGTCACCCAATACGGCGGTACGGCAACTTTCCCGGTGCTGACTTGGTTGAACCTGCATCTCAAAGGCGACCGAGTCATGCAGGATGACGGTCTGGAGACCACGACCGCCGAGTTGGATGTGAGCGCCCGTTTCCTGGCCCACTGGACACTGAGTACCGGTCTTCGCCATGACACCCGCGAAGATAATTCCCCCGAAGTTCCCGAGACCCAGGACGAAGGTGACCGGACTGATGCGATTGTACAACTCCAGTACGACTCTTTATCCCGCTGGACGGCCTACAGCTTCCTCCAGAGCAGCTTGCAGACAACCGGCGACCGGGATGACAACTTCCGAGCCGGTACTGGAGGCAGTTTTCGGCTGACCAATCGCTTCAACGTCACCGGAGAGGTGTCCGGCGGTGATCAGGGCGCCGCGGGGACTATCGGCACAGAATACCTTTATAGCGACCGGACCACCCTGTATCTGAACTACGCTCTTGAAAATGATCGCACTGACAACGGCCTTCGGGCACGAAAGGGGAACCTGACGTCCGGTTTCCGGACGCGCTATTCGGACAGCCTGAGTATGTACGTCGAGGAACGTTATACCCACGGTAATGTGCCAAGCGGGTTGATGCATTCCACAGGTGTGGATCTGTCGCCTGACGATCGGCTGAATCTGGGTTGCAACCTGGATTTCGGTACTCTTAAAGAATATCAGACCGGTGCGGAGCTTAAGCGGACAGCAGCCGGTCTCAGGGCAGGTTACGGGTTTGACAGGTTGACCGTCGCCAGCGCCCTTGAATACCGGGTCGATGACACCGAAGCAGCGGACACCAGCACTTCGAAGCGCACAACCTGGCTGGTCAAGCTGGATCTTAAATATCAGGTCTTTGCTGACTGGCGGCTGATCAGCAAGCTGAATTATGCCTATAGCGACAGTTCTGAGGGGCAGCAGTACAACGGTGAATTTACAGAAGTGGTGCTTGGATATGCCTATCGTCCGGTCCACAACGACCGTCTCAATGCACTCGTCAAATACACCTATTTTTACGATCTCCCTGCCTACGAGCAGGTCAGTACGCCCAATGCAGGCGCCGGCGTGAGCCAGCGCAGCCATATCGCCTCGATAGATTTGACCTATGATCTGACACAACGCTGGACCATTGGTGGCAAATACGCCTACCGCCTGGGTGAGGTCAGCCTGGACCGTGACGACCCGGACTACTTTAAAAGCAATGCTCATCTCGGCATCGTTCGGCTCGACTGGCATGCTCTGCGTCGTTGGGATGCCATGATTGAGGGCCGGGTCCTGAACTTGCCGGACGCCGAGGATCAACTAAGCGGCATGGTCCTGGCGATCTACCGGCACATCGGAGACAACCTCAAGTTGGGGATTGGCTATAACTTCAGCAGATTTTCAGATGATTTAACCGATTACGACTATGACCACCAGGGATTGTTTATCAACCTGGTCGGCAAGATCTAAAAGGAGGAACGCATGATTAAGACAATGTTTTCATACCACGATTCGAAGCAGGTGCGGTTCATAACTGCCATCAGCAAATGGTTGATAGTTGTTTTCGGGGTTTCGATGCTCATGATGAGCGTCAACGCCCGCGCGGAAGAGATCTCGAAGAAACAGATCAAGGGCCTTGACGAACAGGTTCAGGAGATCAAAAGCGACGTTCTGGCGATCGCCGCAGAACTCAATCATTTGGAAGAAAGACTCCTTTATCCTTCGAATACCCAGGTGGCAGTGTTCGTCTCGCTCAAAGCGGATGACGCATTTCTGCTGGATTCTTTGGAGCTCCGCATGAACGGCGAAGCCGTGGCCTATCATCTGTACAGTTACAAGGAGCTGGAAGCCCTTAAAAAGGGTGGGGTGCAACGGATCTATACCGGCAATCTCAGTTCGGGAAAACACGAGGTGCAGGTGACCATGCTCGGTAAGTCCAAGGGTGGTAGTGATCTCAGTCACAGTGAGAGTTTCTGGATTGAGAAAACCGTCCGACCCAAGGCTGTTGAAATTAATCTTGCCAGTCCCGGCCTGGCTAATGAGGCCATCGAACTCAAAGAGCTCTAATTCATGATCAGACGACTTTCCATATTCCTGCTGGCAGGTTTGATGTGTCTCGGTGCAACGACGGCGACTGCCGTTGCTGCAGATCAAGACACAGCGGGCCGGATCAGTACGACTGCACCCCGGGAATTGCAGGATCTCTTTTACGGAGAGATCCTCTTCCTGGCATTCCAGGATGACTGGTTTGATGCGATCTCACGACTGGATACGGAGCTCGGGCAAGTCTATCAACTCGACCAGCCGGAACTCGACAGCCTGTACACGCATCTTTACCAGGCTGAATTCGCGCTGGGTGATTTCGAGTTGGCCTACCGAATGCATCATCGCGCCGGACGCGCTCTGCAGGCAGTGATTGATGGCAACGTGTCCGAAGCCGTGAAAAATCATGCCCTTTATCGTCTGGCCCGGATCTTTTTCCAGAAGGATCAGCCGGTCAATGCGCTGCACGCGATCGAACGCATTCAGGGCGATCTGCCTGAAGATATCGAGCTGGATGTGGCGTTTCTCCAGGCGCAGATTTACATGGCGATCGGTCGCAATACCGATGCCGTGCAGATCCTCGAGAGACTCGTGGATGACGAGGAATTAGAAGGTTTTGCATCCTACAACCTGGGCATCGCCCTGCTTCGTGACGGTAACCAACAGGTGGGTAGGCTTTATCTCGACCTGACCGGACAGCTCGAGAGCAGTCTTCCGGCCACGCTTGCAATCAAAGACAAGGCAAATCTCGTGCTTGGCTACAAGCTTCTCGAGGAAAACGACCCCGCCGGTGCACAACAGGTGCTCGAACGGGTCCGCCTGAACGGCGTCTTCTCCAACCGAGCGCTACTTGGTTGGGGATGGGCTGACGCGGCACAGGGACAGTTTGCCCGATCCCTTGTACCATGGACCATGCTGGCCGAACGACAAGTGACCGACGCGTCTGTGCAGGAAGCCCTGCTGGCGCTGCCGTACTCTTATGGCAAGCTGGAGCGTTATGGCAAAGCCGCCGTGTTGTATGGCCATGCCCTGGAAACGTTCAGCAACGAAGTTGATCGTCTCAGCGCCTCGATCAAAAGCATCCGGAAGGGGCGTTTCCTTGAGGTCCTGGTACGGCCGGAATTAGCAGCAGGATGCCAGCTGGGTGATCCGCCTGCGCAATCTTTCCGAGACGCCGGAAACCTATTACCTGATCGAATTGATGGCTTCGCATGATTTCCAGGAGTCTCTGAAAAACTATGTCGATCTCGAAGAACTGCGCAAAAGACTGGTGACCTGGGAGCGTGACCTCGACGCCTTTGAACAACTGATTGAAAACCGCCGGGATTATTACGAACCCCTGTTGCCGATGATCGACAAAACGTTCCGGGAGCTCGACTCGCAAATGCGCCTGCGACGGGAGCAGCGTGAACACATCGACAAAAAACTGAGAGCCATGCTGTCGGCGCCGCGGCCTGACTATCTGGCTACCGCCGAGGAGCGGTTGATCGCATTGCAGCTTGATCATCTTGAGCGTCAATTGACTTTTGACGGCAGACCTGCTCCGCGGATGATCGAAGAACGCATCAAGCGCCTACGGGGCGTCCTGACCTGGCAAATCCATACCGATTACGATCGGCGTTTGACCGAGGCCTATCATCATCTGCATGCCTTGAACGCCGACATGGTACGGCTGGAGAAGCAATACGCGTCTTTTGTGCGCACGCGCCAGGCCGCCACTCTGAGTTACCAGGGATACGACGATACGATCCGTCGACAACGGCAATTGATCAGGACTGCCAAGGACGAGGTCGGGACATTGATGGCAAGGCAGGGCCACTTACTGGAGGTGATGGCCGTCACCGAACTGGAAAGTCGCAGGGACCGACTGGATGCGTTCATTGTCAAGACACGCTTTGCCCTTGCAGACAGTTACGACCGTGCTGCCAGGGTCCAGGGCATGGAAAGAGTGGAGCAATGAGATTTCGACTTTTGTTGTGCACTATACCGCTGGTTTTCTCCGCCTGTTCGACCATCGACCAGCAGGGGACCATTGCCGAACTGCGCAACAAGCAGATCGAGATTACGGATCAGCGCCTTGAAGGTGGACTTGAAAAAGCGATGTTAAGCTATCACAATTTCCTGGTTGAAGCTCCTGATTCTGCGTTGGCGCCGGAAGCGATTCGCCGCCTTGCTGACTTGAAGGTGGAGAAAGAATACGGCCTGCTTACATTGAACAAAGATCAGGCTGATCGCATCCCGCCTGCCGCTCTCACCGCTCATGAAACAGCCTTGGTTGCCGATCTCGATCCAACCCGCATGTCGGACTTGCCAACAGGTCCGGGCGAGTCGGATACGGATTTCGCCCAGCGCGCGTCTGACCTCCAGGGGATAGAGCCACCTGGCAGAGACACAGAAGAATCACACCGGGGCCCTCTCGATCTCGAACGTGCCGGCCCACTCGAAGCGATCACTCTTTACCGGAAACTGCTGAACGAATACCCACTCTACGACCGTAACGATCAGGTATTGTACCAGATGTCGCGTGCCTACGAAGAGCTGGGCCAGATCGAGGACGCGATGACAGTCATGAACAACCTGGTCCGCGACTACCCGCAATCTCCCTATATCGACGAAGTACAGTTCCGACGTGCAGAATTTTACTTTACCCGACGGCAGTACCTGGACGCAGAAGAGGCTTATCTGGCGATCGCTTCGATCGGGGAAAGCTCATCCTTCTACCCGTTTGCCCTCTACAAGCTGGGATGGACGTTCTACAAGCAGGAATTATATGAGGACGCCCTGGACAATTTCATCGCGTTGCTCGATTACAAGGTCTCAGTAGGCTACGACTTTGAGCAAACCGATGACGAGACGGAACGCAAACGGATCGAGGACACCTTCCGCGTCATCAGCTTGAGCTTCTCATCCCTCGGCGGGGCCGACATCGTCGCCGCATATTTCTCCAGGCAGGGTACCCGCCGCTACGAAGATCTCGTCTACAGTAACCTGGGCGAATACTACTTCGATAAACGCCGCTACAGCGATGCGAATGCGACCTACAGTGCATTTGTCATGCGCAATCCGCTGCACTTTAAAGCACCGAACTTCCAGATGCGGATTGTCGAGATCAATACGATCGGCGGCTTCCCCAGTCTGGTCCTGGAATCGAAGAAGGACTTTGCCAACAGCTACGGCCTTGAGGCGGAATATTGGGATTATTTCGATGCGAATGAGCGTCCGGAGGTCCTGACCGATCTCAAGCTCAACCTGAAAGACCTGGCCAATCACTATCATGCGCTGTATCAGAACAAGGAGCTTAAAGAGGACCAGCCGGCCCATTTCGAAGAAGCGCTGCACTGGTACCGCGAACTCCTTGTCTCGTTCCCGCAGGATGATGACTCGCCGGCGATCAATTATCAAATGGCCGACCTGCTGCTGGAAAACCACTCTTTCGACCAGGCCGCTCTGGAATATGAAAAGACCGCCTATGAGTATCCGAGTCACGAAAAGTCTTCCACGGCTGGCTATGCTGCCGTTTATGCGTATCGAGAGTATCTCGGCACCGTGGTGCCTGACGCCAAAGACCCGGTCAAACTCGAGATTGTTCGCAGTTCGGTGCGATTTGCCGAAACCTTCCCGGAGCATGACAAGGCGGCCGTGGTCCTCGGTGCCGCGGTGGACGACCTGTATGACATGGAAGACTATGAGCAGGCCGTGCTCAGGGCAACCCAGCTTGTCGAGTCATTTTCAGAGGCAGATAGTGAAGTCCTGCGTTCTGCATGGGTTGTTATCGGCCACGCGTCTTACGAACTCGAACGTTATTCCGAAGCGGAACAAGCCTATCTGACTGTCCTGGAGACGCTGCCAGGCACAGACGAGCGACGTGACGGACTGGTCGATAATCTCGCTGCATCGATTTACCGGCAGGCTGAAAACGCCAATGCCAACAATGATTTCCGGACGGCCGCCGATCACTTCCTGCGTATCAGCCGAATGGCGCCGACTTCCGCAATCAGGCCCAATGCAGAGTACGATGCTGCGACTGCGTTGATCCAGCTGAAGGACTGGACCGCTGCCGCCACCGTGCTGACAGGCTTCCGTCAAAACTTCCCGGACCACGCTCTGCAGCCTGAAGTGACCAAGAAGATCGCTTATGTCTATCGGGAAGACGGTCGTCTGGCCCAGGCCGCCAAAGAATACGAACGCATCGAGACGGAAACGGATGACGAAGAGATCCGTCGCGAGGCGCTTTTGACCGCTGCAGAGCTTTACGAAGAAGCAGGCGACAGTGCACTCACTCTGGTGGTGTACCAGCGCTACGTGGCCTATTTCAAGGAGCCGATCGAACTGAACATCGAGACGCGCAACAAGATCAGTCTCTTGCTCAAAGCCGGTAACGATCATGAGGGCTATCTCAAACAGCTTGAAACAATCGTTATTATCGATGCCACGGCCGGCGACAAACGTACGGCCCGAACGCGTTACCTTGCATCACACGCCGCACTGGTATTGGCCGAGCGTACTTATGATCGGTTTGTGGCTGTTCGGCTCGTCAATCCACTTGAAACCAATTTGCGCAACAAACAGGCTCTGATGAAAGAGGTCACACAGCAATTCAACCAGCTGCTGGATTACGAAGTTGCGGAAGTCACTGCAGCATCAACCTTCTACCTCGCTGAAGTCTATGCCCATTTCAGCATGGCCCTGATGGAGTCTGAGCGACCCGACAATCTGACTCCTCTTGAGCTGGAACAGTACGAGCTGGCCATTGAGGAGCAGGCGTATCCCTTTGAAGAAAAAGCCATCCTTGTCCATGAAAGCAATCTTCAACTCATGTCTCTGGGAATCTTCAATACATGGATTGAAAAGAGCCTGCAAAAGCTGGCCGAGGTCATGCCGGCTCGTTATGACCGCCCGGAAGCTGAAAGCCCGGTCATGATGTCACTCGAATCATACACTTACGAAATCGAAAGCCAGGCAACACACGACAAGCCTGTCGACGAAGAAAATGCATCTCCTGCTGTTGTTGGTGTTACGGATCAACAGATTCCTCCAGGGGATGATCAAGAAGCCGCTGGAGCAACAAATGGTTCGCTGAAACAGTCGTTGCCAACGAATATTCAGCCCGCGTTACAGGAAGCTGCGAGCCAGGTCTCATACGAAAGCGCAGACGCCGTAAAACAACAAAACTCGAAGCCATAGGTTGGGAACGAATCATGGACTCCAATTACATGCATTTTAAACAGGGCAGGGGGGCAGGACGGTCACGGACAGGACATTTGATAGGTCTTGTCGGGTTGGTGATTCTGGTTTCGTTTGCCGCCGGTTGTGCTGTGGCCAAGCCTCCGGCATCGAAGGCAATTACAGAGCAAAAGCCATGCTGAAAAGAAAAAGGTCATCGCCCGTCTCGAAGGGGGACGGACAGGGTTCGTCATCACAGAAACCCCGAAGTTTTTAACGACGTGGAGTACCGATTTCGAGCGAGCCGTTGCCCTGATGCAAGAGGGCAAGGAAAAACAGGCCATGCCAATTCTTGAAGAGATTGTTCGTCAATCACCGGGTGTTACCGCTCCGTATATCAATTTGGCGATGATCTATCGGCATGCTGAGCAATATGAACAGGCTGAAAAACTGCTCCAGGAAGCACTAAAGCTGGTGCCCGGCCATCCCGTGGCGAACAACGAATACGGATTGGTGCTGCGTCAAACAGGCCGGTTTGAAGAAGCCCGCGAGGTTTACGAGGCCACGTTGCAGATGTTTCCCGAATACCTGCCCGTACATCGCAACCTCGGGATTCTCTGCGAACTGTATCTCGGTGATACGGCGTGCGCTGTTGAGCAATACACGATCTACAGCAAGGCGAAGCCTGATAATCAGACCGTGGCGTTATGGATTGCAGATTTGAATCTGCGGATCGGCAGCAATTAAAGGGGCAACACAAGACAGGCGACCTGTCGGAGGATGACGGATGATTTACAAGCATTTTCTCATATTGATCGTTTTGATGATGACGGTTAGCCAGGCAGGCGCCGAGCAGAGCCCAACCACAACCGATGAGAAGTCGGACAACAAGGCGGAAACCAAGGAACTCTCGGGGATGTCGATCGTTGGCAATGATGAAGCGCCAAAATCCCTTTATATCGTGCCCTGGAAAAGCTCCGAATTGGGTCAGGAAACCAGCATGAACATGATGTTAAATGAACGCGACGTGCCGGTCGATCGTGAAGTTTTCATGCGGCAACTCGAATACTACGAAGTCAGCACGACTCAACCCGGCGCAGAACAATAATATGCAAGAAATAATTCTAATTATATAATATATAAAAGGTACTTACGAGATATTATTTAAAGTATTTTATTAAAAACAGATCCGGTTTTCCGGACATTCATCAACAACATACACGAGGAGGTAAGTCATGGGTATCTATTCAATCGTAGGTTTTTTTCAAAAGGGCGGGATGTTCATGTATCCCATTCTGATCGTGTTTACGGTCGGTGTTGCGATTGCGGTTGAACGCTGGATGCAACTGACCCGGACACGTAATGAAAATCGTAAGATTTGGGACCAGATTCAGCCGGTTCTCAGCAAAGGCGAGTTTGACAAGGCGCGCTCGATGGTGAACGACGACAAGTCAACCATATCGCAGATGCTGTCCATGGGGTTGGCACGCCAGGGGGCCGTTCGGCGTCGTGAAGATATTGAAATCGCCATGGAAGAAAGCATGATGGAGATCATCCCGCAATTGGAAAAGCGCACTCCGTACCTGGCACTGCTCTCCAATATTGCCACATTGCTTGGTCTGCTTGGCACAATCATGGGTCTGATCGAAGCATTTACGGCGGTTTCCAACGCGAACCCTGCTGAGAAAGCAGACCTGTTGTCAGCCAGTATCTCCGTCGCGATGAACACCACGGCATTCGGTCTGATGGTGGCCATTCCTCTGCTTCTGGTTCATGCAAAGCTGACATCGACCACCGGCCAGATCGTGGACAGTCTGGAGATGGCCTCGGTTAAAGCCCTGAACAGTATTTCAAACTTTGCTAAACGACAATTCCCGGCGAGTTGATTATGAACAGACGATCTCTGAACAAACGACGCAGTCGGCATAGAGACACTCCTGAGTTGAATATCACCTCGTTTATGAATCTGATGGTGGTACTCGTGCCTTTTCTGCTGATTACCGCCGTGTTCTCGCGTATCACCATTCTGGAACTAAGCGTGCCGACTGCATCCGGTGGCAGCCAGGTCGTTAAACCCAACTTCGCTATCGAGGTGATCGTACGCAAAGCCGGGCTGGAGCTCGCGAATGGATCGAGCGTGGTCGCAGCAATCCCCAACCAGCTGGGCGAGTACGACCTGGAGAAACTGACCAGGATCCTCTTGCGGCTTAAAAGCGACTACCCGGAAAAGGACGACGCAACAGTCCTGATGGAGCCTGACATTCAATATGACCATCTGATTCGGGTCATGGACACGTTACGCGAAACCGAAATCCCTGAAGAGGGCAGTGGAGAGCTCAGAAAAATGGCGCTCTTCCCGAAAATATCAATTGGAGACGCCCCATGAAGGAAAGCAGACGCATTAGACGTATGGAGCGCAGCAGGAAAAAGGTCGTAGGCCTGAATCTGACATCACTGATGGATGTCTTCACGATCCTGGTGTTTTTCCTGTTGGCCAACTCGTCTTCAAACGAAGTCCTGTCTACACCCAAGCATATCAAGCTGCCGGATTCTGTGGTCGAATCAAAGCCCCGGGAAACGGTGGTCATCATGGTCGGTCCGGAGACGGTCCTGGTTCAGGGTGAAGCTGTGGCAAATACACCCGAACTGATTGAAAACAGGAGTGAAAACATTCCGGAAATCACCCAAAGGCTTGATCTTCTTGAACGGAACATCATCGGGATCAATAGTCAGACGGCGATCGCCAGCAAGGAAGTCACTATCCTTGCGGACAAGACGATTCCATTCAACGTGCTGAAGAAGATCATGACAACGTGTACAGGCTCAGGATATGGGAGGATTTCCCTCGCCGTTATCCAGAAAGCCTCAGAAACATAAGAGAGAGTTCCGTGAATACATCTCTGTTATATGAAGAACTGGCGCCGCTGAATGCGCAGATCGAGGGAACTGAGCAAAGACTCAGGAGTCTCGAGGCAGAACTGCGCATCATAGATGCAGAGCTCGAAACACATCTGGCCGTGAAACAGCGCTACGAAGCTTTGCGCGAGGTCTGTAACGCACTTGACCGGTTAGACGAACTCGATGCCGGCGATCTCTTCTGGGGCGAATTGAAGGATATCGCTGAAACCGGAGAGCGCCTGAATTCCCTCAGAAGCCGGATCGCAAGCTTCGAAGGGCAGGCACGAGGAGTTGAAGAGCACAGAGAGGCGGTCAAGACAAAAATCGCAGAGTGCCTGTATGATTTGGATGACCTGGACGAAGAGGTGCGCCAGGTTCACGCCCGCGAAGAAAGACGTCAGGAAGAATTTGTTATCGAGCGGGACATGGAACCTATGCGATTCCTGCCGATGGCCATGCCCTGGAACGTTGAGGTCGAAAGTGAACGGCGTTTTCGAAAAACACTGCTCTTGTGCCTGTTTTGGAGCGTGACGTTTGGTACGATCATCCCGTTGGTCGCGCTACCGATCATCGACCGATCGGTCGAAGTGGTCAAAATTCCGGAAAGGCTTGTCACGCTGGTTAAAAATGAGCCGGTGATTCCGGAACCGGTGCAGCCAAGACCACGCATAGAGCAGCAAGAAAAACAGAAAACTGAACCGGAACGGCCGAAGAAAGAGATATCTGAGAAAACGGCTAAAACAGAGAAGCAGCCGGCAAAAGTGGAGCCTGCAAAGAAAGCCGGTGGCGGCGAGACTCAGGTCGCACGCAAAAAAGCCGAGACCACAGGTGTGTTGGCTTTCAAGAGTACCTTTTCAGATCTTATGGACGAAGTCCCGGTTGCCAAACTTGGAACTGATGCCCGTGTAAACAAAGATTCAAAGCTGGTCCCTGGCCAGTCACAGGCCAAACGAAACCTCGTTGCAATGCAGGCGAAAAGCGGTACCAGTGGCGGCATCAGCAACCTCGGAGTCAGCAGAAACCTCGGCAACGGCGGTCCCGGTGGTGGAGGTGGCAGTGGCTACGGTAATGCGGGACAGATCGGCGGGGTTGGTTACTCGAACGTAGAGAGTGCGGTGGCCGGCATTGGTGGCGAAGAGGGCAGGCCGATGAGTGGCGGCCCCGGGCCGGGCAGAACCGACGAAGAGATCCAGATTGTCTTCGATCGGTACAAGGCGACACTTTACCGAATCTACAACAAGGAATTGCGCAAAGACCCGACTCTGCGTGGCAAGTTGCTGTTGAAAATCACGATCGAACCGGCAGGAGAGGTCTCCATGTGCCTCGTTGAATCAACTGATCTCGGGTCTGATTATCTGGTCACACAAATTGTCGATCGTGTCAGGAGGTTTAATTTCGGTCCAAAGCAAGACGTCCCGGTGACGACGATCCTTTATCCGATCGACTTTTTGCCAGCGACATAAGACGTTATTACGTACTGAGGGTTAACCGCTCAAGCAAAAAATATGCAGGCCAAAGTCTTAATAAAGGGAAATCCGATAGGGCCTGCTTCTCATAAATACAACGTCTTGTCTGTCTTGATAATAATGGCACACTCCTGTAACAGGAAAGGGTATCGGCTCGGTTGCTGCCACATAGCCGGTAAAACATCTAAGTACTTAATATCATGATATTTATGAAATTTATCTGTTTGAAGGCTTGTTTTGGCTTATTTTCTGCTACATACCTCCGGTAACTTGAACCTCCACTGGCGATAAGGATAATAAAATGGCAGAGAGTCAGAGTGTAAAATCTTCATCCAGTTTGGTGAGACCTGCGGTGTCATTCACCGGGTCGAAGAAAATCCTTTTGGTCGACGATGTAAAATTGTTCATAGAGCTCGAAAAAACCTTTCTTCAACGCAAGAAAGCATTCGAGATTCTGACTGCGAAAAGTGGTGCAGAGGCCCTCAAGATTGTCGAAGTTGAACAACCTGACCTTGTTTACCTGGACCTGCATATGCCAGGGATGAATGGCGATGAATGCTGCCGACTAATTAAGGCATCAGAGGGCAGCAAAAACATCCCGGTTATTATGGTCACATCTGCTGGCAGCGAGGAGGATAAATCACGTTGCATCGCTGCGGGTTGCAACGAAATCATTACCAAGCCGATCAATCGATCCCTTTTTCTTTCTTTTGCAAAAAGGTATCTCGATGTTCACGAAAGAAAAGAACCCAGGTATGCTTCGCATATAAAAATAAAGTTTGGTCAAGAAAGGGATAAGTTGTTGACCGACTATACGGTTAACATCAATACAGGTGGTTTATATGTCTCCTCGCCCAGTCTGCTGCCGGTCGGCACAAAACTTTTCGTTGAATTCAGTTTGCCCGGGAATGACAAGGTGATTTCTTGTCAGGCCCGAGTCGCCTGGGCCAATGAAGGGGTCTCACCGATAAAACGCGATCTTCCTGTCGGTATGGGATTGGGCTTTGTCGGTGTCAGCCTTGATGAAATGAATGTCATAAGGGAATACATTAAGGATAATGCTCTCACCGCAGACTGGTAGATGGAAGCTCTCAAGGCGGGCGACTTGAGTCGAGCGGAGCAAAATCCGGAGTATAATAAGCAACCAAGGCCTCTTAAAATAAGAGGCCTTGGTTTTTGTGTTTAGACATTGACTGTTTAGCACCAGGAAATTAAAGTTTGGACTGTTACTGCCAGGCCAACCCCGCAGCAAGTTAACTGATGAGGGGAGGGTGCCAACTCTAACTTTTGTTCAAGGTAGATGTTTGATACAATGCCCAAGTCTAAGCTTTTACAGCCTGCCGGAGGCGATAAAATAACTCCAAAAGGTGAGAATCTATCGGAATTAAAGAGAAATAGATGGCCAAATCAAAAAAAATCCTCATTGCCGATGACCAATTGCTTAACATCCTGGTTCTGGAGGAATTGTGTAAAGAACTGGGGCATGACATTGTTAAGGCCAGAAACGGCCATGAGGCCGTAGAGCTTGCCCGCACTGAACGCCCAGACTGCATCCTGATGGATGTGGTAATGCCAGAGATGGATGGCCTTGAAGCCACGACACTGTTGAAAAACGACAGGGATACGGCTCATATCCCAGTCATTATAATCACCGGACTCGATTCCCGGAAAGATCGGTTGGCTGGCATAGCCATCGGTGCAGATGATTTCCTGACCAAGCCTATCGACAATGAGGAACTGGCTCTGCGTCTTAGAAACAATCTTCGCAACAAGGAGTTTCATGATTTTTTGCTAGAGCACAAACAGCTCTTGGAGCAGCAGGTGGCAGAGCGAACACAGTTGCTACGGGATGGCTATGTCGATACGATCCATCGGCTTGTCCTGGCTTCAGAATTCAAGGATGAATACACTGGCGCTCATATCAGTCGGATCAGTCATTACACCAGGGAGATTGCTGAAGCCTGTAGCCTGGGCAGCGAGTTCGCCGAAAGCATCTTTTACGCCTCGCCGATGCATGATATTGGCAAGGTGGCCATACCCGATTTTATCCAGCAGAAACCGGGCCCGCTGAATGATTCAGAGTGGCAGGTTATGAAGACCCACACAACCGTTGGTGCTGCGATTCTAGAAGGTTCAAGTTCTCCGTATCTGCAGATGGCAGTGGATATTGCCAAGTACCACCATGAGCGCTGGGATGGCAATGGATACCCCGATGGTTTGAAGGGTGAACAAATACCTCTTACTGCGCGAATCATGAATATCTGTGATCAGTACGACGCTCTCAGAAGTGAAAGGCCCTACAAAAAGGCCTTTAACCATAAGGAGAGTTGCTCAATTATACTGGAGGGGAGCGATCGCACTTCGCCAGAACATTTTGACCCGGAGGTGCTGGAAGTCTTCCGGAAATGTCGTAGTAAGTTTGCCGAAATTTATGAAGAATGGAAGACTTGATCATCCGAGTCAGCTTCGAGTGTTTCGCAATAACTCGGTAGCAGTTTAATACATGGTCATATATACAGAATCATCTCACACAAATTCTCTTCTTTGTAAAATTCTGACCCCCTAAGCTATGCTCTCCATTTTTAGCGTGTTCCCATGCTTATAAGTTTACATAATATATATTATGCGACGTTATGTGTAGATATAGCGGGAAATCGGTAAATTTAATTGAAACGCTCACCCTCCTCTCAAGCAATCAAAAAATCATTTGTAGACGAGCCTAGACCTGCATACAAAAACCGGTTGGAGTCGACAGCAGCTCTTGGTCCTGGTTAAAATCAAGAATAAACGAAAAAGGCCATAAAAAAGTCCATGCTTTGCCCTTCGCCATATCGAGATCGTTGCTTAGAGGGCAAATTTGGACGTCACCAATGTTTTCACTTAAAATCCCCTTCATGTATTCATCTCGCGCTGCTTGGCTGCACGCATTAAATACTTCATGTAAAAAATGATAAATGTAAAATAAGTAATGGTAATAAAAGAGCATATGCCATCAATATTTATTTATCTGCGAAACAGCTTGGACAACCTCATCGTTAAGTTGATACATCCCCTTTCGGCCATGCCGAGACATTGCCTTTGTGTTGCCTGAGCACTATCTGTCGAAAAAATTGTCGTTGTCGCGAAGATGATTGTTCAGGAATTGATACGCGTCAGTTTGCAGACTTCAACAGTTAAATCAAGTGATTTGTCACAAAGAGGCTTTATGTGCTTAAGATTCAGGAGGAATTAGCAGGTCAATTCATAGATTGCCCCATAATATTCAAGTATTGCACTCCAGTTGGCATGTTGTTCTTTTTTACCCAGTTTTACGCGACTGGTTACCTTTATTCTCATAGTTAGCCATCATAATCAAATAGCTATCCCAGCTTATGTCTCAAAGATGCGATGCCGCTAAGGCTAACCTTTCCCTATTAGTTGCCCACCCTCTCCTCTCGATGATTTTTGCCTGTGCAACAGTTTCAACTAACATTCGAGGCTTTTTGAGGTCTTTAATATCCTAAGGAATCCCAGAAATTAGCTGTAGTAATACTAACAAGAAACCCCCGAACCGGAAAAACCGACAGGGGCTGCTTTGATCTGTAAATGGAGATTATTCGTACAATCATGATAGACGAACGTTACTTATCAGGTGGGGGCATTGAGATCGTCATGCCATGACGCCGAAAGATATCTGTAATCTTCTCACGGTCGGGTGGACCATCGACAGCAGCGTTGATTAATTCGGCTGACTCGCGGAAGTATGCAGGCCCCATAATAGCAGGGCTGATGACGACGAGTTGCTTCACATCCTTACTTCCGAAGTTGTCAAAGCGATGTGCCGCGCCTCGAGGTATGCATAGCGACTGCCCAGGACCAACTTCGATAGGAGTTCCGTTAACTGTCCAAGTCAGGATACCCTCGATACCGTAAAGGACCTCTTCATAGGCGTTGTTTTTGTGGGCTGGCGCAGCCAATTTTTGCCCGGCGGGAACAAAGAACTCGAACACTGATACACTACCGTTGGAATCATCACTCGTGAGAAGAAAATGTATACGCAGCGGACCTATCATGATCGTTTCATCAGATGGATTAACCCTTGTAACATTCTGCATAAATTGCCTTTTATCTTCCTTAAGTGCAGGCTTTGTTCTTAAACGCAACAGCCATTGTCAGCGGCACCGGTTTGCGGACGTTGGTAACATGTTTTGTGAAGATGCCAGAATTTGATTGACTTGAGTCTTCCATGAAAGCATCCCAGGTTCATTATACCCTTTATTTGCTTAGAACAGATAAAAGGGGGGCTTATTTATGCACCTATACTGCTTTTAGTGAGGGAATTAGCTGAAATGCAAAATTCTTGCTGACCCTGCAATACAAGAAAGACCTATCCAAACAGGGCTGGCTACTTATACATCATGTTGATGGTATATTGGTGTACAAACCTGCAATCCCTGAATTAGAAAGTTGCGTTATGAGTCGACAGCAGAACCTGGTAAAGCTCAAAAGCGGATTGACCTTCGATCTGCTAGTAATCGGTGGCGGTGCGACTGGTTGTGGGATCGCTCTCGACGGCGCAACACGTGGGCTAAAGATGGCCCTGGTTGATAAGAACGATTTCTCTGAGGGAACCAGCAGTCGCAGTACCAAGCTGGTTCACGGCGGGGTGCGTTACCTGGAGATGGCGGTCAAGCGAGTCGACCCCCGCCAGTACAACCTGGTCAGGGAAGGCCTGCACGAACGTGGCCTGCTTCTGAAAAACGCCCGTCACCTGTCAAACCGCCTGATGCTGGTCACCCCGTTGTACAAATGGCTCGAAGTTCCGTATGTCTTTGCCGGGCTGAAATTCTACGACCTCCTCTCCGGCAAGAAGAGCATCGGCCACAGTCGCCTGCTCAACCGCAAGGAAGCCCTGCGCCTCTTCCCCGGACTCAAGGCCGAGGGATTGAAAGCGGGCGTACTCTATTACGACGGCCAGTTCCACGACGCCCGCATGGCCCTTTCGCTGGCCATCACCGCCATGCAGAACGGTGCAACTATCTGCAACCATGTCGCCGTCACTGGACTGATCAAGGAAGAGGGGAAAATTCGTGGCGCGGAAATGACAGATTCGCTGAGCGGTGAGACCTGGCAGGTTCAGGCGTGCGGCGTTATCAACGCCACCGGCCCTTTTGCCGATAGTATCAGGCTGTTGGACAATCCGGCTGCAAAAAAAATCGTCACTACCAGCGCCGGCATCCACATCGTTCTCGACAAGCGCTTCGCACCACCTGAAACCGGGTTGATGATCCCCGAAACCGAGGACGGCCGGGTACTCTTCATTCTCCCCTGGGAGGACCACGCCTTGGTCGGCACGACGGACGAGCCGGCTGAAATAAGCGAACATCCCCAACCGCTGGAAACGGAAATCGCCTACCTGCTGCGCCATGTCACTCGCTATTTCAACCTTAAAGTTGACAGGAGTCATATCAAGGCCGTCTGGTCGGGGCTGCGTCCTCTGGTTTCTGATCCGAAGTCAGCCGATACCGCCCGACTAGCCCGCGATCACGTCATCGAAGACAGCAAATCGGGCCTGCTGACCATCGCCGGAGGCAAGTGGACGACCTACCGCAAGATGGCTCAGGATACTATCGATCACGCGATCAGAGTGTTTGATTTGGTTGCAACGAAACCGACCTGCCAGACGGAACACCTGCCGATCATTGGCAGCGCCGGGTACGACGAAAACGGCGTCCGGGCTCTGATAGAGGAACACGGCTTCGAAGCAGACATCGCCGCCTATCTAAATCGCACCTACGGTGACCAAGCCGAAAGAGTAGCCGCGCTGGCCTCGGAAGGCTACGACGCCCGACTGGTCGAAGGACACCCGGTCATTGAAGCCGAGGTCGTCTTCGCCACCCGCTACGAGATGGCCGAACGGGTCATAGATGTTCTTGCTCGGCGCATGCCGCTGGCTCTACTCGACAGCGCGGCCTCTCGCAAGGCGACACCGCGGGTACTCGAAATCATGGCGCAAGAATTGGGCTGGGGTGAAGAGCGCTGCTCCAGTGAACAGAAATGGACGGAGCAGCGTCTGACGAAGGCTTTGTAGGGACGTTGAGCAGGGCCTTATTCGTGTAGATCAAAGTGCTTCTCGAATATCGAGCTGATTTTCCTCTCGTAGGCCGTGATTTGTGAGACACAAATACTTAACTCGCTTGTTCAATCCTCATTTTTCAGCAGAGTCATTATTTGGTTGCAGGGTTCTACTGTTACACCACGGAAGTCACCAAGGAACATGGCTGCTTGATAGGCATCGTAACCCAAATCATCCTTCAAACTTTTGTCAGCACCAGCATTAATAAGAAGACGAACCGTTTCTAGCTTTCCGGCACAACACGCAATGACAAGAGCAGTTATGCCTTTGCTGGCAGCATCATCAATCCCGACACCTTCACAAATTAATCGTTGGATTACAGCATTGTCACCATGCTTAGCGGCTTCAATTAGTCTCACGTCGTGACCTGCAAATTATGGTGTCCTAAACACCTCGTCGCTGACATACCCAAAATCTCGTCTCAGGGGCGTGCAACTGACACACTTTAATGTGTTTAAATCTCAAGGCTATCCAATATTTCTTATTGAGCACGAAATCCCTCATAGCCCATAAATTAACAGTATATGTGTATAGATTAAAATGTTTGACACTGTCGATTTCTTCCTTATATACATGACACTCTTGTGGGGTAAGAATCTTAGGAGGGGGGATGATTGAAACACGAAAACTCAGAATAATAGTCATAGATGACGATCCCGCAGTAAACGTATTGCTCAAGACAGCATTATCAACGCAAGGACATCATGTTTTTACCTTTCCTGACCCAACAGCATGTCCATGCCATGTACTCAAACAACCCTCCTGCTCTTGCCTTCAAGAGTTTCCATGTACCGATATTATTATTTCTGACATAGAGATGCCGAATATGTCTGGAATAGATTTTTTCAGAACACAAAGAGCAGGCAACTGTAAGGCACCAGATGAAAACAAAGCCCTTGTCAGCGCAACGATAATTGAAGAACATTTTGATGCCGCTGTAGAACTGGGCTGCCATTTTTTTAAAAAGCCATTCAAGCTTGTAGATATTATTCAGTGGGTAAAGGAATGTGCGAAGAGGATTCCTGAAGACCGCGTTCTTGCGGACCTAGGATAAACCTCGCCACAGAAATCCAATAGTAATTGAAGCGCCCCAAGTTTCCTAGACACCTCTGACCAACAACAAGACAAGCCATCCGTATTCGTACACGAATGGCTTGTAGTCAAAGTCGTATAATTCCCCAAATTCTCATACACCAAGCAACTGACACAGGGGGCTATATCCTCTGATTTATGAGAAAGGCTAACTTTCTTCTCAAAGTTAGCCATGGTAATCAAATAGCTATCTCAGCTTATAGTCTTTAGCTGGCACATCCGACACTACTTTTATTTATATAAACATTCGTCTTACCCAAACCTCTTTCACCATCACCAATACTCAACCGACACAAAAAAACCACTATAGTGAATATTCCCTTGCAAAAACGAAGGTTATGATTCATTATAGTGAATATTCAAGGCGGAAGTTGCTCCCTGGGCAATGCGAAGACATCACTAAAGTGAATAGCAAGCATGGAGAAGGGTCTTTATTGACCACTATTGTGAGTTAAATGAGTTGTCACATCGATATATATCTTGGAGGTCGCTGGCAGAGCGCAGCGACATTTGAACCCTACAGGGCCACTCTGGAGAAGGGTACTGCAGGGGAATGTCGCTTGGAATATGATGTCGACTACGCAGTAGAGAACCTGGCACTCCCTGAAGCAGAACTCATCCCGGGCCTAACGGTCGGTTTTGAACTGTTTAAGTTTGACTCCTGGCCACCTTTTTTGATCGATCTGCTGCCATCAGGAGCTGGGAGGCGCACCTGGCTCAGAAGAATGCAAATCGCACCAGATGGCCCTCCGGTCGACTGGCAAATGCTCGTCAAAGGATCAGGCTGCCCGCCCGGACACCTGCGCATAGCCGAAGCAGTTCAACCTCCGCCCCCGGACCAGTTCAAGAACGGATTCCCTCGCACCGATATTCTTGAGCAACGCGAAGATTTCTTGGAATATGCCGCAGAGAGGGGCGCACATGTCGCAGGAGCTTTCAGCGTTCAAGGCGAGGCCCCCAAGTATTTGCTGGTCGAGGATTCCGCCGGGATGTTCCACGCTGAAGGCGCATTGTCAGACGATAAGGCTGCTCGTTTCTGGCTAGTTAAATTTCCCCGAGGAAGGCGCACGGATGCTCGAAACCAGCAAGTTCTAAAAAATGAAGCACCCTACCTGGAGGTCGCTCGACAATTCGGTATTCGAACCGGTGCGCCACTGATATATAAGAACAACACCCTGTTTGTACCCAGGTTTGATCGTGTTGTCGACAACGGCAGAGTCATCCGTCATGGCATGCACAGTCTATACGCCATAGCTGGCATCCCGGGGTTTGGCGCTTCCGTGCACCACGACATTTACTGCAAAGCTCTGGCCAGATATGCCACTGATCCCGTTAATGAATTACGCGAATACATTCTGAGAGACGTCTTGAACTTAGCGTTGCGCAACACTGACAACCATGGTCGCAACAGTGCTGTATTGAGAACTGATGGCCAGATTGCGCTCTCGCCCGTTTTCGACATCGCGCCTATGTTCCTCGACCCGGAAGGGATCAATCGCGTGACACGCTGGGAAGATGAGCGTCCCGGTAGTCAGCCGGAATGGGCAAGTATCTGCGAAAAGCTCAACTACGCACTTGCACCCTTGGAAAATAGAGCCTGGATCGCCTCTCTGAGCGACAAGGTCAAGGCTCTGCCGGATGTTATGCGCGGCTGTCAGGTTGATGACGAGATAATTGAACGACTGGCAAACTGGATCAATGAAGTTGCAAGAGGGTTGGAAAGCGCCAAGCCATAATCCTCTGACTGGAGTGAATAATGAAACGCCCTAACAACCAAGACATGACCGGGATGAAAGAGGCCCTCTACCGGAATCTCGCAGCAGGCGCTATAGGGATGAGGGAGGCGACACGGCAAATGCGCAAGATTCTCGGTATGACGCAAAAAGATTACGCCGAGAAGGTTGCCGGTGTCTCGCCCCGCATCCTATCGGAGTTTGAAAATGGTTCAGGGAATCCTACCCTGGCGACACTGGAGAAGATCGCTTCACCCTTTGGCCTGAAAGTGACGTTCCTGCCGCCTGAATCCTGGCGCATAAATCGACCAGAGCAATAATACCTTAAAATGCAAAATGACCTTGTATTGGAACTGTATGGCTCCCCAACCCAGACTCAAACTCAAAATGTTTCTCTCACAGATATATAATCCCAGCTTTCATCATTTTCCTGACATTGGCAGTATTGTAATATCAGTAGCCGGTCAACTTTCTCCATAGATTCACCTAATTAGTTTCGCAAAAATTCGTCAACTTTGCAAAGTGGTACTCTTCAAAATGCAATAAAATCGGCATTTTAAAATACTACATCGTGTAACGATAAGACTAACTTGTACGTCCACCCTTCTCTCTGCTGGACGAAAATGCATTATTGGCAATGTTGGGCATGTAAGTATAAAATGATAAAAGTAGGCACACAGCCCTGATACTCCTCTGGCTCAAGAATATCAACAAAAGTCTTGTCCCCTTCGCCAGAAGGAGATCGTGTCTTAGAGGACGAATTTGGCGGGCAGACTAAATATCTCCTCATAGTCTCCCCCTTTCGGTTCAGAATCGTGATCTAGCCTCAGAAAGATATTATAAAGAGCCATGACAGAGATAACCATTCTAAAACCCGATGATTGGCACCTGCATTTTCGTGACAACGACATGCTGGGGGAAACGGTACCCGCTACGGTGCGTTGTTTCCAGCGCGCAATCGTGATGCCCAACCTGGTGCCACCGGTTGTAAATACCGAGATGGCTATAGCCTACCGTGAACGGATCAAGGCATTTCTTCCCCCAGGCAGCAGCTTTCAACCGCTGATGACGTTGTTTTTGACCAATGGCACCGGCCTGGAGGATATTCGCAAAGCCAAAGCCGCCGGGATTGTCGCAGCCAAACTTTACCCGGCCGGTGGTACGACGAATTCTGATGCAGCGCCCAGTGACCTGACAACCATGACTCCGGTATTTGAGTTGATGGAAGAAGTTGGCCTGCCACTCCTGGTCCACGGCGAAATCACTGACTCGCAGATTGATATATTTGACCGTGAAAAAGCCTTTATAGACAGTATCTTGCAGAAGATTGTTCAGGAACATCCTGGCTTAAAAATCGTGTTCGAGCACATCACCACTGCGGACGCCGCGCAGTTTGTGGCCGAAGCGTCTAACAATGTTGCCGCGACCATCACTCCTCAACACCTGCTGCTGAATCGCAACGATCTGCTGGTCGGAGGGATTCGTCCCCACAATTTCTGTCTGCCGGTATTAAAACGCAACACACACCAGACAGAACTGCTTGCTGCTGTGGCATCCGGATCCCCAAAATATTTCCTAGGCACCGATTCTGCCCCACATGAAAAGCACCGAAAAGAAAGTGCTTGCGGTTGTGCAGGATGCTACTCAGCCTGGAGCGCTCTCGAACTCTACACCCAGGTCTTTGATGGGTTGAATGCTCTCGATAAACTGGAGGGTTTTGCCTCATGCCATGGTGCAGATTTCTATGGTCTGCCTCGCAACCCAGGAACCGTGACTTTGATCAAAGAGACCTGGACTGTACCGGAGAAGATTCTTTTGCCGAATGGGAAATCGATCGTGCCTTTTTATGCAGGCCAGGAAGTTCACTGGAAAGTTAAGGATTCGAATGAATCCATGGCTTAAAATGACGTGATGACCGAAGAACTTCAAAAGAGCAACAACATCATCCTGCGCTCCGCACTAACAATAACTGGTCTTGTGAGTACAGGACTTGCGGTTCTCGGGATTTTCCTGCCATTACTGCCGACAGTCCCTTTGCTGCTTTTGGCAGCGGCTTGCTTTGCCCGCAGTTCAGAACGTTTTCACTCCTGGCTGCTCCAGCACCCCCACCTCGGGCCAATGATTCGTGGTTATCTTGAAGGACAAGGTATCCCACTGCGGTCCAAAATCTTCTCTATTTCCTTACTTTGGTTGACTATCTCGGTCTCCGTGCTGCTTTTAACCACCCCTTTATGGGTTAAGATAACCCTGCTCGTGATTGGTAGTGCCGTGACAATCTATTTGTTGCGACTACCGATATATTCTGGGAACAGTCAATAACAATGACCACCCTCTTCCAGGTGGCCAGGGTTATCAACTAAGCCATCAGCATCTTTTCCATCTCTCTGCTAATTAAAAGCGGCCCCCCTTCCCTTCAAATTTGACATCATGACCCCCTTTACGCCACTGGGTGTTAAATATTGTGACTATTCACCGTAAACAACGTTTTTATTGACACTATTATCCCATATCAGTATAAATTAAGTCCCTTGCCGAAGTGGTGGAATTGGTAGACACGTCGGTCTCAAAAACCGATGCTCTTTGAGCGTGCCGGTTCGATTCCGGCCTTCGGTACCAAAAAATAGATAAGGCCTGATACCTTAATTGGTTTCAGGCCTTATCTTTATTTCCGAACTAATAATCTCAAGTTTCATATTGACTCTGAGTTTATAGTTACTACTTCATGTACCCCGTCGGGTCATTGGTGAATTCGCGAGGTTTTCAACTCCCTTTCACAGTTTCTGCTGACAACATGTCGGCTTTTCGGGAAGTCCTGAAGCTCTTCAAAAAAAGAATGACAAGTACAGTCAAACCGGTCGCATGCACCCACCAATCGGCAGGCCAGAGCAAAGCTACGGCACAACCTAGCGACAATAATCTTGTGAACAGGTCGAGCCGAGCCTCCATGAACCCTTCGATCCCGGCAGCAAAAGCATAAAGACCAAACAGGGCAAAAAAGAAAATCGTGAAATCGTCAATAAATGAACCACCAATGAAAGGAGTGTATGCAAAGAGCAACGGGATTATATAAAGACCCTTTGCCAATTTCCATGATTGGAACCCGGTCTCCATCGGCTTGGTACCGGCAATTGCAGCACCGGTAAAGGCCGCTAAAGCGACAGGGGGCGTAACGTTGGAGTCCTGGCTCAGCCAAAAGACGATCAAATGTGCCGCGAGCAGAGAAAATGTCAGTGTGTGCTCACTTAATACCGCCTCTCGCACCATGCCCGCCATGTCGACCGGTATCGCATCGACGATCATCCGGGCTGTCGCCGTTGTCATCGGATTGCCGATCTCAGCAAGCCGGTCTGGTGCGGCAAGCATGAATAACGTCTTTGCTGCCTCCGGAATTTCGCCGCTGACCAGGGCCTTGACCAGGATGCCGTCTGCAATAAGAGCGTGCAGAGCCGGTGCCGAGAGCGTTCCCAGCACGATGTAGGCTGCTGTAACCGGCAACCCCATGCCGAGGACCAGGGAGGCCAAGGCAATCAATGCGATCGCAATGATCAAGCTGTGACCGGCCCATTCATTGATCATCAACGAAAAGGTGTTGCCGATACCGGCAGTGGCTATGACGTTGACGATCAAACCGACCGAACAGAGCAGAATTGCCGTCATCACCATATTTCGGGCACCTAAGGACATTGCTTCGATAATCGCTTTAGGCCCCATTTTGTTCGGTGAAAACCACGAGGCGACAATCACGGCAATAATACTTAGACCCGCTGCGTAGGTCGGAGTGAAGCCGTAGATCAGCAGGCCGATCAGCACTCCGATCGGCAAAAGAAAGACAATGCCGCCTTTCTTAAAGACTTCAATTGCTGAGACTTTTTCATCATCCAGTGCCGTGACATGGCTGCGCTTTGCTTCGATACGAACGAAGAAACCGACCGTAGCGAAGTAGAGTATTGCCGGCAGAATACTGACCAAAACAATGGTGTTGTAGGATATCTGCGTGTAAGTAGCCATGACAAAGGCACCGGCACCCATAATCGGCGGCATCAATTGACCGCCGGTGGACGCAGCCGATTCGACCCCGGCCGCGAACTTGGCGGGGAATCCGGCGCGTTTCATCAACGGAATGGTAATAACGCCGGTCGAGGCAGTGTTGGCCACTGCCGACCCGGAGATGGTTCCCATCAGGCCTGAGGCCATGACGGCAACCAGGCCCGGCCCACCAACCATCCTACCTGCCACGGCACGGGCCAGGTCGATGACGAACTCCCCTGCCCCGGAACGCAGCAAAAATGCTCCAAACAGGATGAACATAAAGACGTAAGTTGATGAAATACTGGCAATCGTACCGAATAGAGCGTCATCTCCGTAAACACTGCGGAACAGGATCGTTTCAAGTGACAGACCTGCAAACTTGAACACCCCACTGATGTGCTTTCCCCACCAGGCGACATAACTGAGGGCAGTAATGATCAACACAGGGATGAACCAGCCGGCGACCCGTCGGGTAAACTCGAGGGTGCAGAGGATCAGGATGATACCGGCCCCCCATTCTGCCGGTGCAAGACGAACACCTCGCGCGTAGATGGCGTCTTCCATGGCAATCAGATAAAGCGCGGAGCTTGCGGCCAGCAGCCCGAGCAGGACATCCAGAAGGCGCCACATCAGGGTCGGGTTTTTGCGAAGCGGATAAACCAGTGAGGCAATCAGGGCAAATCCGGCGAAATGCAGAGAATTCTGCCATAGCGATGAGAGGACCGATACCACGTTGAACCAGATATGCAGCAACGAGACCGCAACCCCAAGAGTGATCAGCAGGCGGGTCGGTTCAGGGCGTATTTCGGGTTCGATTACGGGTGTCTTCAGCAACAGAAACTCCGGGATTGTCAGCGGCCACCCCGGTTGGGGTGGCCGCGTGGGTCAGATGATTACTTGACAAGCAGGCGGGCCGGAATTTCAATCCCGACTTCCTGATAGTATTTGGCCGCACCGGGATGCAACGGCATCGGCAGTCCGGCTATGGCCTTCTCGATCGCCATTGCCTTGGTTGCGCCGTGGATGGCGTTCAGGAAAGGCAGGTTCTCATAGATGGTTTTGGTAATCTGGTAGACGGCATCCTCATCAACGTCAGCACGGACACCCAGGAAGTTCGGCTGAGCGATGGTGTTGATGTCCTTCTTCTGGCCGGGATAGGTCTCGGCCGGGATCACGTAGCGGGTCCAGAGGCCGAGGCCGCCATCCGCCTGCTTCATCTGCTCGTCGGTCAAGTCAAGGACGACCATGTCGTCACCCAGGTTGGCCATCGCCTTGGTCACGGCGCTGGCCGGGACCCCGGCAGGGATGCCGAAACCGGAAATCTGGCCGTTCTGCAGTGCATCGGCGGTCGGGCCGTAACCGACATAGATGAGGTTGTAATCCTTTTCAATGTCAACGCCGAGGTTGCCGAGGATGACAGCATTGGAGCCAAGGGTTCCGGAGTTCTTCTTGCCCATCGACATGGCTTCCCCCTTCAGGGCGACCATGTCGCTGATGGTCCCGGTTTTGGCAAATTTCTTCAACACGGCGTAATGCTCGACGTTCTGCCAGAGCATGCTGACCGAACGCAGGTTCTTCTGCGGCCCTTCCGACTCGATCGGGCCGGTGCCGTTCCAGGCATAAGCACCGTAGAGGCCCTGGAGAATGGCAAACTGTACTTCATTCTCACGCAGCAGTTTGATGTTCTCGCCGGAACCGGCCGAATTGATCGCTGACATGCCGATTTTCTGCGTTGGCTGCAACTTGACTTTGACCAGAGTTGAAAGGGCGACGCCGACCGGATAGTAAGTTCCACCGGTCGATGCGGTGGCAAGCAGATAGTTGCGCTCGTCTGCCGCCTGGGCGGTCGTGATGGAGCCGAACAGCATGGTCACTGCGGCCACTACAAACATGAACTGCCTGATTCTCTTCATCATTTTTTTTCTCCTCATCTAGGTGTTTTATTGCTCATTTACCAGCAGTCAGCCTGTCCCGCAAGATCCGGCAGAGCAGGCTGGTCATCGTTTGAGATAATTCAATATCCTCTGATCATACCACCATCCACTGTGATCGTGCTGCCCGTGACATAGGAGCTGGCACCAGAAGCAAGGAAGCAGACGACCTTGGCGAACTCTTCGGTATCTCCGTAGCGTCTCAGGGGGATGCGTTGCAACGCCTCGTCAACCACCTGCTCCTTGCTGACCCCCCGCTTCTCGGCGTTGAAACGGTCGAGGTAGGCGGTGCGATCCGTGGCGATGCGCCCGGGCGCTACGGTATTGACCAGTATATTATATGGCGCCAGTTCGTCAGCCAGGGTTTTTGCCAGACCAAGGATCCCCATTCGGAAGACATTGGAAAGAATCAGCCCGGGAATCGGTTGCTTGATCGAGGCCGATGTAACATTGATAATCCGTCCACCATTCTCCTTCAGGTCAGGTAAAACGTTCCGGATCAGCCGTACATAACTGAGCAGATTCAGCTCAAATGCAGCTTGCCAGACGGAATCATCGACCTGGTCGAAGCCACCACCAGGTGGCCCACCGGCGTTATTGATCAGAATATCTATGCGGCCAAGCCGTTCTCTGGTTACGGCAACCAGAGCCTCGATCTGATCAGCACTGGTGATGTCGCAAGGGCAGCTTTCCACCCTGCCTCTGGCTTCTCCCTGTATCTGTTGACGGGCCATTTCCAGTTGCCCGGCATCACGGCTGGTGAGCATGACATCACACCCTTCAACGGCCAGCTGCAAGGCGATCGCCCTGCCCAGCCCCTTGCTCGAAGCGACCACCAGGGCGACTTTTCCCGTCAGGTGTAAATCCAATCCAGGCTCCTTTTGACTTTCTTGACAAAACAGATCAGCAATCTGAGGAATCCTAATAGTGCCAGTTTATCAAACATTAAAGAATTTGGAACAGGGGAAGATTAATTTCCTGTTCCTCTGCCGCGTGAGATCAGCTCCGGAGGTTGATTATACAAACCAGCAATAAATTGATATCATGTCCGTTACGAGGCCCGATTCATAGTCAAAAGGGTTACAACAGAGCACTGAAAGCTCAGACACCGGTCATTCAGAATGCAAAATCCGCAGGGGGATAAATCTATGAGGACAATAGCTCTTGCCGTTTTACTTGTACTTTTCGCTTCGACGGCCCAGGCAAAGATATATCGATGGGTAGACAAAAACGGAAGCGTGCATTTCAGCGACAAGCCCTATTCCGAAGATGCTCAGGAGATCAAGATAAACGAGACAGGCATTGAACTGGATGAGGCTTCTGTTGACGAGGAGCAGGAGCAACCAGCGGCAACATCCCCTGTCACAGAAAAATCTATACAGCAACCTGCCAGCAAGGACAATACAACCAGGGAAAATCCTGTTAAAAAAGAACAACCAGAAGATACGACCATTACCGAGGCCGATTACAAGATCTCAACCACTATCGGCAAGCTCGGTGCTGACCTTATCAGTATTTCCGGTCGAATCGGTTCAGGGCCAAAATGTTATGACATGTCTGTGATCGCCACGGCAACCAACGATAGCGGCTTGACCGCCAGAATCAAGGATCAAGTCAGGAAAAGAAGTTCATTTGGTTCCGTCACTTTCAAAGGAACCGCCAAGGCTACTGGCAGTGCCGAGGACCGCGGTTTCTGGAAGGTCGATTCAGTTGAGATCCGCTGCAACGATACGGAGTAGCCGCATGCGGTACTGATCTTCAGGTCGCTGAACGACAGGCATCGTTATGATTTCAGTCGCCTGTCTCTTCAACATAAAGGCCGTGTCTTTTCATCAGGTCATAAAGTGTCGGCCGGCTGACACCCAGTGTCTCAGCCGCCTTCAGGACGTTGCCTTCGGCCTCCGCCAGCGCTTCGTTAGCGAGGTTCTTTTCAAGCATATTTCGCGCTTCTTTCAATTTCATGCCGCTGAAGTTGAGATTATGTCCGACGGTCTCAACTATGGTCTCGTCACCGCCGGGCTCAGGCGTGAAACCGAGATCTTCGGGCTCTATAGTGAGGGATTCCGTCATAATCACAGCCCTCTTGACCCGGTTTTCGAGCTCACGGATATTCCCTGGCCAATCGTAACTATTTATAGCCCTGAGAGATGTAACGCTGAAGTATTTAACACGACGTTTGAACTCGTGTGCATAGCGCCGCATAAACAGGTTGGCGAGCAGGGCAATATCAGTACCTCTATCCTTGAGTCGCGGCAGATTGGCAGTAACGACCCCGATTCGGTAGTACAGGTCCTCTCTGAACTCACCGCTCTTGATCGCCTCCTCGATGTTAATGTTGGTCGCTGCGACAATCCTGGCATCAACTTCAATATTTTCCCGGCCGCCGACTCGCTGGATAACTTTCTCCTGAAGGAAGCGCAGCAGTTTGACCTGCAGCAAGAGAGGCATGTCTCCGATTTCATCAAGGAACAGTGTTCCGCCATGGGCAAATTCGACCTTGCCCTGTACACGGGCCTGCGCTCCAGTGAAAGAGCCTTTTTCATGTCCAAACAGTTCAGCCTCCAACAGATTTTCAGGGATGGCGCCGCAGTTGATTGGTATGAAAGGACCATTCTTCCTCAAGCTGTTCTCATGAATTGCCTTGGCGACAAGTTCCTTGCCAGTACCGCTTTCACCGAGGATCAACACCGGAACGTCAATCGAACCAACCTTGCGGACAATTGAAAAAATCTCCTCCATCTGCGGACACTGGCCGAATATGCCCTCCATGGTTGCCCCACCACGCGCTTTTTGTTCCTGCAAGAGGTGATTTTCTGCTTCCAGATTTGCCAGATGGAATGCCCTGGAGAGGATAACCTTCAAGGTGTCAAGGTCTATCGGCTTTTGGCAGTAATCATAGGCACCCAGGCCGATTGCAGTCAGAGCATTTTCGTGTTCTTCGTTACCGGAGACGACAACAACCTTGGTGTTCTTCCCTTCAAAGAGGATTTCTTCAAGCACACGCAGCCCTTCAGTCGCACCATCAGCATCGGGAGGTAACCCCAAATCGAGAGTGACGACCACTGGCTGATGTTTTTTGAATAGTTCAAGTGCCTTAAGGCCATCTTCAGCAAGCAGGACCTTGTAGTCTTTGTCCAGCCCCCATTTGAGCTGCTTTCTGATTCCACTGTCGTCGTCTACAACAAGCAAATATTCCATGATTTAACCTTCTACATTTAATGTAAAGCTTAAACTATAAGTTGCAGTCACATATCCGCTAACGGCAGGTGAACTCTAAACGCGCTGCCCTCACCTTCCCTGCTGAACACTTCAATTTTGCCGCCATGAGCCTCGACAATATGCCGGCATTGATACAGGCCTATGCCGAAGCCATGTGACTTGGTTGATTGAAAAGGCCTGAACAGACGATTCTGGATAAAATGTTCCGACATGCCGCAACCTTGATCGGTCACCTCAAAAAAAGCCGTGTCGTGCTTGCCGACTTCTACCACTATAGAATTCCTGCTTGAATTGGCTTCGTATGCATTCAACAGCAAGTTGTGTATGACCTTTTCAATCTCTGCCGCATCAATGCAGACAGGTACCCGGTCCGTAGAGACAAGCATGTCAGGGGAACCGGCATCTTTGATACATCTCCGGACAACATCAGACAAATCACATGGGACGAGGTTCAGCTTCTTTGTTTCTTTGATGTTTTTCAGACGGGCAATCAGAGCTTTCATCTTGCCAACGGTTTCATCAAGAGTTTCCAGCATGTCAACCTGGAATTCCGGGTTGTCGATATGCTCGCGGGCGTTGTCCATCATCAACGAGAGATTGGAGACATGGTTCTTCAGGTCGTGAATGACGAAGGTCGAGACCCTGCCGATAGCCACCATCTCCTGCGCAGTGGACAGCTGCTCGGAAAGCTTCAAACCCAAGACTACAGCTGTTGCCTGGCTTGCAAGAACCTTCATCAGGTCAAAGTCTTCATAACTCAGGCGCTCTCCGGAATGAGCCGCCTCGCCAAGCATGATAAAACCTTCAAGGCTTTGCTCATATTTCAAAGGCACGCAGAGTTCCACCTTGAAAGGTTCCATTTGTAGTTTGAAATCTTCCAGTGATGGTTCATGGCTGTCTGCGGCGTTGTAGATCCATTCTTCTGTTTCACCAAGATAAACAGGCAACGGGTGACTGGGAGTGAAATAGATTTGAGGGAGGTTCAACAAGCGATTGGCCACTTGTCGATAAGTTCCGGTTTCGGCATCCAGCAGGTAAAGCGACGCACCCTTGCGGGCAAAAGTTTCGCAGTAAAAGTTCAGAATGGCATTCTGCAGCTTTTCCATATTTTCAGCTGATGAAAGCTGCGCCGTGAATTTCAACCATTCGTTGCGATAATCATATTTATGACGATAAAAATGTTTGTGCAGAAAGACTGTGAGCTTGCGGCGGTTTTTCTCGGAGAGGAGCATCAGCGCAACGGCTAGGCCGCTCAGAGCAGCAAAACCGATAAACACCAGACGTTGATTCTGCAGGCCGAAATATCTCAGGCCCTCACCTACACCGCCGAGCAGCAACAGGTAACAGCCAACAGCCAAGACGACCACGGAACGCGAAGCCACATCGCGAGAGATGACAAGACTGTTGATAGAGTACTGTCTAAGGCGGGAATAGCCGCACAGGCCTATGCCGATGATCATTGCCAGAGACCGGACCGGGATCAGGTTCATGTCAATTGTGCGATGCAACAACACCTGGCTGTAATAGACCAGCATGGTGACAAGGATAATGCCCGTGCCCAGGACTTCATAGAGTACACTGGAACGTTCAACGGCGGAAAAAGCCATCAGGGTCCGTTCCAGTTGATAAAGGGCAATAACGGTAAAGAAGAGTACGCAGAGGTAGAACCAGTAAGCGTTTCGGCTTACAAAAAGGATGTTCTCATCTGCAAAATCCGGAGAGAAGAAAAAACTTTGGAAGGGGCTCAGCAAGACAACCAGGGGCAAAGCAAGGCTGCCGACCAGCAGAAACCAGGAGAACGGGGTCAGGTTATGAAACGCTTTCTTTCTGGCGAAGGTCTGCGCGAACAGCAACCAGCTTATGCCTAGAAAAGACTCGGCGACCAATGCAACAGACTTGGCCGACTTCCACAACTCAGGTGTGTTAAGGGCAGCACGATCAGCGCCCTCAATAACGGCCAGCAACAATAACCCGGCAGCCAGAAACCAGTCGCCGGGTGAGCGTTTCTGTCTCTGTACCACTGCGAAGAGACCAAGAACGACAGCGGCCAGGATGGCGGTTACAGAGAGGAACGTTGTCGGCATAGACCTAAACTTTTCCCATCGAAGAATGCTGACCGATTTTTACATCACAACGGCAGGACGTCTGCAATATGAGGATAGATTTCAGCCAGAAAACGATCACCTGCATTTGCGGCCTCAGCCTGATCGTCCTCAAACTGAACCGAGATTCTTATAAAGGCGGAATCCCGGCGGTTATAAAAAATTGAATTAGTAATCTCGGCAAGTTTGAGTGAATATTCATCGGACAATGTCTGGCCTTTGACCTGGAAAAAATAAAGAAACAGCTCTTTCTGGTCATCTTTCTGGTAAACAGCCTGAACGAAAGGTAATTCCTTCCCTGCAACCTGAATCGCGCGTTTTTCCTCGGAGAGTTCAAACCAACCGCCGCCTGGCAGGCACTGCTTGGGTGAGTGGATCTGACCGCTGCCTGGACCGCCGGAATGGTAGCCAAGGTAAAGAGTCACATTATTACCTGCCCGGTCCTTGTAGACTCGATAAAGATAATCCGTCGGCTTCAAAACTTCGAGAACCTGGGGATTAAAGCGTGTTTGTCTGACCATGGTCCATTCGCCAGGGCTTGTGGAGATTTCCGTAAGGGGTTTATTGACCGGGACCGCAACGTTTGCATGGGTAGCGATAAACAACGCCGTCAAACCGAGCAGAAGGTAGACAACGACATATCTCGCCTGGGCTTTCATCGTCCGAACCTCCGCAAAATTGCGCTCTCACAAAACAGGATAACCATGGCCAACGCGAAAACTGCCATTCCGGCAAACTCATGAAAAAATCCCTCAGCCGCAGCAGCGCCGTAACGGCTGGCCAAAACTCCCGTAACAATAACCCTTATCATGTTGGTCACGATTGCAACCGGAACCGCGGAAATGATGAGAATTGTTCTTTTTACAGTTGTTTTTTGTGAAAGAAATGCCAGGGCGATTGCCAGGGTCACAAGTGACATCAGCGAACGCAGACCGCTACAGGCATCGGCCACTTCAAGTACCGTCTGCGGGAACATGATGATATTCCCCTGGCTCACAACAGGAACGCTGAGGATTTTAAGCACAGCAACCGACGCTTTGGTGACCAGAAGCTTTAATGGGAAAGCGAGTGAATCGTAAACAATATAAGGTAGTGGCACCATGAAGATCAGAAAAGCAATCGGCAGGGAAGCCAGGCGGAGGATTCCCCACCCAAACCAGTAGAGGACGATGCCGGCCAGTAGAACAACCAGGGAGGCCCGCATGGTGAAATATTCGGTGCCGATATATCCCAACACCAGCAGCAGCAGGCTGCCAATGACGACAAGCAACCCGGCATTGCTGGGACGTACTGGTGACACTTTCAACTCAGCCCAGTTCTGGGACAAAAAGTAGGCTGATATCACCGGGACCAGAAAGCCATGAGAGTAGTTGGGGTCATTGTACCAGTCACCAACCATTGCGGGGATGACGGACGCATAGGCCGCACCGATGGCAACCAGCAGGAACAGCAGATTGATCTTGGGAAAGTCTGTAAGATGATCGAGTTTTGATTCCAATGGATTACACCCTCATCTGTATTTATAAATGCATACACTCGTCACTCTAACATAATCACATAAAGCTTTCCATAGTCTAAAGGTGCGGAACTACAAAACTTTAATTAGCGGCAGAAGAACGCAGATAGGCCAGAGAAAGCCAGAATTAGTTTATTCCCAGTATGTGTTCGATGATCCGTTCAGCAGCGTGACCATCCCATTTCTCAGGGATTCTGCCCTGCTTTACATTGCCTCTGGGGATTTTTGGGATCTGCGTCCTTATTTCATCCGGCTGATTGCCGACCATGACATTGGTGCCAACTTCACGGGTGATCTAGTGTTCAATCTCGGCTGGTTCTGGTTTTTATTGCCAGTGTCAGAAAACTTTACAGTTGGTTGATAAGCTGTTGATATCTATAAATATGTACCACCGGGGCCGTGTATCCACTTGATTTTAGGTTGTTTTAATATTTGGTATTTATATTGCAGGTATAAAGGTAAGTATTAACGATACCTTGCGCAAATAAAAATGTTTGCATTTGGCTTCTAGTCTATTAGAGTTATGTTTAGTGAGGGTACAGATAAAATGGAGACTAAAAAGGTTTCAGAGCAGCAGTTGACAAACAATTGCGATGATTCCGAATCCAAGGTCACTGAAGGATCAGTCACTTCACGGCGGACGTTTACTCGCAATGTGTTGATTGGAAGCGCCGTACTGTTGACTCTGAGTAATCGAAGTGCATGGGGTAATAGCCCAGTATGTTTCTCCACCAATTTGCTGATGTCATACGGGACCGGGCAGGCTTCAGCGCTCACAACCGAGGAGCAGCAAGAGATTAATGACTATGAAGATTTTCTCAATGACAGCAATAACAATATTATTAATGTATATGAAGATATAAACGGTGATACGTGTTACGAAATAGGTTCGTCTGATGAAGACGGTCTTAATTTAGAAGACATATGGTTCTATGATCCGGAAAAAGGTTCTATGGTCAGAAAATAATAATTTATAGAGTCCATAACTTAATTTTACATCAGAATTTTCTCAGACCTCTTCCGACTAAAGTTTTCCCTCCCCTAAACTCATTTTTATGCATATATTGACACTAATGATTTTCACTATCCTGTAGGACATACAATGAAATGGCGAGCCTGTTCACAGGGTCAAACTTACGATAGCGGCGATGGTTTAGTCGTTTATTTTGACCCCGCTAGTGGTAGAACACATCTGATCAACGAAGTCGCTGATTGGTTGCTGGCAGAGTTGGCAATTAATTCCCTTACAACTGAACAAATTCTTAGCCACTTTATGTCTCATTCTCTGGAGATCACAGGTTCAGAGGCAGAAGAACTGGTGACAGCTCAGATCCGTGCCTTACAGTCTTTTGATCTAATTGAAGTTTGCTAGATGCAACAACTTAAAGACATGAGTGATAAAGAGGCTCATCATGCTCTGGCAAGAGGCGAGTTACGCCTTAAAGTCGGGCCATTTACTTATTGTATTCAGAGTAGCGAATCTATTGTATTTGAAGGCCTGCGAAGATTATATGCGGATTTTCAGTTATCGCCTGCCGAAAACTTCTCTGATTACCATCTATCACTTCGTCCTGCTAATCTGATCCAAAAGTGGCGGAAGAAAATTGATTTCTACTCTGATGGCCAACGGCCATTTAACCGAATTGAAGCTAAACATGCTTATGCTTTTCTGGAATGGGGCATGAATTGGTGTGTTTCAACCGGTTCAAACGAATATCTGAAATTGCATGCAGCAGTTCTATCAAAGAACGGTATTGGACTCATTTTGCCGGGGTTGCCGGGAGTTGGAAAAAGCACTCTTTCTGCGGCTCTCTGCCTATCCGGGTGGCGCGTCCTTTCCGATGAACACGCCCTTATTCCTTTTAATACTCACAAGCTGGTCCCCCTATGCCGCCCTATCAGTCTGAAGAATAAATCAATCGATGTCATCAGGAACTTTACCTCCCGAGTGGTGCTGGGCCCGATATCACTGGATACTCACAAAGGGACAGTGGCGCACATGAAAGCGGATCTGGCATCAGACAGTCATGACCCGAAGTTGGTCCCCGCTCATCTGATAATTTTCCCCCGTTACTCACCAGAGTCAAAGCTGATTCTAAAAAAGAAACCAAAAACAGAGGCATTTATGTTCGCCGGTTTGCATTCGTTCAACTATGGTTTGTTATCCCAATTAGGTTTTGAGACAATGCGTACTCTCATGGAGGCCGTGAACTGTTATGACCTGACATACTCTGAACTGGATGAAGCTTTGCTGGTAATCGATAAGATTGTATCAGAGGCGAGCAGTTCTTGAATCCACTTCTAATAAAAATACTCAACGATCCACATCAATGCTCCCAACTAAGGCTGGAGCAGTGGGAAGTTCTCATTCCTCAAGCTCGGATTGCTTCATTGTTATCAACACTTTATGTGTTGTTCGAAAAAAAGGGGCTACTGAGCAGTATTCCGGAGCGTCCCAGGGCACACTTGTTTTCAGATTGGGTGTTTCATGAAAATCAAGTCCAGACACTAAAATATGAATTAAAGTGGCTACAGCGCGCGTGTGGCAAAGCTGGCGTGAAATTAATACTATTGAAGGGAGCCGCGTATATTGCGGGCAATCTACCGGCAGCACAGGGACGGTTAATCGGAGATATTGATCTCCTGGTCCCCCTAGAAAAGATCCGACATTTTGAATCTATCCTGGCCGAGTTTGGCTGGGAACCCGGTAAACAGGATACTTATGATGAACGATATTTTCGTAAGTGGATGCATGAAATACCACCCCTTGGACATATTGAACGTGGTTCCGTACTGGATGTCCACCACACGATTCTGCCGCCGACAGCAAAACTCAAGCCTGATGCAAAAAAGCTGTTTGAGGCCACACAGGAGATAACCCCAGGCATTTGGGTTCTTGCTCCTGCAGATATGGTGATCCATAGCGCCACGCATCTATTTCACGAAGGTGAATTTGATCATGGCCTGCGAGATTTACTCGATTTGGATCGTCTGCTACGCCACTTTGGTGAAACAGAGGATCAATTCTGGGCTCACCTGTTGCCTCGCGCTGCAGAACTGCACCTGCAGAGACCACTTTATTATGCGCTACGCTATGTAAGGTACTTTTTCCATACCCCCATGCCTTCAGCAGTCCTGGAATTGGCTGACACACAAAAACCGGGTTTTCTGACTGCACGAATTATGAATTTTTGTTTCTTGCGGGCGTTTCGGCCCAACCATCCAAGCTGTGAAACACGGTGGAGCGCTATCGCGAGGTTTGCACTGTATGTGCGTTCTCACTATCTGCGTATGCCCATGTACCTGTTGTTGCCACACTTGATCAGAAAAGCCTTTATGAGGTATTTCCTCAAGCAAAACAATGATGAAAACTAACATCTTCAGACGTCTGCGATAAAAAATGGATTATTGGTACCTGGCCTAGAGGAGAAAACGCCCGCCCTTCAACTAAGCCAAACCTGTCACGACAGAACTTGCATCGACAAGGCTTCATTGGTCACCGGACCGGGTAATTGACGGGTTGGCCTGGTCCGGTAATAGATGAAGCCATTGAGCTCCTCTCTTTTGGACCAGTTCTCCTTGCAGTTTTCTTCGTGCATGGGTGAGGTCAGAATCACAGGATGAGAGCCCATGTTGCGCTAGACACGGACCAGGTTCTAACTCTGGAGGGCGTAGCCGCTGTGCAGAGGCAGGCTATGATCGAGGAGATGGAGGATGTTTATGAATAGTCCGCTTATTGCTTCTTGAACGGCCGATACAGAGGATCGCCGACCAGGATCATTTGCCACGACAAGTACGGAAGACTCAGAAAATAGGCTTCGCCAAGCGTATAGTAGCTATCGGTCAAAAATCGGAAGAACAGTTCAGGTATCGGGAAAGCCGACAGGTAAGGCTCCGCGACGGGGCCGATGGTGGCCGCAGCGCCGTCTTCCAGCATGCTTTTACACCAGTACCTGCCCTTGCCTTTCAAGTTCTGACACTCCTGGCTGGCGATGTGGAAGCCGACAGCACCCGGCACCCAGTCGAAGGCGTCGATATAGCGCGACAGGCTGTACCAGCCGGCATAGAGCGACGCGTTGGGAGCTTCACCCGGCTGAAACAATGCCTGTTGGTCGTTGACGACAACCTTGATCTGCCTTGACCTGAGATGCTCGGCGGCCATATGCAGGGAGTTGTCGTAGAAACCGTTGCCTGTGAGCTTCTTCTGCGAATCTGGCCTGGCCCAGCGTGCATCGAAATAGGCTGTGCCCTGCAAACCCGTCGCCTCGGCTGCCAAGCTATCATCGATAATTCGTCGTACAATCTCGCCGGATGGCCCATCCAGCCGCGCGACTATCAGCACGTCGGGCTTGGCGACCGGCAACGTCTTTCCTTGAAAGCCCACGAAAAAAGGATTGGGCAGCCATCTCTTTAATGGATATGTCCCGGCCTTCACCAGGGCCAGTTCCGAGTCGACCGCCGCATGCTGCTCACTTTTGCCAATGTCCCTGACTTGCTGCTCCAGCAAGGCGATCCGTTGCTTCAGATTCTTGACCTCATCCCCTTGTGACTCTTTAAGAGTTTTCAGCTGTGCCTTCAGGGCTGCCAACTCCCGCCGGACTGCCTCCAGCTCCTTCGTTTCGGAACGGGTCTGTTCTGGGGCAGCGACCTTCAGAGGAACGCCGAACATCGTCACCAGACAACGAATCTCGCTCTTACCCTGCCGTCTGTCCAGAAATTCCCGCACCGGCCCAGCAATCTCCTCTTCATAAGCCCTGCGCGAACATTTCTCCTTGCTGCTCGTGTTGATGCGGATCAAGTTCTCTTCGGGGATCCCCCGCTGCTTCATGTAGTATCGCGCCAGCTTGACGCTGTCTGTCACGAAATGGTTGGCAACCACAGCTACTTCGGCCGGTTCGAGCGCGAAGCTTAAAATCGGAGAAAATCCCACAAGCAGAATGAAAACCGCTTGCAACGATCGCTTCATAGCAACCTTCCAGGCTTTTTTAGGTGACGTTCATGCCTGCCAGAGTCAATCATCTTTGCAGCAGACCCTGTTGTGCGACCTTCGAAATCACGTAACGATGCTTGCCCGAAGCTTCACGGGGAACCGTGTCAACCCGGTCGACTGTGACCTTGACACTATCGCCCATGCGCTTTCGGATGCCGGTTCTGATCCGATCATCGCCGTCGGCGGGGTAGAGCGACGGTATGATCTTGACCAGTATCTGCACATCTTCCAGGGCGTGCTGGATAATCTTGAATTCATCAACGCCCTCGATATCCCGCACGATGTAGATCACCGAGAGGGCATGCTGCCACCGGCCGTCCGGAGTAACTACGAAATCGGTGGTCCGACCACGGATTTTCTGCATGGTCGAAAAGCCTCGCCCACAAGGACAGGCGCCTGACCCAGGTTGCGCCACATCGCCGGTCCGGTAGCGAATCAACGGCATACCCCAGGCGTCAAGGTGAGTCAGGACAATTTCGCCATCCTCCCCAGCACCCGTGGAGCCTTCATCTTGCACAAACTCAACCACGTAATTTGGGTCCATGATGTGGTAGCGGCCCTCTCGACATTCGTGGGACACAAAACCGCCTTCGCGGCTGCCGTAGCCATCCGCAACTGGAATACCGCCAAAATGGGAGCTGATCGATTGACGCTGATGATCATAGAGCAATTCGGCCGTTGCAAAGACAACCTGCACTCCTAGATCAGTCAGGGACCGCCCCTGGTTGGCAGCCATCTGGCCGAACAGGTCGATAGTACTCGGGTAGCCGAATAGGCATTTCGGCCGGAACCGCTCGAATGCTGCTATAATCCCGGCGACATTCTCCTCGGAGATGTCAAAAGCACTGATCAGCAGTTCATTAGTCAATTTGTCCCTAAACTCCTTCATACGGTCCTGACGGGTCGCCTCGACAGGAGACCCCCACAGGTAGAGCTCCCTGTCGCCGACATCAACCCCCCACCAGCGATGGGTCAGCATACGCGCGGCCTTATCCATGCCTTGACGGCGTCTGTCGAAATAAAAGATCAAGGGTTCTCCCGAAGATCCCCCGGTATTGTAGCGCTGCAACCCGCCAGGGCTTTCAGTCCAGGTCATCTGATCAAGATTGGCTTTGATCTCCGCTTTGGTCAGCAGTGGAAGCCTTGTCAAATCTTCGACGGAGCTCATCTTCCGCGGATCGAAGCCGGCCCTTGCATACCGATCGGCGTAAAAAGGAATATTCGTTGCGGCGTGCATCAGCAGATTGCGCAGCTTTTGGAAACGCAGTTCCTCGATTGCAGACGAGTTCAGCCACTGTTGCTCCTCGAGTTCTTCTAAGAACTGAAAGGTCTTGCGCCTGAAAATCTGCTCATGCAGCGGGTAGATGATTTTACGAACCAGAATCGGAAGCATGATATCAGAATCCCTCCATGAATTGTATGCCAGACTGTTGGAAATCTTTGCAAATTTCGCGCCGGACCCAAGCGATCAATGCAATCAGCCATGGGCGGCCGCCCCCGGTAAAGGGCTGCTGGCGGAGAGCCCGCTGCAAGGGGTGGGGACGGTGTCTGGCTGCCTCGGCAAAGCACGTCTTGTCCCTACGATCGGGCCATCATTTTCTTCCACAAACCGAGCATCACCAATCCCCATAGCGGCGTGGCATTATCATGCCGGCCCGACTGGTGGCTCCTCCAGAGATCGGCAACATACCCCATATCGAACCATTGCCGCATGTCGGCAGCTTCTCCAAAGATAGCATCGTGCGCCAGCGTCTTGAGTTCCCCGCGTAGCCAGACCGCCAGCGGCACGCAGAAGCCCTGTTTCTTACGATAGAGCACATCCTTGGGCAGACGTTCCTGGTTCATTTGTTTGAACACATATTTTGCTTCGTGGTCTCGCAGTTTAAGCGACGATGGCAATCGGGCCGCATACTCCATCACCTTGTGATCGAGGATCGGTGCGCGCACTTCGAGCGAGTGGGCCATGCTCATGCGATCAACCTTGACCAGGATATCCTCGGGCAGATAAGTTTTGATATCGACGTATTGGACGCGGCTGGTCACATCTGGGTTCCGGTTGCGCTCAAAATGCCGGCCGAGAATGTCCTCCGGACCGGGATCGCCCATTGACGCCATCATCTCCGGTTTCAACAGACGCCGCTTGGCCTCGGGTTTGAAGTAAAAAGCCATATCCCGAAAATAGGCCTGCTCCAGCGGTAGCGCCAGGTTGGTCAGAAAAGACTTGAGTCGCAGCGGTCGGGGCAGGAAATCAGCCCTCGGGTAAATTCTCGACAGCGGCCCGAGCATCCCCCTCCGCAACGCTGCGGGAAGCTTCTGCCGCAAGTTGTCTTCGAAACGGTTCATGCCATAGCGTTGGACGTACCCGGCAAAAGTCTCGTCACCGCCATCACCTGAGAGCGCCACCGTCACATTCTGCCGGGTCATCTTCGAGACATACCAGGTGGGGATTGCCGACGAATCGGCAAAAGGCTCGTCGAAATGCCAGACCAGGCGTTCGAGCATTGACAACGCATCAGGCTCGACCACGAACTCACAGTGAGCGGTCTGATAACGTTCGGCCACCATTCTGGCATACTCAAGCTCATTAAAGCGTTTTTCGGTAAATCCAATTGCCGTGGTTCGCACCGGTTTTCCATCGGTCAAGCCGGCCATGGCGGCCACCACCGCAGAGGAATCTACCCCGCCACTCAGAAAGGCTCCCAACGGGACATCGCTGATCATTCGCAACCGGACCGATTCATCGAATATTTCGCGAAGTTCCTCGATGGCACGAGATTCAGAGACATCCTCCCCGGCTCCGCTCATGTCGAGGTCCCAGTAGGCACGGATGTCCAAGGCCCCGTCCTGGCACACCGCCTGGTGCGCCGGGGGAAGTTTACGTATTCCCTTAAAAATCGACAACGGCGACGGCACGTAGCCGAAACTCAGGTAGGCGTCGAGCGCAGCGGTATCAAGTTCACGGGGAATCGTAGGATCCGCCAGCAAAGCCTTCATCTCCGAGCCGAAAACCAGCCGCTGCCGGTCACAGTAATAATAGAGCGGCTTTTTGCCTAGTCGGTCGCGAACCAGCAGCAGTCGCCGGCGAGGGGCGTCCCACAGGGCGATGGCAAACATGCCGCGCAGGCGGGTGACAAAATCATCACCCCACTCGCGATATCCATGTAGAATGGTCTCAGTATCGCTGCGGGTGCGGAAAACATGGCCACGCTTAACAAGATCGGATTTGAGTTCGAGAAAATTATAGATCTCGCCGTTGAACACCACCTGCACGTCACCATCTGCCGTACCCATCGGCTGTTCGCCGGTATGCAGGTCGATGATCGACAGGCGGCGGTGGCCAAGACCGATCCGACCTTTCACGAACAGGCCAGTGCCGTCGGGCCCGCGGTGAACCATGGTGTCGTTCATCCGGCGCAGAAGATCACGGTCGACCAGCTGAGAATTAAAATGCAAGATCCCTGTAATACCGCACATTGGCTGCTAAATCCTGTTCTTTATGTTCGTTGCGAAGAGGCCATAAATAGATTATGCATCCTGGATTCAGATACAGCTAATCTTGATGAATTCCCATTACAAAAGGCTGACAACCGGGTTGGTCCTGAATTTCAAAGGGTCCGATATCGGGGGAAGTTCCCCTTGGACGATTGCAAAAATCAAAACGCACAAAATCGCTGGCGCCCCCTTTTTTAATCAATGCCGAATTGTCCCTGACAGTAAAATCACCCTCCCGGGGGTTTTCAAAAATATCGACAAATGACTTGCCAAAGACTCCATCATTTAAAAGCAAATTCCGATCTTCGACACTCACCCCGCCATTACGTTCCCTGATTTTACCGTCGAGAAGATTGTTTTTGACGACAGCAGAAGAACCGGGGAAACGCACATCTACCCCCAAGGTTTGAAAGAGCAGATTGTTTAACACTTGCGTATTTCTTGATTTATTCAGGTAAAAGCCTACATCACTGGTGTACATGACGATGTTGTTGCGTGCAATCCCATCAGTGTGCTCTACCGAATTGTCCTTGTGACGCGAAGCCGACTGACTCGTCCCCCCGCCGCCGAAGGACAAGCCCAGGCGGACCCCTCCCGAATGCTCATACTCACCCACCACCAGATTGTTCTCAAACACTCCCCGTGAAGCATTGCCTTTTATAAAGGCCGCCGTACTGATCTGGTCGCCCTGACCCTTGCCGTAATCGGCAATCAAGTTTTCCCGGATGACCCAGTCATCGGCACCAACAACATCGATGGGCACGACTGAAGACCGGGTATTGCGAATGGATGAGTTATAAAAGCTGTTGCCCTCAATCAGAGCACCATCCGGCCAGTCCCTACCGCCATTGCTGTTATCAAGGCCGTTAGCCTTGATCATGGCGTTGAAATCATGCAGTCGGCTGTTGCGGAGCACGAAACCGCGTCCTTTGCCGACGACGTGAAAGGCGTGTTCGCAATAGCTGTCGTCATTGCATACGCCTTTGATATCGAGATTTTCAAACACCCAGAAAGGAGCGTTGACCAGAAAACCCTCCAGGCTGTTCAACTCGATCTTCGCCTGTCCCAACTTCTGGGCCCGCACCTGAATGGGATTTTCCGCCATCCCCGGTTTGTTGACACTGATCGTCCGTTTTTTAATACGGTAGGTTCCTGCCGCCAGAGTGATGACATCTCCCGGTACGGCAGAACTGATCGCATGTAAAAGTTCCTGGGTATCCGCCACCATCACCTGCCGGACCGCGTGCGGCTGAATATGTCGTTTGCGCTCATCCTCGGCAAGCCAGATTTCAGGCACCGGCCGTCCTTGCTGAGAATAATAGAATGGAACAAGGCGACGGGTTTTGCGCGCCCCCTGTCCCTGCCAGTCGGGGTTATTGACGGGGGGAAGAATCACGTCCTGTGGCTTGAGCGGAGCCGATTCAATCCACCCGGCAAGAAAAGTGGTATCGAGGCCGGTCTTTCGCAGTACTTTTTCCGCAAAAACACGCGGCGGCAGGTTGTATGATTTGATCACCGCAACGCCGACCACCACCCCCCCCACCAGGCACAGCAGGCCGAACAGAGCGAGCAGGTTGCGTATCAAGTTGAATAATTTACGGAAAAACATCATCACACCTTTGGCGTAAAGGGGACCCACATCTGTACGCCCCTACAATGGCTTTGTCCCTGAAATCATAAACGAACGGGCGGTGAGATCGCGCAACCCAGGCACATGGTTCCACAACCCCACGAACGGAGCCAAAGGATTTATCCAGGTCGGATAAATCTGCACAGGCTTGCTCTTGAGATTGACAAAACCCGTCTCAGCCAACTCATCCATAAAAAACTTCGGATCATAGGTATTGAGCCGTGGTTGAGGCTGCCCCTCAACCATAATGATCTCTTCTCGTTCAAGTTTTCGATCAAAAACGGCTTTCAAATAACGCCGATTCAACGTCATCAGGCAAAGCAAGCCCTCGGGTTTAAGAACTCGAAAAATCTCATTCATCGCTTCGCGGTGTTTGTGCAGAGCCTGAAACAGGCCGATGCATACTACATGGCCGAAAAGGTGATCAGCAAAAGGCAGACAAGTGGCATCCCCGGAAACAAAATCGACCTCCTGTAAAGTCGTTTTTTTTCTCGCCTTGATTGCAACCTTTGCCGCATAATCCACGCCGATGACGCGATAACCCAATTCAGCCAAAATCCGTGAATAGGCCCCGGCCCCACATCCCAAATCAAGCACCAGTTCACCCGGCGCAAGATTCAGCGACGGCAGCGTCTGGACATATGTCTTCATGCGCAGACCCAAGCCTTGGGGCGACCAGCCGGAGATGGCATAATCTGTCTCTTCACCCGAGAAATCGTTAAACATTTCCCGCCAGTAATATTCGCGGGAAACCGTGTGGCGACGAGGGGGAAGCGGTTTTTTTTCAGTCATTTTTAAATCGTCCGCTGACTGCTGGCCGTGCTTCGCTGCTCAATTCCTTTTTAACCAGTGAGTCCAGACTGTCCTGCATCAGATCCTTAACCCATGAGAACGACTCATCCTGCAGAGCTTCCTGTAAAGCAGAGATCGATTCAGCATTGTCAAGGTTTGCCAATGCCACTGCTGTTGCGGCTCTGAAATCCTCATCCCAATGGTTCAGAAATGGCTGCAGAACAACGGCATGTTGCGATTCACCAAAACGGCCGATCCCCTTGATTGCAGCGGTTCGCACAGGCGGATATTGCGCCTCCTGCAGCAGATTCAAAAATTCCGGCAGAACAGCGGAGTTGCCGATGCGGATCAACGCTTCGGCGGCAACCGCGGTCTCATCGCTTTTATTTGCAAGAAAACCTTTCAGAAGCGGAACATGCCGATCACTGCCAAGAAAGCCAAGTGCGCGGATCAGCCCCCAGCCGATCTCGCTGCCGCGATAAATTTGTGCAAGCGGTTTTTTCGTCCGACTCCCTTTCAGGGTTTCGGCAATCAGCTCAGCGGCACGCTCCCGTTCGGGTAAAGCCTGAATATCCGCCAGCAGGGCTGTCGCGGCAGCCGCTGTGTGCAGCCACATGGTATCGGAGGTCCACTTGCCGGATGGCTTCTTCCAGGCGATGGTCGGGTCTCTTTCGAGAACTTTCATCAACACAGGCGCCGCCGCGGAACCGACACTCTGGTACAGTGCCTGGCAGGCTAAGATCTTGTGCCAGGCCGGACTGGTCGCGTCATCCATGATGACCTTTTCCAGTATGAAGGCGCCGCGAGGATCGCGCAAGGCGCCGAGAGCGACAATCCGGTCGGCAATCACTGAGGGCTCCCGTTTGCGCAGAGCCTCTGCAAGCTCCGCCTTGTCCCGGTCAAAATCCGGTTGCCGTCCGGATTTTGACCCAATCGATCGTTCTGTCGGATAAGGGAGCTCACGGCTGGCCGATGCTGCTGCTTCGCTCCGCGTGCCGTCGACGTTGTTAAAGACATCGGACATTTCAAGAGCTTCAATGCGCAGACGACGTGTGCGCACATCCTTCCAGGCAAGCCCATCAGACTTGATGACATATTGTGCCGGCAAAGACGTCAAATTTCCTTCATGGCGGTGATCCTGCCCCCGGGCGTCATCCCAGAGATAAGAAACCTTGAGCGCCGTGCCCGGAGCGGTCGATCCATTGACTGAAATGCGATTCTCGCCAGGCCACAGCATTGGCAGCGCAAATATGTTGTGTTGAAAAACCGTCGTCACTTCAAAATCGTCCAGTCGGCAGCCGGCCATCTCAACTTTGAGCTTGTAATCATAGCGGCCGAAGGGCGTAATCTCCTCCACCCTTTTCGTGGTTCGCGGATTGAACGTCGGGCAGTAATCCATCTGCTCCAGCTGAAAATCGCCCTCACGCCCCTTCTCAGTCTGCCAGAGACTTTTCCACGATGCTCCGCCGTCCGTCGACAAGCTGACGCGGAAATATCCGTCCGGCTGTTCCACCCTGCCGGAAAAATTCAAAAATGCCGCTGAGATGACATAAGGGATTTCTACGTCCAGAATCTTTTCTGCAAACGAGTCCTCCCATTGCGGGCGGCTGAGCAGCCGGCCGTTGCCATAAGTCAACGGATAGGGGCCATGCTCGAAATCACGCCTCTCCCCTGCAGGGAAAAGATTCAGATAAGGCTTGCCTTCATTACCGAACAAAAATTCGATAGTCTCACCCAACCACAGATTGATTCCCATGGAGTGTGGCTTCAGATTCAGATGTCCGGCATGCACCCAGCCAGGCTGCATAGGTGAGGGTTCAGACGGAATCGGCGTACGGGACGGGTAGTAAAGAAGCGAATGGTCCAGCGCAAGCTCTTCCCTGGTCGCGATATGCTTCCCCGTACGGTCATACACATACCAGTGCTGGGAGAGATCGAAAATGTGCCAGCGGTCGATACCGTCCTTATCGCGGTAGTGGATATCCGCCAGGGTATGGCCGAACCTGTAAAGTTTGTCCGCCCGATAACCCAGGGCACGCCAGGTCATGGTCATAATGCGCGAAAGCCCGTCACACCAATGTACGCCGTAGACGTTGAGTAGTTTTTCCGGCGATAGCACGTAGGAATTACCGTAAGCCGGTTCTTTCGGCACGGTGCCGACCTCGGTCATCTGTTGGATGAAACGCCAGACGGCTGTGGCCTGCTCTTCCTCCGATTCAGCGCCGGTCAGCCGAATGGCATCGCGGCCGAAAGATTCAGGTGAACCGGCATCAGGCCAGCGGGCGTTGACCACGCGGATGTTGGTGGCGGCGTAATCGGCGGCACAAACCAGGCAAGGCAACGCCATGAAAAAGAGGAAAACCGTTTTAAAAAATATAAACACCATTTTATCCGCCAACCAACCTCTCGTAGCTGCGACCCGGTGGGTCGTTCGGTGCGAGTCACCATCTCTCCCCCGCATCACCCGCCTCGGAATTGATTAATTCTCTTTCTTCCAGAACCTCAACTTCTCCGACTGTTTTCCACTCTTCAGCGATAAGCCGTAAAGTGCCAGCGTTGCCGGCAGATCATCCCAGGCAAACACATCATCGCGCCAGACCGCCAAACCATACAGCGCCACAAGAATTCTCTTCCAGCGCGGTTCTTCCGGGTAATCAAGAGGTGTCAGTTTACCCCTCAGAGCACCAAGCAGAAATTTCCCAAGGGCTTTTTTGCTCGAACCCGTTGCGCCGTTGCAGAAAGTTCCGGGGTCGACATCGTAGCCGAAGGCTTTTAGAGCCCAGGCCGGTTCATCGTAGCCGCAGGCCATAACCTTCGCGGTGGTACCGCCCAAACGGCTGTTGAGTTCAAGAAACCAGGGGGTTTGAGTTGCAGGGTCATAAAGAAATTCAAAATGATAAGGCCCGACCACGCCAAAGACTTCAACAAAAGCCATGCATTGTCGAATCAACTCGTCGCTGATTTCGAAAGGCCGAATGGTCAGCGTCACTCCTTCGAATTTGCGCTCGACAAGAAAGCCTTCCACACCACATGCGGTACCGTCTGGTCCACGCGCACCATGGACTACGAGATTGGGAACATTGATGAAAGGCTGAACCAGAATCGTGCTTTTGAATTGCTCAATCCGCTGGATGAACAACTCCAGTTCCTTGACCGAACGTACAATGTCTACTTTAAAAGGTGGTATCACACCTCCAGGTTCAGAAGGACGCAGACACAATGGAAAATTCGCATCGGCCACTTCCGACAGATCAAAGCCGGAGTTGGAAATCTCCCAGGTGGGCAGAAGACTCATCCCGACACGCCTGGCCGTTTCAATCTGTCGCCCTTTGGACAAAATCGCGCGAGTCTCGCAATTACCCGAAAACATCAGCCTGACACTCTCCGGCAACAGGTGGCGATTCCGGTCAAGGAGGCAGGAGAATTCTTCATTGATGGTCAGCAGAATGTCTGTGGCGAAATCACTTATGAAGGCGATTGAACGCGCCAGGCCAGCGCCATTGAGAAATTCATCGGCGGTCATGCTGATGTGATTCGACAGAAAGCTTGAACGAACTGAAGGCTCACTGCTCTCGGCGATTTGAATCAGCCCGACCCTTGCCCCTCGGCGTCCCAAACTTCGGATGGCAGCAAGCGCGGGTGGGCCGAATTGCGCGATGATGACGAAGCCTCGATCTCGCAGATCTTTTTTGACTTCAGTTAAATGTTCAGCCATACCCGCGACCTTTCAGTCACATTAAGTGACCTGCGTTATTTTTTTCTCAATAACTGCATCGCTGATTTCATTGTCCAAAGCACGCTTAAGAAAGACCGGCATCATCAACAACCAGTAAAACTCCTCGATATACACGGCAGAAATAAACATCGCCGCGACCAGATAAGTGATCAAAGACAGCTTGAGCGCAAATGCATAGAGATGAAAAAATCCGTGGAGTTCAGACTCCACGGCATCGACCCGGCGTTCAATTTCCCAGAGCATGAAAAAAGCGGAGGCAACCAGCATGGCGAGCACAAAAAAACCATGAAATCCCAACTCGGCTAGACAGCGCAAATAAGTGTTATGCGTATCCCGACCCTGCAGATGTAAATAATAGTCGCCAATGTACCCAAAAAAATTTCCTACGCCGACGCCAAGCGGATAATCTTGGGCCATCAGCCAGGCGCCATGCCAGGCATCAAGGCGATTTTGCGCTGAGAGATCACGTTCACCAGATTCTTCCTGAACTGTAATTGTCCCCATCCTCTCCCAGAACCTGTCGTCAGTCAGGTAAACCGCACCTATAATTCCGACTATAATAAGGACAACTATTTTCTTGCGATGCTGCTTGACTCTGGTAGAAAGAAAAAAAGCCGCGACACACGCAACAGCCAAAGCCAGAAAAGTACCTCTTGAACGGGTAATAATGATTGCATTGACAATGAATACCGTCGGGATCAACGTAAAAAACCTCACCTTCCAACTGCCTCTCGCCAGAATCACCCCGATAAATGGCAATACAAAAGCAAAATGAGCTGCAATAAAATTCCCCTCACCAAAATCAGATCCTCCCACTCCTGCGTCAAATCGGCCCCCGCGGGAAGAACCTGCACCACCAAACATTTCCAATCCAAGGAAAAATCCTGAGATAATAAAAACCCACACCATCCCCTCAAAAAACTTCCGCGTCGTGATGATATGACTGGCCATAAGCAGAATAACCAATACCTTGGTCATTTTTTCAATATTGTAAGCGAATCCCTGCCCCTGGTCGATGACGACCGAAAACCACATGACGCCGACAAACAGGACAAGAAGTATTTCCTGCCGTTCCCAGAAGCGCTCATAACGCAGTTTCGCATGCTGAAGAACCATGCCGAATCCAATCGCCAAAGCGAGGAGTAAGGCATAACGCGAGACAAAATCAGGAAGATAATTGCCCCACCACTGTGCGAGGGGGTTGATATTGTAAGTTGCTAGATAAGCATAAACACCAATAACAGGATGCACCAAAATGCTCATGCAGAATGCTCCGGCGAAAAGACCAAGATATAAAAGGGTCTTTAATGGCATGAAAGGACCTCACTTGCTCCTGGAAACGAGATTAAGATAAAGATCACGGAAGGCGGCAGACATCCTGCGAAGGCTGAATTCCTCTTCTGCTCTGCATCGCGCGTTGGCGCCCATGATTTCCGATTGAGCAGGATTGCCAACCACCTCACACAAGGCGCGTGCCAGGGCTGCCGCGTCGCCGAAGGGAACCAGAACCCCTTGCCTTGCCTGCGTAATGAGCTGCGGATTCGCGCCCACCTCTGTCGCCACAACCGGCAAGCCGCAGGCCATGGCTTCCAACACCGCATAACTCAGCCCTTCCGTGTCACTGTTAAGCACAAAAACATCCAGTGCAGGCAGGAGACGGGCTATATCAGTCCGCCGCCCCAAAAACAGAACCCGCTCGGCAACGTGAGGCCCCAGATCCTGACATTTTTGCCGCAATTCACCCTCAAGGGGGCCATCTCCTACCAGCACCAGGAAAGCCTCGCCTACGTTTGCATCAAGTGTCCGCGCAAACGCCTCAATCAACCCCTGGTGATTTTTAACCGGACGAAGGGCCGCCACGCAACCGATTAAAATCCCGGTCTCGGGGAGGTCAAGATTCCGGCGAAGCTGTTTTTTTTCATCCCGTGAGGCAACCGGAGTAAAAACATCGGTATCAATACCATTGTCTATTACGCGGATACGATTCCGCGTAATGCCCGTCAAATCCGCCATCAGGTCAGCCGCCGGCGCCGCCACCGCAGTCATTCCGTCGCTAAGGCATGCCGCCAGGCGCAGCAGAGCACGCCTGAGCGGCGAAAAGCGCAATTGCGCCTGCTCTACGCCGTGAAAAGTCTGAAGACAGCGGCAGCCCGCCAGAGAAGATGCGAGCGCAGCATCCAACCAAGGCGCAAGATTGTTTACATGAACGATGTCGACACCTTGCTGACGGAAGAGACGTGCCAGCGGCCAGAAGGCCGAGCGCACTTTGCCCTTGAAACCCATGACGTGGCAGGGCGCGGCATCGCCGAGTTCATCGCGCAGCCGCAGATCGTCACCGAGGATACAGAGGGAATGGGTCACATCCTCGCCCGGAAAGGCCTGAATCAGCCGGATCACCCCCATCTCCGCCCCGCCCGGACCGAGATTGCCCAGCACATGCATGACATGCAACGGTTTCCGCGATGGTTGTTCGTTGCTGTTCATCATCCTCTCAAGCCAGCCGGTCCCAGAGCTGGCCGCCGAAGCGCAGCAAAGAAAGATGTCTGGGTACCCGGGGAAGTCGATCGCTTCTGTCGTGGACCATTTGCGCAAGCTCTGCGCTGCTCAGATCGCCGAAAGCGCGTACCGCGAAATCCGCGGTGTTTTCGGACAGAAAGCGGCATAACTTTTCAAAGCGGCGGATCACATGCGTGCGGGGGCGCATCTTGCGGTACTGTACATCGTATGCCCGGACAAAACTGAACGAATGCAGGATCACCGTCAGGTGGCGTGGCCCGTTTTCCCGGCTCGCCCGCAAGACGTGCCGCATTTCCTCAAAGCTAACGCCATTGATGTCAAGCGGCATACGCCGCGCCGGACGCAACCCCGTCTCTTCCTGAAAATTGGTTACCGGAAACTCATAGATTCTATCGCGTAGCATCAGGTCGTTGATTCCCCAGTCCGGCATCAGGCAGGGGCCACCAAGAAACGCCCCATTATAGCTGCTGTCGATCAGGAAACCGTTTGCCGCAAGCGCCTTCAGCGTGTCAGCGTTGGCCCCGAAACAACCGGCGCGGAACGCTGCGACATGCGGCGCCCCGTAACTCTCCAGCGTCTGTCGCGCCTCGCGCAGCATTTCAACCTGCCGCTTTAGGGGATAAGCGCCGGTCAAATCAGAATACTGTATATCCTGGGGTCGTTCCAGCGTGAAATTTAGATAGTTCGGATGCAGATGTAACTGGACATCGTGGCCGCGTTTTAAAATGAATTCAACGACCTCCCGCGTTTCATTTACGCCGAAGAAGTACTTGTTGAACACCTCTACAAAAAAGGTGATTTTCAAATGGTAGCGGTCTGCGATATCCAAGATCAGCCCAATGCCGTATTCCCTCTCGCCGATCCGGCCATAAATGCGCCGGTCATTACCAACCGGTTTGAGAGCCGGGTCTGAAAACGCTCCACCGATGCTGTGTTCGGTATCGACGGTTATGTATACGTTGGATTTATGCATGTTTTTGGTTTTGTCCCCGTGGAGGCACGACACGCCGTCCCTCTAGATCACCATATCGTTCAATAACGGCACCAGCACATCACGCACATTTGCAGCGGAATATTTATTGGCCTCTTTGCGGCCGTTGGCGATGAGACTTTGAGCTAACCGTGGTTGCTCCAGCAGGTCAATCACCCGTGCCGCAAGGGCTTCGTCATCGTCAAGATCCAACAGCAGGCCGGTGACTCCATCCTCGACCATGTACGGGATGCCTCCGGCACGGGTCGAGACGATCGGTAGACCGCAGGCGTAGGCCTCCAGCACTGTACCCGGCAGGTTGTCCACGTTGGAGGCATTGACCGCGATGTCGTTTTCGTCGTAAAGAGCCTGAATTTGCGCATGCTCGACCCTCCCGTAAAAGGTCACCGCTTTCTGCAGGCCCATCTCCTTCACCAGATTTTCCAGCATCTCGCGTTGGCTGCCGTCGCCGACCACGGCCAGAGTCGCCTCGGAATATCGTTCACGCATCCTTGCGAAGGCACGGATCACGCAGGCGACATTGTAGATTTCCTCCAGGCTGCGGCTCACGATCAGGCGCGGGCGCAGCGGCTCTCTCCGCCGAAAAGTGAATTGCTCAAGATCGGCAATATTGGGCACGATCAAGGGACTGATATCAAACGCATCCTCGAAGGCCTGCTGGAGGAACCGCGAAGGGGTGGTGATCACATCGATCCGCCGGATGATGGGTGCCACCAACTTGCCCCAACGGTTGAAAAACCGTCGCGCATCCCCACCCCGGGCGCTCAGGATGACCGGCTTTCCCGACAGTTTGATCTGCACAAGCGCCGGATAAGTCACCCACCAGAAAAAATTGATAAATCCGGAGAGGAAGTAAACCACGTCCGCCCGCTTCAACGCCTTGTTCAGCGTGACCATGAACAGCACATGATTGACCAGAGTACGCAGCCCCGGCACCCGCGTTACCCATTTCAGAACATCTGGAAAGCGGGTGTTGGTGCGCACGCCGTTGACCTCGAATCCGGCCTCCTCCAGTAAGGTGATCAACTTTCGCGCCTGGATGGCCATGCCGCCGTAGGGGGGCGGAAACGGCGAAATCAGGCAGACTGTTTTTTTCCGGGAATTCAAAAAATCGACTCCATGGTGTTCTTTGCCTTTGTATGGGTGCCAGATTGGATGCAGGCAGCACGTTAGTGCGCCCCTACGGTCCTGGCGTGATGTTTACCGCCGTGGGCGAATCGGCTGAGAATGCCAGGGTTCCTTCCGGCGTGCTATCCAAGCGCAACCGCTCTAAAGCCATGCCGTTCTCGCGTAACATTTCCACGGTGTGAGGCGCTCCTTTTTCAAGCCCTACGATCAGATGCCGGGTCTTTCCCCTGGTGGGCAATGCGTACCGGGTTTCGCCTTTCAAACCGCCATGTTCGACAAACATCACCACCCGGTCTTCAATCAGAACTCCCGTCATGCGCTTATCGTCACTGCGGAGTCCGGTCGCTTTCGGTGCCTGTGCCCCTTTCCGGTCGGTCGGCGTCAGCAGGTGCAGGAAGGAATCATATCTGTTTTCCTCCGTCGGGCTGACTTCCATCCGCCAGTTGCCCGGATGCACCTTGGAACCGTCTTTGAGCACGCCGTACAGCTTTTTAATGTTCGGCAGGGGATTCTTCCCGTCCACCCGGAAACGGTATGATTGGCTGGTCGTCCTGAAAGTAAACCGATCAGCTTTTTTCGGTTGCCCCTGCCAGTTTTCGGCCGGAATCAGCAGTGAATAGCTTTTTGAGAAGAACAGCTTGCCCAGGCTACCGTGCCCGTCGGCACCGGTCTGCGAACCGGTCACCTTGAACTCCTTGTCACTGGTAAATTCTATCGTCCACTCTTCGGCCCTTGCGGCGTCGGTGACAAGGGTTCCGCCCATCGCCTCATACTGACCCGTCACCGACTTTTCAAGACGGGCATCGCCCCGATTGCCCGGGGCGGGCTTTATTTCACTCAACGAAGGCGTTCCCCCGACGACACGCAGGGACGCTTTTTCAGGAAATAGAGTTTCAACGAACAACGTTCCCTCACCGTTGTCGATGCGCAACCGGCCGGCCGGATAGGTGATGATGTGCCCCGGCACCTCTTCGCCGCTTTTCTGCATCTCGACCTGTGGCACGCCGATGGTGTGCAGTAGCCAGCGTTTCTCATAGGCAGGATCGAGGGCGTTTACCCGGTCGAAAATTAGCAGGTACTTTTTATCGAGAAACACCAGATCACGGCTGACGTGATCGAGTTTCGGCTTATTTCCGGGATAGGAAAATTCCGGATTGTTGTAGGCCATGGTCGCATCGCCTGAAGCGTAGGTATAGCCCTCGCCCACCTCCCATCCCTGCATGGTGCCGGTCTCGAAATGGTGCTGATGATCCTTGCGATACAGGTATTTTTCAAAGGAAAAGCAGTTCTCCGCCGAGCCATGATCAGAATGCATGAAACAGGTGCGCTGTCCACCGAATTCCGGGATCCAGCCACCGTCATTGGGCACGCCGTTGCTGTTAGCCGCGCCCGGCGGTATCCAACTTTTTTCCTCCGGCTGAATCACCAGCATCGCGTTAGAACCGATCGTCGGGCGGTAATAGAACTGCATGTGCGGACCCCAGTAGGCATCGTAGATACCACTCTGCACCGCCAGCGCGCCGCCCCGGTAGATGGTGAAGGCGTTCTGGTTGTGAAACTGGTGCGACCAGAAGTAATCGCCGCACTTGAAATCGATCAAGGTCTCGCCCTCGCCCCAACCGCTACGCATCTGCGCATAGCCGACGCCTTCCCTGCCCCAGAGCTGCGACAGGGGGATGGTGCGTTCATCGACCTCGCGGGCGTGCATTTCAGGCGAATAAAAGATGAACTGCCAGATGCCCGCCCACCAGGGCATTTTTTTTAGATAGGACAGCGCTGCAATGCCATTAACATCCTGATAAGCGTAAGTGATCGGCAAAGCCCCATCTCGCATCCCTTTGATAAATGGTGAGTAGCTGAAACCGCCCGTCTCCAGGGGGCCTGACTTGCCATAGCTTGCGCCCAGGAGAAAATAAAGATGCTTGCGCAGCCAGTCCCCCTGTTCATCTGCAATGACCTGGTAAAGGTTATCATTCGTCGCCGTCGACCAGAGGTGAACCAGGGTCATAAGCTTGGCCGGGCCCTGGGAATAATAGGCCCACCCACCCTGCCAAGCGCCCTCGTTCAGCTGCCAGCCAGGCATAAGGTTCTTCTTAAGATAGCCGCCAGCCAGCGCCAGGAATTCTTCCGCCTCATCGCGATGTCCATGCAGCGCCAGACCGGCTGCTGCCAGATCGGTGACCGGACCATAGCCGAAATGGCTCCACATATCCTGATACTGTTCGCCTTTGCGGATTGCGGCTTTGCCCCAGTTGACCAGTTTGTCTTCAATCAACCGTTTGTCCCCGTCGGTGAAATTGGGGCTGTTGTAAATCCAGTCGTAAATAGTGGCCAGGGTCTGCAGATACCCCGGCCAATAACCCTTCTCGCCCTTCATCTTTTCAACAATAGGCACCACCAGTGATTCGTCTTCGGTCACCAAGTAGCGAAAAGCCCATTCCAGCCAAGGCTTGCGATCCCAGGCTTTACGGCCCAGGTAGGTTTTCAGGGGAGGTTCTTGCGCCCACTGCTTCAATTCAGAAAGGCTTGGCCCATGCGACCAGGGTTCGCGACGTACAAACAGTCGCGGATGCCCTTCCACCAACCGGGGCAATTCGCTTTTTTGCAGGGCGGTGGCGCGATAGGTCGTTGCAAAACCCTCACTGGTATTGGCCTGTTCGCAACTCATCATCAGCAACAAAAAAGGAGTAACCGCGACCATCAGCCAACGTTGTGAAACGACAGAGACAAGGCGCTTCATGATGCGGCACACGTATCCGGGGCTTCCAGGTTTTTGCACACGAACGCCATCAACTCGTGAAAGATGGCCGTTGCTGTTTTCAAACGCCCCTTGCCGAGATTCTGTCGACAAAGACAGGCGAGGCTAACCAATTCAGCTATGTAAAATGCCTTCTGGTCGAGATTCAACAGAGTCATCAGTTTGATTTCCAGCGCAGTCAAGCAGGCCGCCAGCTCCGGTTTTTTTTCCATGGCGGCCATATCCGGGGTATTGAATTTAAGATATTCTGTAAATACCAAGCCCAAAGCGAGATTCTGATCGAGAAAAGCCGCCCGCTTCTCCAGGCTGCCGAGCAGCAATTCATCATCAGCGTCAAGAAAACAGATATAATCGCCACATGCTTCCCACAAGCCGCGGTTTCTAGCCGCCCCTGGTCCTGAATTGACTTGATGAATAGACCTAACAGGTCGGTTCTGAGAGTACCCCCCAACCACACTCTGGTGTCATCCTTTGAGCCGTCATCAATTACTAACACCTCAAGATTCGGGTACTCTTGAGCCAGAATCGAATCGAGGGCCTCGGAGATGAATGCCGCAGCGTTATATGCCGGGATGACAATATTATTTTTTTTCATTTTTGCTCTTCTCAAAGTGCTGCATCAGACGTCCGTAATTAAAGTAGAGCCGCATGCCGGCTTCAAGTTCATTGGTTTTTTTCCGACATTTCGTAATCGCGTACGCCACGGCATCTTCGCCGACGCGCCTCATCAGGTAACGTGGCATGCCTAATAATCGCGGCGCCGTTATCAAAGACGAATCCGTCTGCACATCGCCGCGCCCTGCCCGCAAGGCACGCTGCAGCAGCCACTTGGAACTCATCTGCTCCGGCCTGATCTGATGATAGACCAAAGCTTCCGGCAAATAAACCGGTGGATGTCCAGCTTCAAAAAGACGCAAAACGAATTCCGTCTCGCTACCCATGATGTAATTCTTTTTCTGACTCGGACCGATATCAGTATTGAAGCGCCAACCATCATCGAATATTTTTTTCCGAACAGTCATATTGGGCCCAAAAACTTTTTTAGGCTCATATTCGCCTTCGCTATGGTCCCAATCGGCTATAGCATAAGCACCTATTAAAAAAGGGTTTTTCGTATCATGCGGTTGAAAACCCTCCGGCCAATGCGGCAAAATTCGACCACCAAAAACCATATGTTCTGGCCAGCGCTGAGCACCCTGCCACAACTGCTGCAGCCAATCGGGTGTCACAATAATATCGTCGTCGGTAAAAACGATCAGTTGGCCCTGAACCTTGTCGAGTACGCTATTAAGAGCATTATTTTTACCGACCTCAAGTTCCACAAGATAGTTTACAGGGAGTTTATAGGCCCAGGCTTGAACAACTTTTTCTGTAGCAGAATCACCGGCATTATCGACTACCCATAATTCCCATTCCAAGGAAGTACAGTCAAACTGACTAAAACTTTCAAGGGTTTTTTTTAAAATATCCTGTCGTTTATATGTGGCAAGAACTATTGAAACATCCATCACTCTGTCCATTCTTTTAGCGGATTGAACCTTCTATGAATTGCAAATCACAACCCGATTTTATTTTTAATTTTCCTCAAAATCTTATCAATCTTCACCGCCCTAACAATCTGATTAGACGTCTTTGTCTTAAAATGAGTATCTTGCCAGCGAATTTGTCCCATCACGAAATCTCTAATGCCACTTATGTTGATATCTTCATATTTCCCATCTATGCCAAAATCAGGGACATAATTTTTCAAATTCTGTCTGGCTTTTGTGAATGCGGTCCATTGCCTGCGCCTTAATTCAACATGTTGCCCTGTAAAAATTTGTTCAGAACTAACTTTCTCTAATTTTAGATACTCAGCTTTTACGGCAGCCTCAATTAATGACAAAGCGTCTGTTGTTCGGGCAAGCAGTACAGAGTAACCTTCACTTTTTTCTTTGACGCCCCAAGCATCACCTAAAGCGATATCAGACAGAACGTTCATTTTGTCAAAACAAAGTCGACAACGCGAGGGTGTGAAATAATCTTTAATTTCCTCACGTTCATTTGACGGCAACTGAACGAGTTCATTTGTATTTGAGGTAATACAAACATTCCCTGGGAATTTACCTTTTGTTCTGTCTTTATAAATAAATTTTTTAACTTTTTTCCTAGGTAACTTACTTTGACTAATAAGATAATCCATCCCACTAAATGCTAAAGTTCGATCACAAAACAGCCCGATAGTCGGTTTAATCGCTGTTTCCCAATACGTATTGAACTGTTGAACATTACGAATACTATGCAAATGACAAGGCAAGCCGACCACTGCTAAATCTTTACCGTCTTGCCCAATCTCATGCGGATCGCGCTGTTTAATGCGACCGGGCAATATTTGGACCCTTGGCTTGATATAATTCTTCCTTATTGTGAGCCCAATAGTGTTCGGGGCGCAGCGTGCCATCCTCGGGCATTCTGTTAACAAGGGCTTTGTCAACACGCCCTGATTCAAGCATAAATGCAAGCAGAGCGGTTACAACACCACCACTTTGCCCCCGTTCGTGAATCTCAGAATCTGTCGCATGTCCACAATATGCTGCCAGCACTTCTCCTTTAAAAGGATCAACCTCTTCAGACAACAATCCTGGCGCAAGACCCGCCCCTCCACACCCACTTAAACACAGGCCACATGCAACGCAGGCTTCGATATCCACTTGGAAAAAGTAAACCACTTGGGGTCTCCGCCATAGCGATTGCCTCATAGGGACAGAGGGCCGCGCAAGTGCCACAACTGGTGCAAAGGCCCCCAGAAACTACGCCTTCAATGCTATCCGTTGTAATGTTCAGGGATTAGCCTTTCGAATGATTTCAACAACATCATCAAAGAGAATATCTACTTTTACCTGCAAACCTGGCACTACTGCTCGAATTCGCTCAGATGTCTTTTCTTTAATTCGCCAAAGGTCTTCAACGAGTGAAATGATCCCATCAATCTCCAATTGATTATGGTCAACGACAAAATTTTCTAAACCAAAAGGGCGTAGCAATTCCTGGTATTTATGTGACCAACCAAGTGCTAACACAGGCACCCCTTCGGAAAGGGCAAAAACAAGACTATGGAACCTTGAAGCAATCAGCATATCAACTTGACCAAGAATTGATTTCACTGTTTCAACAGGATAGTAATCGCGTACAGCGCAGCATTGTTCAGCGTTTTTTATTTGCGAAGCCACAAGGCTGAGAGAAAACGGTCGTCCGGCCCAGAAGCACCGGGCACCTTGATTTCATTAGGCATTAAGAGAACCTTCGCACCCAACTTCGCGGTGCAATGATCAATCAATGCAACCAAGAGTTTGACATAATGATTATTTAAACCAACACCAGGTAGACGCTCATAGACCCGCATATTAGGCACCATCCCAATGATGGGGCGATCTTTCCCGAGGCCCAACCCTCTGATAAGAGTACGCCCAACTACGGTAGAGTCTCCTGAGAAGCGGAAAGCAATCTGGCGTCTGCCGGATTGAAGAAGTAGGCACATTTTGTAGTTTAGCCAATATCTGGACGACTCATCATCACGAGAAATAAAAAGTGAGGCTTTTTCGCAAATAATTCTTGTCGGGTCAGCAATCTCAGAGTTCTCAAAAGGCCCCCATGCTGGGACAAGAATATAAGGCTTATTGTTAACGTCACAATACTCTGTCCAAGCTTGGGTTTCCTTGACAACCGCCTTTCCCCAAGCAGCTATCACTGTATGCAAAGCCACTTACATCGATCACTGCGTCAATAGATTCGATCGCATTGATTTCATAAGCAGCTCTTGTGTTCGTTTTAATGGCTTGGGCAAAATCGGGATTTTTTTCTGGCAAGAAGGTATTCAGGAATTTTTGGCAAAAACGGTAATTTGCGAAAATCTGCATCCGTGAACTCGGGGCATAAAACAGAGGCTCAAATCCAGATCCTAAGCAAAAGACAGCTCTCGAAGAAAGACACCTGAATGGAAACTTACGGAAAGGAGACGCCCCCCAATCTCCCTTTGTGCAACACGCATCATTGCCTCAGCGCCTTTATTTTCAACACCACGCCTCGAATTAAAATTTTCATTCATTCACCCGCAAAATTTATTTTTTTGAAAAAATTAAACGCCCATAAGAAAAATATCACGAATATCTTTTGTTCCACCTGAAACAACAACCAAGGCCAGAAAATAACTAAATAAGCTCGCTAAAAATCCAGCAAACAAAGCAAATAGATCAGACACATTTTGAAGTCGTTAAGGGTCATAAAACAAATAAACCCCATTACAGCACTGGCCATGAAGGGCTTATTTATTGCCATGAAGAAATCCTTGAGATGGATTGGCGTATCCTTGTAGGAATAAACCAAAGAAGGGACAAGAAGAAGGTAGTGGAAATCGTATAGGCCGTCGCAACGCCCTTTGCGCCCCATGGCAACCCAATAGTAAAAGCAGTAGAAATCACAAGGGCGTTAGCGGCACCCGGCCAGAGAAACTTTCTACTTTTCCCTTCTGATAGAAGAACAAGACTTTTCGTGCTGGAAACTGTTTGTATCAACCCGGCGAGGGCTAATATTTTAAAAAGGGCACTGGCCTCCAGCCACTGCGCCCCGAGCACAAGGCTAATAATTCTATCGGAACAAACAAACATGAACATAACGAAAGGTATCGACACAGTCGAAAGTATCGATAGTAGCTTTTTGTAATAATTTCGATATTGCTCCGGCTCATTCTGAAGTCGGCTCAAAGTCGGCATAGCAACCTTATTCAAAGGATCGCGCAGGTTCGTAATCGGCATCATCAAAAGCTGATAAGCCTTACTATAAAGACCAAGCGCGCCACTACCGTGATAGCGCCCGATCAGGATATTGTCGAGGTTTCTGGAAAAGTAGTTAATAATGTTAAACCCGACAATATCTGACCCAAATTTGACCATCGACCCCACACCGACATCACGCTGCGGAAGCCCTGGCAGCCAGCCTGAAGCGATCCACGCGCCCATGACTGTACAGACCGAAATGGTAATGCTGTTGAACACCAGCGCCCAGTAGCCGAAGTCCTGCAGGGCCATTATTATGGCAACGGAGATCCCGGCCAGCATTGATCCGATCTGAATTATAGCAATAGCGACAAACCGCATCTGCCGGTTCAGTAGCGCCTGATGCTGCACGGCCATGCCGTTGATCAGGAAGTTACAGGACAGCGCCATCGCCACCCACTTGAGTTCAGGGGTCTTATAAAACCAGGCGATAAGCGGCGAAAGACTGCTGACAAGCAACATCGCCCGCACCGATACCGGCATTGATCCAGAACAGGGTACTGACCTGGGCATGGTTAATTTCCGCCCGCTCGATGGTGGCGGTCGAGAGACCTCAGGTTAATCAGGATGCCTGCGAGGCCAGTGATGCAACGACCATGGCCATCATGCCGTAATCACCGGGAGTCAATATGCGCGCCAGGACCATGGTGGAACCGAGCTGGATGACAAAAAGCAAGCCTTGAGATGTTAAAGTTATGGCACCACTACGTAAAGAGCGCTTTTTAAGATTACTATTTAAATGTTTTGTATCGAAGTGATCTCGATGTTTATTTAACAACATATAAAATACCGAGCATGTTTATTGAATATCTAATTCAAATAAACGAGAATTAAATTCAATTAAATCATCAGATGTTTTTTTTGCTGAATACGGTATCATTCCTTCTGAATCTGGCCAGCCAACACCTATTAACATAACTATGAACTCATCTAATTCTAAATTGATGATTTTTCTTATTTTTTGATCAATTTCTAAATTACAGGGCCAATTTATGCATACAGAAGAAAGACCTAGTATTTCTAAAGCAAATAAAAATGTCATTGCAGTTAAAGAAGAATCAATAACGGGTGCATTCATATCTCTTTCATCGAAGTATCCACGATTCCTACCAACTATAACTATTAAACCGGGTATCTTATAACCACTAATTCCACCTGGAATATTCGAAATTCTTCCAACTATTTCTTTATCATTATAAAATAGAAACTTAAAAGACTGTCGATTACATGCACTAGGCGAAAATCTTGCAATTTCCATTGCTTGCAATATAAATTCTTTTTCTACTTTTATATCTTTAAAAAACCGAGCACTTCTTCTCCGTAAAGCTAAATTGAGAAATTCGTCATAATTAATGGTATTTTTTGGTCTCTGGTGTTCTTTATAAGGCGTTAATTTATGAGTTTTTCTAGACTTATTTTTAGCTTTATTATAAATACAGTAAGATTTTTTAATAATATCGTTATGCTCACATACATCAAAATACTCATCTAATATAGATTCACCCCATATCAATGTTTTCTTATCTATAATATTGTATTTATTGTTTTCATAATATTGCAATACTGTCTTATAAATGTAATCTTCTGCGAAAATATTTTTTAAATCTTTACTAATCAAACCCTTTTCTATTCTATGTATAGATCTTCTAAAATTAGAAATATTTATTTTTTCTTTTTTGTTTAAAAGAATACCTTCATATAATGAAATAAATTTATATTTCGCTTTATCATTCATTATCGAATATGTCCAACGTTCATACCTATTAAAAATATTTTTTTTATTACTTTTTTTATAAAATACACCAGTAGTGTCCTAACGTTTATTAGAATAAAAACAGCTGGTTATCTTTCTCATCAGATACAGTTGTGTAGGCCTTATTCTTAAGAAGATGATTTAACGATATTCTCTAGATAGAGGTAAAGCTCAAAACCTGTAATGGCGCTTTTCGGCAGGGCCTGCTGCCGGTACTTGGTCGTAAATACTTCGCATTTCTGGCAGTATCACAACTCAGCAACAACGGCAACAGCACGAGCAAATATTTCAGCCAACCGGAAAACGTCTGCGCTGTCAGACCGCTCCCTCCTGCGATTTTGCAACAGACAAAGTCGGCAACCGCTGCAGCAACTCGCCCAGAATTGTTTTGGCAGTCTGGCTACGTTTTTTGCGGATATTCTGCCGGCATAGGCACGCCAGGCTTAGCAATTCCGTTACGTGGAATGTCTCCTGGTCGAGATTCAGCAGCGTCATCAGTTCGGTCTCCAGCGCCGTCAGGCCGGCCGCCAACTCCGGGATTTTTTCCATGGCACTCAGCTCGGTGGTGAACAGATCGGCGTAAACCTCTTTCATGGACAATCGCAGCAGCACATAATCGGCTAATGGCCAGCGCCGCTCCTGCATATCTTCCCAGTCAATCAGCACCCGCCCTCGTTTGCCTCCAGCGATCAGTACGTTGCGCACGCAAAAATCGCCATGCTGAATCAGACGCGGCAGCACCAACCCCACGCACTCTTGCAGGCTCGCCTTGAGTTGTTCGCGCTCCGACCCCTTATGCGTCAACTCGTCCAGCGCATCGAGCAGGGCCTTCACTTCATCGCCTGTAACCGGCTCCGCCTCTGGCGGAGCGCCCTGCACGAAACGACGATTGACCGAGAGACAGAAAGCCACATGCGCCAGGGCTTCCCGGATAAATACCGCACGCCGGTCGCGCCAAGTCCCGGCCACGATATTTCCCAAAAAATACTCGGGGATCGCTTCTTCAGCCACGAGACCCATTGCCGACGTCCTTCAGTAAAGCGGGAACAGAATCCCCCAGCAATTGCAAAGCCCGCTCGTGATTACGACGTTCAGCGGCCAACGCTTCTGGATCTCCACGCTTGCACACCGCAAAGGGAGTTGTTTCGCCGGAGCGGAACAAAAAAGCTATTTCGCGATCCTCGGTCATCAGCACAAAGCGGTCAAAAACAACGGGGTTCACCGAAGTGATCAGAACCAGCGGTCCGTGCCAGGTCAGCCATGAGGGTAGACATAAAGCGCACCGTTTCAATAATGTCCGAATGGGCGAATCGGTCCCTCGAAAGGCCTCGGTGTAGATGTAATGTAAGATATTTCGCCGTAACGAAGCGACCACGGACGGCTGTTCAACGGTACCGTACAAGCCGATAATTTGAAAATCAACTCCTTGCCTGGCCAGTTGCCAGTTACCGCAGCTGAACAAAACGCCAAGCACGCGGGAGCAGGTTCCCGTCCTCCAAAGCGAGTGGCCTTCCCTCCCTAACCATGGCCTGCCGCCTGTCCTTTCTACTCCCCCCGATCTATCCGCAGAACGTGCAAGGATCGACGGCCAGCCCCTTGGGGATGGAATTCTGGAATTACCTAACTCACCGGCAGCAGCAGTTAGCGCGACGTCGTCGTGACGCACGGCCAGACGAGCCGCTCCCCGAAGGCGGCAGAAGAGGGCGCCGAGCGGGGTCTTCAAGAGGGTCTCCAGCATTCGTCGTCAGCAGGGCGAATTTTCAATGCCGCGACTAATTCCCGCCGCGCCTCGCTCAGGCGCAGCACCTCAACGTAACCCTTGGCGAAGGAAAGATGGGCCTGGAACGACGCGCGGATTGCCGGCGCCGCTCCCTGATTTCGGGGTCGTTGTCGTTCTTGGGCAAATGCTTGTCGATCACGTACATCCGCGCCTGAAACATCCGTTCGAAATTCTTCGACATGTTGTTAGGGTGCACACGGTACGAGGCCAGCGGCACGTCGATGAACTCCACCGCATAATCGCGGGCGATACGAATCCATAAATCCCAGTTTTCACATGCTTGCAAATGTTCGTCGAACGAACCCGCCTCCTCGATCGCCTTGCGACGCGCCAGAACCGACGAGGCGACAATATTGTTCCGCAGAATCAGTTCATTCACACAGCGCCCCCGGTGCGATGCGCTCACGCCGATGTGACCGACAACCGCACCCTGCACGTCGATCTGCCTAGCCGCCGTGTAACACAGGCCCGTGTCGGGGCGTGCCGCCATGCTTGGTCCACCTGTCTTTCGAGCTTATCCGGCGCCCAGAGGTCGTCGCTGTCGAGAAAAGCCACAAACTCACTTTCACTCTGTTCGATAGCGACATTCTTGGCCACGGTTTGGCCCTGATTCTGCTGGGTGATGATCTTGAATCTATCCGGAAAGCGGGTGGCGTAATCTTCAAGAATCTGCGCCCGACCGTTGACGAACCGTCATTCACCGCCGTGATGCAAAATTCTTGAAACGACTGTGCCAGGACACTGTCAAGCGTCGTCAGGCGGAGTCGCCTCGGCGTTGTAGCAGGGCATGACGATGGAGACCTGATGTAATGGCATGAAAAACCTTCACCTTAAACAAGATATTTTTTCAGCGCCCTTAACAAAGAGCCTGGTCCAAGAGACAAAAATAACCACTTCAACGCCGGATAATTACTTTGCCGACGCAAGCTCTTCCAGAAGTGCTCACGACCAGCGGTCAACGCAGCATTGTTGGCAGAGGTGGTAACCATAGTTAAATTCAAGGACAGCCAACTTGTTCTTTAAAGAGATCCGGTACTCAGGATTCGCGGATACAGTCTCAAACAGTTGAGCGTAAAAGGTAATAGAATCCTCGAAGAACCGCTTATCATCCTTTGTCAAGACACTGCGAAAATTGTTGTATCTGGTCAAAGCCTCGTTGATGTAGCCGACTTTGATGTTTGCGGCTGATCCGCAGCCAATAATCAACGTCTTCGGCTACCTTCAGCACCGTATTGAAAAAACCTGTCTCGCGCACAACCTCGGCGCGCACCATCACTGTTGAGGTCAGGATGAAAGGGTTGTACTCAAGAGCACAGGAAAAATATTTCTCGCCCAAGAGGTAACGCTGACCAGTGTTGGAGATGATGGCGCGCTTAAACTTCTCCAAAAACCGGTTCTCCTGAAAATGCAGACGCCCCTGATCTGGGGTATTGAATTTAAGATACTCGGTAAATACCAGGCCCAAAACCAGATTCTGATCGAGGAAAGCCGCCCGCTTCTCCAGGCTGCCTTGCAGCAATTCATCATCAGCGTCAAGAAAGCAGATATAATCTCCACAGGCCTCCTGAAGGCCACGATTTCTCGCGCACCTGGTCCTGCATTGAGTTGATGAATATACCGAACAGGTCCTTTCTGAGAGTATTCTTCAACCACAGCTCGAGTGTCATCCTGCGGGCCGTAGTCAACGACTAACACCTCAAAATTCGGGTACTCTTGAGTCAGGACCGAATCGAGGGCCTCGGAGATGAATGCCGCAGCGTTATATGCGGGGATGACAACACTAATTTTTTTCATTTTTGCTCTTCTCGAAGTACTCCAGCAAGCGACCAGCATTAAAATATAACCGCATGCCAGCTTCCAATTCGCGGGGTTTGTTCAGGCATTTGGCAAAAGCCTAAGTCATGGCATCTTCAGTACCCGTCTCATCAGGTAGCGCGGCATGCCGAATAATCGTGGCGCCTTTGTCAAAGACGAATCCATCTGCACATCGCCACGCCCTGCCCGCAAGGCACACTCCAGAAGCCACTTGGAACTCATCTGATCCGGCCTGTTCTGGTGATAGACCAAAGCGTTAGACAAATAAACCGGTAGATGGCCATCTTCAAAAAGGTGCAAAACGAATTCCGTCTCACTACCCATGATGTAATTGGCCTTTTTACTCGGACCGACCGATCCTTCAAAACGCCAGTCGTCATCAAAAACGTACCGGCGTACCACCATGTTCGCACCGAACAATTCGCGTGGCGGGTACTCCCCTCCTCGTAGCCCCAATTGGCGATTCCATAGGCACCGACCAAAAAAGGATTACTTAAATCTTGAGGTTTAAAACCGACCGGCCAATCAGGTAAAATCCGGCCACCAAACACAACATGATCAGGTCAGCGCTTCGCCCGTCACATCTGCTGCAGCCAATCAGGCGTGGTAATAATATCGTCGTCGGTAAAAACGATCAGTTGCCCCTGAACCTTGTCGAGTGTGCTGTTTAGGGAGCACCTGGGCCGGCATTTTCCTGATAAAAATAATAAATGGACCCATCGGCAATATAAGGGGCAAGAACATCTTTTGTAAAATCCGTGAAGCCATCGTTGACAACAATAATCTAGAATGAAGGTAAATCCTGAGAAGCAACGGATTCAATAGCAGACAAAATAGTCTTTTCCGAATTATACGCTGGGATAATAACACTTATAGAGGTCAAGTTTCACCATCCTCTTTGTATCCAAACATCTGACCTTTTGTGATGTAATATCTTGACAAAAAAGACAGCCACTTTTCCGGGCCTAAAAGCACTCGACCCAAAAAATAAGCAAATGATGCTTCCAAATATTGCCGAATTAACCACCTCGGAGATTTCCAACCCAGACCCTTTTCAGTTGCATAAGATTTCAGGCAACTAGTGTTGCCAACACCAAAGTAATATTTCTTCAAATAATCAAGCGTTTGTCGATTTTCCGGAAGCCAGTGATGAACCTTTGCATCGGGAATCCAGCGGCCCTCTGATCCATCATTTAAAATGGCAGATATAACCTGAGATTCTTCCCCTATGATTATCTTTCCTGCGTTAAGGCCAAGTTTAGGGTCATAAGCGTATTTAATTTGCTCAGACATCTTTAGCGCATAATTAGCACCATAAGGGAGCAGATTACCCTCTTCAGTTAATGGAATCATATCATTACCTAAATCACGGACTGCGTAGGCATCAGCAATCCGCTTCCATCCTTTTTTCAACCAAAGAGGAGGGTCGCCCTCAAACCATGGAGAAATGGGGCCACCAAAGACAGCTACGTTTGGTAATCGACGAAAAGCATTAACATAGGCGGCAAGCCAGTCTTTATTTACCAAAACATCATCATCAGTCCATATGATATAATCACCACTAGCATTTCGAACAGCCGCATTCCGAGCGTTAGAAAGTCCGGGGGTTGTCTCAAAAATTCGCTTGATCGGCAACCGGCCTGAAAATTGTTCGATCACCTGGTCGGTATTGTCAGTGCTGTTATTGTTAACGATGAGTAGTTCCCAGGAAAAGCTGTCATCCGACTTTAGATTGAGCATGTTTTCCAGGGTCTTTGTCAGTAATGCGCTACGGTTCCAAGTGCAAATGGCGACAGTAATATTCATGAATTCAGCAACTCCCGAGCCTTATGCATCGCATCTCCCAAAGTACTTGCAGCTAAACATTTATTTCCTCCGGTTCCCCATGCATCACGGAAATTTCGAATCTTGCGATAACTATTATCCAGCACTACATGCGGGAGATCCAATAAAGTACACATAATATGCCCATGCAGACGATCTGTGACCACGACCTTCCCTGAAGAAAGTAAAGTCTCGCCACGAAGCATACGTTCTTTGGCCAATCGGTGATAAAATGGGTGCTTAAGCCTGAAAAGTGTTTTCGTCCAACGTGGGTAATTCGCGTGCAGTGTGTCAATTCGGTCGACTATTTTTTCAAGCCTTGATTCAGGCTTTTCAGGCCAATCAACAGTCAACACAGAGGCTGACTTTTGCGACTCTGAAACATTCTCGGTAGCCTTTTCTTTATCCGTCCGCAGCAGACAAACAATATCGTAGCGTGGCGCTACTGGCCGTTGTCGCGGCCCCAAGCAAAGGGCCATATCGGGGCAAAGATAACTGGGGCCATCATGGAGCTCTTGAGCCTGAGCCAAACTAACATGATCTCTGACCAGCAGATGAAAATCTCTATGACTATTGAAAATTTTTCGACACTCAGCTTTTTTAGCTTGATCCTGAAAGTAAATCGATTGGGGCAGCTGAATTACACGACGATCTACGTAATGAGTTATCAAAGCTTCTCGTAAAGCTTGATGGCGCGGATATAAATCACCGAAATTTCCACCACCTTGTATGAGAATCACGGAATCGGCAGGCAACTTAGGTAGAGGTCGATGTATCAAACTACTATTATCGACCGCGATAATTTTTATTTTGAGTTTATTTATTAAATAAAATACCTCCCCTAGCCAAATGGCGCTATCACCTACATTCGAGTGATCTGGAAAATCAAAAAGCGCAACAGATGAACTCTTAGAGATAAGAGGGGCAAGAGTAGAATTGATTAAATCCAAAAATTTATTTATTTCATAATTCATAATTTTAGATGACTCATTAATTGCGCCAATTAACTGATAACCGCTGATTTTCAACAATTTTATTATTGGTTTATTTATATTATTTTAATCTCAGTTAAACACATTTTCATTCAAACGATATTCTTATTTCAGTAGACAATACTCATAATTGTATCTTCACTTCCATGAACCTTACTGAATTTCTTATGAAAAACAAGAAGACCCAACAATCCTTCAGGGCCATAAAAACTGCTCCATTTAGCATAACTATTTTCTTGTTGTACCCCACCAGTTCTATCTAAAAACCCTATCGACTCTTTTGTCCGAAAAGCAGATTGAATCACCCAGGGGCGGCCAATATCCCAATCCTTAAGCACTCTATTCATCAATTTTCTGCACTGCATTGAAGAACCAGAACTTGCAAGAAAAACAGATTTACTCCCCCAATTAATCGAAACATCAGTCCCACCATACTTGATGTAATAATCGCGCATTCGAGAAGGTCGATCGCAGAACTCTTCGATACTGACAATAGCACCATCTTCAAGTTCAATCCCTTCCGGCCTGATAATTGTCGTGTAAGGAAAAATACTTCTGATCTCGTCTGAATAAGCGTCACGCGATTCTTTCAGAAACGGCAGTGCCATAACAACTTTTCCATCAAACAGCGCTGAAGGGGGAAGATCGAACCAGGCCTTCCCTTCTTCTACTAACCGCAGCCGCTCCGCGTAAAAATTCTGTGTTGTAACATTATAGAAATCATGGGAACGGAAGAAATTGCAGTCAGTAGGCGAAACATCACGATCGTAACTGTAATATTTGGCGCCATAATCCCTTGTTTTCTGAATGAAATATCTCATTCCGTGTGGTCGCGAAGCATTTTCAGTAAGGTGGTGAATGAGAGGCTCATCTCCAACAAGGCTCTTCACACTCCCTACAAACTTCTCCGCCAATGACTCAGGAAAATACTCAGGCTTTCCAAAGACCTCTGGTCTATCACGATAAAGCGACCAAAGTTGCTGGTGAAGACACCAACCGGAGCCGGGACACTGTATCTCAGATAGTTTTCCGGGAATTGGCTCATCTGTGCGAAAAAAAACTGGTGTTGTGTGCTGACGTTCTGTTAGAAATGCATGATATCTCGCCCCTAAATATTCAGGGACATCTGCCAGAATCATTCGATGAATTTCCGGATTTGCCTCGCCCACAAGGCTTGCCCTGAAAGTATTAAGAGTTACTTTCTGAAATTCTTTAATAATCTGGTAGCGACCTTGAAAACCAGAAATTTCTTGTGGGTTTATCTTGTATGGAGATATGCCAATCAGCGCTTCAAAATCGGTATCCCCCCCTGTTCCAAGGTTGAAATCACGATCAACATTTTCATAAATATCAGACAATCCATCCTCAAAATTAATTTGGTCATTCATGGTGGAAGCCTCCATTAAAAATCAAAACTAATTTCCATCAATTAATCTTTTAAGTGATTTAGTAAACCGTGAAATTTTTAACATTGAAACACGTCTCTCTCTCGATACAATCAAACGCCTTAATGAATCAATCCAGGGCAACGTTAATCCTGATTTCTCGGCATCTGACAATAATTCAGACAAACGAATAATCGCAACAGGGGGAAGATTTCGCGTCGCAAGATGGTCTAAAGCCGCAGGGATATCTGGTACAGGTAGCGAAGTCGGTAATGGTGCACCTTCGATTTCAAAACAAATTGCAGTTGCAACACAGCGTAAGCAAACGCCACAGTTCTTGTCTTTTTCAGGTCCTTCCCAACATATACGCAGTCTTTTCATCGCCTCAGGCCACTTGGCGACTGAACCAGCCTTCTCCCGACGCAAAAAGCCACAACCGTCATGCGAGATATTGAAACCATCGCTTGATAATAGAGAATCAGTAACAGGATTGGATCCCCAGGGAAAGCGCAGTGCATCGTAAGAATGTGAGCTGGCGATTACACCACTTTTAAAAGCACGCTTGAAAAGATGTAGAGCAGAAATGATTGCGGCACCATGAGCTTCCTCCCAATCATCTCCAAGAGAACGAAAATTCGTTGATAAATACAAAGACTGAAGTCCGATACTGTTTAACAGATTACGGGAATTTTCTGATGCTCTCGTAAATTCATCATGGCTCGAAAGAGGGATATCAAAGCCATGCACCATCAATCCCGCTCCAATAATATGTCTAAGTCTGTCAGTTTCTCCATTTGTATGCTTCCAGGCAGTAAAGCATGAATCGAGGCCTCCCGAAAAAGCCATGATAGACCGGACATCCCCAGAGGGTTCTTCCTCTTCCTCCGCTTCAATATCAGCTTGTAGATCAATAACGCGATACCTTTCAGGACACCATCTACTCCAGGCGCGTTGAAACTCCATCATATTTCCCATCAGGGAAGGCGACACCTGGCCATGGATATGCAGTTTGTCTGCATTACGCATAGCTGAAAAAATAACGGCAATCGCAAAGGCATCTGCTGAGTGGCTTATAAGCCCATCTTGGGATTCCGGCATGCGATACCAGAGAATGTCTCGACCGAGCCTCTCGCACTCAATTATGGCCTCAACTTCGAACAACGATCCGGTTTTACGAAATGGTTGTGGCCAGACATTCATCACTTTTGACATCGAACCCTCCTTTTGAAGGGATGTGAGTGGCGTTTTAACCATCCGAGCATAATGGTTCAATTGACTATGAAAAATAGCTATTTAAAGACCATACGGGATTGACTGGTAACAGTTAATTTTCAACAGAAAAAGTTAGGAGACTAACCTACCAATTTCTCAATCTGTTTCTGTACTCTCCATGGAAGATGGCCGATATATCTCTTAAACTTCTTAAAGAAAAAATATCTCTTCATTACAAAGCGGATCGCAGCAAGCTGCTCATTATTTTTTGGATAATTTAAACACGCATGGCGATATAAACTTTTTACCTCCAGCATCTGGACTTCATTTTTAGGTTTTAAAGTTTTTATCCTCTTTGGTGTCAGTCTCGTTGGGAAAGCTCCTGGGATTGTTTGCTTTGTTGCCCAGAAATTAAGTATTGTACGGATGCATTTTTCACATTCGCCACAGTTTTGCCCCAAATCAGGCCCGGCCCAACAGACTCTCAAATAATCACAAGCGCTGGTATTTGTTGACAGCCAGTGCACCTTTTCCGTTCGGTCAAAGTCAGCACCATCATGTTCAATCGCAAGGTTTTCTGTTGAGCATAAATGATCTGTCATCGGACTTGATCCCCACGGAAAGCTCAACGTATCATAAGGTTCTCCACTGCCAGAGAGAGCATATGAAAAATTCTTTTGGAGAGTGAGAAAACAGGCAATGAGTTGCAATCCGAAGCTGTCTTCCCAATTTTGCCCTAACCCTCTTGAGTTGGTTTTTATTCCGATTAAAGGGACATCAGTACCAGCCAAAATAAGCCGTGCTCGCTCTATGGCAAAGGAATAAAAATCATCACGCTCAATTGGGATATCCATTCCTTGCACGATTAAAGCAGCACCGGGGTTTCGATTTTTTCTTCCAACTTTTTGATTGAGGTGCCGAAAAAAAGAGAAACTAGCATCGACTCCCCCAGAAAAAGCAAAAATGGCAGGCCGCTCACTCTCCACATATGCCGGGGAAGATTCTTCTTCTGCCTTTATTGAAACCTTGAAATAACGCTCGGGTTTCCAGCGATGCCAAATTTTTTGTAGCGTTTCCAGGCCATCGAGCAACTGTGGAGAAACCTTTCCTTCAACAACAACATCCATCTTGTTATTCATGGCCCATAACAATACGGCAACAAGGGCATGATCGCCACAGTCGGGAGCTGAGAAAAGATGGGCATCTGTATCATTCAATGCATGGTATAGGAGGAAACTATCAGAATCTCCCCATTTCAATTCCCACTGTTGATAAGTCCACCCATTCTTTGATGAAATCCCAGCAGGGCTAAGAATTGCTTTCATATTCACCTGTGTCTTTACCAGCGATTAAATAAAAGTATCTGGACACCGAAAAAAAATGATATTTCGCTATTTTTTGTTCGCTTGAATTCAACGTCAAGTCGATGATGCTAGTTTCCTCTCAATTTGAACAATTGTTGTCACAAGCGTCTTTAAATCTATAGAAGAACCTAACCCCATCACAGAGTTCAATAGTTTAAAAGAATCATCGGATGTTAATGGAGTGAATTTTTCAAGTTTTAGCGCTATCTCTTCATTTGAAAGGGGTTTTTCTGATGAGCCAAGAATTTTTTTTGATTTTTCTGAGAAATGATTTCCATTTGTAAGCTTTATACACACAGTTCCATTTAATTCATTGTCATCCTCTACCTTTATGTAAGTTACGGTTTTTTGTAATTTCTGTACAAATTCATCATTTGTTCTCTTAGATGAAAATTGATAAACTCCAAATTCTCCATCGACTAAAGTTACAGCAACGCAATATGATATACTGAATTCGTAAGATTTATAATACTGTGAGGGGCCTACATAGTGCGCTGGCCCAGAGTTCCGACTTGAGTAATATATATATATGTCGGAAACAGAATCCAAATATCCTAAAATCTTATCACGCAACAATTTGGCTGCTTCAATGTATTGATGCGTAGAACGACATGATGGATACGGCTTGAAATACAAACCAAGAAGGTCCTTGCCCAAACTTTGGGGCGGTGAAAACGAGAAATTCTTTCCTGACAAAGAACAAGAACGGGAAAGCGGGTAACCATCCTTAACCAATAATGCTGCTTCAACGCCCGCTCTAGCTTGCTGTGCTATTGTAAGGTTATTGATTTCAAAGTCTTCAGCTCCCGATCTTGGCGCCATAAAACCCGCCACCTTCAAAACAAAGGACGTTTGAGCCTGGGTAAAACCGAGAGCATAGCTTGCCAGCCCAGCAACACCATAAGCGTCAGAAGGCGAACCTAGCGGCCCATTCATAGCATTTAGAGCAACATCATAACCGAGAGCTACCATCACCATAAAATCTTCACTAGACAGGCCAAGTCGCTGAGCCAAAACCAGTGAAGCAGGTATAATGACACGCCCTGGGTGATACGCCCCACCTCTTGAACCAGCACTAGGGTGCCCATCATTAACATCATGAATTTGACTTATGGCAGCCCCTACATAAACAGCACGTGGAATAATCCCTTCGAATTTAGTCGATTGCGAAACCAGGGCACCTAAAGTTCCAGACTCTACTAAGTCTCCTTTCAGAACACGGGCCTCTGGGGTGTTACAACCTACTAGATAACTGACAATACCATCCAGAATTGCTCGTTTTACTTGGTATGCAACATCTTTATCAATTTTTTCGTATGAAGCCGAACATATCCAATGTGCGACATTATCGAAAACATACTCAACATCTGATTCATTGGCATCATCAACCGCCCCCTCAATATTGTTACGCAACCGTCTAATGCGCAATTCCATTGCAAGCAATAACCTAGAAATTATTATTTTTGACATTAAATAACCCACAGTTTTAAATTCTTATTCGTTCTACATTCAATCATTCAATACTTCCATTGACCAGTCGTGATCTACATATAAAGCGCAATAATTTTTATCTGGTGCTTTTGAACTTCCGAAATAAATCGTATCAATAACATTAAAGAATATTGCACCATCTATTCTATCAATATGTTCATTATCCTTTAAAACACCAATGCTTATTCGGTAAGAACCAACAGTGAGAGGATTCTTAGGAACTTTACATATAATTTTTCCAGATAAACCTGTTTTTTTTACGTTAAACTCTTTTAAATCTGATCTCATATTCGCTACTTTAACGTCTTGCTCATTGATTATTGAAAATGCAAAAAGTAAATTTTTTAAGGAATGATTGCTTTCATATAAGAAAACGAAAGATATGTCGTCACCGGAAATAATATTTTCAGTTTCTTGATGATTACCATCCAAAATGTAAGCATCTGTCAATCTAAACACGCCCGAGTTAGTCCGTTCCGGATTGTTAAGCGTAAAGACCTCATTCCGACTTTTTCTTATTTTACTAAGATAATTGCGAACAACTTGCTCAGATTCTCCATCATCAATCATCTGTCCCAGTCTTAACAAAAGACTTCTTGGACATAACGTCTGAATAGCCCCCATGTTGTGGCTGACAAACAACACAGTCCGTCCCCCGCTGGAAACATCCTGCATCTTTCCCAGACACTTCTTTTGAAATTCCGAATCCCCTACAGCCAACACTTCATCAATTATCAAAATCTCCGGCTCCAGATGTGCTGCCACCGAGAACGCCAACCGCACCTTCATCCCAGATGAATACCTTTTGACCGGCGTATCCAGAAACTTCTCCACCCCGGAAAAGTCAACAATTTCATCAAACTTGCGGTCAATCTCTTTTTTTGACATCCCCAAGATCGTGCCATTCATGTAGATATTTTCACGCCCGGTCAATTCCGGGTGAAACCCCGTCCCAACCTCAAGTAGACTGGCCACCCGCCCATTAATCGTCACTCTTCCGGAGGTCGGCTCAGTAATCCGCGATAACACCTTGAGCAGAGTGCTTTTCCCCGCACCGTTGCGCCCAATGATCCCCAGCACCTCACCATGCTTGACCTCGAAAGACACATCGTTAAGCGCGTGAAGGACATCATCGTCTATACTGTCCAAGTTAAAAGAGGTGAGTTTTTTCAAATTCTGAAAATTTTTAACCGGAGCCTTCAACCAGGTCCACATGGTTGCGGTCATGGTATCGTTCTCATCGTTTTTTATTCCCAAACGGTAGAGTTTATGAAGATTTTCTACTTTAATTGCCACATCAGACATACTGTTATGCGTCTCCTCTAAAATCTTTATTGTCCAAGAAAATTACGAAAACCACGAAAAAGAGTTTAAAATAATAAAAACAAAACCGATTATTGATTTTCAAACCTCAACAACTGTTCTTTCTTGATCGTCGTCCGCACCTTCCGTGTATTCCGTGGACTCTCTTAGGCTACATCAGCAAATATTTTTTCCTTAAAACGGAAATAGTATGCTCCTGTCACTGACAGAATCAACGACATGATCAATCCAATGGCAATATAACCCCAGGGCATTGGGTTGGTGCCCAGAAGCGCGGAACGAAACCCCTCGATCACTCCGACCATCGGGTTCAGGGCGTACAGATAGCGCCAGCCATCGGGTATCAGACTGGCGGGATAAACAACCGGCGCAGCATACATCAGGAGTTGCACAACAAAGCTCATGGCATATTTGACATCACGATACTGAATAGCCAGTGCTGTCAACCAGGTTCCAATACCGGCAGCGGTCAGCATCATCATGACAATCAGTAGCGGAAGAACAGCAACTCCCGACGTCGGCATCACTTGATAAAAAAGCATCAGAACCAACAGCAGCATAAAGGCAACAACAAAATCAACCAGCTTGGCAATCACTGCTGATAGTGGCAGGATAATCCGCGGGAAATAGACCTTGCTGATCATATTTGCCTCAACAACAAGACTGTTGGTGCTTTCTGTCACCGCATTGGAAAAATAGGTCCAAGGCACCAGGGCGGCAAAGCTGAAGACCGCGTAGGGAGCGCCATCAGAACTGATATTTGCCAGTCGCCCAAAAACGATGGTAAAGACAATCATGGTAAAAAACGGCTGTATAATCGCCCAGCCAATCCCGAGCATCGACTGGGCATAGCGGATACGAATACTCCGCCAGACCAGGAAGTAAAAAAGATCTCGGTATTCGATCAGTTCTTTCCAGTCGATAAATTTCCACCCTTTTCGGGGTTCTATAATGACTTGATGTTGTTCCATGGCACCTCAACTTGTTAAAAAATATTTTTACAATACTAAGAAAACCCGTAAAAAATAGAATTGAAAGCCAAAAATCAAAGGGTTTGATTATTCACAATCAACATTAATTGACTCAGCGGCCATCTCTTTCATCGCCCGCAAAATAAGCTCTGCTCTTTTGTCATCGGGAAACGGTAGACAGATCAATTGCTCGGCCAGAGTTTCACTGCGGCAAAACTCCCCTTGAGCCTGACACCCCATCTCTTGCAGTATCCGGTGTAGCGGCCGATAAGTTGGCTGAACTTCGATGCCTTTTTGCAGAAAGGCACTGAAGATCTCGGCATAATCTGCTGAAGGCTTATCCTGCACAGTCTGCATCACAAATCGAGGGAAACCATCGTATTTCGCGTTGCCGGGGACTTTCAAAAAAGGGATGTGTGCCAGATCTTTTTTGAACGCATCCGCCTCGTGGGCGGCCTGCTGCCGCCGGGCGGCGATAGTCGCCATCTGTGATGCGGCGAGCTGCGCATGGAGCGACCCGATGCGATGGACGCGCCGGTCGCTTTCGACTCGGGGACCTGCGCTTAGAGGTTCTGCGTTTTGCTGACACCGGCGATTGAACAGGAACGGGAGATATGTGTATCTGCGCCATGCCGTCTTCAGCCAGGTTTTCATCACGCCTGCCCGGGACGGATTGCTGTACGTTCCGGGCTGCAAAGCCTTGAGCGCCCGCGCATAAAGGTTCTCATCGTCTGTCAGCAACGCACCGCCGCCCATGGCATTGAGTGGCTTGCACAGGCCGAAGCTGAAAATACCCGCATTACCGCCCAACCCGGCCCAGCCCCAATCAGCCTTGAGCCCGATGGCCTGAGCGGCGTCGTCAATAACAGCCGCTCCGTTAGCGCTGGCGATCTCGACAAGCGCCGGCATATCAGCCAGTCCCCCAAACAGATGCGGCACGATCAGCGCCCTGTCGCCTGGTTGCATCACGCGCTGAACGCTTTCCGGATCAATCTGCAGATCGTCCCTGACGTCAGCCAGGACAGGTTCAAGGCCAAGCTCAAGTACAGGCATAAGTACGCTGAGACAGCAGAAACTGGGCAGGATAACGCGTTCATTCGCCTGAGCCCCCAAGCCCAGCAAAACCAGTTTGATCGCCTCACGGCCCGATGCCGTAGCGATGCAGAACCTGGCACCAAAAACCCGACATACTATATCTTCCAGGGCCCGGGCACACTCGCTATCTTGCTGATCATTCCGTCCTTTTAAAAAGTGGGCGAAGATAAGACGATGCTGCCGCCCACCCCAGTCAGGCACACCCAGAGGGTCTTTTAAAAACCACCTTTTTTTAAGCGCCTTGAGATGAAAATCCGCATCAAGCTGCGCAATATCGAATTGCCTCACAATGTACTTTCACTTGCCGACACCCGGCAACGACTCAAAGGGGCAAAGGACAAAGCCCGTCTCCCCCATCGCCCTGGTTCCACTTCTTACCGCAACCGACTTCTGGTATCCCATATACTTCAAATATCGCACCACACGGGCGCTATCCTCTTCAGAGGGTCAGGGTCAGTAGGCAACCATCCAGGTGTCTTTGGGGATGCTCAAGTTGACCATGGAGCCATCTCCGAAAGGCGGCACCAGGGTATAGGGCAAATAAATCGAACCGCAAACAACTCGGCTGGTTTCATAACCAGCGTAGATAAAAACCATTTTCTCCCCGGCCAACAGTAATTGCTGAATGCGGTCGGCCGTATAACGCGGTGCCTCGGCCCCTTTGGGATAGGCATCCCAGTATTTCCAGTTAGGGGGTACGGGTCCGCCGAAAGCGGCAGATGCAGCCCCCAGGAATAAGAAGATAAAGAGAACTGCTGCAAGTCTTGCTGTCATGATTTCACCTCATCCCTTCCTGAGAGTTTTCTGTACAAGTGTTTTCGCACGCTTCACATTTCCAGGATCAAGCGGCGACAGCGAATTACGCACTTTCATGCTGAAATCAAAGGTATCGAATTCAAGGTACTTTGGATAAAGTACATTCCTGCCCTCGCCGGTAAGCAACTTGACTGCCTCCGCAACGATCAGGCAGCCAACCATGTTGGTGACGAAATTGACGGATGGGGCGGTGGCATGCACGTAATTCTTGTCATACTGCAGCACTTCTTCGGGCGTCATGTCCTCCAGACGCTTGCCATCAATCTGCTTCTGCTTGTTCCACCACTCTTCCAATTTACTGGTGCATTCGGAGTTATGGAAATCGAAGGTCTGCACCCGCCCACCGCTCAATGACGCATAACCGTTGACCAGGGGGATTTTAAATTTGCGGGCAGCATTGTAAAGCAGCTTGGCCGAGGGCCGGTCGGCATTCTGGATGACGATGTCGGCGCCTTCGACAAATTGCGGCGCGTTTTCGTTATGTACCATGTCCTTGATGATCATCTCGATCTCGGCATGAGGATTGATCTCCCTGATGCGCTCCGCGGCGACATCGACCTTGTACTGTCCCAGGGTGGCAGCGGTTGCAAAAAGCTGCCGATTCAGGTTGGTAGGCTCGTACTTGTCCATGTCGAGCAGACGGAACTTCTTGACCCCCCAGCGAGCGAGAAGTTCAACGGTGATGGCACCGACCCCACCCATGCCGGCAATGGCCATGGTTGCGTTGCTGACACGGTCGGCGGCCGCTTCGCTGAAATAGAGACATGTACGGGTGAGCATTCCCTTGACATATTCTTGTTCGTTCATAATGAACCTCCCTACTGTTTGCAATCCGCAGAGGAAACGGACCAGTTGTTAACGTGTGACGTTGGATCGAAGTCTGCTGCAACTTAAATTAAGACCGGGCGCAAATCGGCGCGCCCCTACCTGATTGATGTCTTCCTTCTTACAGATTATTGTAATTCTCTATAAGCATGTTCGCTGCGACTGGCCAGGAAAACTTTTCCCGGCAAGCTGCGGAAGATTGTCGACGAAAATATTCCAGGCGTTCTCCAGACATTTCGCTAAGTGCCGCATTGATTGTCATCGCTGCGTAATCCGGCAGTATCATCCCGCATTGCTGCTCCCGAACAATCCGTCCGATTTCGCCAAAATCGCCGGTCAGCATGGCCTTGCCGGCCGCAAGGCATTCGAACAGCTTGTTGGGAGCACTGAAACGGGCGTTAGGATTATCCGGGTCGAATCCGTAGAAAACGATGTCGCCCAGAGCCGTGTAAAAAGGCACACGGCTGGGGTGAACGTAGCCCAGGTAGCAAATGTTGGCACATTCGTCGGCCGCCTGCCGGGCGAGTTCGGCGCAGGCGCCATTGCCGCCAAGGATCAGAAAGGTATCAGATGACTCACGAACGGCTGCAATCAGTTCGGAAACCCGCCGTTCATTGCCGAGGTTGGCAATAAAAGTAATAATCTGCTGATCTTCGCCAATTCCGAGCTTGGCCTTTTCGCTCTGCAGTTCTCGCTCATCGAAGACAAATTTTTCCGGATCCTGCCAGTTTCCAACCACGCAAATATTTTTGGCCCCCCGTTCGCGCAGGTGTTCCATGAGGATATCACCAACAGTGACGACGAGGTCGCATCGCTTGAGAATCATGTTTTCAGCATGACAGATCATTTTCCGAAGTTTGCCCGGCAAAGTGTGCAGCATGTCGACGTAACTTTCATGAGAATCATAGACCAGCTTTGCCTTCTTGAGTCGAGCCAGAAAGTAGCCCAATGGCAGCGTATCGAAATCGTGGGCATGCACGATATCGAAATTTTTTTTTCTGCCGGCCGCAAACGCCTTCACCCAGAACCCCCCCAGGTAAACCATCTGGCTTGCGCCGCGGCCGTGGGTGGAGTCCACATAAATGCGTTCGAGATGTATGCCGTCGGTAACTTCGTATGCCGGAGCCTTGCGGTCGCGATCCCAGCAGAGGATGGTGACGCGATATCCTGCCTCCACAAGGGCCAGGGCTTCACGATGCACCCGCGGATCGGGATCAAAGGCGTTGGAGAGAAGCATCAGGATGTTGAGAGGGCGTCGATTCCCCTCCTCATGAGCACATGCCATCTTTATCAGATTAACCTTTCTGCTTGAGAAGCCGGGCCGGTCTTGAGGCCCGCCAGGATATCGACTATTTTTGCAGCGGCGCGACCGTCACCATAAGGAGCTTCGTCAAGGACCGTACTGCCGGATCCAGCATCGAAGGGCGGACTCCCTGCAATTGTATCGCGGCTTCGTTCGAATGCGGCGGTAATTTTATCGGCATCCGCGCCGGTCAGAGCATTCCATCCGAGAGCGACGGTCTCGGTCCATTCAGTCTCGTCCCGCAGGGTAATGCAGGGCACCTTCATGAAGTAGGCTTCTTTCTGCACGCCGCCCGAATCGGTAAGAATCACCCGGGCATTGCGTTCGAGTCGCATCATGTCCAGATAACCTACCGGGTCGATGACCTTGATACCCTGAGCTGAAATATCAAGGCCGGCTTCGGTCACCCGTTTGCGGGTCCGGGGATGCAGCGGCAGAACCAGCGGCATCCACGATTCGGCAATGAACGAGAAGGCTTCGAAAATGCGTCGAAGGCGCTGCGGGTGGTCGGTGTTTTCGGCGCGGTGGAGGGTGGCCAGCCCATAGGGTTGGCCGGCCAGGTCGAGATCCTCGATAATCCGCGACTTCTCTTCGGCCAACTGCGCGTTGAAGAGGACCGAATCATACATGACATCACCGACCTGGTAGACCTGCTGCGTGTTGAAGTCAAGGGGTTTGTCCTGGGCCGCCTGCGTGCCGACACCTTCTTTTTTGAGGTTGTCCACTCCGACCTGCGAAGGGCACAGCAGGATGTTGGAGGTCTGGTCGGCGATGATGCGGTTGATCTCTTCGGGCATGTAACGATTGTAGCTGCGCAGCCCGGCTTCGACGTGAACGGCGGGAATATGCAGTTTGACGGCGGCCACCGCGCCGGACAGGGTGGAGTTGGTGTCACCGTAGACCATAACAAAATCCGGGCGCTCGGTTATCAGTACATCTTCGATTTTGGCCAGCATGGCGCCCGTCATGGCACCATGGTTGCCCGAGCCGACTTCAAGGTTGTAATGGGGCCGGGGGATGTGCAGTTCATCGAAAAAGATCTGCGACATGTTGGCGTCGTAATGCTGGCCTGTATGCACGATCACCTCTTCTATGGACACGGCCGGAGTCTGGGCGTTGTGATCGGTAATGGCGCGGGAAACCGCTCCGGCCTTGATGAACTGGGGTCGCGCCCCGATGATGGTGACAATTTTCATAACAATATCCGTGATTCCTGGCCGGGCGACCCGGCGGGTCACCCCTACGGCGGTATCGGCAATCGCTTTACATATGGCGCGGTGCGATGTAACCGGCAGCACCTATCAGTGCGAAATTTCTTGATTTATTTTTCATAAGCACCTGAGGAGAGGGGTGGACGACTGGTTTTGACGGTCTCATCAGAAATCTCGGGAGGCAGCAATTCGGCAAATTCAGCCATTTTTTTCTGCCAGTTAAAATGATCGACCACGAAATGCCGTGCCACCCTACCAAGTTGAGCTCTACTTATTTCATTTTTGAGCAGCCCGCTGACCGCGACCGCGAAAGCATCCGGCTCATCAGCCACCAGCAGGTGTTTGCCGCAGACGGCCTGAATTCCGGCGTTGGCCCGGGAGGTCGTGACCACCGCCCGCTCCATGGCCATCGCTTCGAGGACCTTGTTCTGAATGCCGCGCCCCAGCCGGAGGGGCGCCACGCAGACATCGGCCATGGCGTAGTAAGGGCGAATGTCCTCGACGAAACCGGTCACTTCGACGCCTTCCTGCTTCGCCAACTGCTTAACCGCCGTGGTCGGGTTGCTGCCGACGATCTTGAAGCTTACCTGCGGGTGTGCCTGCCTGATCAGGGGCAGCACCTCGCTGCAGAACCAGAGCACACCATCGACATTCACATGGTAATTCATGGCGCCGGTAAATACGATTATGGGACCAACAGATGACTGAGATCGATTGCGGATGAATACCTGTCGGCGGTCGAAGAACGCGGCATCTATGCCGTTCTGAATGACTGTTATTTTTTTCCCGGTGCCAACCTGATCCGCGAACAGATCCGCCTCCTGCCGGGAGACAAGGATGGAGAAATCGAACGCATGATGGACCTTCTGTTCGTACTGCTGCATGCGACGATGTTCGCGCCCATAGATTGACGCGAGGGGCAATCGCGCCGTTTCGGCATATTGCCGCCATTTGTCCGAATCGACATCGCAGAAGTCCATAATCAGACGTGGTAACGGTTGCCGTTCGAGCACAGGTGTGCGGAACACGTATTCCGCCATGGTCGAGGAAAAGCAGATAATGACGTCGTAAGCACTTTCCGCCAGCCATCGGTCAACAACCTTCTGGACGGCGGCGCGATGATAGTAGCCGACCGACACACTACCGCCCGCCAATTGAGTCAACAATCCTTTGACTTTGGACGGCAACGGTTTAATCAGGTGGGCGTAGGTCCGGTTGCAGAGCTGTTCGAGTGTTGCGACATGCGGCAGATCCCGCTGATCGTCGATCAGACAGATCAGGTCAAGCACATGCAGTCCGGCCAGGTATTTGACCTGATGATAGGCGCGGATTTTCTCCCCCTTGTTTGGAGGATAGGGAATTCTGTGGGCCAGATAGAGTATCCTCATAAAACTCACCGGCGGACGTGAAGTCGACCGGAACTCCTTGCCATGCAGAGAAAAAACAGGGTGCCGATGACCGCCCCGAGTATATTCAGGCTGACATCCATGAGCGAAGCGAACCGGCCCGGCACCAGGGTCTGGTGGAACTCGTCGAAGCAGCCATAGCAGACCGTGATGAGCGTGGCAAAACAGACTGTCGCGGCCAACGGGCGTGCCGGCCTGACCAAAGCTCTGAGCCAAAGCCACTGTAGCAGTCCATAAAGCGGAACGTGCAAGGCATTCTGCAGGACCGGTTCCAGATCGGTCAACAGCCAGGCCTGACCGTCCCCGGAAGGTCCGGGTATGCTTGACAGAACAAAGAGCAAGCACATCAAGGCCACCGGCCAGAACACTTTCATCAAGAGCTCTCTTTCAGGCCAGATATTTGGCCAGCGACGGCCCGATCAGTTTGGTCATCGCAAAAGGCATTTTCCGCCACAACTCTATCTTCTTCGCATATTTCGGGTTTGTCGGACTTAAATTAGGCAGGGCATCTCCTTTGACCAGATGATACTGGTAAGCCAATGGTTGAGGCTCAAACCCCCAATTTTTCTTGAAGCCAAAAGACCCCGTATCGATCTTGCTGCGACCAAAATCAAAGATCTCATACCCACGTTCACTGCCACGCTTCAGAAGCGCCCAATACATGAAATCATTGGCAGCCAGAGTGCGGTACTCTGTCAAAGAGCCTGCGTAATATGGCATAACCCGGTTCTGGTAGTAGAAGGTCAGAACTCCTGCTACGGCGTCGCCGTTTTTATTGCGTACGATCATCAGTTCGGCGTTGTCTTTAAAAACGTTCAGGAATTCACGAAAGAATTTTTTCGGGAAAACCGGGGTTCCCAATCGGTGGTAATTGCGAGAGAGCAGCGCATAAAATTCGTCCAGCAGATGATTGCCCCATTCAGCAAACAAGCCGGCTTTGATCCCCTTGCGAATCATAGCTCTCGATTTGCGGGGAACCGCCAGGAGATTAGCCTCTGGATCAGCATCAATCTTGCGGCTGAAGTTATAATAAAGATCTTTCGTCGGCAATCCATTTAAGGGGTTGCTGTTCTTCATCTCAAGGTAAGCTGTGCCATTCGATGTGGCGATTTCTACAGCACGATTCAGTAACAATTCACGAACGTTCTCATTATCAGCCAGTGGACCACCGAGTTCAGCAAAGGGGACAGAAACCATAAAATGGCCAAAGAGCATACTTTTCATCTCAAACAGGGGAAAGACGCCGACGATCTGGCCCTGTGTATAAGCCGCCAGATAGTGGCTTTGGTGACCAAAGGTGGTTTCAACAACCTCTTTCCATTTAGAGAGATGGAATAAGCTGCCCTCGGTGTGATGCTGGACATAACTATCCCAATGGGTCCAGCTGGTATCTTCAGCTTTACGAATATGCATGATTACAATCTTGCTCAAGTCCATGGTTCCTCAGTCACCGGCGACCTCAGGTGGCTTCAAGCAGGTATCAATAGTGGTGAAGTTGAACTCGCTTAAAAGGCTTTTAAAACGGGCCTCTGTCTTGTCTAGATTCAGGTAGTGCCTGAATCTGCTTTTCGCCGAGGCGCCCTTCATTCTTGGTTGGTCAGGATCAAACTCCCAGGGGTGCAGATAGAAGACGAAAGGCTGTTTATCAACCTGGTTGATACGGTTTAAACCCCAACGGGTTACTCGGTACGGGAAAAGGCGGAAATAACCTCCACCCGCAATAGGCAGGTTTCGCCCGGCCAGGTTGAGTGTGGTAATCGGAAATTCCAGAAGTGCAGGTTGGCCGGGCGTAGTATTCTGGCGTGCCTGCCAGCTGCCATGAGTATTTTTCACTGCCATCGTGGCAAAGCGTGGCCAATCGCGGATGCCATAGAGATCATGAACGATAGGGAAGATACTCGAGTCATATTTATAACCGGCCTCATAAAGTTCATCAAAGGCCCAGAAGGTTTGCGGTGTGATCGAATAACTGGGCGCACGATAGCCAGTCACAACCTTGCCTGACAGCCCTTCTAGTAGAGATTTGCTGGCACGGATATCTCTCCGGAAGGTGATTCTGTCCATTTTACTGACCAGACGATGTGCGTAACCATGGCTGGCTATTTCATGACCGTTATCTGAGATGAGGTTGACCAGACTTGGACAACGTTCCGCGACCCAGCCAAGGATAAAAAAGGTTGCCTTAACCTCGAACTCATCGAGTATCTGCAGGATTTTACGGGTGTTAACTTCTACCCGCAACTCCTTATCGCCCCAACTCTCCGGAGGTGAGATTGCCTCAAAGGCAGAGACGTGAAAATAGTCTTCGACGTCGATGCTGAGATAATTAATCTGATTTTTCATTAAATTTTCACCGAGGGTTTCAGATTCTCAACTGAACAGTTTGCGTAATCTGTTTTTGTGGGAGAGATTATCAAGCTCTTCAGACTTTTTCGTTACAGTCGCATCGGACTCAGAAGAATCGTTATTCACATGACCAGTCAAGTACATCTGCAGGTGATGGCAGGTGCGCTCCAGATTCACATCCATCCGGTGGAAACTTTTTTTCTGGAATTCAAGAATCTCGTAGAGCATTTCCTTGTGCGTCTGAAGTTCACGATTGACTTCATCCCGATGCAGCAGCAAGCCTTCAAGTGCGGACATCTTCTGTTCGTAAACGCTTAAACGGTCAACCAGATTGGCTCGAGACAAGGCTTTATTGTTTGGCAGGTAACCAGCGTTATCAGAAACGTGCCTGTCCCATGAGACATCTCCAATCACATCTTTGACAAACCCAAGATTCACATTTTTCGTATTCTCAACACAGGCTGCGAGCAGAATAAAGTCGCTAAAGATGTTTATTAAGCGTGGGACACCTTGACTATATTCAAACAATGCCTCAAAGGTCCCATCCCCCCACATGAGAGCATCCCGGTTGCCCGCTGTTTCCAGACGGTGATAAACATATTCTTCTGTTTCACACTGCGTCAGGGGGGTTAGCTGACAATGTATGCTGATTCTCTGTCGAAGTTGGCGCAACTCATTACAAGCGATGGTCGTCTTCAACTCAGGCTGACCAACCAGGATGATTTGCAGGAGCTTGGTATCTGTCGCTTCCAGGTTGGAAAGCAGGCGTATCTCCTCAAGAGCCGAAGTTGAGAGGTTTTGGGCTTCATCGATAATGACAACAGCGTGACGATTCTGCGCATGAATTTCGACCAGGAAATCATTCAACTCACGCAACAAGGTAATCTTGTCTTTTCCGCTCACACTGAGGCCAAAGTCCTCATTAATCATCGCCAATATCTGTTTACTGGAGGCCCTGGTGTTGAAGACCATGGAAAGGGCAACGTCTTGACCGATTTCTTTGATGAGATTTCGCACTATCGTGGTTTTGCCGGAGCCAACTTCACCGGTCAGCAGAATGAATCCGGCACGTTCATGAAGTCCGTATTTGAGATAATTCAAGGCTTTTTTGTGCGAGTGGCTCTGGTAGAGAAAGTCCGGGTTGGGGACTAACTCAAAGGGCTTGGTTGTGAGGTTGAAATAATCTGTATACATAGCCTTTGCCTATCCGATCAAAACGTTAATGAAGCCTGAACGAAGACAATGTTATTGTCGTAGTCCCCGCCATCGAGGTCGGACTCTGTACGGTTGTAGGTATAGCCGGTGGAGACTCTACCCAAGCGTGTTTCAAGATATAAAGAGAAGCTTGTGCCGTAACGATCAAATCTTTCTGCATCCTGACCTGTTCGATCAAAATTCTCGTAGCGGAGAAGACCGGTTATACCGATCTTCTCATTAAGCGGCAGTTCTCCCGTAAGCGCCCCGCCATAAGAATCTTCATCACGGTCAATTTCTATATACTCACTACTTCTGGCAAAGAGTGTGAAATTCACCGTGAAGCGATCGACATACTTAAGATATGTCGAGTATCTGTAAGTCTCAGTGGCTCCGTTATCGACAGAAATGTTAACGCTCTTTTTGCCTTCCGCGCCAACAGAGTAGTTGCTGGTAATGTCGTAATCAGCTCCCAACTGCCATTCTTCAGTATCGCCTTTACCCTTCACATCGTAATCGAGCCAGGTATGGCCGTAAGTTCCATTCAACCGCAATCGCTCTGTTGCCTCGTATGACAGGCCAACACTGACGCTCTCCTGGTCGTAATCATAGCGGCCACCACGCTCTTCAGGACAGCCGAACCAATTGCAGCCAGCATCTTCATCGGCGTCTTTAGGGCGATACTCTTGATAAGATCCAGACACAGTCACAGTAACCCTTGAAGACAATTCATTTGTCAGGCTGGCCGAATAGAGGTGGCTGATGTAATCATTCGCATCGTCTTCCTCGTACCATTGATTTGTATAGGTGTAACCCAGATTCATCCAGGTGCCCCTCATTAAAGGAAACTGCAGATAGGGATTTATTCTTAGCGTATTTGAATCGGTCAGATTGATAGTCGTGTTGCTTTCTCCTCCTCGACCTCCTTCGTTGACAGGTACTCGTGAATAAGTGTCGGTGACTCTCAAAAAGAGCAGCTCACGGTAAAGCCTGGCCAGCGCATTCAGGGTGGCAGCCTGATTCGTGTCGGCGCCAATACGGTCTTCATCTGTATGGTCAAGGTATTTCACCATACTCAATCTGGCTGAGAGAGAGAGATCCAGGTGAGGCCTCTTCCAGGTCATAGAGACATTGGGTGTAACTGTAGTGATAACATCATCCTCCTCGTTGTCTGAATCGAGATAGATGTTGTCATTGTATTCCATGCGCATATCGACACCAGGGGTCAATGTGAAATCTGCGTGGCAAGGTAAACCCAAAACACAACAAAACAATGTCAGTAACGCGATTCGCAAATTCACTGTCCCCCCCTTATCGATAGCCGTAATATCCGTAATAACCTTGCAAGGAATTCACCCTGCTGACCCCATTCGAGACAATTCCAAGAAGATTATTATTGCCAATCATCTCCAGTGATCTTTTCAGCCTCTCCGGAGTGGTGACTCCTTCCCTGACAACAAGCAGAATGGCGCCTATGGCATTAGCGATGTATTGTGGTTCGGCAAAAGGTAACAATGGAGTGGTATCGACTATAACGTAACGGTCTTTGTAGCGGCTCTTGATCTCATCAAAAATCTCAGTCATCCGGTTCGAAGAGAATAGCTCGACTGGTTTTTCAACGCTTCTACCGGCCGGCAAAATGCTAAGGCTGCCTATCCCGGTTTTCACGAGCACTTCGCTGATATCCATACCATCAACGACACAATCAGTTAACCCGGCCTTAGATTCCAGGCCGAGGTATTTGAGGACTGAAGGTTTACGGATGTCGGCTTCTACCAGTAGAACGGTATGGTCGAATTCCTGGGCCATGGTAATTGCCAGGTTAAGCGCGGTAAGAGTCTTACCTTCACCGGCAACCGAACTGGTGACCATCAGCGCCCTGTCAAACTTTCCCGTTTTAGACAGCTTGACAAGAAGAGACTTGAGCTTGCGATACTGCTCGGAAGCAGGCGAAGTCTGGTCATTGGTTGTCACCAGAAAAGGGTTGTTATACTTTGGCACAAGATCGGGAGGAGCATGTACGGTGCGCCCGGCTTTTTCTGATTCTAACTTTAACGACCTTGATTCCGGAGGGTCAGTTTCCGGGTTGCATGGTGGAGAAACCGCGCCCTGCTCGTTGCGTTTACGGGCTGCGATTTCAATCGCTTTATCTAGTCGACTCATGGTAATCCTCAATCTCATTAATTCCTGTGGTTGTAACGGTTATATTAATGCGATACCACTAAAGCAGCTTGGTAATAGCTCGATCCATTAGCGACAAATCGAGCAAGTCATGCAGCATCAAGCCACCAATCAAGATGGCACAGACTGCAGCAAAGGCAAAAGCGGCTTTGTCCTTCCTTTGCATTAACCTGGTATCAGCATCAGTCCAGATAAAGGGGATTTCTGCAAGTATGGTCACGCCGAATTCCCTTAGCGAATCCGTTCCCTTTATGGAGTTATTCATAAGTTCTGTGATAAAAACTGCACCCAGCCCGCAAGCCACCCCTACCAGAACGCCAATCAGCATCAGAGTAAGACGTGGGGCACCTGTCGGTTTGGTTGGCAGGATGGCCGGGTCAACAATGCGGAAGGTTGTTGCCTTGTCACCCACCTCCATCTGCTTCGAGACCTCGGAGACACCCACGCGTTGTAACAACTGATTGTAAATTGACGCCTGCATGGAACGCTGACGCTCAAGGTCATTCAAAGCCTTCTTATCCTCCGGGAAATCACGTAACAACTCCTGGTTTTCCTGGATACCAGCTACAAGCTCTTTTTCTTTAGCAATCAATGCGTTGAGATCGGACTGTGCAGTATTCAATCGCATTTTGAGGTCGACATAGATGGGGTCTTCAACAGGGTTGTAACTCTGGGGGAGCATCGCCTCGGCTTCAACAGGCTGTTCTTGTTGTCTTTTCTGCAACTCCTCGATCTGCTCCCTGAGTTTGACCACAGTTGGGTATTGATCGTTGTAGACCAGAAGAAGTTCCTCGACTCTGGCTTGTAATTGCCCGATTCGATGATTCGTTACTCCGCCGACATCGCCTCCATAAGATTGAGAGCTGAATCCCCCGGCCAACGTATTTCTAAGCATGTCGAGCTGCTGACGGATCGTTTTAATCGTCGCTAAGGTCTGGGTCTTTTGCCCTCTGAGTTGCTTGAGGACCTCTTCATCATCTTCTATCTGACGCATAACCGTAGCTTCATTAACTGTAGAATAGATCCCTGATTCTCTTCTGAAATCAATTATTTTGGCATCAATTTCATCCAGCTTTTGCTTGTAGAAATTGACCTGTTCGGAGAGAAATCGGTTAGCGCCATAAGACTCTTCACGTTTACCAGAGAGGTTTTCTTCCACGTAGATATTGACCAGGGTATTAATGTATTCCTTGGCAAAGGCAGGATCCGGATCAATAATTGAGACAAAAAACAGGTCGTTTCCCCTGATACTTATTTGCGTTTGCTTCTGGCACTTCTGCACCAGCGTCTGAAAATTCTCGGCATCGATGTAACGTGCATCTGTGTCCAAATCCATCTTCTTGAGAGTCCGGGTCACCATGTCACGGCTCAGCATATGGTAACGCAGCACTCTGATGCGGTCGTTCATAGACGGTGATACTGTTAGGCCTTTCATCAAGCTATTAATAACATTACGTTCAATGAATACGGTGCTCTTAACTTCGTAAACTTTGGTCTTGAAAAAAGTCAAAAAGACCAAGAACAGTGAGACCGTTGCAGCAATAACGATGAACATATGACGTCTGGCATAGACAGCGTAGAGAAACTGTTTGGCCTGTTCGATTAGTCCTACCTGGGCTTTCATGTGTCGCCTTCTCCCTGTTAAAAGATACCTTCCTGAACAATCACGTAATCGCCTCGAGCTAATTCAATGTTCTGGGTCAAATCACCGTCACTAACCAGATCGTCAATATTGATCTTGATGCGCGTATCCATGCCGTCATTCTTGCGCAGGATCAAAACGGCACTCTGCTTGGCATATTTGCTGAATCCACCACATTCCAGGATTGCATCAAGGACTCTCAACCCTTCACGGTAGATGATGTACGCTGGATTTTTTACTGCACCGACCACATAGACTTTGTTCTTTTCGTTGGTTGGCAGGTAGAGGATATCTTCAGATTGCAATTCAATATCCTTCGTAATTTCCCCGTCAACAAAAAGGCCATAAATGTCGATCTCCAATGGCTTGTTGTCGCGCACCAATCGCGCGTTCTTCATGTCTGCATTTTCAACGCCGTTGAGACTGCAGAGGAGTTTGAAGAGGGTGGTTCTTCCGGACAGATTGATCACAGTCGAGGGGACACCGCCTCCAGAGACATAGATGCGGTTGTTGGTGATACCGGACACCGCAACCGTGACAATCGGTTTTTTGACGTAGCTGTCCAAAACCTTGGCCAGATCCCGGCTTAGTTGGACGGGAGTCAAACCGGTCGCAGCAACATCACCCACTGCAGGCAAGGTGATCTTGCCGTCCGGACGAACAATCATTGTAACGCTTAGCTCCGGCACGCCCCACACTGATACGTTCAGAGTATCTCCATCGCCGATGATATAATCACCAGCCAAAGCCTGGGTTGGTAATAAAATACTAAAGAGCAAAATTAGACAAAACCGAATCATTTGGCTACCTCCCACCACGCCTGAAGAGGACAACTTTAATCGTCTCCAGAACTATTATAAGATCAAGGGTTATGGAATAATTTTTGATGTAATACAGGTCGTAACGCAGCTTCTCCAGAGCATCCTCTTCAGAAGCACCGTAGCGGTATTTGACCTGTGCCCAACCGGTTATGCCGGGCCGGACAAAATGTCTTTTACCGTAATAAGGGATTGTTTCCGAGAGCTTCTCAACAAACTCTCGCCTTTCAGGCCTGGGGCCGATGAAGCTCATTTCTCCTTTTAAAACGTTAAACATCTGCGGGATTTCGTCGATTCTTGTTTTGCGTAGCCAGCTGCCGAACCCGGTCGTTCTTGGGTCGTTTTCGATAGCCCAAATCGGCCCGGTTTCCTCCTCTGCGTTGTCACACATGGTTCTAAATTTCATCAGGGTGAATTCAACTCCACCCTCACCGACTCTCTTTTGTTTGAAGAGTACTGGCCCCGGGGAAGTCATCTTGATTAACAATGCAATAATGGGAAGCATTGGCAGGACCAGAATGATTCCGACAATCGACAGAATAATATCCAACGCCCTCTTGTATGCCCGACTGAAAGGGGTAATGCGAAAACCACCTGAATAGATAAACCAGCTCGGGTGGATCGCCTCAACCAACAACTTGCCGGTCAAGTTTTCGTAAAAAGTCGGCGAGTCAAAGATCTCGACGCCGCGCAGCTTGCAAGTCAGCAAGTTCTTTACCGGCAGCTGCCCGCGCCTTTCGGTCATCGAGATCACCAGTTTGCCGACTTTCCCCTCGGACAAAAGACTCTCAATTTCGGTGGCATTGCCGACGATGTGGTCATTAGAGACTGTCGCCAGATCATTGTCCGGCCTTACAAAACCGGCAAAGGCATAATTATGCTGCGATAGAGGAATTGCTCTCGCAATAACCTCAGCCAATGGCCCCGTACCAAGTATCATTACTTTTTGAGCAAGATTTGATGAATTTTGAAAGGTTTGGAAACATCTGTGAATCAAATACTGCGTAACCCCGAAGATCAGCAGCGAGATTGAGAGCACGCCGCGACCTAATGCCATATCGGGGGCAACAAAAAAAACGGCGGAGAGAGCAAAAAAAGCAAGCATCGCAGAGACAGCAATCCGTGATGCCAGCTCAGAACGTTCCAAGAAACGATCACCAGAATAGAGTTCACTGAAAAAACCTGTGATTAGAATAACGATGACATAAATAATAGTTATCAAAAGTGAGGTCGCATCATTTGTACCGAAAAAGCCAGGCACCTTATTAAGTCGGATATACCACCCGACTTGGTAGCTTGCCACTGCTGCCAGGGCATCAAATAAAAACATTATGAGGGTAAGGTTAAACATATCATCTTCTTAGTAATTCAATTTAATTGTGGAATCTTTATCGATCTTCACCCTGCGCAATCAATTCATCTCTTTCAGTAAAGCTTCCGCAGTCTTCAATTCTGATTCACTGGCACCTTTTTCACGGATAGATGTAAGTCTCGCTATGGCCTCATCGTAACGACCTGCGGCTTTGTAAGCTTGCCCAAGATGTAGTTGGATAGCGGTTTCCTCAGGCATCATATTCGAAGCTTTTTCGAGAAAAATGATCGAATCTTCCGTTTCGCCGTTTTTTAGCAAAGCATAACCCAGGGTATCGATAGCGTGCGGGAGATTTGGCTTTAGCCGGAAGGCTTTGGTCGCAAGTTCGAGACCACGCTTATTATCGGCGTACACATCCAGCATAAGCACGGCCAGATTGTTGAGAGCAAAGGCATGTGTTTCATCAATATCAAGAATCGCTTCATACAGGTTCTCTGCTTTCTTTTTATCGCCCTTCAAATCGTAAATAGTCGCTTTGGCAAAAAGGGCCGGAACCAGGTTCGGCTTGTCACGCAAGATATCGTCGGAAACACTCAAAGCCTCATCATATGCGCCGCTTCTAGAATAAATACTTGCCAACTTCAACCTGAGTTCAGTGCTGTTATCCGTGGCGGAGAGACCACGCTGGAGGTTCGCTTCAGCAAGTTTCCACTCAGAGCGCGCTTCATAGATAGCGGACTGAAAAAGATATCCTCTAGTCGAAGAAGGGTCTTCAGACAAGGCCTGGTCGGCAATCTCCTGCGCTGCGGCGAAATCGCCTTTTGATAAATGGACTTCTAGTAAACGAGGTTTGCCTGCGCCCGGCTGAATGTCTTCAAGGTGGACGTAGAGATCAATTGCTTCATCATATTTCCCACGTGTTTTTAAAAATGCTGCATATGACACAAGCAGCTCAAGATTATCCGGGTTTGAAACGTAGCCATTTTTAAGGGTCTGCAGTGCACTGTCACTTCTCCCTTTACGCTGCTGAAAAGAAGCAAGGGACAGATAACCTCGAGGATCGTTAGCATTTGCAGCTTTGATGTACAGCGATTCGGCCAAATCGTCCTGTTTCAGAAATTCATGAATCGTTGCCGCCCTGAGCATTGCCGGGACATAGGCAGGATCAACCTGTATAACGGCCTGATATTCAGCTAACGCCGACGAGAAGTCCTTGATCCTGACGTAATAGTTGGCAAGATTGAAATATGGGGTGAAGTAATCAGGCTTGTGCCGTTTAGCCTCGTTGAGGGCTTCGATTGCCTCATCCGGTTTGTTCTGACCGAACTTGACGGCCGCCAAGAGGTTGTAGAGCACAGCACTGTCCGGTGTGATTGTGAGGCCCTCTAAAATTGTCTCAGAAGCCATCGGGTAATTGTGCTGACGCAGATAGTAGCTCGCCAGCAAAAGGCGCATGTTTAATGTTTCCGGAGCAGCATCAACCGCATTTGCAAGATCCAGCTCACCTTGTTTCTTGTTGCCAAGAGCCATGTTAAACAGCCCCTTTTTAAGATGCGCCTGGGCTAGCTCAGGATTGATCTGTACAGCTTTGTCGATATATTCCATCGCCAGGTCATAGTTCCCCTGCATCATGTAAGCGCTGGCGAGGATGTTGTATGCATTGGCGTTTGCGGAGTCCCGCTTGAGGACCAGTTGAGCCTCTCGAATACAGTCTTCGTTACGTCCCTGTTTGAATAATGTCTGGGCGACCATGAGTCGTGATTGGTCATGGTCCGGAGATTTATCGAGCGCTTTCTGAAACCCACTAAGTGCCTTCTCATACTGACCAACCCGGTAATTGGCAAGTCCAACGAAATAGAAGCCAGCCAAATCGGGCATGCCATTAATTGATTTCTGCAGGTTTTGAATGGCTGCCGGATAATCACCAGTCAGATATAATGCAATTCCTTCTATGCGGTAACCAGCCGGATGGCCCGGATGTGCTGTTCTCAACTCTGAGCCAATTTGCCTTGCGACATCTATTTGACCATCATCCAGGTAGAGCATGCTGAGCATGTAAGCGGCGAAGACATCATCGGCCTTGACTGATCTGATCTTTTTCAAGGCATTAATGGCACCATCACGGTTACGTTCTGAGAGTGCTTTTCTCATCAGCAGGTAGTATGCATCTGTATTCTTCGGGTTCTGCGTCAAGACTGCATCAACCAGTTGATCAGCCGCGTCATCTCTGGCAGTCATGTATAACACTCTGGCCAAATCAAGTTGTGCCGGAGCGTAATTCGGCCTGACCAGAAGCGATTCACGAAATAATCTCTCTGCCGATGGCGGGTCATTGAGTGCGAAGTGGCATCTCGCAAGAACAAACAAGGCTTCTGCATTGCCCGGATCCGATTCCAGAAGTTTTTCCAGTTTGTCTATAGCTTTTTCAGGTCGGTTGGTACCAAGATAGATTTTAGATAAATTGAGAATGGCCGGGTGACTGTCCGGTTGTTGATGTAAAGCTTTTTCAAGTTCGCTCTCGGCCTTGTCATATTTGCCGGTTTCCAGGTATGCGATACCCAGTTGCAATCTGGCGTCGATATAGTTCGGGTCTTTTTCAAGAGCATTTTTGAAGAGCGTGACAGCAGCCTGGTGTTTGCCGTTGTTGACAAACTCCATACCCTGAAGAAAGGCTTCCTCTTTTGTTTGCTCCCGGCAGGCATTCAAAAGTAAAAAGACAACCAGGACAAAAAAGATTATTGATCGCTTCATGACCCCCCCGTAATAGGTAATGAGTTGGTGTTAAAGGTAGAATGTTAAAATTTGCGGTTCATTTATATTTATTGTACTTATCAACATTCTCAGAAAATTGAACGTTGGAACAATCTTAAACATAAGGCAAATACTGTGCCACATCATTATACCATAAATAATGGGCGTTTAGAGATGACACCTCGCAAAACTCACAACAACATGTTACGTAAAGACACATCACTGCCCATAAGTGTATCGTAATGATCCGCATTTAGTCATTTAAATGGGAAGATTAAAGTATAAGTTGTTTCTAAAAGACACAAAAGGGGTTGCGGGAACCAGTCAACTTGACTGGGCCTCCTTAATCCTTTGGTAGAGAGTTTTACGGGAAACGCCCAGGAGTTTAGCAGCCTGAGTCTTGTTTCCATTGCATTGCAGAAGCGCCTTTCGAACGGTCGCTGCCTCTAACTCTTTAAGTGTCTGGGTGACATCTGCAAGACGGGGCGGTCCCGAAGAAACGCGTACGTGTTCAGGTAAGTCCTCGGATTTTACCTTCCGGGATTTTGCCATGACGACCATACCTTCAACCACGTTTTTGAGCTCGCGAACATTGCCTGGCCATGCATAGTTCTGCAGAGTTTTTATGGCTTCATTGGTAAGGGAGACAATCTTCTCCTCCCTTTCGCAAAATTCATTAATGAACGCCCTGGCGAGCAGGCTGACATCAGCTTTTCTGTCGCGCAAAGGAGGAATTTTGATACAGACAACGTTGAGCCGATAAAACAGGTCTTCCCTGAAGTGGCCTAACTTTATCTCTTGCCGAAGATCGCGATTCGTGGACGCAATCAAGCGAAAATCAACCTCGATGGCAAGATTATCACCGAGGCGACTGAACTCTCTTTCCTGCAATACCCGTAGCAGTTTTGACTGAACGGAGGTGTCGAGTTCGCCTATCTCATCCAGAAACAAGGTCCCGCCTGAGGCGGCTTCAATACGTCCGACTCTACGCTGTAAAGCTCCGGTAAAGGCCCCTTTTTCGTGACCAAAAAGTTCTGCTTCGATCAGGTCGTGCGGTATTGCTGCACAGTTTACTGCGACAAACGGCTGGTGACTCCGATTGCTGGAATAGTGAAGTTCCCTGGCAATCAATTCTTTACCGGTACCGGTTTCACCGCTGACCAGTACGCTGCAGGATGAGTCCTTGATAGACTGAATGGTCTCATAAATAAGCTTCATCTCGGACGAATCGCCCATGATAAGAAGCGACGGATTGTTTTTTTCATGTTGTTTCTTGAGGCGGTTGACTTTACGTTTGAGCTTGCACTGCTCAACCGCATTGGCAAGGATTTTCTTCAGATCTGAAAAATCAGGGGGTTTAACAAAGTAATGAAAGGCACCCGAGTCCATCATGTTGACCGCAGACTCAATGGTGCCATACGCAGTTAAAAAAATAACAGGGATATAGTTGTAATGCTCCTGAACAAAATGAAACAACTCCAGGCCTGTTTTACCTGGCATTTTAATGTCGGTGATAACGGCATCGACAATATCGCTGTTCAGGACACGTATGGCATGATCGACACTGCCGGCCTGAAGGATCTGATAGTTTTCAGACTCAAGTATCGCTGACAGAACCTTAAGGGCCGTAGGTTCATCATCGACAATTAAAACATTCCCCTTGAAGCCGTCCCGCATAGAGCCCTCAACTCATTAATTGACCAATTAAATTGGTAACTTATTGTATCAAAGTTTTCAAATTATACAAATCCAAGCCGGGCATGTTGCAACAAATCAGGGTTCTTCTTCTCGAGTGTGGCCTCGAGTTCCTCGATATTCAAAACGTAAGGAGCCCTGACACCGTGATACTCCTTTTCGGGGCCAATCTGATGAAAAGGGATCCCCCATCGGGCGAGAATTACATACAACCCCCTGGCCATGACAGCACACCAGTGGGTGAGCCCCAGCATAATGCTTTCACGATAGATCATCATGTAAATACCGCGGACCAGTTCATGCTCACATTTGCGGCGTTCATTTTCGATAGCCATCATGCTCTCCTGGTGCTGTTTCAGGTCCTCGCCATGAGTTGTATCCTTATTGAATATCACCCGGTCGATTGCACGACGGCGAAAATCCTTCGATATTGCCAACCTTGAAATTTCCGCGATCTTATGATCAGGATTGCCGAACAAGGCCTCATCGATGTCAAAGTTTTTCTGAAGCGGGAATAAACAATCCGTCGGCAAAATGATCCTTGCTGTGCCGATCACATTATCCCTTGGACCGATATAAGCATAAATATGACGAGAGTGCTGGTCGTAATCATCTTTTTCCAACCCTTCGGGATGATCTTCGGGTCTCTCAAAACCCCACTCGTTTACATATACCTGGTATCTCAGGCGATGGATAGCTTCGAAAAGTTTCGAGTTGTCAGCCTGGTCCTGGGCAACCTCAAAATTAAAGTTGAACAACTTCATGGCAATATCCGCCGATCGATTTGAAATTTATTCGCCAAACCAAGCGGTTCGGGAAATATATAATAGCACAGCAGTATGTGGGTCGGAAGTGTTTAGAAAAGGATAGAGAGAGGAAGAGAGTATAAAATAAATTTTTACGACAGAGGGGCCCTTCTTGCTTCCTCAAGTAAATCGGGATTCTTTTTTTCAAGTGTTCGTTCAACGGTTTCTATACTAACAAGATAGGGGGCCCTAAGACCGTGATAATCCTTAGCAGCACCGATCTGGTGAAATGGAATCCCCCAGCGTTTAAGGATTATATACAAACCCTTTGCCATGACCGCATACCAGTGTGTCAGCCCACGCTGCTTGCTGTCCTGGTAAAGCAAAAGGTACAGGCCACGGACCAACTCGTGCTCACAATGGCGACGGATATCTCTGCCGTCATCCATATAGCGTGGCAAAACGTTGGGGACAAAGGACCCTGCTTCGAACAGTGCATTATCAATCGCCCGACGCCGATATTCCTTTGAGACCGCTAATCTTGAGATCTCTCCAACAGTGTCCCTGTCAACGCCTACAGGCATCTCGGTCAATTTGAAATGCCGTTCAATAGGAAAACCTAAATCAGAGTTCAGAATAGTTCTGACCGTCCCTATGACTTTACTTTTGCGTTTGCATCGAGCATAAAAATGGGTGGAATGTGCATCGTAAGCATCACATTCCAGGCCAACCGGGTGCTCATCTGGAGATTCAAATTCCCACTCATTGATATAAACCTGGTACCGCAAGCTATAAATGCCCTGAAGGAGATCTGAATGATTTCGCTGGGTATCAACGCACCCATAATTAAAAGGATTCAGCATAAGCGTCTCTTCTCTCTCAGCTCTTGCTGCAACTACGGCTGAGGGTCTAGAGCCTAATACAAATTGAGATTCCAGTGCAATGCTGTTTTGCTTACGTCATGCAGGAAAGTATCATGGTTTCTCAGCTTGAGAAAGATAGTATCCTTGCGCAGTCCGCGATTCATAGCTCTGGATATTCCATGTGAAGCAGTCTGCTCATAGCGGGATATGATAACAAAATTTTCCTAGAAAGCTATAAGCAGACTTGACCCCTTTCTTTATCAAACATTTGGAGCATATTGTTGAACTTTACAAAGCCAAGTTATTCAAAAAAAAAGGCGATCCCTGCGGACCGCCTTTTTTTGAACTGTTTTGTGACTTGGTTAACTCTTCTTGCGGCGTGCGATGAAGCCGAGGCCCAGCAGACCGGCGCCAAGAAGGATTATGGTTGAGGGCTCGGGTACTGCTGTGATTACGAAACTTCCCTCATTGACAACTTGCAGAACGATATCTCCATTATCGCCGTCGAATATATTAACTGCAGTTGCTCCAAGATTGAAGCTGGATGCAAATATTGAAGGGATTCCATACTTATCCATCCAATCACCAAACTCAGTACCATCCTCTAAGAACCAAAAATCGTCTAAAACCGAGGTAAAGCCTGCAATTATACCAAAGTTACCTTCAGGAACACCAACGATTGGTATTGGTGAAGTGCCATAGCCCTGAAGTAGTGTGAGTTCAGCAAGCTTGAGAGCAGGACCGTCAGTTGGATCAGTATTTGTATCTAAATAAAAGCTTATTGATCCAGCACCAGGAGTAAATTGCAATTTAAACGTATCATCAACAATTGATGCTGCATCAGTAGTTGGCGTACCACCGTCGTCGTGGTCAAAAATATACCCTGCTAAGCCTTCAAAAACGATGTACGCTTTTGCATCAAGACCTCCGGTGTATTCGAAGTCTATATTTTCTTCGTTTGGAGGAAAAAACTGTGTGTTCGTAGAAAGGACTGTTACGCTACCAAAGTCAGTAAATGTGTCAAAATCGTCAAGGATGCTATCATCTGCGCCCCCCAACAGGGATTGAACAACGGTCGAGCCACCTGAAGTTGTCACATCTAACGGAAAGAATAGTTCATCACCAACTACTGTATTACCAGAAGCTGTATATCCTCCTGTAACTGACATATCCCATGACCATGAAAGGGCAAATGCGGGACCTGCAGTCATGCCTATCGCCAAGACCACCAAAATAAATTTTTTCATTGTTCTCCTCCTCAAGTTTAAAAGTTTGTCGATAAACCATAATGGCTAAAAATACGTTTGGTTGTTACAACAGCACATTTTATGCCAATACATAAGTATATGATTTTGTTGATTTTTTTTTTAAACCAGAATGGACTGTATAGTTTTCCGACAGTGCTGTCATAGGGCAGTATGCTAGCACAATAAGTTTAAACGCTGATGTTTACTGCTCTTGATACGCAAGCATAGTACGATGCTCATCCACCCACCGAAGAGAAGCAGCGCGCAGTTGGCATGTGTCAGGATGCCGGCTTCAGCAAGGGCAAATTGATTCAGGGCTTTCACCAGCCTTGAGCCGCTGAACAGCCAGAACCCGGCATTTCTTGATTACATCATCCATGAACACCTCCAGATAAGTTTGGTGTCCATAGCTTTACGTGACTACTATTCGATTGTCAGAGAACATTTATTATCGATGTACTGGCACATTTTCCAGTAATCGATGTTGTGGCACTCAATACTTAAGGAGTTGTAGTTTCCGATGCCGAACAGGCTTCCGGTTTCGAAAAAGGGGCTTTCGAGAGTAGCGGCTAAGCAGATAGATAGACAGCATGCAATGATCACAAAAGTCAAAACTTCAACCTATGATAAAAGAAAAGATTTCAATGGCCTACGCAAAGCGCAAGTCACTTGTGGCCCCTTGCCGATGCGGAACATGGCGAGGATTACCGTAGAGGCGTCCTCTCCGATCAGATTCAGAAGTTCATTCCGGGTATTGAGCAGCTGCCCCTTTTGCTCTGCCGAGATTTTGCCGTCTAGCAATCCTTCACGGGCAGTTTGCATCAGGCAGGCAAGGCCTGCAATCGGCTGGGCAGCCAGCCCTTCGCTGGTCAACTGCAGCAGAAGCCTCTGCCAGAGCCGTCCGCCATGAAGATAGTCAGCGGGTTCTACTCCCGGGATAGTCACTACGCTGAAAGCCGAAGAGGTTTGCAGCACCTGCCGTGCCTTGAGTTGGATGATGACAGGCAGGCCAAGCCTGTTGAGCAGTGATACCAACCGTTCATGCTGTAGCAGATTGAAAGACAAGCGGTCCATGGCGCCGAGTCCCAGGGTTTTGATATCGAGACCGTCGCCAGTCTCTTGTGCTTCGCGATCATTCCAGCGGATCTGCTCGAAAAGGAAGCGATGGAGAGAGGGAACTCCGAACACCAGGCGGTCGTTGAGGGAGAGCAGACCAGCCAGGGATTTGATCTGTTCAGGCCGATTACTCACCCACACTTTCTTGCCAGGGCGTTGCGGTAGAGACTTCCACTGCTGGAGCTGATTGTCGGTAATTTTTACAGGCCGGTATTTCTCGCGGTTGGTGTGGCGTTGCGTAATGACCGGAAACAGCTTGCTCGGCGAAGTTTCCTTCGGTTCCAGACCGATTCTGGCTATGTGGTTGCTGTTCTCAGAATCGGGCAGCAATCTTACATCGACTTGCAGGCTGGTAGAGGTTGCCGCGAGACAGAGGTTTTCAAGAAAGGCGCCATGGGCAATCAGAGAAGCACGCTGCTCCAGGTTGTAGAGGGACTGATCTCGACCGGGATCGTTGAAAAGATCGACTTGCCAGCCGTCGACCGCCAGCTGCCATGGCTGGCAGTTGTCGCCGGAGGGGGCCATGACGGCATATTCCAGGATTGTCCTGATTCGTTCATCCATAGCGGATCTCCTTGCGGTGCCGAAGCTTTGCCGCGGGCAGCTCTGTTTCCTTCAGGATTCCGGTTTCATCAACAGCCCCGGCAGCACCAGCAGATCGCTGATCACGGCAAAAAGCATGATCAGGGCGCTTAAAAAGCCGAACTGAATACTCGGCACAAAGCTGGCGCAGAGCAGAATACCGAAGCCGCCGGTCATGATCAGAGAGGTGGTGATGATCGGCGAGCCCTTGTTGATGACTGCCAATTGCACGGCCTTGTTCACAGGCTGGTTCAGCATCCGTTGATGTTGGTATTCACAGATAAAATGGATGGTGTCATCGACTGCGATGCCGATCGCCACTGCGGCGATGATGGCCGTGGCACTGTTCAGTGGGATGCCGCAAAATCCCATCACGGCGAAATTGAAGAGGATCGGCAAAACATTGGGAACCATGGCAAGCAGGCCCAGTTTGAGCGAACGGAAAATCGCAAACATCAACAAAAAAATCAGCAGGAACGCCAGCGACAGGCTCTGAATCTGGCTGTTGACGATGAAACTGATCAGCTTGTTGGCAATCAGGGTCTTGCCGGTTACGCGCGCCTGATAGGGCGTATCAGCGGTAATTTCATCAAGATAAACCTGCAGATCAGCGATGTATTGCGCAACCGCACCGGAATTATGCTCGGTAATTCGGGCCGAAATCCGGGCCCAGCGGCGTTGTTCGTCGATAAAGTTATCGATTTCATCCCCATCGTACAACAGCAGGTACTGAGCTGCCATACCGCGGCTGTCCGGCAATTTAAAATAGGCCTTCTCTTCCTGATGAAACGCCTTGTTCATTTCCCGCAGAAAATTGCCGACCGAGGTCACCTGGCTGACAATCGGCTGCCGCTGCAGGTACTCTTCAATCTGCTGCAAAAGGCCAAGAGCCTGTGGATCGAGAAGAAGATCGGGCTCTGGAGCCTGCAGAGACACTTCGATGGTCTCAACCCCGCCCAGGCTTTGGTCGATAAACCGGGAATCCTGGTAGACATGGCTGCTTTTTTTGAAATATTCGAGCAGGTTGGTTTCGACCTTGATTCTGGATGCACCGAACAGGGAGATCAGGACCAGCACCGCTGAACTCCACAGGATGAGTGTCCGGTGTGCAGGGAGCCTGGCCGCGAAGGCCTCCAGCCTGCCATGCAGCGGTGAGCTGTGTTGAATCGACGAACCTTTTAGCCCGACCTTGTGGCGGAGAAAGTAAAGTCCCAGGGGGATCAGGGTCATCGACAGGACGAATTCAGCCAGCATGCCACCTGCAGCGGCGAGGCCGAAATGACGGATCGGCGGGACATCACTGACTGCCAGCGATGCAAAACCAATGGCGGTGGTGAAACTGGTCAGGAAACAGGGCACTGCCAGACGGACCAGGGTCGTTTTCATGACATCCATCAAGGGTATCTGCCGCCGGTCCTGTTTGAGGAATTCATTGAAAACGTGAATACTGTCAGAAACCGCCAGGGCCATGATCAACGGTGGCAGAATTGATGTAATCGGGCTGATGGCCCCGCCAATCAGGTTGAGAAAAGCCAGGGTCCAGATCAGGCAGACACTGATGTTGACCATGGCCAGCAGGATCGCCCAGCGGTTGCGCAGCGCCAGGCTGACCAGAATAATCAGCAGGGTGAAGGTCAGCGGCATGAACACCATCAGGTCCCGGTTCATGAAGCGGCTCAGGTTGACATCGGTCGCCAGCCAGCCGGCAATATGCCATTCGAAACCGGGCCAGGGAGGCTCCAGGTCCCGAAAATTTTCTTCGATCCTGTGCACCAACTGTTCATCGAACGCGGGGTTCTCCGGCTGACTTGCCGGGCGCACGAGGAACAGTGCGGCCGTGGATGCTCGATTGACCAGGTTGTCGCGGATCAGGCTACTGGCCAGAGCGCGTTGACGAAGAGACTCTTTTTCAAGATCGTTTTGCGGGGGCTCTTCGAGTAACGGCTGAACAATAAAGTCGCTGTTGGAACCGATGAAATCATCGACATTGGCAAGGCTTAGGACGTCTGCCACACCATCGAGTTCTTCCAGGCGCCGCGTCTGCTCAAGGATAAAGCTGATCACTGTCGGCTCTAAAACATCTGCAGCGGAAAAGCCGATCACCAGGATTTCATCTTCACCAAACTGCTCTTTAAAGGTTTCGTAAAAAACCAGATCGGGATCGTTGTCGATAATCAGAGATTCAACCGAGGTTTCTGTCGGCAAAGTGGCGTAGTAATAGCCGAAAATACCGGTCAGTATAACAAGAACAGACAGGTAAAGGAGGGGATAACGGAAGATCAGATCACAGTTTTTGCCGACGAGTTGTTTTATCAAGAAAAGTTACCTGAACCCATATCAGAAAAAAGCCTTGATCCTGATGTAGGCCTGGTCGTCCCGGTCGTAAGAGCCGAACAGGGTATCATCGTCACCGCTGAAGATGTTGACACCAGTTTCACATTCGAGATTACGGAAATATTTCAGGGTTACAGAAGGCTGCAGGTAGCTGCTCTGGTCTGTGATGGTGTAATTATATTGCAGGGAAAACTCCAGGTTCCCCTGCCAGACGGGTTTGCTGATTTCACCGAGCAATGAAACTGTATTCTCTTCAAAGTAAAGAATCTCGCTGGAGTAATCATGGATGCGATACCAGGAGCCCTGCACATTGAAATACCAATCGGTTACCGAGGTGTAATCGATACCACTGACCAGATGAATGACCGGTTTTCGCGCTGAGGTCAAGTCACTGGACAAGAAAGCGACATGGTCAATATAGGCAATTTCCCCGCGAAAGCCGACTGGATCAAGGACCGACTCCCATTCGAAGCCGACAGTCTGTTGACGTTTGTATTTGGCCTGGACTTTTTGATCAGTAAATACCGCGTCTTTCAGCAGTTCAGTTAAATCGGGATCGGGCTCACCGGAGTAATCGATATTTTTAACCGGAAAGTTGGTGATGGTCGGTAGCGTTTCCCAGCCGTAGTGATAACTCAGGGCAAAATCGGTCTGCTCGGTTTGCCAGGTGAATCTGGCTGCCGCCGACATATTATCGAGGGACTTGCTCGGTTTGTCTGTTTCGACACGAAGGTCCCGGACATAGTCCTTCAAATCGTCAGGCGCCGACGGGTTGGCAATAATCGATTCGCGCAGATTGCGGTAAAGGGCCCAGTTGGAATCGAAATACTCGATCTTCGACTTCTTGAACCAGGGCTGGATGATCGTTTCAAAACCGATTGATTCTCCGTGCCAGCGGTTTCGCAACATCCAGCTGGGCAGGGCCCTGTCTTCCAGGTCGATGGTGATAAATTGTCGGAAGTCCTGAGGGTTGATGCTGTCGATCGGCGAGAGCTGATCGCTTTTCCCCCAGCGAACACGCTGTTTACCAAGAGACATCTCCCAATTGGAACGGTTATACTGCAGATACGTTTCGTGAAGTGTCAGGTCTGTCTCTTCGTCAGCCAGGTCGGAATCGTAGTAGAGCCGATCCAGATCAATCGCGCCGCGCAGCTTGAGCGAAGACTCGGGACCGAGATCCTTATTCCAGTCAACCCCTGCCCTGCCCTGTAGTCGGGACAGTTCGGAATCTTCCGAGCCTTGCTGGTTGGTGTCATGGGCATAGTAACCCTGAGCCCAACCCCAGGCAGAGATACTGTCTCTGCCTGCTGAAGTAAACGACGAAAGTTGGATGTCAGATTCTTCTGTACCGGTTGTCTCATCAGAGGGCACAGCGCCGGGTTGAGCCTGCTCCTCTACAACAGCGACCGGCTTCTCGGGCAACTGCGCTCTCTCGGCCGGTTCCGTCTGGGGAGAAGCGCCCAGCTTCTTTGCAAGCAAAGCAGCCGGACTGGTCACAGAAATCTGGACCTGAAACGGCTCTGTTGCAGAAGAGATAACCGAACAGACATCGTCTTTTGGCAGATCGAGGACGACTCTTAGTTTTGTCGGATAGGAACCCGTGCGAATTGTCGAGAGGCGCTGGTCATCGACTTGTAGCAACGTTGCGATGGATTGATTGCGGCTGGTGTTGTACAAATCCAAGTAGCAGCGAGTCGGAAGAGTGTCGCTGGCCGGGAGATAATCGTACTTATAACGAACCTTTTTGTCGATCCGAAAAATGACTTCTGTCGACTCGTCGGCCGAGACAAAATCGATCCCCTGCAAAATGGCCGCATGGGTTTGGCCGACGAAAAACACCGCCAGAAATAAAAAACCGGTTATCAGGCTCGTTCGCATGTCAAATCCTTTAGAGTTTTGTCCGGACACCACATCTTTACCTCTCCAGCGCCCGACTTGTAAAGAGAGAATCTTGCAAACCCGAGTTGTATTTGATCTCCAGGGTTTTGAGTCGCGTCTTATGTCCTGAAAGGAGGTCTTCCATCACCACCTCCGTTTCGGTTGAAATATTATCGATAACGCTAAAGTTGACCACAAAATAGCTTTTGCCATGCTGCCCCTTGTTATCGAAGAAATAGGTCTTTAAAGGAATAAAATTTTCTTTTTCAATCCATGATACCAGCTTGCTGTACTTGCTGTCGGTCCCCGGCTTCGGGGTGCTGGTTAGAATATAGCAGGCGTGTCCGGCGATGGTTTCTGTGCCATCAAGTGCGTAATCCCATTCTTCAACAGGATGGCGCTGCATGTCTTCGTAAGTAAAGTCGGAATTGACAAAACTGCGGGCCTTCTGGCTGGCCACGATACGTCGCGTTCTTTTCAGGGCCGGAAGGTAGAGGTGTTGCTCGGTGTTGCTGCTGCCATTTTTCTCAAGGGTCAAAAAAGCTGTTCCATTGATGTCGGCTGGAGCGGTAAAGCGGATCAGTTGCTTGCGTTCCGCATCATCGTCTTTCCGCAGGGAGATGAATTCACGGCTGCGGACATGGCCACTTTTACTGATCAACTCCATCGTGCCATGCATCTGCATATCATCCCCAACATATCGATCGTAAGTCAATTGAGCGATCTGTGCAGGAGACAATAATTCGGCTGCAAGCGATGTCGAAGCGAGCATTAAGAGGGCTGTCAAGACGATTAACAGTGTTTATACATGAGATCAAGCCTTCGTGCTTTTCTTGAATTTTCTGAGGATAATCTCTGTTTTCAACTTCTGCAGCGGGTTGTTGCCCCCGAACCAGAGATAGCCTTTTTTCAGCTGCCGTTTATACATATCAATCTGGATGTAGTGAGGAACGGCGTAAACTTTCTGGCTTCCGGTAATAATCTTGACGACTTCCATGCTGAGCAGAGGAGCTACCAAGGTGCAGGCAGGGGCGACGGCAGGCCCTGTTCTTTTCTTTCATGCGGGCCTTGGAGATATCCAGATAGCTGATGTGATAAGGGTTGGGACCAATCCTGCAGCAAAAGCGGCAAGATTTCTTTCGTACGATTGATTTTCGTTCGTGCCAAAATAGGTATCAAAATCCATACTATCATGAGAGAACATTTGCAGCGTGCGACCGAAACCTAAAGATGCACAGGTGACGGCATATATGCCATTTTCACATGCTGCGATGCAATTGTGGTTGTTCAGGCTCACTGAGCAGTCCAATGTACGTGGAAAACTCATTGGCAATCAAGGCGACTATATTCATCTACAACCCACAACCCGGAAAACAACTTGATTTCTGCAAATAATTAAAAGCATTAAATGTGACATTCTAACATGTTACAAGAACAAATCCATGTATGTCAGGCAGAAAAATACCAACTGCTGCCATTAAAGTATTGAAATTAGTTTTTTTGCCTGATCCAGGCTGGTTCCAGAAACGTATTCCTGGCATCGGGAGCTTGTCGAGTAGGCAGGATAGTATCAGAATTTCACGTAGACTGATATGAAACAGGTTAAAATTCAGGGAAGGTTTTTACGGAGAGGACAGCAATATAAGCGCAAAAGATTGCAACGGAACATTTTTGAAAAACCCGCAAGTGAATAACACCTTAAGGGCTAAAGAAGCTCACTCCAGCAGATGTTTGTATTTTTCCATCTCTTCAATTTCTATAAGCCGTGACTGCATGTTCTCGTACTTCCTGATGCCATCGTCAAGGTAAGAGATCAGGTAATCAACCTCTTTTTCTATAATTTCATAAAAATCATGATCTTTAGTTTCGTCTGAAGTTTCGTCTGATGTCGATGAACCCTTGAGGTAGTACACCGCGCCCTTTATGTTGTTAAGGGGGGTGCGGATATCATGGGAAATTCGGGCGATGAACTCACGATTGTTACACTCTGCTTCAACAAGACGATGATAGATATCGTCAAGATCGTCACTTTTGAATTTGACTCTTTTGTCGCCCAGGAACCTGCGCAACGCTGTCGCAGCCATTAAGGAGATGAGCTGGGCCTGATCCAGGTCCTCAGGGTTAAAGGGCTCGCCACTTTTTTTGTCATTAAGATTAAGGACACCGATGACTTTCTCTCTGGTCGTAATCGGGCAAGCAATGAAGGAGCCCGTCTTTCTCCGGTTGCTCCTGTAATTGGCGGAGAAGCGTTCATCCTCGGCGATGTTTTCAACCAGAACAGGCATACCCTGTTCTGCAACTTGCCCGGAGATACCCTCTCCCACCTTGACCGGTGAAGTCTTCAAGGCAGCGCTTCTCAGACCGCGAGAATTCAGAACGTAAAGTTGACCGTGCCCGTTCAGCAACATCAACGAGCTGTTTTCCGCCCCGGTCAAATGCGTTGCAAGGTCCAGAATGTGCTGCGTGGCGTCACGCAGGTCATTGGAGGCCATGAAAGATTGATACATGGCATCAAAAGCGGATTGCAAATTTTCTGTTGCATTAGCTTCGGGGGTTGAGGCATTCATTATAATGAATCACTCATTAATGGGGACGATGGCGATAAGACTTTTAATACATAAGCACTCGGGCCATATTCATTCAACGTGACTATATTGTCAAGTCGCTTGAACAGACAAATATTAATACTTTTATTGATACAGCAAGTCCCGTACCATTTTTTTTTCAACGATATTCAGGTTGTTTAACCGTACAGCAGAGGGACTTCGTGTGCATGTGTAAAAAAATTCGACAGACATATGGCACCTTTAAACTGTCGTCGCGAAAAATGCAAATCTTTTGAAGAAAGGCGATGTCAAACAGATGAGAGTCAACAGTCCGACATTCACAAGAGTGGCACCTTTCGTTGCCTTCATGGGTTTCATCGCAATCGAGCAAGGCTTGAGGTACCTGCTCAGTCACCAGGTGGTCAACTTTGACCCGACGCTGCTCAACTGGTTATACATTCCCAAGGCTGCGCTGACGGGACTGATTCTTTTGATATTATGGCGAAACTATACTGAGATCAGTTTCAGGGACCTGGGAAATCTTCGCAACCTTATGCTCAGTGTTGGTTCAGGGGTGTTGGTGTTTTTCCTGTGGATCAACATGGACTGGACCCTCGGCAGCCAGAATGCCCCCGCGGGGTTCAATCCGGACATCTTCAACACCGAAGGAGTGAGGTGGCTGATGATTGCCGTCAGGGTTACAGGGGCGGTGATTATCGTGCCGATCATGGAAGAGTTGTTCTGGCGATCTTTCCTGCTGCGCTATCTGATCGACAGCGACTTCACCAAGGTCGAAATCGGCCGTTTCAGCGTGTTTTCATTTGTGGCCGTCAGCATCCTCTTCGGCCTTGAGCACCACTATGTTTTTGCCGGGATCATGGCGGGTGTACTTTTCAATGGCATCTACTACTACACCAGGAGCATTGCACACTGCATCGTTTCGCATGCTGTAGCCAATCTCTGCCTGGCCTACTATGTCCTAGAAACCGGCAAATGGAACTTCTGGTAAGCATAAAGCTCACTAAATTCGCCCAAAATTCAGTACTAAACGAGGTGTCGAAAAATCTTACACACACATCATAATTATTCAAAAAACCTCTAAGAAACAAGCAATTACAGCGAGTTAAAAACATGGCTCACTTTTTGCTTTTATGTTATTTACTTAATTGATAGTAACTATTCAAACCTCTTTTGGGCGGGAGACAGGCCATGTACAGATATACTTTACTTTTTGTCACAGTTTTTTTCGCAATGGTTTCATATGCTAGTGCAGTATTTGTCCCATTTACAATTGAATCACAGCTCACAGGTGATCCCAGAGTCGGTAACCCCGACGGAATGATTGTTGACGTGACAATTGTTGTAAACAGTGCCAATACAGCAAACTGGACCGTTGACCTCAGTGCAAATTCTACCGATCACCCCAATATAAAGTTAGGCGAATTTTACTTTAATTTTGCCTCCCCAGGAGGCAGCATTACATTTGACAACTTTGATCCATCCAGCTGGGAGGTAAAATCTCCAGCTGATACTGTAGGCGGCGGCGGCATCGAATTTTTATTTGAAGCTAGTGATCCACCTGGGCAGCCCAAGATTGACGTAAATGTGTCTCAGGCGTTAACTTTCAATATGAACACTAGTTTCACCCTAATGGAAGACTACTTCCTTGATGCTTCTGATCAGAGCTGTAGCAATGATGAAGTTCTTGGATGTGGTCAACTGGGGGCACATGTACAGTCTCTTGTGGCTGGTGATGGTGAATCAGACAGTGGCTTTGTTCTGGGTTATTACGACGGCACTGGTACCCCTGATGAAGTTATACCTGAGCCCTCTACGCTGATCCTGCTGGGCGTAGGCCTGGTCGGTCTCGCCGCTTATCGTCGCAAGAAGCATTGATCTTCAAGTCCATAGAATTAAAAAAGCCGGAGTTTTTGCTCCGGCTTTTTTGTGTCTGGTTTACTTGTATACGACCATTTCATTAAATCCTGTATTTCCGGAATGATCTTTGGCTTCTACTCTGACCGTATGAGCGCCTTTACTGATCTTGCGCGTATTCCAGCGCCATTTGATTTCGTATGCTGTTTGCGTAGACTCTAGTTTACCATCGACATAAACCTTCATTTCAACTACGCCGTTCTCATCCGATGCTAATCCGCGTACAAAGGTTCCCTTCTTGTCCAGAGTCGACCCGCTGGCAGGGGCCAGGATGGATACGATAGGCGGCAAATTGTCCGCAGCATCAACAACCGGCCCCTCAACAACCGGCCCCTCAACAACCGGCTCCTCAACAACCGGCCCCTCATTGAAAACTTGAACTGTATCGGTAAGAGAAACATTACCAGAAGTATCAAAAGCCATGGCCTCAATTGTATAATAGCCGCTGCCAGCCGATGATGCATCCCATGTTGTTACAAAAGGAGCGGAGTCAACGGTGGCCAGCAAAGACCCATTAATGCGGAATTCCACTTTTTCGACTGCTGCATTGTCAGTGGCTTTGGCAGTAATCGAAATATTCCCCGCCACCGTCTGATTATTATCCGGACTGGTCAAGGTTACAGAAGGCGCCTCGGTGTCCAACACAGGTTGGAAGTTTGTCGCTTCCATCATGGCGCTGAAAGCATTGATCCGACCGTGGCCAAATTTAGCATCAAACCCGGAGGCCCCCAGGTCAACGGCCGTGTTTTTCAAGATCTGCAATATTTCCTGGTGGGTGAGTTGCGGATTGGCACTCCAGATCAACGCCGCAAGTCCGGCCGTGACTGGCGAAGCAAACGAAGTCCCGCTCTTACTACCATAACCGCCGCCATTCATCGTGGTCAGGATCGAAACACCGGGGGCGGTAAGGGCGATCCAGTCTCCGTAGTTAGAGAAGCTGGCCTTGTTGTCCGACATGTCAGTCGCTGCAACAGCAACAGCATTGGCGCAGGCGGCCGGATAGACCGGCGTGCTGGAACTGGAGTTCCCTGCCGAAGAAAAGACCAGCACTCCATGATCCCAGGCGTAGTTGACGGCGCTATTCATTGTGGACGATGAGCTTGAACCTGAAATACTGATATTGACAACCTTTACACCATGATCGACTGCGTAGATAATCGCTTTGGCAATGTGACTGTATCGAGAACTTCCGGTCGAAGGGTCGCTCACAACCAGGGGCATGAGCGGGTTATTCCAGGCAATGCCCGCAATACCCTCGGCATTGTCGCCAATAGCCGCTGCAGAACCGGCAACAGCAGTGCCATGGCCTCTCGCATCGTGGGTATCGTCGTTATTGGCAACGAAGTTGTAACCGGGCATGAGCTTCGCAGCCAGGTCGGGATGGTCCGGGTCTATACCAGAATCAATAATTGCGATCGGGATTTCGTCGGAACCAACGCTCGTTTCCCATGCTGACGGAGTTATGATTTTCGTGTGATGCCATTGACTGGGGAAACGGGGGTCGTTGGGAGCGATCATTTCCTGGGCAAGGAAATCCTCTTCTACAAAAGTGAAATTGGGGTTTTTAGCCAACGCTGCCTTGACCTTGGCGAAGTTCTTTTCAGGAACCCTGATGCGCTTTACGCGAATCTGGGGAATCTCATCCAGGATCGTGCCACCATTGGCTTTGATGGCCTTGTCGACATTGGCTTTGGTTGCCTTGACGGTTTGCTGAACCAGCAGCTCTCCCTTGACAAAAGGCCCGGCAGCAAAAGCGGTTGATGCGGTGAGAAGCAGCAGGACGGACAGAATTGATTTGATGGCAAACATAACCACCTCCTTGGGGTAGAGTTCCTAGAAGACAGAAGACCCAGGTTGGTGGCTTCTTGTTCTTCGGCGGCCCGGCGATCCTCAGCTGTAGGACCCGTAGCTTTGTGCCCCGCAGTTACCTGCGGTTTACCCTTGTCGGAAACAGTTTATATTTGATTCAGTTGTAATAATGACCAGTAAACGTTCTGATACAACAATATGAGCATGAGATGTCTATTTATCAGCAGGATGTATGCCAACCACTAAGTTGCTGAAATTATGGAAAAGGCTGTCTTTACCAATACATTTGATCAAATTGCAGTTGCAATTATTGTCTCCATGCCCTGTTATTTGACTGATCATCGAAGGTTCATTGTCATGGCAAAAACCCTGATAGAAAGGGCTTTTTGAACCAGCCGGCGAGGCGCGTACTGCCAGACGCCTTACTTTTGTCCATGCGGCGACAAAAGTAAGCAAAAACGCCTTTCTCCTTGCGGAGGGCATCTCCTTTGCCGGTTTTCTGAGACATCCAACAACTTCGGGGCTTAATAAGCCGGCCCGTTACAGGGGCCTCCCAGCAGAGGCCTTTATAAACGGAAAAGCATCAAAATAAGACTACACATGCAATCAGCCACAAAAGAAGGGGCTCTCAAGAGCCTCGTCACTGCCGTTCTTTATCCTTGTTCATGGCTTGAATTCGAGGGCAACCAGGACCATATGGCTTGCGGGTCGATTTTCAGGCGACACCCAGAAACGGGTGTATTTGCGGAATAATCCGGACATCATGATGCTTTGTTGCGGCAATTTGCTGGAGTCTCAACAGGACACTGCCGGCCAGCGCCGGACCCGCCGCCAAGGTGCGAGGTTGCAGGACAAAGGGTGTTTCAGGTGCATGCCGGGACACCAGCATAGCTGCCTGTAATAGCTCTTCGTCCGTTGTTGTTGAATCAACAACCAGCTTCACCTGGCAAAGGCGTCGTTTAGCAAGTTTCATGAATTGAGCATGCACTGCCCACGGGGTTGTCACGCCGCTTGTCGAAGAGCCTTTGATATCCATGGAAATCATGTCCACCAAAGGCAAAACAGCTTCCAGTTCCAGGGGTAAGGTGCCGTTGGTTTCAAGGAAAACCGGCAGCAGGGGTTTAATCTCAGGAAGCCAGTCCTTGAGTACCCCGGTATGCAGTAAAGGCTCGCCGCCAGTCAGCACAACCGAGTGATGGAGATTATTGTAGCTGTGCTGCCACTCTGAGATCAGTCGTGTGATGTCTCTCAAGTCAATCGGGTTTTCACGACCCGCAAAATCTGCGCTTCCAGGAATCTTTTCTACCCGGCAAGTGGTTGCCGGCTGGAATGGCGTATCACAGTAGGTGCAAGCGAGGTTACATTCCGCAAAACGCACGAAAATCTGGCGCGCGCCAATCAGTACCCCCTCGCCCTGCAGAGAAGAGAAAACTTCTATAAGAGGAGCCTCAATCACGCGTGTAGCTGGCACATGCATTGTCCGATTCCCAGACATTGACCCGTTCAACAGTGACATTGTCACTGTTCAGCGCCTCGCTCAGACGTTCAAAAAGGTAGCGGCTGATGTTTTCTGAGGACGGGCTATTGACCTTGAAGGGTTCAAGGTCATTGAGATACTTGTGGTCCAGTTCGTCCAGAAGCTGGTTGGTCTGCTTTTTAAGGATTTTGAAATCAATGCCGAGTCCTGCATTATCGAGCTCACTGGCCGCAACGGTCACTTCAACCCGCCAGTTGTGACCATGCAGATTTTCGCAATCCCCCTGATAGTTAATCAGGTTATGGGCTGCTGCAAAGGAAGTTTTTATCATCAAGTGGTACATTAGTTATGACCTTTCAAGATCTTGTTTTTCATTACTTAAATGAATAATATTATCATCTGAAAGCGTGTCCTGAGGCTTCCCGGCAATTCGGTATGACTCGTCCGCCCACCGACCAAGGTCAACCAGGCGACAACGCTCGGAACAAAAAGGTCGGTCAGGGTTGTCTTGCCATAAAACCGGTTTTTTGCATTGCGGGCATTTGATTTCGGTTTTCATTTATATAGCTCCGGTTTGTAAATTAACACGGCGGAATTCATTGGAGCAACAACCTCCTGCATATATCTTACTGTCAAAACCCTGATCCGGGCTGTTTGAGAAACTCGACCTCCTCCGGAGTGGACTCTCTGCCAAGAACAGCGTTCCGATGCGGATATCGGCCGAACTTCTGAATAATATCTCTGTGCCTGACTTCATATTCGTAGCTACCCTCAATCCCATTATTTTTAAACAGTTGCAGAGCAACATCATGGACCACCAGGGACTCACTGTGCATATAAGGCATGTAGAGGAAATTTCTTTCGATCTGTGTCAACTGTCTGTCTGCGCCGATTGATACGGCTTCCTGGGCGAGGGCCAGAGCCAGAGAATCAAAAGCAAAGGACTGTTGCGAGCCCCGGAACATATTCCTCGAGAATTGGTCCAGGATAATGATTTCAGCCAACCTGCCCTGCACTTTCTGCCTCCATTGATAGAGCTCGCAGCGGGTGGCCTGGCCATGCAGACCTGAAAAACGATCGACTATCAAACGATCTAATACTTCGTCTTTATCCCACCACTGTTTTGGTTCAAGCTCTTCGAACCAGAACTTTAATACGTCCGCATACATTATCTGCTCCTCGCTGCAAGCCGGATGATGAGACCAGTATGCTCCTGGACAGCCTGCATTACAACATCGTCGAAGATCTTGACACGATTCATCCTGTTGCCAAGGCTACAAGAAAAAGGCAACCGAGATACTGGCAAAGATGCACCAGAACACCACAACAAGGGCAGACATCTGCCACACCGACAGGAAAACCAATCCGATCAGTGCAATCACTATGTCACTCCCCGCATGAACCGCGCTGACCCAGATCGGATCGTAAAGAGCTGCAGCGAGGATCCCGACAACTGCGGCATTAATTCCTGCTATCAAGCGTCCTGCAGCAGGATGTGACGCCAGGGCATGCCAAAGCGGCAAGACCGAGGACACAAGCAGAAAACCAGGCAGAAAAATGCCCATCAAGGCGACTCCGGCGCCAAGCATCCCGCCACTATTTCCGGGCAGATGAGAACCGAGATAGGCAGACAGGCTGAACATGGGCCCTGGAACAGCCTGTGCGGCCCCGTAGCCCGCCATAAAGTCATCTTTAGCCAACCATCCAGGGTCAACCAGAGCATACTCAAGAAAAGGCAGCACAACGTGACCACCGCCGAAGACCAGCGCGCCGGCACGGTAAAATGCTTCAAAAACGGCAAGCAGGGGGTTGCTGTCATGCGCAAACAGAGGCAGACATACCAGCAACAGCACAAAAATGGCCAACAGACACCAGCCGGTTTTTCGGCCATAAGATACTGGCAAAGGACTTTCAGGAATATCATTGATATCATGAAGCAATATCAACCCCAGAAACGCCCCCATCAGGATGATGGCAATCTGCAGCCATACACCACCGACGACAAGTATCAGGACGGCGGCTACAACAGCAATGACTCTGCGGCTCGTATCCATACAGAGTTTTCTGGCCATTCCCAGGAGACCGTGAGCAACCACCACCAAAGCAACCAGCTTGAGGCCATGGATAACAGCACTCCCTATAGGGCCGGAAAGTTGTGGAGCAATCTGAGCGAACCAGAACAAAAGAAGCGCGGAGGGCAAAGTGAACGATGCAAAGGCAGCCAGGGCGCCGGCCCATCCCCCTCTCAGCAAACCAAGGCAGAAGCCAAGCTGACTGCTTGCCGGGCCGGGCAGGAACTGGCAAATTGCCAGTAGTTGAGCAAACTGCGCGTCGCTGACCCATTGTCGCTTCACGACAAATTCGTTGCGGAAATAACCAAGATGCGCGATCGGCCCACCAAAAGATGTTAAGCCGAGCTTCAGGAAAGCAGCAAAGACTTCCGGGGTATTTTGATGGTTACCGGTCGTTCGATCCGGGTTGTGTGGTTTTGATTCCATGAAGTCACTTTACTCAATAAAAAAAGCACCGGGATGGTGCCATTGTACTTCAGGTTGCAGGCCCTACGCGAATCGATCAAAACGGCTGTGAGAAAAGTATGCGGCTATTTGAACTATTGTTGTTGGCATCAACATCCACCCCGACCCTTGGCTTGGCGGTGCAAGCAGAGATCAGCAGCAGGATCATTGCGAACAGGAAAAATCTGGACATGACTCTCTTTCATTACATAGGCATAGATTCTACAAACTTATCAGGATGGCGCAACATTTATAGTGAATCAGAAGGGAAATTCGGGAGGTTACGGGTGTTACACTATTCTTTCAAAATGGCTTATAGAAGCCTACTTCGCTCTCTTTGCCCCCATCTCAGGTTCAGAAAAAACCAATCCCCCCTCTGTTGCATTCATTGCATGGAATTGATTCCTTACAAATTTCTTTCCAGCAAACAAATTCTTTATCGTGAGCCAAAAATCAATCTTTCCAGATGATAATCAGAATTCGATTTAAGCATTATCAGTTCATCTTCCACAGCGATTTTTAAAGATAAACTCGGCAGCAGCCCTTTATTGGAATCAAATAAAAACAGGCGATCTTCCGTCTGGGGTGTAACCAATGATCTTGATGCGTCTGCAGAAGGGTTTCCGACAAACATGACACGGTCTGCCACAGTCAATCCTAACCTGGCCATAGCGCGATATCTTGCTGGAAGCTGAACCACCACCCAGGTCAGAGAAGGATCCCATGACCACAGTTTTACGCGGCGCCTTTGCATCTTTCATCAATGAGATAACTTTCTCGACACTCCAGAACGGGTTTGCTTTGTAGATATCATTGAGAACCAGGAGCCACGAGAGTTTCGATGAAAGAAAGGCGATTGGGCAACGGAGGTAATCCTGTCCAGAGATTTTTTACATTGTTTCAAAGAAACACTGACAGCGGGGGCGTCCCGCAACAGCGGCCAACAAAGACGTTGTCAGCAAGTCACCAAATAACTGTGTGTTGATACGTACTTTTTCCTCACGATAAGTAATGGTCAGAGAAAGGCGCTCCGGCCAGAACGATCGGATCTCAGAGGCTCGCACATCAGCGTCTTCAGACAAGCCCGTACGTTAAAATTTTTGCATCGCGTCAAATGTTTGCATACCCTTGACATGAGGGTCATCGGCGTTGAGCACTGCCGATTCCGGAACCAGGAAAGGACTTGAAGAAGTTTGCCCTTCTCGGCGGCCGTTGCATCCAGGGTTCGAAAGCTGGTGTAATCATCTTGCCCGATCGTCGTCACAATTCCAACATTCGGGCGCAACAAGGCAACATCTTTTCGCCATATCTCCTGCTTTGGCCACTGCCGGTCTCTTGCACAAAATAGGCATAAGGTTTCTGGATTCCAGACAGATGTGTTTTTGATTGCATCCCTGTTATTATTGTGGACGCCGACAAAACATGTAGAGTCGTCGGTCAGTATTTTTCCTAAAAAATACGTGGCACTGGTTTTTCCACAGCTGCCTGTCACTGCAATAACCTTTGCATGGGCAAGATATCGAGAACGATGAACTTTGGCACGCATCAATCGCCAAAGGTTGCGTGATTACTACTTTTTTAAGCTTTTTAGATTTTTTCATGGCACATACACCAACAGGTTGCCTGCCTGCAGAGACCAGGGAACCATTTCCGGTATAGCTGCTTCAGAACGCATGAGAGACAAACCCACCTTGTTCGCATTCGCTGCAACGATTTTTTTCATCGCAGGCTTCCTTCCAGCAGGTAAATTCTTTCTTGCCATTCCAAATCAGCCTTTCCAGACGACAAAGAGAAGTCGCTTTAAGCATGATCAGTTCATTTTCGATTGATTCTTCATATATGAACTGCGCAGCGCTTTTTATGGAATCAAATAAAAACAGGCGATCTTGGGTCTGTGGCGTCACCAGTTTTGTGATGTATTGAGAGGGTCTGCCGACAAAAACAACACGGTCGGCAACCGTCAACCCCAGCTTGGCCATGGCACGATATTTATTGGAAGCCGAACCACCACCCAGGTCAGAGAAGGATCCCATTACCACTGTTTTTCGGGGTGCCCTTGCCTCCTTCATCAACGAAATAACTGGCGCAACACCCCAGAACGAGGCTTTGTAGGTATCATTGATGAACCAGGCACCCCGGGAGTTTTGATGAATCGAAAGACGGTTGTGAACCGGATGAATCCCGTCCAGGGATTTTTTGCATTGTTCCAAAGGCACACCGACAGCAAGGGCGCCCGCAACAGCGGCCAACAAAGACGTTGTCAGCAAGTCACCAAATAGATGTGTGTTGATTCGTACTTATCTCCTTGGATAAGTAATGGTCAGAGAAAGGCGCTCTGGCCAGGACGACTCGGATCTCAGAGGCTCGCACATCAGCTTGTTCGGAAAGCCCGTAAGTTAAAACTTTTGCATCCGTCAAATGTTGCATACCCACGACATGAGGATCATCGGCGTTAAGCACTGCCATTCCGGAACCAGGTAAGGACTTGAATAAGTTCGCCCTTCTCTGCGGCAGTTGCATCCAGGGTTCGAAAGCTTGTGTAATGATCTCTCCCGATCGTCGTAACAATCCCAATGTTCGGGCGCAATAAGGCAACATTCTTTTGCCATGTCTCCGGCTTTGAATACGCCGGTTTCATGCAAAAAATAGGCATAAGGATTTCTGGACCTCAGACAGATTTTTTTTGATTGCATCTCCTGCTATTATTGATGGATGCCGACAAAGCATGTGGAGTGCAGTCGGTCAATATTTTTCCTAAAAAATGACGTGGCACTGGTTTTTCCACAGCTGCCTGTCACAGCAATAACCTTTGCATGGGCAAGATATCGAGAACGATGAACTCTTGGCACGAAGTCAATCGCCAAAGGCTGGCGTGGATAGTACTTACTTTTTCTAAACTTTTTAAATTTTCTCATGGGAAACACAGAAACAGGTTGTCTACCTGCAAGGCCTGGAAGCCATTGCCGGAATAGGTCGTTTAAAAGGAAGGATAAAAAAAGACAAGATCGCTGCTCAGAAAAGCTGGCAATAGCGATTTGTCGTTAAACCGGATTGGTTTTTATTCCAGCTGTACAATTTCATTGCTTTGGATAAATCAATCATGTGCAACCAAACTAAAACAACACAATTAACTTAGTAAAGAAAATTTCTCATGTCACCTAGCTATGCATGAAAGCCTTGGTCTCGGAGACCAAGGGCTTTACTGGCATTATGGGATTCGAATTAGCGACTTCAGTTCACTAGACAAAGAAACGAGGCTCACCTATATCGTCTGAAAAAGAGTTAAGTTGCTAGTGAACGATTATAGAACTTCTTTAAGTGCTTCACAGAGCCTGTCCATATTGTCGCGCGTCAGCCCGGCGACATTGATACGACCGGAGTCGACGATATAGATAGAGTACTTCTCGCGTAGTTCTGTAACCTGCTCCTTGGTCAGACGGGTGACACTGAACATGCCACACTGCTCTATGATCGGTGAGAAGTCCTGTTTAAGGCCTTTCTCCTTGAGGGTCTTGACCAACAGATGGCGCATCTCGTTGATCCGGTTGCGGATATCGGCGACTTCCTCGATCCACTGAGCCCTGAGCTGTTTGTCGCTCAATACGGTGGCCACGATCTGACCGCCGTGAGAGGGAGGGTTCGAATAGTTGTAGCGGATGCGCAGCTTGACCTGGCTCATGACCGTGGCAGCCTGCTCAGCGTTATCGGCAACCACCGTCAGGGCGCCGGTTCTTTCACGGTAGAGGCCAAAGTTTTTCGAGAAACTCGAACAGATGAGCATCTGCTTGACCTTTTTGGTCAGTTCGAGCAATCCGGCGCGATCTTCCTCGATGCCTGCAGCCAAACCCTGGTAGGCGAAATCAACCAGGGGCAGAACGCCCTGCTCGGCAAGCAGGTCACCGATCTGGGCCCACTGTTCCGGTGTCGGGTCGATACCCGTCGGGTTGTGGCAGCAGCCGTGCAGAAGAATAATGTCCCCTTTCGGGATCGTCTTGATCGACTCACACATGGCGGCGAAATCAAGTCCGTTGGTCACGGGGTCACGATAATCGTACTTTTTGCAGTTGAGACCGGCCGCCTCGAAGATGGTATTATGATTGGCCCAGGTCGGATTGCTCAGCCAGATATTGGCGCCGGGATGCAGAGTGTGCAGGTAGTCGCCGGCGACCCGCAATGCTCCGGTACCGCCAGGACATTGCGCCGTTGCGGCACGCTTGCTGGCGATGATTTCATGCCCTTCACCAAACAGCAGCTCCTGAACCTGTGCGCAGTAGACCGGTTCACCTGTCATCGGCAGGTACCCTTTGGAGTTTTCCTGCTCCAGGATGCGTTTTTCAGCCTCTTTCACCGTTGCAAGGACCGGGGTCTTGCCACTGGCGTCTTGGTACACGCCAACGGTAAGATTGATCTTGTCGGGGTTGGGGTCCGCTTTGAACATCTCGGTCAAGCCGAGAATCGGATCAGGAGGAGCGATTTGAACATTTTCGAACATTGCGGATAACCTTTCTCGATATAGAGTGTTGAGCGTCTAAAACCGATTCATAAGCATAGGAAGCTGCGACAAAATCTGAATGCCTGCTTAATAACAGGCAAATTCAGCTTCTTCTACCTTAAGCGACGTGACCAAGTCAAACCTAAAACCTCGCGGCAGCAAAGGCATAGAAAAAGGGCAAGGCTAAGTAGCCTAACCCTTGTTATTTCTGGAGCGGGAAACGGGATTTGAACCCGCGACCTTCAGCTTGGGAAGCTGACACTCTACCACTGAGTTATTCCCGCGAATGAAGCGTGATTATAGGGCCCGGAAAATTGCCTTGTCAATCGATATTCTTGCAATGATGCACGAGATATTCCCGGGCACTCTCTGCGCTATCAACCAGGCCCGAGATCTCAGCGTTTCTGAGAAGACGCAAGACGCGTGACATTTCCGGGCCGGGCGGCAGACCGAGTTCATGCTGCAACCAGTGACCATCGACCAGTTCTTCGGGCGGTTGATCGTCAAGCGTATCAACAACCGGCACCCAATTGCAGATCAATTCGCTGTTGGAGTCCTCCTGCAAGGCCCCGATTGCCGCAAGCGCCAGGAGCCATAGCCTTGGTTCGATGCGATAACCGTGCGCCCACCAGGCAAACGCGCGCGGCCCCAGGCTGATGTTATCCAGCTCTCTAAGCGTCCTTTCATCAATCCTGGCAAGGGCATTCACACAGGCCTTCGCCTTGCGGCTCAGCAGCCACTCCTCGGCGAGTCGACCGGGCAAGTCACCGTCCAACTGAGCGAGCAGAATCGCCCAGAGCAAAAGCGTTTCGCAGCTGAGGCCTTGTTCAACTTCTCGCGCCAACCAATCCCTGATCACCGGTTGTTTCAGTGACAAATGACACCAGCAGTTTCTGACCACAGCCAGCGACTCGGCCAGTGCGCGAGATCGGCCTGAAAAAACATTGCCGAACAGGTAGTTCCCGACCAGGCTCTCGGCAAGCAAGAGAAGGCCTCTCGCGGCTTCTTCACAGGCCAGGGTCTTCCAAACTTCCTGACGGATCCGCTCTGGTGCGACGCGATAGAGCTCTGTCACCTCGGCCTGCATACAACCGAGTGTGTTATCTTCTATGTGAAGGTCAAGAGCCGTTGCGTGTCGAACGCCTTTGACCATCCGCAGTGGGTCATTGGTGAAGGCATCTTTGGAAACCATCCGCAGCAAGTCATTCTGCAGGTCTTCCAAGCCACAGGCAGGGTCAATCAAGGGGCGTTGTCGTAAGATCTGCTGACAGGCAGAGCGCGATCGCGTTGATCGTGAAATCACGATCAAGCAGATCGAGATCAAGCGATGACGCCCGGAATGAAGCAAAATCAAAGACGGGGCACATTTCGTCATGGTTGAAGACAACCCGGCTCTGATTGCGCTCTTCATCAAGCCAGAACCAATGTCCGCCATGTGCCTTGGCAAATGACTTTGCCAGAGCTGTCGGGTCTTCAGGAAAGATCAAATCGACATCATGGACCGGAACGCCAATCAGGGCATCTCGAACCGCCCCTCCCACAACATAAACCTCTCTGCCATTGCAGAAGGCGATCAATCTTTCGAAGAGAGGCAGGCATTTCAGGCCGGCCGCAAGGTTGTCTCTATCAATAAACATGAGGGTCTCCCCATATCATCTCGTCTACTCCGAAAAGCATAGAGTCCATCGTGACGCTGCGCAACTGCTAACTGGATTATTATAAGGTCGACCTTGCATTGGGAAATGAATAAGATGGGTAACCACCGAGTTATCACAACCCAACTGCAGGCCTTACATTTACATTGACAGTAAAGACCATGCTCTTTATCCAAGTCATACTTCCGGTATTTCTGATCGCATCTGCCGGGTACATTTTTGAACGCAGATCAGAAGTCGACATCCGCTCACTGGCCAACAGCGCCCTGTACCTGTTTGCTCCATCACTGGTCTTTTCTTCATTGATTAAAAGTACGGTTGCAACCGACCTGCTGGGCCGACTCTTGCTGTTCATGCTGATTTATACCTTGTTGATGTGTGTGCTGGCTTTCGGAATTGCCCGGTTCTGCAAGTTTGACAACAACACGACCCGCGCTTTTGCCCTGACGACTTCGATGATGAACATCGGGAACTTCGGCTTGCCGCTGGTCTTCTTTGCATACGGACAGGAGGCCCTCAACATCTCGGTACTCGTCTTTGTCCTGTTCAACATTCCTCTGGGCACGCTGGCTATCATCATTGCCCAGGGGCAGGGAGTCAAGTGGCACCAGGCTGTCCGCAATATGTTGAAAATCCCGATATTCTACGGTGTCGCTTTGGCACTAGTCTGCAAGATACTGGGTTGGCAGCCGCCCGGATTTATTTTGCGGGCAACGGAGCTGCTTGGACCAGGCAGCGATTCCCGTTATGCTGGTTCTGCTCGGCATGCAGTTGTCACGATCGAAAATAACTCAAGGGTGGGGGTTTTTCGGCCTTGCCACGTCAATTCGCCTGCTGATCGGGCCCCTGATCGCCATCGCACTCGTCACACTTCTCGGGCTTGACGGCCTGTCGCGCAAGGTCGTCATTCTGCAGACCAGCACACCATCCGCGGTCCTGCCCCTCCTCTATTGCCTGAGGTTCGGTACGCGGCCCGATCTCGTCTCGGGCACGATACTGACCAGCACGCTCTGCAGCGCGTTGACCTTGACTGTTCTGTTGTATTGGTTAGGTTAGCGGACGACGCGAGAAGCAACTGACAGGGTCTGGATCGGAACCTTGATACTCAGCTCTTTGGCTACGCTAAGGTTGATCACAAAGGCAATGCTGTGAGGTTTCAGCATAGGGATCTGATTGATGTTCTGCCCTGAAAACACCCGCCCGGCTATTTCAGCCAGTTTTTCACCCTGCTCCTGCGCAGAGGTTTCAAGAACCATGAAGGCCCCTTCATCGGCAGCACCGGCAAGCTGTGTAATCACCGGAATCTTGCGGGCATTGGTGTATCCAAGCACGAAGCTGAGCTGGGATTCATGTTGTTCGCTGCTGGCGATAAAAACCCCGTCAACATCGTCCGGAAGCTTTCCAAGTTGAGCAAAGTAATTATGTGACTCGCCGACTTCCATGGCATACACAGTAATACCCTTACGTTTGCTGCTTTCTTCCAGAATGCGCTTCTGCAACAAAGCTTCCGGACTGTGCATATCGAAGAGAATGGCAAATTTCCGCACTGTCACCGTATCGGTGAAATACTTGAACAGGCCCTGAACCGGTGCATCGCCACGAATGCCGGACATGTTGCGGCCAGTCTTGGTGCTGGCAGAGACTATTTTGAGGCCTACAGGGTCATACACGTCGGCAAAAATGGTCGGGACAGGCGGTAATTCAGCCTTTGCGGCCAGCGTTGCCAGAGGACCATAAGTCACAATTAATTCTGCCCCCAAAGCAACGGCTTTTCTGACGCTGTTGCGTAGAGACATGGTGTCGGCATTGGGGGTCTGCACATAAATCCGGCAATCCTTGTCACAAAAACCTCCGGTATTTTTGACGAAAGCTGCATGGACTTGATTATATCGCGGCTGTGAATTGGCCATGATCACGGCAATCAGACGCTCTTCTGCAACAGCTTGGGAGGGACCCCAAAAACTGCACGACATAATGATCAGGGTGGACAGAAGAAAACGCCTCACGAAGTCCCCCCGGACGCGGTCAAGTGAAGCTGGGCACATTACCCAAAAACCCTATACCTGAAACAAATAATCCGTTGCCACGATTGAAAACGGATATGTAAAATCGTATCAATTACAAACAATATGCAAGAAATGTGAAAATTTAACAAGACTTCTGTGCAGATCCAATCGATCTAAAAAAGAGTGCCAAGCACAACGCCGAGCGCCGAAAGCGGGCCCGTATCACTGATGCCATCAACAGACTTTTCAACTTTATGCAGCGTGGTTTTGGCGTCACGATAAATATCGTCTTCATTGACCAGCTTACCCAGGGTGCCCTGCCCTTCGTCGATCTTGGTGGCAATGCTGTTGACACGGGCCATCGTGTCGCTAATGTTGTCATAAAGGGCACCATCATCCAAAAGTCTGCCGAGAGAGCCTTCTCCAGAGTTGATCTTCTCCGTAATTTCATTCAGGCTGCGGACCGACAAGGTAATCTCTTCGTAAAGCCGGTCGTCGACAAACAGCTTGCCCAGAGTTCCTTCTCCCGACTTGATCTGATTGGATAAAGCCGCAAGGTTAATCATGGTCTGGTTGAGATTGTCGTAAAGGGCCGGGTCGTCGATCAGCTTGCCCAGGGAGCCGTTGCCGCTTTCCAGTTTGACCAGCAACTGGTTCAGCCGCGTTGACATAGCTGTCATCTCATCATACAGAGTCGGGTTGTTCACCAGGCGTCCCAGGGTCCCTTCTCCCTCGTCAATTTTGGTAACGATTCTCTCCAGGCGATTGACCGTTTCGGCAAGTGGTTCACGGCTTTCGTCCACCAGGTCTCCCAACGGTCTCAGGAAACGGTCCTGGTTACGGTCAAGGTTGGTGATAAGCTGGTCAATATTGGTTGAATCCCGGGTATTCACACTACTTCCAGGCGGCAGGATTTTGCTCTTTGCCGAGCCGAAATCCAGCCCCAGGAAAACTCCGCCCAGCATGTTGGTCTGGCGGATTTGAGCAATGGAGTCTTCGCGAATGCTGTCTTGACGGTTAACGTAAAAATCGATCCTCACCTGATGGTCCTCGATGCTGATCTTTTTGACCTTGCCGACGTCGACACCGGCAATCCGGACAGGATCACCGACCTTCAGTCCGACCGCATAGTTGAAATAGGAGACGTATGGATATTGATCCTCGAAAGGGCGCCAGTCTTCCACCAGCTCGATCATCACAGCCAGCAAGATCAGGGTTGCGAGAAAAAACAACCCGACTTTTTGTTCGGTTGACACTGCCATACTATTCCCTTTCCCCCTGGATACCCTTGGTCGTCGTGTAGATAAATTTTCGAACAAGCGGGTTCTGGCTTTGCTTGATTTCCTCAGGAGTGCCGATTGCAACCACCTGACCATCATGCATCATCGCCACGCGATCCGAAAGATACAATGCAAAGTTCAGGTCGTGGCTGACGATGATGGTCGTCAGGTTGACCTCCCGTTTCAGTTCCATAATCACCCGGGCAAGTTCATCAGAGGTCACCGGATCCAGCTCCGCAGTCGGCTCATCATAAAGAATCAAGTCGGGATTCATTGCCAGAGATCGGGCAATGGCCACCCTTTTCTTCATACCGCCGGAGAGCTCTTCGGTCCGCATATCTTCCTTGCTCTCGAGACCGACCAGGCGCAGTTTTTCCCTGATGATACGGCGAATCCGGATTTCTCCGCAAATGCGTTTCTCCCTCAGCCACAAGCCGACATTCTCACCGACGCTTAAAGAGTTAAACAACGCTGAAGACTGAAACACCATGCTGTAACGAAAATCCTGTGGCACGTCCTGCTGTTCTTCGTTGATATCCTGGCCATTTATCAGAATCCGTCCACTGTCGGCTTTCTCGAGTTTGACGATATGTTTAAGCAGGACACTCTTGCCGGTTCCCGATGGCCCGATAATCGAAAAGGTCTCTCCCGGTTCGATATTGAGACTGACGTCCCTGAGCACGTGGTTGCCGCCGAATGACTTGTTTAGGTTTTCGATCTGTATGCTCACGCCACGGGACTCCGTATAACCGATCTGGCAGCTGTCACCTTCCATGATCGACGGAGCAAAACCGTGTGCAAGCTTGGACCAAAAATTACCACGTGGTTTCATTGTGTCAGCAAAATTCCTTATTCCGGCTTGTTTCTGAAGTCTCAGTCCAATATTCAAAGCATGATACGGGTCAGGAGATAATTAGCCACCATGATCAGGAGAAAAGACAGCACGACAGAGCGGGTCGTCGACTCGCCGATCCCTCTCGCACCGCCACTCGTCTTGAACCCGATATAACAGCCGACATGAGCGATAATGCCACCAAAGACCATTGCCTTTAACAGTCCCTGCAAGATTTCCTTGTAACCTAATGCACGAATCATGTTGTCGTAGTAAACAGTGAACGGCACATCGATCCGAGGGTTTACATCCGCCACCACCCCACCGCCGATCACACCGACGATAATTGAAAACACAACCAGCGCCGGCACAACCAGAAGACAGGCAATCAGCCTCGGCATGGCAAGGTAGCGAACAGGGCTGATTTCCAGTGTTTTGAGTGCATCGATCTCTTCGTAGACCTGCATGGCGCCAACCTCGGCAGCCATCGCCGAACCGATCCGCCCGGCCACCAGGAGGCTGGTCATGACCGGTCCCAGTTCCTTGACCATAGACATGCCGACGATCGCCCCGATCGCCTCCTGTGTGCCGTAAAGTGCGAGCTCTGAGCCGGTCTGTACCGACAGGACCATACCGACAAACAAGGCTACGAGCATGGCGATCGGCAAAGTACCGATACCAATGACACTCATCTGCCTGAAGATGCTGGTCAGGTTGCGAGGGGCCTCCTTGAAGTAGTAGACCGTCTCGCAAAGGAGTGCCAACATCTCGCCGAGACCTTGCGCGACATTCAGCAGTTTGCCGCCTATGAAAGTGAACACACGCATAAACCCCGCTATTCGGTAGCGGCCACAGGAGTATCCCAGCGTAACCCCCAGGGAAGATAGAAGAGGTTCAGCTGTTTGCCCTGGTCACTGGCTCGATAATGGAACAACCCCTTCAAAAACTTGACGTCTGTTTCGGTTGCCGACTTTCTGCGGTACTGAAATAGTGGGAAAAGCTCCCAGGCAACCCGATCACCCTGTCTCTCGTGCCAGTACAGGTTCCAGAGCAAGCTGACAACATGGTTACCCTGTCGATCCCACTTCTGCTGATAAATGCGCCACAGAGGCGCCCACAGGCGTTCAATCGACTCGTTCTCGGGAAAAAAAGGTTCAATCAAAGAAAGAACATAAAAGTGGCTTACGCCGTTCGTCTCTCTATATCCGTAAAGAGGCCAGAGGTTGACCAGTCGTTTCGAATCACCCGTTAAGAATTTCCTCTCCTTCGTGTCCGAATAAAGGAAAAAAAGGATGCGGTCCCGGCGACGTTCGATCAGTTCAGAGTTTATTTCTTCGATTTTGTATACTGGCCAAACGTACCATCTCTCTCTCTTAACATCTACGGTTTCGTCAGAGAAAAATGGCAGTATTTTCAGCCCGTGGTATTTTTCTCCCTTCGTCACACGGACAAGGGGCCAGGGTGCGTTCCAGACCTCGAAACCTCTGACACGATCTTCCACCTTGGAAAAAAAAGGCCATAGCACTGTCGTAGACGACCTCTCTGGCGATTCCTTGCTGACATAAAAAGGCCAGGCAGCTCTCAGCTCTCTTGGATTATCACTGTCAAGCTTCAGTGATTCAGAAAAGAAAATCGGCCAGAGGAAAAACCTTTTCCGGTAAACACCTTCTTTTCGACTTGCACCATAAATCGGCCAGAACTTGTAACCAGACTCATTCTCACCGGAGATTTTAGCAAAAAAGGGCCAGATGAACATTATCGACCTGTGTGCCCTTGCGTTCGGTCTGGCTATAGATGGGAAAGAGCGTAAAAGAGATACGGTCCCGTTTAAACCAGTTATAGAGAGTGCCGAAAAAAGGGAAAAAAGCAAAGTAACGACCCTGCTCTTCTTCACCATAGAAAAGAAAAGGGAAGAGATAATAGCGCTTGGAACTGAAAGCTTCAACCTCCGGGTTGTCGTCACCATCTCCCGGCCTGTCATCTTCATTCTCGCCGAAATCATATGAGAGCAGGCCCAGCACGCGAACACTGGAGGTTCCATCTCCGCGATTCTTGTGCCTGAGCACAGGATAAAGGACATCCGTACTGGAGACCCCCTCTTCATCGACAGCACGATAGAAAAGCGGCCGCAAAGTATACTCTGTTTCGGTCCCCTTGGTTTCGTATTTCACAAAGGGGCCTAACATGTGAAGGCTACTGTAGTCAGCAGATTCCGAGGCGCGATAATCGAAGAACGGCCAGAACGTTGACACGGTGGCGTCGGAAGCCAGTGCAGACGTTGCAGAGCAGACAAGGGCGAGCAACAACAGGAATGAAAGGCCTTGTTTCATCAACCAAACCAAGTGGAGGGTGCAAGCCGAGATTAATGGCGAATCATAGCACGGGGTGGGTATTTGAACAACTGGAAGAGGTGTTTTCCAATCGATGGAAAGATATTGTCACTATTCCCTGTCGGGGCCGTCTTCAGTCCCGGATTTACGCTTTCTGGAGAGCGTGACCAGGTACATGATGCCATGGATGACACCAAGAATCAGGATTATGAATACAACATCACCGATGCCGACGTTCTGCATGACAGCCCCCTATAAACAACACTTCGAATTTATCATGACCAGAAGAAAGTTGCGAAGCAAAACGTTGTGGGAATTTAAATTAAATCAAGGGTTTCACGAGCCAGCTCATGATCAGGATCGATTTCCAGGGCGCCTGTCAAAGCCTCGAAAGCCCCGCCCGTGTCACCCGTCTTTATGCGACACATTCCAAGCAAACAGAGGAAATCGACTGACTTGAGTTCCGAGGTAAAATACTCGTCAACCTCCAGCCGCTCGAGGATTTCTGTTGCCAGGGAGTAATGCCCGGCAGAATAAAGCTGCATGGCATCTGCAATTCTTTCCAGATCATCGACCAGGCAATGGTCCGGCAGCCCGGTTTTAACACATGATTCCAGCCGGGCATTGATCTGCCCGGAGGTCTGTTCGTCATCAACCAGTTCGAGCAACCTGCGTAACCGTGAGATCGCTGCGGGATAATCTCCGAACAGGATATCGACTTGCGCAAGAAGATTCAGGACCGCGACGTTATCAGGATCAAGCTTCACAAGCGCCTGCCCGAAACGCATGGCATCCAACAGGTGACGACGCACCTGAGTCAGTTCGGTAAAGGTCATCGCAAGATCATAGAACCCCTGGCAGAGCTGCCGCAACAGGCCGACGTTGTCAGGTTCAAGCAACCGAAGTATTTTCAGGTATGTGAGCTTGCGGAAGACATAGGCCGGCTCGACATCTTTCTTGTCGAGCATAACCACGTGTGCGGCGAGGTCGGCGAGGTAGTGTGAATAGCCATCTCGCAGGAGCTCAGCATAGGCGACGTTGTGCAGGCAATCCGGGAATTGGCGCAAATAATCATAGACACCCTCACCGATAGCGTTCTCAGTAGGGGAATCAGTTTGTTCCATATCCCTGATCTTGATCGGCAAAGGCAGGAGGGGGAGAGGAACCGGGTTCTGGTCTGGGCCCACATGGACAACAGAGCCTTCAGACGGAACCCAGAAGATAAATTTTTGTGGGTCGAGATTGTTGAGATTGATGTCTGTCACGGTACCATCCTTAAAATCGGCATTACAGGAACAGGGCCTGTTTTACTAGAGTGGCTAAGGAGGTCAACTACCAGAAACAAAAAAGGCGATCTTTTCAGACCGCCTTTTCTGCAACAAGCTATTGATCTGGCTTGCCTTAATGCCCACCTATATTCAGAAAAGACAGTGCCAAAAGAACAACTGCACAGGTAGTCAAAACATAGAGGCCTCGAGCTACAGTCAACAAAGAACGCTTTAAATTTGTGTTTTCAGTCATAACCATTCTCCGTAATAATTTATTTTTATCAGCCGCGGGTAACCCGCACTATTTGTGTGGGAATTATACAGAGCTGTTATTTTATGTCAACATCTATTTATATAGTTTTTTATATTTTATGTGGTCAGCGGAGACTATTTTAATCAATGCATTAATAGACTAGGGAAGTAAAAAAGTGGAGAAATATTGAAATATATTACTTCCCGGAAAGACGGTTATGCGATGAGATAAACCATTCCTGGATCTTGTTGTCAGATAAATAATGGGAATCTCAGGCCTGACCAGGCGGGTGTTCTTTTAGATACTCACCAAAAGTCTGATCAAGATCCTGAACGTGTTGTACCAGCCAGGACACCAGAGCCTTGTTGGTTTGTATAATGTTCATCAAGGTTGGACCCTGGCTCGAGATTTGTTGGCGAATATCAGCGAGACGCTCCCGAAAGCTTTGGTGCTTGCGCCTGTGCAGATCAAGATCGGGGAAATTGATCTGATGCATCAGAGCCTCTTCTGCCTGGAAATGATGTTCCACATAATCTTTAAGACGGTCATGAAGTTCAAGTAAGGTCTCCTTGGCTTCGCCCTTTGAACAGCCCTCTACGAAATCGCCAAAAAAACCAAACAGCGCAATATGTTGTTTGTCTATCTCTTCATTCCCAATGCTCAAGGCCGGGGTCCAGGTCAATTGCATCAACGATCTCCTTAAAAGTTATTCAGGAGTATAATCTTATGCAGGATAAAGCAACTAGCCCATATGTGCAACGCATCAAGGCAACTCTTTACATCCACATCGTCTACCTGATCGGGATTGATATGTTCTCGATCACACTCCAAGTATACGCCGCTTCTTAAAAACAGCGCAAATTTGGCTGCAAGCTGTGTCGATCGCGACCTTGACTAATTTTACTTGCATGACACATAAAGCCCCGCAAACGTCTTTGTCCACGGGGCTTCTGAAGGTTTACCTAGGGAACTTGTGCAGAGTCTTGTTACTTGTTGTTCGGCTTGCGTTTCAATTCTGGCATGGCCATCGAAACCACGAACCCGGCAAGCAGGATAGCGCTGGTCAGAGAGGAGACAAAGATGGTCAGGGGTCCGTCTATTAAACATGCGAACAGAATGATAAATCCAAAAAAATAGACAGCGGTGGCGGCCGGGATGCTTTCGAGTACAATGTGTATCTTGTTATGTGGGTCTTCCTTGAAATCGCATTTTCTGCCCGACATCCAGGCGATCCTCGTGCCGTAAATCAGGCTCACGGATGCCGTGACCAAACAGAACATGCCACTCATTATGTCAAACATGATAACGACCTCCCGATAGAAGAAACCCTAACTGCAGTATACAAAAAACAGCGAAGAACAAAAGCCCCGCAAACGTGTCCGTTTGCAGGGCTTCTGAATGGTACGCCCAAGGGGATTCGAACCCCTGTCGTCGGCGTGAAAGGCCGATGTCCTAGACCAGGCTAGACGATGAGCGCATGGTAACTATGCTCTCACGGGGAAAATGTTCCCCTGTTGATACTTATGGCTGGGGTGGGAGGATTTGAACCCCCGAATGGCGGAGTCAGAGTCCGCTGCCTTACCACTTGGCTACACCCCAAAAGCAGGTGCGTTTTTTAACAAAGTTGCCATGGGGAGTCAAGCATTTTTGTCGCCAAGAAATCGCATAATATAGATATCAGCCGAGCGATGCAAGAGCCTTTTGCAATCTGGCTAAAACTGCATCCTTGCCGAGTACGGCGACGACATCGTAAATGCTCGGGCTGACCGTACCACCCACCAGCGCGACGCGGACACGTTGGACCAATTTTTCCGAACTTGAGGCCGCTCTCCTCCATGACCGCCTTGAACGCAGTTTCAACACCATCATGGGAATAATCAGCGAGCCCGGTTAAGTGTTTGATCGTCAACTCAAGAACATCACGTTTATCCGAGGTGAGGAATTTGGCAGCCGCCTGCATCATCGTAGGTGTCCGGAGCTTTGAAATAAAAGTGCGCCCCTTCCGCCATCTCAACCAAGGTCTTGGCGCGATCCTGAAGAGTTTTAACCACTGCAGACATATCCGGCCCCAATGCAATATCGACCCCCTGCCCTGCAAGAATCTCCGCCACCAGTACAGCGAGACGCTCAGGGTCACCTGTCTTGATATAATGCTCATTCAGCCACAGGAGTTTGTCCGGATTGAAGACTCCTGCAGAACGGCCGACATTTTCCAGGCTGAACTTTTCGATCAGGTCGTCCATGGAAAAAATCTCTTCGTCGCCGAATGACCAACCCAGGCGCACAAGGTAATTGACCATCGCCTCCGGCAGATAACCCATCTCCCGGTAGGCCATCACCGAAGTGGCACCGTGACGCTTGGAAAGGCGTTTCTTGTCGGCACCGAGAATCATCGGCACGTGGGCGAACTCCGGCACCTCATAGCCAAGGGCCTGATACATCGGGATCTGGCGGACTGTGTTGTTGACATGGTCATCGCCGCGAATCACCAGGGTGATGGCCATTTCTGCGTCATCGACCACGACCACGAAGTTGTAAGTCGGGTTGCCGTCGGTTCGCTGGATGATCAGATCGTCCAGTTCGGAGTTTTCAACAGAAATGGTTCCTTTGATACGGTCGACAAACGCCGTCGTGCCATCACAACGGAGTCTTGAACCGGACCACGAATGGAGCATCTGGCTGATCCGCCCGGTTGCGGCAGGTGCCATCGTAACGGGGCTTGCCACCACTCTGCATGGCCGCCTCACGCTTGGCGTCCAGTTCTTCGGGGGTACAGTAACATCGATAGGCATGGCCCTTTTCGAGCAGTTCGGCGACCTTGCTCTTGTAGAGGTCATATCGTTCGGACTGGTAGAAAGGCCCTTCATCATAACTCAGGCCCAGCCAGTCCATTGCCTGCAGAATCGCATCGACCGATTCCTGGGTGGAGCGCTCGACGTCCGTGTCCTCGATCCGCAGGACAAAAACACCACCCTCTTTGCGGGCCAGCAGGTAATTGAACAGGGCGGTTCGGGCACCGCCGATATGCAGGTAACCGGTCGGACTCGGGGCAAAACGAACTCTTAAGTTGGACATGTAAAGCTCCAGGAAAGATATTAACGCAAAGGCGCAAAGACGCTAAGCAGTGGACAAAAAACAGTGCTTGAAGCCTGAATTATATGATTGATCATTGAGGAATAAATAGAATCCAGAATATCTTTGCGTTCTTGGCGACTTTGCGTTGAAGTGTTTTAAACTAAGGGTCACTTCTCAGTGACCCGCTTTATACCGGAAATCCGGGGATGTGGCAAGTATTAGAGACTCAGGAAATCATCACCCCTGCATAACCGACCACTTCGGACTGGTCGCCGGTGACATCGCCGGAATTGCTGTAAAGAATCAGCTCTGCCTTTTTGGCGCCCAAGGTTTTAGCCGCCTGAAGCATGACCACGGTCGGGAAAACACCGCACATCGATATCCTGTTATCAAGGACCACGTCGAAAAGACCTTCGGGGTCCATCTCCAGGACTTTTTCCAGCGCCATGAAATCCTTCGCTCTGGCACTTTTCCCGGACTCGTAATGAGTCATATCAGTGCTTGCAATGATCAGGGGTGGCTCGGCGCAGGATGAGATAGCCCGGGCAAGGCCGTTGCCCATTTCGAGCAGCAGGTCGAGCGGCATGCGGCTGATGCAGATTGGCACAATGCTGGTCTCTGGTGCCTTCAACTGCAGAAAAGGCAGTTGGACTTCGAGGGAATGTTCAAAACGATGTGCAAGGGTGTCTTCTGCCGCCATCGGACATTCCCTGAGGACCCGATCAGCGAGTTTTACCGAAATCAGCGTTTCTCCGAGGGGGGTCTCCCAGGCTCCGCTGGCGTAAACAGCAGCGGCATGGCCGCGGCCATGGTGGTTCGGGCCGAGGATAATGACTTCAGAAGGAATCTTGACGCCGGCAAACGTCTGTCCGGCAACTTTGCCGGAATAGATATAACCCGCGTGCGGCGACATAACCGCGATTGCAGTCTTTTGCACAGAAGTTGTCGGCATCAGGGCCGTGACGGACTTCAGCAGAGATTCTCTCTGACCCGGGTAGAACTGCCCGGCAACGACAGCGGTACGCAACATAACGGGACCTCCGATAGAATCAGCCGAACCATGCGCTGTAAATCATTCGCAGACCGACAAGCACCAATAGGACGGCGAACACCTTTACAAGTTTATCATGGGCCGTGCGACTGGCAACACGCACCCCCAGTCGAGCCATACCGATGGTGAAGGGGGCAACCAGCAGGAACACCAGAACATTGACGTATCCGAGCGAAAATGGCGGCAAGGACGTCAACCCCCCAACCATGATGCATGTATGACAAGGCTCCTGACAGGGATGAGATGACGATCAGGGCGCTCGAGTTGCCGACGGCCAGGTGAATGGGGAAACTCAGGGCAATAACCATCAGCGGCACGGCAATCACACCGCCGCCGACGCCGAAGAACGCACTGAAGACGCCGCCGGCAAAACCCACAGCCAGGAGCGGGCCTGTTGAAACAGAATCACTGCGTACCGGTGGAAGCCTGGGGTGGAAAATAAACAGTTTTGTCGCGACGAGTATCTGCATGATGCCGAACAGGCCTTTCAGCCAGAAACCACTGAGTTGAGAGGCCAGCCATGCTCCGCACAGCGCGCCGAAAAACCCACCCAGGCACAAGTAGGCCACCTGGTGCCATTCAACGTTGCCGCGCTTTCGATGTCCCAGGGTGCTGCTGATAGCGGTGGGGATAATGATAGCCAGGCTGGTGCCAAAGGCAGTATGAACCAGAATCTCTTGCGCGAAGCCGGCGGCTTCAAATGACCAGAGAAAAAGCGGGACAAGGATAATTCCGCCACCGATACCCAGTAGACCGGCCAGGAATCCGGCGACACTCCCCATGAGGACGAAGAGGGTTATGGTTGCGATACCGAAAGACCCCATGGTCACCTGAAAGCAGAACAGGCCAGCCATAATATGGCTGACCTGTTGATTGTGGAGGCCCCGACCAGATTCGAACTGGTGATGGAGATTTTGCAGACCTCTGCCTTACCACTTGGCGACGGGGCCATCAAAAAAGAGTTTCCTTGAATACCAGAGGGTATCATATCTGTCAAGCGCTAAATCCTGTCAGGCGACGGTTGAATTTTATCCATGACCGAGTCGATTTTTCCCTTCAAATCGTGTGCTTGACTGTCTCGCCGGTCATCGATTTTGATCAGGGTCGACACCCTTTGAGCGCCTTTGTCAAAAGGAACTTCGTGCATCTTTCTCAGGACCGGAAGGATTGCATCAATATCACCCTCAATCACTGTTCCCATGGGAGTCAATTGATACTTCAAACCGGAAGCCGCGACGACCTCAACGCAGGCGGCGACAAAGCTGGACACTCCGGGTGTTGCCGTGCCCAGAGGCGCAACACTGATTTCTACAACAGCCATGACACACTCCTTAGCTTGCGAACTATGCAGAGACGATCAGATTGACTTCATAGCCTTCATTTGATGATCACCGCGGAATCAGGTGTTAAGGCCTATGTTATGAAGATACCACATGATCAGCCATGTCGCTTGATTCAAACAAGTAAACCGACCACGGCACCGGTCATGCAGGTCGCCAAAGTCTCACCGAGAATCGACTTGAAACCGAGGGAAACGATTTCCTCACGTCGATCCGGCACCACCACTCCGATATCACCGAGCATGATTCCCAGACTGCCGAGGTTGACAAAGCCAGGCGACGACAATCAGGACGAAAACACCGACAAAACCATGGTACTGTTCCATAGCCAGCCTTATCTCCCACTATTGGGATGTTTATTCTATGCGTTGCAGTAAAAAAAAGAGAGGTTGACCTGTTAAGGTCAACCTCTCGGGTTGCGGTCATAAAAACTGGCTTGGCTCTGTCAGTTATTTATTCAGATCGTGTGCCACGCCGTGACATTCGCCGCAATTCGGGAAACGCGTATGCATCGCCTGGGGATGTGGCAGGCCATGGCACTCTTGACATTCCGGAATTGCCTTGTGCTTTTCCGCATGGCAGGTCGCACAGGAGACCTCGCTGTGCTTGGTCTTGCTCCCGACCAGCGTGGCCAGAGTCGCATCGTGACATGAAGCGCAAAGCTGCGACGCCGTGCTGTCCGGATAAGCAGACGGCCAGAGGCATGTGCGCCTGGTGACAGGTCGAACAGTCGGCCTGGGTCATCGACTCTGAGTGACCTTCGTGGCAGGTCATACACTCGGGGATGTTGCCGTGGGTATCGGCATGGCAGAAATTACAGGAAAAGTTTTCATGCATGCTCGGGTTCGCAACCATCTGCTCTTGCGGACCAGTATGACAACTCACACAAACGGCCTTCTGCTCACCCTTGATGGCGATGTTCAGGGGTTCATGCGGGTTATGGCAGCCAAGACAGTTATCGACTTCATAATGTGCGCTGCCTGCATGGCACTCATTGCACTGGGGGATGTTGTTTGCCACACTTGGGCGGTGCCCGGCATGACAGGCCGTGCAGTCGATTTCGGTTTTGTGGGACGCGCCGTTTGCCTCGATTTGCGCAGGCTGTTCAGCGTGACATTTGACACAGTCATCGGCAGTCAGGACTGCCTCTGCGGCCAGAGCCGAATGACTCAGGCAAACCATGAACGCTACAGCTAGAATTGCAACCAACAGGTTGTTCATCTGACACTTGGACAACATACTTCCTCCTTGCATAGTCAAAAAAGTAATGACCCGAAAACCCATAGACAATTGAACTGATTTTGTAACGTTTCCTGACAGCAGGTGTCAATAGTAAAGTGGGAATTGTCCAATGTTCTAAAGAACGTTGAAAGAACTTCACTTAAGGTGTTTGCACAGAGAGTTTTGATACCTCGGATGAGGGCCTTCAGATCGGCCACACAAGCAGATCTTGTGCTGAAAAAGAAAGCCCCATGGTTTCACAACCATGGGGCGTATCTTCTGGAGCGGGACACGAGATTCGAACTCGCGACTTCGACCTTGGCAAGGTCGCACTCTACCACTGAGTTAGTCCCGCAAACATGTAGGCCGGCAGTGCCGACGGATGCACTTTATAGCAAAAGCCCTTCAGGCAAGTCAACCGAAATTTTAACCGCTCTGAAAAGAAGTCAACGGGCGATCACACGGAAGAACTTCTGCAGGTAATCAATTCCTGACCAGAGCGTCAGGGCAAAAGCAATATAAAAGAAGAACATTCCGAAGTTGTGCATGTTGACCTGCAGGACGCTCCATTCGACACCGAAGAACCAGTTGAAGTTATAATGGAGCATCAAACCGGGGATGGCGACCATCTGGTAAATTGTCTTGTATTTCCCCAGGTCACTGGCATCGATAACAATACCTTCAGAGGATGCAATAGAACGCAAACCGGTCACGACCATCTCCCTGGCAAGGATCAGGAAAACCATCCAGGCCGGCACGCGGCCAAGCGGTATCAGCATGATCAATGCCGCCATGACGATCAGTTTGTCAGCAAGGGGATCCAGGAATTTGCCGAGCACGGTGACGACGCCCCATTTGCGGGCCAGCCAGCCGTCGATGAAGTCAGTCACCGCCGCCAGACCAAAAATTGCAGCGGCCCACATGCCGGAGGAACGCGAGTCGGAAAGCAGCAAAACAACGATGACGGGGACGGCGGCAATCCGGGCCAGGGTCAGCAGGTTGGGCAGGTTTAACAGGCCGGACCTCAGGTTCATAGTAAAGTGTCTCCGGCCTGACGATAGTAATCGAGGTAATGTTTGACCCGTTTTGACATAATTACGGGTCTCATCATACGGAGGGATTCCACCGTAACGTTTTACGGTAGTCGGTCCTGAATTGTAGGCCGCCAGTGCCAGTTCAATGTCTTCGTTAAACAGATCAAGCATTTTTCGGAGGTATTGACTGCCGCCTCGGATATTTTCATAGGGATCGAATGGATTGCGGTACATTAAGGTCCCTGGCCGTTTCCGGGATCAGTTGCATTAACCCCTGGGCACCTTTTTTGGAAACCGTACCGGGCCGGTAATCACTCTCCACCTTGATGACAGCCTTGACCAGGGCTTCTTCAAGTTGATATGAGCGGGCATGTTGGCGGATAATTTTCAGATATGAACGATGGCCTGAACCGGCGGCAGGCTTTTCCTTGAGGTACATATTCCAGCGCCCGTGGGTCGGCGTGTCAGTAAAATGAACCCTCCCCTGCGCATCCACGTACCGATAAATGTCAGCGCAAGCGGGTGAAATCCCTGATACCAGCGGCAGAATGAGTATCAATATGAAGAGTAGCCTGTGGTTGGACATCATCGGGACAAACTCCAGAGCTATGACTTATATCTGAAAAACCTCTGTATTTCAAGAAGTTTAGGACTTGACACAAATGTGTTGCATTCACATAATGGAGTGCCTTTGACACGCTCAGGCCGTTACTAGACAAAAAATCAATGCAAACCACGGGCCATTTTCCTTATGAAAATAACATCTGACTTTCTCGTTGTAGGCAGCGGCATCGCAGGGCTTTGCTATGCGCTGACCGTTGCTGAGCACGGCCAGGTGGCATTAATCACGAAAAGAGAAATTGCAGCGACCGCGACGAGGCTTGCCCAGGGCGGCATCGCCGCTGTGTCAAACACGGATGACTCGTTTGATCAACACATCCAGGACACGATGGAGGCAGGAGCATGGTTGCCGGACCAAGAGATTGTTCGAATGGTGGTGGAGAACGGGCCAGAAGCCATTGATGCACTGATCGAATGGGGGGTTAATTTTTCACGCAACAACGACCAATCGTACGATCTGACCAGAGAAGGTGGCCACAGCCAGAGGCGCATTTATCACGTCAAGGACGAGACCGGCAAGGAGATCGAACGGGCCCTGGTCGAGGCCGTCCAGTCACACCCCAACATCACTGTCTATGAGAACCACACTGCAGTCGACCTGATCACCGAAGCCAAGGTCACCAGGCGCCGCATCAAACCGGACCGTTGTCTCGGTGTCTACGTCCTCAACTGTGAAACGGGCCAGGTCATCACCTTCGGCGCACCGATCACCGTATTGGCCACCGGTGGTGCCGGCAAGGTCTACCTTTATACCTGTAATCCGGACATCGCTACCGGCGATGGCATCGCCATGGCTTACCGGGCCGGAGCAACAATTGCCAACATGGAGTTCATGCAGTTCCACCCCACCACCCTCTTCCACCCTCACGCCAAGAGCTTCCTTGTCTCGGAAGCCGTACGTGGCGAAGGCGCCATCCTGAGGCGACGAGACGGGACTGCGTTCATGGCAGGCTACCATCAGTTGAAAGACCTGGCTCCCAGAGACATCGTAGCACGTGCGATTGACAACGAAATGAAGACCCATGGTGATGACTGCGTGTTTCTCGACATGACGCACAAATCGGAAGAATACATCACGGATCGTTTCCCCTATATCCACGAGACCTGTCTTTCTTACGGCATCGACATGACAAAACAACCGATCCCCGTGGTGCCGGCAGCACATTACCTTTGCGGTGGGATCAAAATCGATTCCTGGGGAGAAACCGATATCATAAATCTTTTTGCCATTGGCGAAGTCTCCTGCAGCGGCCTGCATGGAGCCAATCGACTCGCCAGCAACAGCCTGCTCGAAGGCGTGGTGTACGCCAAGCGTGCGGCGGAACGTTCACTCGCCCTGATTGAAGAGGAGCTGCCGCCCTGCCCAACCATAGAGTCCTGGGACCCCGGCAGCGCAAGAGACAGTGATGAAGAGGTCGTGGTCGCCCACAACTGGCACGAGATTCGCCTCTGTATGTGGAATTATGTCGGGATCGTCCGTTCCGACAAGAGGTTGATCAGGGCCCTGCGTCGAGTGCAGATGATCCAGGAGGAGATCGCCGATTATTACTGGGACTTCCTGATTACATCTGACCTGGTCGAATTACGCAACATTGCCACGGTCGCTGAACTGATCATCCGTTGCGCGACTCAAACGCAAGGAAAGCCGTGGCCTGCATTACAACATCAATTACCCTGAAAAAGATGACATCCACTGGAAGCAGGACACCCTGATCAGAAAAGTCTACTGACATCGCACCCATGGACTTCTGCCACTCTGGAGAGACTTGTGACTATTGATGATTACCGCAAAGAGATCAACCGGCTGGATAGTGAGTTACTGCGAATTTTCAATCAACGCGCAGCCCTGGCACTGAAAATAGGCGAAATCAAGAAAGAGCACGGGATTCCTGTTTACGACCCTGAACGTGAAAAGAGGATTTTCGAGGCCATGTCCAACGCGAATCCCGGACCATTGGAAAATGATGCAATTACCAGGCTCTTTGAGAGGGTTATCGACGAGTCCCGTCGCCTTGAACGTATTCGCACGAAAGGTATCTAAAATGTTGATTGTCATGAAAAAGGGTGCAGGTGAAGATCAACTGCGCAATGTTAAACAGTACCTGGTCGACCACGACTATGACTTTCACCAGTCAACCGGCGCCAATCGCACCATAATCGGCGTTATCGGCGATACCGCGACAGTCAATCGTGCCGAACTTGAAAGCCAGCCGGGTGTTCATGTTATTTTCAAGATCCCGGAGGAGGGATAGCATCGATAAACTTCGGGAACTAATCTTCAAGTGCTGCCAGTGCCTGCCTGACGACCAGTTCGCCCTGCTCCCAGACGTCCTTTTTCCATAAATCATCGTCAGGATAAAACATCTTCAGGAACTGCTGTTTGATCCTTGCGGCCTCCGGATGGTTGTCCCCGACCTGCTGATGCAACCAGTTTTCTTCCCTGAGCGCCTTGAATACCTCCAACGGCGGTGAAGTGCCGAACTCCAGGCCGACCGCAGTGACCTCCGCCCCTGCCAGCATTCTGGTAAATGCCAGCTTGACCGTCCCGCTGAGATGAGATGAGACAGACTCTCCACTCTCTGTCGATTTAACCCGTGCTCCTCCCCACCAGGCAACGGCTCGCTGGTATGCAGGGTCTCTGTTCAGAGTCACTCAGAATGATCTCTCCCTGACCATACGGCCCCAACCCCGTATGCAGATCGATGACAACGACTCGCGCAGCGCCGGCAAGGTGTCGGGCGGCAATCTCATGCAATGTCTGGTTGGACCAGGTCGCGAAATGACCACCGAAGAATAATCCATCAGGATGCGCATACTGTCCTTGCGTCACAATCCTCTGCAGTTTTTCTTTGCCGAAGGCGAGGCGATACCAAAGGAATCTGAGAGCCGCCCAGATATTTGCCGGGGCAGAAATTGATCGAGGGGCAATCACCCTGGAGATTCTGTCATATTCGCGGTTAACCGGGTAAGGCTTGTCGTGATCGATAAAGTTCCGGTTCAGGTCGACATTATCTTCGTTGGCTCTTCTCAGAAAAGCAAACCCGTAGGGGTTGAGAGCGTGGATCATTACGAGACGGGCGTTCGAACCTAAGGCTTCGGCAATGCCTGTGGTCAAAAGACCGGACTGTATTCCCGACCCGGCGAAGCCCTCAACGCCATGGGTGCCGGACATCAGAACCAAGACATTTTCAGCTCCCGCCTGGCCAATCGATGCAACATCGGTAAACAGTCCTGCCCCGCCTACGCCGGAGCAGGAGTTCTCAAAACTGTCGAGCTCGGCACCTGCAATCCTTGCCGCTGTGATAAATTTCTGGCGCGCCTGCTGATAATTAACCGAGAAGCAATGAGGGGCTGTCATGTGATCACTTCCATCTTCTAATTAGCCTGTTTTTTTCTCGATGATGCAAGCAAATTCTGCCAGATCGCTCCACGTCTGAACCGCATTGGCAAAGTGGTACTGCGGACTCAAGACAAAAAAAACCGGGAGAATCAGATAACGACCCGCTTCAACCCCGGCTTCATGCCCCGACAATTCCCGCTGCCTACGATTTACATGCGACCCATAATCTGACTGACTTCCCGGGCGAGTTCAGCGCAAGGAGTCACGACTATTTCTTTGCCGGCAATACTGGCCTTGTAACGCTGCGCATCCTGGTTCTGTATATAGGCATCACGAAACTGTTCGTTGAGTTTCTGAATTTTCACCGGCTCCAGCCCTTTTTCTTTGGCGGCGGCAACAAAGCTTTGCACCGCGCCACCTTCAATCACGGCCACACCAAACTTTTTCGGCGGCTTGCCAATGAAAACGTAGGCCTGGTTATCAGCCGGAATGACCTCGAGCGGGTCGGACACCTGGCTCATTAAAGTTTTTAACGGCCCCTCAATTTCGTTGATTTGCTCTGCTACGGGGCTGTCAGTCACCAAGTTCCGGATAATCCACTTTCTTACTAAATAAACCCATATTTCCTCCTTCGTGTAAAAGACGGGGCAGAATATGGGTTTAGGTTAACAAGGATTCAGATTATTTCAACTCATTGGCCTCGTTGAGATATTTTCACAAAGCAGAGTCTCATGGCAGACTGTCAAAGTATGCTTGACCTTCCATTTCGCTAGCCACACCACTATAGCCGAAAGAAAAGCCTTTGATGCTTTCGTTGACTTTAAAAGGTACATTGAATGTGAATTTATCTTCCGTACTGGTCAGAAAAGCCGGGTATTTCAACTGTTTCGAGAATGACCCCATCACCATCAAGCAGGAAGAGATAGACGCGTAACGTTCTGACACTGTTATACATCATCTGGTAATGCTGGCTGAGTTCCCCCTGCCCTGCTATCTCAATCAGCCCACCACTTGCGGTATAAGTATAGTTGATCGTCATGTCAAAGGTTTGCCAGGTTCCTGCTGCATTCTCAGCTTTCTGGAATTCTATGATCGGTGCCGAGGTGACCGGTTTGCCGATATACAATTCTGAAGTCGGGACACATCCGGTTACTGCAAAGATCAGGCAAAATATTGCAACAACAAGTGTTTTCATTTTCATCTTTTTGCAGGCCTCCTCTACCCTGATTGTATTATAAACGAAAACAGGGATGCGTCACCGCATCCCTGTTAAAAAATATCTGTAAATGCCCTCAGCCGACGACTTCAGACCGGGTGAAAACCGACTTGAGGATCTGGCCCTGGCCTTCAATATTCTCCCGGGCTCCTTCTTCGCGATCAACGAGGGTGATGATGCCGAGGACTTCCAGCCCCTCCTGCTGAGCACGATCGACCGCCTTCATGGAAGATCCTCCTGTCGTGGTCACATCTTCGACGATCACAACGCGCGATCCGGGCGGCAGGTTCTTGCGTCCTTCCAGCCATTGCCCCGTGCCGTGACCTTTCGGTTCCTTGCGGATAATAAAGGCATGCACAGGATTACCGTCCAGGTTGGCGGCAATCGAAGTCGCCGTTGCAATCGGATCCGCACCCATGGTCAGGCCACCGACACCGTGAATCGGGCCGTCAAAGGTTTTGACGATCTCCCAGAAAGCCTTGCCCACCAGCAGACCGCCCTTTGCGTGCAGCGCGGTCTGTTTGCCGTCAAAATAGAAGTTGCTTTTGCGGCCCGAAGCGAGAGTGACCTCGCGCTCTTCGTAAGACAGTTCGCGGACAATCTGCATCAATTCGTTACGTTCCTGCTCCGTCATCAACTCTCTCCTTCATATACACAGTAAAATGTTAAACGTTAAATGTTAATAGTTGCAAACCAACTGCCTGTTAAGTTTACGCATTTTCTTCACCGCTCACCACTAGCCTCTTTTTACCTGTTTACTTTTTTCGCGTTCCTCGTCCCTCGCTCCGCGTCCCGCCTTGGTCTAGAATAGACCAAGCTGACTGTCCGCTTTCAGTCGCGGGAACTTGACCGGATAATCACCGCTGAAGCAGGCGTCACAGAAGCAGCTTTTCTGAGCATCAGCCGGCACACCGGCCGCGGCGAGCATCCCCTCCCGGCTCAGGTAACCAAGCGAGTCAGACGTGATGTAACGGCTGATTTCCTCGATCGTATGCGAGGACGAGATCAGCTCCTTGCGGGACGGCGTATCGATCCCGTAATAACAGGGGAAGCTGGTCGGTGGACTCGAGAGCCGCATGTGGACCTCGCGGGCCCCGGCGGCACGGATCATTTTGACGATCTTGCGTGCCGTGGTGCCACGGACCAGCGAATCATCGACAACGATAACCCGTTTACCATCTATGACGTCGCGAACCGGGTTGAGTTTCAGTTTGACGCCAAAATGCCGGATCGATTGCTGTGGCTCGATAAAAGTACGGCCAACGTAATGGTTGCGGATCAGACCGAGTTCAAAGGGGATGCCGGATTCTTCCGCATAACCAATCGTCGCCGGGACACCCGAATCGGGCACTGCGATCACAACATCGGCTTCTACGTTATGCTCACGAGCCAACTGACGACCAAGCTCTTTACGGACCCGGTAAACCTGCTCGCCAAAGATGATGCTGTCAGGGCGGGCGAAATAGACGAATTCAAAGATACAGGGGGAAGGCTGGGTTTCCTTGAACGGCTTGAAGGATTTCAGGCCGTGCTTGTCGATGACGATCATTTCGCCCGGCTCAATCTCACGGATGAACTCTGCCTCGATCAGGTCAAATGCGCAGGTTTCCGAGGCGACGACGTAACCCTCTCCGAGTTTTCCGAGCGCTAGCGGGCGAAAGCCGTTCGGGTCACGGGCGGCAACCATGCGGGTCTCGGTGAGGAACAGGATGCTGTAGGCGCCCTTGACGGCCATCAGGGCCTCCGCAACGCGATCTGCCAAAAGATCGCTCTGCGACTTGGCGAGCAGATGAACCAGGACTTCCGTGTCGGAGGTCGTGGAAAAGATCGAACCGGCATGTTCGAGGTCATTACGGATTTCCTGGGCGTTGACCAGGTTGCCGTTATGCGCAACGGCGATACTGCCGCGTGCATAATCGACCATGATCGGCTGGATATTCTTGAAGTCGCTGCTGCCGGCCGTCGAGTAGCGTACATGACCAATTGCGTTGCGTCCGGGCAGGCCATCGAAGATCGAATCGCGCTTGAAGACATCGGAAACGAGCCCCATATTGCGATAGGCGTGAAGGTTCTTACCATCTCCGGAAACAATGCCACAGCTCTCCTGGCCGCGGTGCTGCAGAGCATAAAGACCTAGATAGGTCAGATTGGCGGCTTCCGGGTGGCCAAAAATCCCGAAAACACCACATTCATCCTGAAACTTGTCAAACATATTGGCTAAATTCTCCGCAACAACAAATAGATGTTGTCTGTTTTCCTCGTTCCGCATCCCTCATTCAGCGTCCCGGGGGTTAAAGCAATTCCTCTCGGATATAATTCACAGCATTCTTGTACAACCACAGCCCCATGCCCTCTTCGGGCAAATCAGGCTCCCTGGTCCAGCGCGGATGGTGTGTCCGGTGCAGATAGGCTTCAGGGTGAGGCATCAGGCCGAACAGACGTCCGCTCTCGTCGCAGACCCCGGCGATGGATGCGACCGAACCGTTCGGGTTCATGGGGTACTCCATCACCGGCGATTGGTAATCCGGATCACAATATTTGACCGCTGCCAGATGTCTGGCTTCAATCTGCTCAAGAGTCACATCATCCTGTACCATAAACTTGCCTTCACCATGGCGAACCGGCAGGTAGATGCCGTCCAATCCGCGGGTAAAAATGCAGGGAGAGGCCGGGTCGACCTTGAGGTAACACCAGCGGTCCTCGAACCGGCCACCGTCATTGAATGTCAGGGTTGCCGACTGGCTGCGATAATCCCCGTCGAGAGCCGGCAGCAGGCCCATCTTGGTCATCAGCTGGAAACCGTTACAGACGCCCATGACCAGCTTGCCGTCGGCGATGAAGCGCTGGACCTGGTCGGCCAGCGAGTCCTGGCTGTTTAACACGGCGGCCTGCTTGAGACGATTGGCACCGGCCTTGGCGCTGCCGAGATCATCGCCGTCAAGAAAACCTCCTGCCAGGTTAAGAAAATGATAGTCGTCGAGACGTGCCCGGCCTGCGAGCAACTCGGCTATGTGGACAATATCGCATTCGGCACCAGCCAGATTGCAGGCCGTGGCGACTTCACGTTCACAGTTGGTGCCGTTGCCGGCAATCACAACGGCTTTGACAGTCTTGGCCATGGTTACATCTCCTTCAGCGGCGCCTGCCATGCCGTTTTAAGATCGTCGATAGGGCAAACCGCCAGGGGATTGTCATAACTGCCGGTAATGTGCAGCTCGTCGGAGGCCGTCACCTCGCCGATACGACGACAACTTTGTCCTGCAAAAAGGGATTCGAAGGCTGTCTGATGCTCCGGCCTGACAGTGACCAGCAGACGGCTGGCAGACTCGGAGAAAAGCAGCGTCGCGTCGCTCAACCCCTGAGGAGCATCGAGTTTGGCAAGGGAAACAGCCATACCGAGACCACCGGCAAAAGCGGTTTCAGCCACCGCCACCGCCAGTCCGCCATCCGACAGATCATGACAGGAGGCAATTATCCCCTGCTTCTGTGCTGCATTGACACTGCGGTAGCGGTTCATGGCGCTCTTCGCATCGACCTTCGGCACGTTTGCCCCAAGTTCGCCGTGCAGCGCATAATATTCCGAGCCACCAAGTTCATCCTCGGTCCGACCCAACAGATAGACCAGGTCGCCGGCCCGCTTGGCATCCATGGTGGTTGCCTGGCGGACATCGTCGATCTTGCCGATCACCGAAAACAACAGGGTCGGCGGAATCGATATTTTGGTGTCACCGATCTGGTAATCGTTTTTCATCGAATCCTTGCCGGAAATCAGCGGCACGCCAAAGGCCAGGCAATATTCATAGAGGGCCTGGTTGGAGCGGACCAGCTGCGCCGCCTTGTACTCTCCATCAGGAGTCTTTTCGCTTTTAACCGGATCGCACCAGCAGAAGTTGTCGAGCCCCGCGACATGATCGATGTTACCACCGACAGAGACATAGTTGCGCAGGGCCTCGTCTATGGCGTTCGCGGTCATATGATATGTGTCGAGATCGGAGAAGCGCGGGCAAATGCCATGGGCGGTCACCACGCCGTCGAAACGGTCGGCCAAGGGCCTAACGACCGCCGCATCAGAGGGACCATCATTGGCAATGCCGGTCAGCGGCTTGACCACTGTGCCGGCCTGGACCTCGTGATCGTACCGACGGACCACGCTCTCTTTCGAACAGATATTGAGGCTGCCAAGCAGTTGCTTGATGGTTGACTCAATATCCGGAGGCGACAACTGCGGCTCATGCGTCTGCGGCGGCACCCAGCGTGCCGGGATCTGCAGCTGCGGCACGCCATTGTGCAGAAACTCCATCGGCAGCCAGGTAACGGTTTTGCCCTGGTAGAGACAGTGGTAATAACCTGAATCTGTGAACTGGCCAAGATCGGTTGCTTCGACATCCATCTCAGCAGCCAGGGTCATAAATTCGTCGAGCATATCAGGCGGCACGGCAACGGTCATCCGCTCTTGTGCTTCGGAGATCAGGATTTCCCACGGCTGCAGGCCATTATACTTGAGCGGAGCCCGATCCAGATGCATCTCGAAGCCGTTGGTGTCTTCGGCCATCTCACCTACTGACGAGGATAATCCACCGGCGCCGTTGTCGGTGATCGAGTTGTAGAGTCCCCGATCACGGGCAATGATCAGAAAGTCGAACATCCTCCTCTGGGTGATCGGGTCACCGATCTGCACCGCGGTCACCGGCGAACCTTCGTGGAGTTCTTCAGAGGAAAAGGTGGCTCCATGGATACCGTCTTTGCCAATCCGTCCCCCGACCATGACGATACGGTCACCGATCAGCGCCTGTTTTTCATGGCAGGGACGACCATTGAGCTCGGCCGGCATGATCGATCCGGTACCGCAGTATACCAGCGGCTTACCGGCAAAACGCTCATCAAACACCAGTGAGCCGTTGACGGTCGGGATACCGCTCTTGTTGCCGCCGTGCTCGACGCCTTCGACCACACCGTCAAAAATGCGCCTTGGATGCAGCAGTCGAGGCGGCAATGGCTTGTCATAGAATGGAGATGCAAAGCAGAACACATCGGTGTTGAACATCAGTCGCGCGCCCATACCGGTACCGAAGGCATCCCGGTTGACGCCGACGATGCCGGTCAGAGCGCCGCCGTACGGGTCAAGGGCACTCGGGGAATTGTGCGTCTCAACCTTGAAGACGATGCTCCAGTCATCAGTGAAGCGGATAACGCCAGCATTGTCCTTGAACACCGATAGGCAGATATCGTTGTCTCCTGCCTGTGCCCGGATATCGCGCGTCGCGCGCATGATATAGCTCTTGAACAGCGAGTCGATAGACTGCTTTTCACCTGTCGTGGTGTCTTCGTAGTCGATTGCCGCAGCGAAGATCTTGTGCTTGCAGTGTTCACTCCAGGTCTGTGCCAGGGCCTCAAGTTCGCAATCGGTCAGCATTGCACCAAGACCGACATCCTCGCGTCCGGCCTGGACGTCGGGGTCGGCGATATAACCCTGTATGATCTTCATCTCCTCCAGAGTGAGAGCCAGCATACCGTCCTTGCTGATCTGCATCAGTTCATCATCGGAAACGTTCAAATCGATCTTGCGAACGCTAACCTGGTGACTGCCGACATCGACTTTCGGCACGACCAGCGGCAATCCACGCTCGCGATCAAACTCGTTGGCCGGAACGATACTCCAGCGCTGGATCAGGCCGTTGGCAAGAAATCCTGAGGCAATCCGTTCCGCGACGGTAACATCAACCGCACCGCTGAGCAGATACTGGACCGACGTGTAAACTGCCTCGGATGCAGCAAAAGGGCGTCCGGTTATGTACTGGATCGCTTCGCGGGCCGTTCGGCCCGAGTTATCCGTCACACCCGGTCGAAAGCCGACTTCGATCAGGACATCAAAATCATGGGCCAGCGGCTGATTGATCGCGTAATCCTGAATAACCGGGTCGCTGAACGGGCCGGCTGCCGCTGCGGCAACTTCGTCATCCGTAAGCTGGGCGTCAACCGTGTACACATCCATGGTCCGGACTGAACGCAATGCGACGCCAAGATGCTCACGAATTTCACGTTTTACCCGCTCTCCGCGTGCATCACGGACGTTATCTTTCAGACCGACTACAATTCGCCAGGCCATCACTACTCCTCTTGCAAATAGACCTAAATCAAAACAAACTTATATTTAACGCAAAGGCGCAAAGACACTAAGAACATCTCGAATAAAATCATTAAGGGTAATGTTTTAAGCCCCTTCTTTGCGCCTTTCAGTCATTCTTTCATTGAACCTTTGCGTTAAAAGACCTTTCAAGCTTCACCAAACACTCGCCTAAACACCGTATCAACATGCTTCAGATGATAATTCAGGTCGAACGATTCACGAATCTTGGCTTCGCCGAGCGCTGCCACGACATCCTTGTCGGCGAGCAGCTCCTCCTGGAAATCCTTGCCCTCTTCCCACACCTTCATGGCGTTGCGCTGCACCATTCGGTAGGCATCTTCACGTGATACACCTGCCTGGGTCAGGTCGAGCAGGATTTTCTGGGAGAAAACCAGGCCACGCATCTGGTTGAGGTTTTTCAGCATGTTTTCAGGATAAACCACCAGTTTCTCGACAAGCCCACTCAGGCGACGCAGGGAAAAATCCAGTGCGACGGTCGCATCCGGGCCAATGTAGCGCTCTACCGAGGAATGCGAGATGTCACGTTCGTGCCATAGCGCGACATTCTCCATAGCCGGGATGGCAAAGGAGCGTATATAGCGGGCCTGGCCGGTCAGGTTCTCGGTCAAAATCGGGTTACGCTTGTGCGGCATTGCCGAGGAGCCTTTCTGCCCTTTGCTGAAGAACTCTTCGGCTTCGAGCACCTCGGTGCGTTGCAGGTGACGGACTTCCACGGCAATGCGTTCCATGGACGATGCGATAATGGCCAGAACCGAGAAGTACTCGGCGTGACGGTCGCGCGGGATAACCTGTGTGGAGACCGGCTCCGGTTTCAGGCCGAGCTTTTCACAGACGTACTCTTCAACAACCGGATCGATATTGGCAAAGGTGCCGACGGCACCTGAAATGGCCCCGGTGGCGATATTCTCCCGGGCGGCCTCGAGACGTTTGCGGTTACGGTCCATCTCCGCATACCAGGACGCCAGCTTCAGGCCAAATGTGACCGGCTCTGCATGAATGCCATGGGAGCGACCGATACACACTGTATTCTTGTGCTCCATGGCCCGCTTCCTGATCGCAGCAAGCAACATGTCGAGATCGGCCAGAAGCTCATCGGCGGCCTGGGTCAATTGCACCGACAGACAGGTATCAAGGACATCCGAAGAAGTCATCCCCTGGTGGATGAAACGGGCTTCAGGGCCGACATACTCGGCAACCGAGGTCAGGAAAGCAATCACGTCATGCTTGACTTCCGCCTCAATCTCATCGATGCGGGCGATGTCAAAATCCCCTTTCTCCCGGATCACCCTGACTGCTTCTGCCGGGATAACACCAAGATCAGCCAATTTCTCACAGGCCAGGGTTTCGATTTCCAGCCAGATCCGAAAGCGGTTCTCCGGTTCCCAGATCTTCGCCATCTCCGGCCGCGTGTAACGTGGGATCATTGTTTGCTCCTTAAAGTCGCGAAGCGCGAAGTGCGAGACGCGAAAAAGCTAAAATATATGGTCTGATAGAGCCTTCTAATTTCCTGATGGGGTTCTGCCTTTTAGGTTTTCTCTGCACTTCGCGCCTTTCACTTCGCGCTTCGTTGCTTTTGCATCCCACACAACCGGTTTATCCTGCCGACCAATCAACAGCTTCGGCGCACAGGTGTTCTGCCCATTCAGTGCCCGCCTGGCGGCCTCGACAGCCAGTTCGGGGCGATTGTTGGTTTCGCTCAGGTGGCCGAGAAAAACCGTCTCCAGGCCCGCCCAGACCAGGTCACGCAGAAGTGCGCTTCCGGAATTGTTGGAGAGATGGCCATGGCTGCTGCGCACGCGTTGCTTCAACTTCCACGGGTATGGCCCGTCTCGCAGCATCTCCTCATCGTGGTTGGTCTCCAGCACCACGACACGACAATCCTGCAGGCAGTCGGTCACGAGCCTGGTGACAATACCAAGGTCTGTGGCGATGCCGATCTTGCCCAGTTCGCCGGTGAGCGTGAAACCGACCGGGGCCAGTGAATCGTGGGTGACAGCAAACGGCCTGACTGTCAGGTCATTGACGGTAAAGTCTTCGCCATCAACAAATTCGCGGACACATTCATTCTTACCGACATCCGGCAATCTGCGAGCCAGGTCGGATTGCAGGTAAACAGGGATGTCGAGTTGTCGGACGAGCGGGCCCAGCCCTCTCACATGATCCGTATGTTCATGAGTTATCAGCAAGGCGGTCAGACTTTCGGCATTGACGCCGACGAGATCAAGGCGTCTGCGGATTTCCCGTGCAGACAGACCGGCATCGATCAAAAGTCGCGTCTGACCCGATTCTACCAGTATGGCGTTGCCTTTGCTGCCACTGGCCAGCAGGCAAATTTTCATAGTTGACCTTCAGCCTGATTCGGTGACCAGGAATCACGATATTTGTGGCCGGATAAATAACTCATGAGAGCAAAGGATGCAAGCGTGAAGCGCAACGAAACACTCTCTGAAGATAATGCCGTAGCTGTCAGGCGGTCGGGCCGGTTGCCGGGAGCAACAGGTAGAATGTGCTGCCGGGCATGGTGTCCGGGTCATAGCCGGGGCTTTCGACCCAGACGGCTCCACCGTGGAGATCGATAATTCCTTTGACGATACTTAAACCCAGACCTGCTCCACGGCTTTTGAATGCAACCTTGCCGGTTGAGTGTTCCTCAACATCTCCGACCTCGTAGAATTTCTCGAAGATTGCCTCCTGCTCGGCCTCGGCAATCCCTATTCCACTATCGTGGATCGCAATCTCGACATAAGGGACCTGTTCATTGCTGAGGGTACAGGACCCATCCGCACCAACCGAGGCGAACTTCTCCGGCGGTCTCGGCCTGAGGACCAGCTTGGTCTCGATAATAATCCTGCCTTTGTCCGGGGTAAACTTGATGGCGTTGCTAAGAACGTTACCGACCGCCTGTACTATGCGTTCGAAATCGCATCTGATCAGTGGCAGGTCATCGGCTAATGTTGAGGCTCAACACCTGCTCGCGCTGGCGAATAAATTGCTCCACATTGCTGACTGCGCGCATCACCAGAACGTTGATGTCAACATGTCGACTGACAAGGTCGATGGTGCGACCATCAATCATCGAGACATCGACTATATCACGGACGATTTCCGAGAGCCGGTCGCTGGCCTTGGCAATATGACGAATCAGTTTGAGCGTATCCTCATCAAGTGGTTGCTCCCGGTCGGATGAGAGTAAAAGTTCAACATATCCCATGATGATCGTCAGAGGTGTTTTCAGTTCGTGGGAGGCCAGACCAAGGAAAGAGTTCTTCATCTGGTTGAGTCGTTCCATTTCACTGGCAGTCCGTTCCAGAGTCTGACGGACCTCCTCTTCCTGCGTTGCGTCACGGATGATAATCTGGACCAGTCGGCGTTTGTCCTTGTCAATAATGACCGAGGCTGAAGCCCGGCCGACCAGGGTGCAATTATCCACGGCACGCCAAAACCTGATTTCGGTTTCGCCCGATTGACCGGGAACGATCGTCTGATGATGTTCAAACTGATGTTCAATGTCGCGACAGTTGATCGATTCGAGAAAAGAGAAGTAATTACTCTTCTCCATCCTTGCCTTGGCCATGCCGAAGAAACGTTCTGCAGCCTTGTTGGCAATGACGATGGAATCGCCTTCGTCACAGACCAGGATCGCGTCGCTTGCATCGTCGAGCAGTGAACGGTACATTTCCCGGCTGCGGCCCAATTCGGAGCTGATGCTTTCCAGGTTCTCATAAGATTTCTGCAGTTCGAGATTAGTCTCTTCAAGCTCCTGGTAATTACGGCTCAGCTCCGCATCACGTTCACGCAAGGAATTAGCCATGTCAGACAGGGTGTTGCCGAGTATCGCCAGTTCCTTGGTTTTCATAACCGGCGCCCTGGTATCGAATTTGACCCGAGGCAAGGCCCTCTGCCATATCACAAAGGCGACGAATAGGCCCGACCAGGTCATAACGGGTGAAAGCGACGATCACCATGAATGCGACCAGCAAGGCAGCAGCCAGGACCAGAACGGTGGAGGCCAGATGGTCCATGACCAGCTTCGTCAGGACAGCATTCTGGAAACCGATCCGCACCCGGCCGACAACTTTGTCATCGTAATCCAGAATCGGACGGCGTAATCATAGAGCTTGCCTTGATCAGGGGATTCCAGAACAGCGATTTCGGGGGAGAGGTTGTCAATATATTTGATTGACAATATATCAGGATAGCCGGCGTCGCTGTAATAAAGGGGCACTCCTGAAGATGTCTCGACCAGGCAATAGGAGATTTCCGGGTCTTTCGCCACGGTCTCCTGGCAAATCTCTGAAATGCCATTTATCTCATCAATTGGCAAGCCAAGATTGATGACTGCTTCAATCTGAACTTTCAAAGCTTCTGCGAAGGTTTGGGCTCGTTGCAGAATGCCGTCACGATAGCTGCGGCGGAACGTATCAACATTGAGTCCGGTGTTGATAGCAACAGTGAGGATCAGCGCCAAAAGGCTGAAGGTCAGGATGCGTCTTTCCAGAGAATTTTTCATAACTGAGTGGGAAAGCCCCAAGCACCCTTGATGCAGAATACCATGGTCTAGGCAAAGACAGGAATCAATGACTGTTCAAACTTGCATTAAATACCATAAACATCACTTAAAGGGCAACCTCATTGGCCGGTAAAATGATTAAAAACGGTTGACCAGCATGGGGTGATTCGCTATCATCCAAACGTCGAAATTATTTCTGCCTGACCGGTCGCCCGTCAGGCATATTCTTTTCTTTAAAAACCACACCTGGGAGGAGCAATAAATGTCTGTAAAAGTTGCCATCAACGGCTTTGGTCGAATCGGACGGAATGTTCTGCGTGCGGCGCAGAACACCCCGGAGTTTGAAATCGTTGCGATTAACGATCTCACCAGTCCGCAAACTCTTGCGCACCTGTTGAAATATGACTCCATCCACGGTATTTTCGATGCGGATGTCTCTGTAGCGGATGACAGCATCCTGGTGAGTGGCAAAAACATCAAAGTCTGTAGCGAGCGCGATCCGGCTGCCCTGCCCTGGAAGGAACTGGGCGTTGATGTTGTGATTGAATCGACCGGTTTTTTCACCAATGGCAAGGACGCCGGCAAGCACATTCAGGCCGGTGCGAAAAAAGTAATTATCAGCGCTCCCGGAAAAGAGGTCGACCTGACCGTCTGCATGGGCGTCAATGATGGCGTATACGATGCTGCCAGTCACAATATTGTTTCAAATGCGTCCTGTACCACGAACTGTCTGGCGCCGGTCGCCAAAGTCCTCCTGGAGAACTTCGGCATCGTCAAAGGGCTGATGACCACGGTGCACGCCTACACCAACGACCAGCGCATCCTTGACCTCCCGCATGATGATTTGCGCCGTGCCCGCGCTGCCGCCATGTCGATGATCCCGACCACCACCGGAGCCGCAAAAGCCGTTTCCCTGGTCCTGCCGGAGCTGAAAGGCAAACTCGATGGTCTCGCCGTTCGTGTCCCCACCCCGAACGTCTCGCTGGTTGACCTGGTGGTCGAAACCGAAAAAACAACTTCTGTGGAAGAAGTCAATGCCGCTCTCAAGACCGCTGCCAACGGGCCTCTCAAGGGAATTCTGGATTTTTGCGAAGAACCGCTGGTCTCCATAGACTTCAATGGCAACCCGGCATCCTCGAGTGTCGACGCTGCAACAACCAGCGTCATAGCCGGCAACATGGTCAAGGTCATGAGCTGGTACGACAATGAATGGGGCTACTCAAACCGTATTGTCGATCTGGTTAAATTGATGGCCAAAGGTTAATGCAGCACTTTAAGGGCGGGTTATCAACCTGCCCTTTTTATTAATACTCCATTAGGACAAGCTGATGTTAAAAAAGCTCTCCATCAGGGATATCGACTTTCAGGGCAAACGGGTCTTCTGCCGGGTTGATTTCAACGTGCCTCTCGATGAGAACTAGCCATGTCACAGACGATACCCGCGTCAAGGCATCCATGCCGACGATTCGACACATCGTCAACAACGGCGGGCGCCTGATACTGGCATCTCATCTTGGCCGTCCCAAGCATGGCCCGGAGCCGAAGTTCAGTCTTGCTTCGGTGGCCCCCTGCCTCGCCCAGTATCTCGGCAAATCAGTCAAGATGGCCCCCGACTGTATCGGCCCCGACGTCAAGCGTATGATCGACCAGATGAAGGATGGCGATGTCATTCTGCTGGAGAATGTGCGTTTTCATGCCGGTGAAACGAAAAACGACCCGGACTTTGCCAAAGCATTGGCAGAAAACGCCGACATTTATGTCAATAACGCTTTCGGTACGGCCCATCGCGCCCATGCCTCCACGGAGGGGGTAACGCATTTCCTGCAACCCGCCGCTGCCGGATTTCTCCTGGAGAAGGAGATCAAGTACCTTGGCCAGGCCCTCGCCTACCCGGATCATCCTTTTGTTGCGGTGATCGGCGGAGCCAAGGTCAGCGACAAGATCGCGGTCATTGCTAATCTGCTGGAAAAGGTCGACACGCTGATCATCGGCGGCGGCATGGCTTACACTTTCCTGCGCGCCCAAGGTCGTCCGACCGGACGTTCACTGGTTGAAGAGGACCGTATCGACCTCGCCAGAGAGCTCATCCAGAAAGCAATGGATAAAAACGTCACCCTGCTGCTGCCTCAGGACCACGTGGTCGCATGCGGAGTTCAGCGCCAATGCCGAGCATAAAATCTGCAGCGACGCCAACTTCCCTGCTGACTGGATGGCGCTGGATATCGGCCCCGCGACGATTGCGACCTACACGGGCGCACTGAAGAATGCCCGTATGGTCGTCTGGAACGGCCCAATGGGGGTCTTTGAATTCGATGCCTTTGCCCGCGGCACAATGACTATCGCCAAAACCCTGGCCGAGTCCAAGGCCCGCTCGATCGTCGGTGGCGGCGATTCGGTTGCAGCAGTAATAAAAGCTGGGGTCGAATCGAAGATGACGCACATTTCCACAGGCGGCGGAGCATCACTGGAATTCCTGGAAGGCAAGGAGCTCCCCGGGCTGGCCGCCCTTACAGATGCTTGAAAAGCGGGGGCTGGGGACTGGAGGCTGGAGAGTTGAAGTTACATCGCCGATTGCCAATGCCTAATCCAAACGCCCTGTGACTGAACCATTAAGGAGCTTTTATGAGAATCCCGATGATTGCAGGCAACTGGAAGCTGCACAAAACCCTGGACGAAGCGACCGCCCTGGTCAACGAACTGATCCCGGCCGTTGCCGATAACGACAAGGTTGAGATCGTTGTCGCGCCGGTCTATACGGCTTTGAGCAAGGTCGCCGAGGTGATTGCCGGCAGCAACATCAAGCTGGCAGCACAAAATTGTTATCCGGAACCTCAAGGCGCTTTTACCGGCGAGGTGTCCGCACCGCTGCTCAAGGATGCCGGCTGCCAATATATCATCATCGGCCATTCGGAACGCCGTCAGCTGTTCGGCGAAACCGATGAAGTCGGTCAACCGCAAGGCCCACGCCGTCGCCGAAGCCGGCCTCGGCATCATCCTCTGCATCGGCGAAACTCTCGAAGAGCGCGAGGGCGACCGCATGTTAGACGTCCTGCGTCGCCAGGTCCGTTTCGCCCTGCGCAACCTGAGTACCGCAGCAGATGGCCGATCTGGTGATCGCATACGAGCCGGTTTGGGCTATCGGCACCGGCGTCACCGCCAGCAACGAGCAGGCTCAGGAGGCCCATGCCTTCATCCGTGCCCTGGTGAGCGAACTGTACGATCAGGAAACCGCCGATGCCATGCGCATCCTCTACGGCGGCAGCGTCAAGCCGGGCAATGTCGACGGTTTGATGACTCAACCTGACGTCGATGGAGCCCTGGTCGGCGGCGCGAGTTTGCAGGCCGAGGATTTCGCCCGGATCGTCAATTTCCAGCCGGACGCCTGGCCCAGACCAGACCGGCGAAAAAAGTGAATTTCGCTCTTCTCTCTGCAAAACAGTTATGTTAAAGTGCCTTCCTTCTGCAGAAAAGAACGACACCTTAAGGGGACAACATGAACTATATACTTCTGTCAATTCACATCCTGGTCTGCCTTTCCCTGATCGGCATTGTCCTGATCCAGGGCGGCAAAGGCGCAGAAGTTGGCGCAGCATTCGGTGCCGGCGCCAGCAACACGATTTTCGGTGCCTCCGGCGGCCAATCCTTTATCGCTAAAATGACAGCTGGCGCAGCGGTGATCTTCATGCTGACCAGCCTGGCTCTGGCGATTTTCTGGGGCCAACCCGGCTCTTCAAGCGTGATGCCCGATCAAGTCGCACCGGCCTCCGCACCGGCCTCAATGCCGGCTCAGAGCATACCGCCGGCAGCCCCTTCTGGAGAGACAAAATAGCGCGTCAAACCTATTGACAGCATCAGGTCATATCAGTATAAATACAACGCTTGCCGAAGTGGTGGAATTGGTAGACACGCACGCTTGAGGGGCGTGTGTTCGAAAGGACGTGCGAGTTCGAGTCTCGCCTTCGGCACCATATAGATACAAGGGCTGCAATCAAAAGATTGGAGCCCTT
>CAVRQQ010000006.1:0-28505 GCA_963723355.1 uncultured delta proteobacterium
TCGAGCGTATCGATGGTCGTTTGCGTCTGGAAGTGCAGATCCCGTCTCCAATCGGCCCGGCAGAGAGGACTGAAGAACGCAGAGATGTCATGGATATCCAGATCCGGAATATCGGCGGTTGACGATGAACAGGTACTTGGCCAGCGATAGCTGGCCCTGGCCGAGGAACGCGTTGGCCTGGGTGAGCAGTTCCTGCGGCCCTGAAGTTTCTGCGTAAGGGGTGTAGCTTCGCTTCCGACCGCCAGGAGCAGCGGATGGACCCCGGCAACATCAACCGCATGCACCGCCCGGACTCCTGCCACCAGGTCGGGGATTGCGGCACCGGTCATTTCGTGAATCAGGGCACCGAAAGTGGTGTCCTCCTGGGGCGGGCGCCCCACGGTAGTAAACGGCCAGATCGCACCAGGCCGATGGAAGACGTGGGTCACCTGCATCACCGGGAAATCGTGGGTCAGGCTGTAATAGCCGAGATGGTCGCCGAAGGGACCCTCCGGCCGGGTCTGATCGAGGAGAATTTGTCCGCAGAGGCAGAAATCGGCTTGCGAAGGAGCCAGCAGGCCGTTGGGGGTATTGACCACCGGCAAGCGATGGCCACCGAGCAACCCGGCAAATGCCAATTCCGGCATCCCCTCAGGCAACGGCATGACCGCGGCGAGGCTCAAACTCGGCGGCCCGCCGACAAAGACATTCACCGGAAGTGGCAGGCCATTTTCCAGGGCTTCGGCATGATGTACGCCGATGCCGCGATGAATCTGGTAATGCAGGCCCGCTTCGTCACTGGCATATACACCGCCGGAGATCTGTACGCGGTACATGCCGAGGTTGGAATTCTTCCAGCCTCCCTTGCCGGGGGCTTCGGTATACACCTGCGGCAAGGTGATAAAGGCACCGCCGTCATTCGGCCAGGACACCAGCTGCGGCAAGTCTGCCAGGCTCGTACTCTGTTCGAGAACCGGCCCCCTGCTGACCGATTTCGGCAGCAGGTTCCAGGCGTGACGACCCAGGCCGAGAGCCGCCGGGATATTGCGCATCGCCGCGCCCGGGTCGACCTTCATCTCAACCATGCGCTCTATTGCCGGCAGAGTGTCACGGAACAGGTAACGGGCACGGTCCAGAGTGCCGAACAGGTTGCCCAACACGGGAAGCCGCAGCCCTTGACACGAGAGAACAGCAAGGCTGGTCCACCTGCGGCATAAACCCGGCGCTGTATAGCGCCGATCTCCAGGTAAGGATCGACCTCAACGTCTAGACGCTTCAGCTGACCGGTTTTCTCAAGGGCGGAAACCGTTTCTTGTAAATTGCGATAACCCATGATTAGCCGTTATATCCATGTCCGAGATGAAAGAGCAGCAACCCGGCCATTGTGACGGGAGTTTCCAAGGAAAACAAAAGCTTTCTGCGTCTGATCGAAACTGGCAAAAATCAGCATTATCTCATATACTGGCAGCTGTAATGAATGAATGGCAGACCCAAATCAACACCCCCGCCGAGACCGGCCTGCAGCGCCTGGCGATGATTGTTTACGGCCTGCAGGCAGTCAGTCTGTTTACCGGCAGTCTGACCCTGTTTGCCGGGGTCATCATCAACTATGTGCGTATGGAGGATGTACAGGGGAGCTGGGTCGAAAGTCACTTCCGTTGGCAAACCAAGACCTTCTGGTACACGCTCCTGTGGCTGGTGATCGGCGGCGTGACGACCCTGATCCTGATCGGCTGGGTAATCCTTCTGGCGGCCTCTCTCTGGTTGATCTACCGGATCGTCAAAGGCTGGCTCTATCTCAGCGAGCAGCGGGCCATGCCGCACTGAAATTCCGCTTTACCCCGCAACCGAAGACGTCCTATTAACATAGCATTCGATCAGCTACGCAGGGCAAGTTCCTGCTTTTCGAGAAGTTGGACCCGGTCGCGCAGCTCCGCGGCTTTTTCAAACTCGAGGTCGGCAGCCATTTTCAGCATCCCGGCACGCAGGCGCTCTATCTCAGCGCTCAGCTCCTCGCAGGAATCATATGCTGCCAGAGCTTCGGCGACCAGGCTTTCCTGTGACGATCGGCCCTGACCGAGATCATCCAGGATCGAGCGCAGCGATTTACGCACCGATTCCGGGGTGATGCCATGGAGCTGATTGTAGCTCAGCTGGGCAGCCCGGCGGCGTTCAGTCTCGTCGATGCAGTTCTGCATGGAGCCGGTAACCCGGTCGGCATACATGATCACCCTGCCTTCAAGATTACGGGCGGCGCGGCCGCAGGTCTGAATCAGCGAACGGGTGCTGCGCAGAAAACCCTCCTTGTCGGCATCGAGGATTGCCACCAGGGCAACCTCGGGGATATCGAGACCTTCACGCAGAAAGATTAATCCCGACCAGCACATCGAATTCACCCTGGCGCAGGGCGCGGATGATGCGGATTCGCTCGACGGTATCGATATCTGAGTGCAGGTAACGCACCCGGATGCCGATTTCATCGAGGTAGCCGGTCAGAGTCCTCAGCCATGCGCTTGGTCAGCGTGGTGACCAAAACGCGACCCTGTTTACCCGCAACCTTGCGGATCTCGTCGATCAGGTCATCAACCTGGTTGCCCGCCGGACGAATGTCCAGCGGCGGATCGACCAGGCCGGTCGGCCGGACGATCTGTTCGACAACCACGCCGGCAGCAGTGCTCAGCTCATAGTCGCCCGGAGTCGCGGAGACGTAGACCGTCTGCAGGTTCTTGTCGCTGAACTCATCGAAGGTCAGCGGCCGGTTATCGAGCGCCGAGGGGAGTCGGAAACCGTATTCGACGAGGGTCTCCTTGCGGCTGCGGTCGCCTCGATACATCCCTCCCAGCTGGGGGACGGTGACATGACTCTCATCGATGAAGACCAGAGCGTCTTCCGGAAAATAATCGAAAAGCGTCGCCGGGGGTGAGTCCGGTGCGCGGCCATCCAGGTGGCGGGAATAGTTTTCAATCCCCTGGCAGAAGCCCATCTCCTCCATCATCTCAATATCAAACAGGGTGCGCTGCTCGATGCGTTGCGCCTCCAGCAGCTTGTTGCCGGCGCGCAGAAACTGGATACGCTCCCGAAGTTCGTCCTGAATGTCACGAATTGCCCGGTCCAGGGTCGGCTTGGTGGCCACGTAATGGCTTGCCGGGAAAATCGCGGTCGACGGTAAGGCGATCGATCACCTTGCCGCGCAGCGGATCGATTTCGCTGATCGTTTCGACCTCATCGCCAAAAAACTCGATGCGCAGCGCACGATCCTCTTCATAGGCCGGAAAGACCTCTACCGTATCGCCACGGACCCGGAAACTGCCGCGATGAAAATCGATATCATTGCGGCTGTACTGGATGTCGACCAGCCGCCGGAGCAGCTGGTTGCGCTCGAGTTCCATCCCCTGCTCCAGGCGAATCAGCAAACCGTGATAGGCTTCCGGTGAACCGAGTCCGTAGATGCAGGAAACCGACGCAACGATCAGCACGTCGCGCCGGGTCAGGAGACTGCGCGTAGCACTGTGTCGCAACTTGTCGATCTCTTCGTTGATCGAGGAGTCTTTTTCGATGAAGGTGTCCGTAGTCGGGACGTAGGCTTCCGGCTGGTAGTAGTCGTAATAGGAGACAAAGTACTCAACAGCGTTGCCAGGGAAAAGTTCTTTGAATTCACCGTAGAGCTGTGCGGCCAGGGTCTTGTTCGGCGCCAGCACCAGGGTCGGCCGCTGTAGCCGGTTGACCACGTTGGCCATGGTAAATGTTTTCCCGAGCCGGTTACGCCAAGCAGGACCTGGTGTCGGTCGCCACGCCGGATGCCCTGCTCCAGTTCATTTATCGCCTGGGGTTGATCGCCTTGCGGGGTGTACTCGGTTTTCAGTTCAAATTTGGCCATGGTCCTGGCAAAAAAACTTTGTTCACCAAAGGTGAATTAATGGGTGCCTCAGATATGCTCAGGACTTCTGGGATTACATATCGGCTTTTGGCAAAAAGGTCTCTATGTTGTTGACAACCCAGACCGGATCAAACCATTCAATGGGATTCACCGGGACACCGTTGACCCTTACCTCAAAGTGCAGATGGTCACCAAAAGCCAGGCCCGTCTCTCCGGAGACTGCAATCACATCGCCTTTTTTAACATGGTCCCCTTCACGGACATCCGCTTTGCTGAGATGGCCATACAGAGTGTGTAACCCATAGCCATGGTCGATGATCACAACATTGCCATAAATACCTATTTCTCCAACGAATACTACCTTGCCATGGTTGGCTGACTGAATTTCCATGTTGTTCAGACCAGCAATGTCAAGGCCGGTGTGAACCTGTTTACTGACAACCTCGGAATGGTATTTGTACGTGCGGTCCTCTGCGAAATTGGCCCTGGTTGCGCCCTGGTTACGCAGGAAAACTCCCTGCCAGAGTTTTTCCGGAACTGTCGTTTGGCAGAGCTGAACAATTTTCTGATAGTTCTCTTGCCGGATTTTATTGTTGATTTCGACAAATACATCCAAAGGCTTGCTGGTTGATGTCGCCATCATCTTATCCTTGACAATCTCCAGAAAATCGTCCGTCAGCTCAAGCTCTTCTGTAGGATAGGTCCACGAAGCGGTTCTCGATCCGGGCCGGATCTTCCTCAAGTTACCCGCTGCATCAACGGCAAAGACCCTCGGTTTGAAATCATCCGCCTCAACGAAGTATGGGTGCGCGTAAAAGCTCAGATATTTGTTTTGTCCCAGATCAAAGGCTTTAAACTGCAAATCATCCAGCAGGACCCCTGTTTCAACAGGCACTTCACCCACTTCGTAAAGGACGACCCCTGTCCCGCCACGCTTCATGGAGAGGGTCCCGCCCAAGGTTGTCAGGTTCGGAGCCTGCCGGTCGTAGGTCAATTCAATAGAATCCTCTGTTTTGTTTGCAACGATCGAGGTATCAACCACTTTGACCGCCATCTTGACCTTCAATGGTTCTGAATCGACGGCACATTGCCCAGGATCAATCAGCAGGTCAAACGATTGCGACCCAAGGTCACTTGAACACCGTTCTTCACCGGAACAGGAGCCACCGGACAAAGAATAGCAGACATCTTTTAAGCCTATGTCGTCGGTGATATTAATTTTCAAGGCGTCATTTATATATGCATTTTGCTCGACACCCCATGAGATCACGGGATCTTTTGTATCGATGTAAAGATAAGCAGCGACAGAAATGCAGAGGATAAGAACAAACAGCAGTGTAATTTTTTTCAACGTTATCTCCTGTTATTGTTTCTCGATAGACACTGGGCGACAGGAAGTATACTCGTAATCCTGAATTTTGGGGCACCAAACTTGCGGATTTTTCATTTTCTCAGTTTATTACTGAAAGAGCCTGACAAGCAAATATGGCCACCCTGTTACAGGTGGCCATGTTCGTTTACTTCGATTTGAGAGAGGCCATGTCGATGGAGAAACGATACTTCACATCGGACTTCAACAAACGCTCGTAGGCCTCGTTGACCTCCTGGATCGGAATGACCTCAACATCGGAGGTAATGTTGTGCTCACCGCAGAAATCGAGCATCTCCTGAGTCTCCTTGATGCCACCAATCAGCGACCCCGAGATGCTTTTGCGCCCGAACAGAAGGGCAAAAGCAGAAACGGGGAGCGGTTTCTCCGGTGCACCGACCAGGGTGATGTTACCATCGAGGCCGAGCATATTAATGTAGCCGTTGATATCGTGCTCGACGGCAATGGTGTCGAGGATGAAGTCAAAGCTGCCGACGTGCGGCTTCATCTCACGAGGATTTGTGGAGAGAATGACCTCGTGGGCTCCGAGACGCAGCGCATCCTCTTTCTTTCCCGGCGAGGTCGTAAAGACCACAACGTGGGCACCGAAAGAACGGGCGAACTTGACCCCCATATGTCCCAGGCCGCCGAGACCGACAACGCCAACCTTTTTCCCCTTAAGCTCGCCCCAGCGGCGCATTGGCGAGTAGGTGGTGATCCCAGCACAGAGAAGCGGCGCCACACCGGCCAGGTTGAGATTGCCGGGGACGTGCAAGACGAAACGTTGATCGACGACGATACTCTCAGAATAACCGCCATAGGTCACACCACCGAGGTGCTTGTCCGGGGAATTGTAGGTGAACGTTGCGTTTGCACAGAACTGCTCGACGTCCGCCTGGCAATGGGGACAGGTCTGGTCCGAATCGACCAGGCAACCGACTCCGACGATGTCTTCCGGCTTGCAGTTCTTGACTTCGCTGCCGACCTTGATGACCCGGCCGACAATTTCGTGACCCGGCACACAGGGATAGGTCGTGGGCATAACACTGCTCCACTCGTTACGCGCCGTATGCAGGTCGGAGTGGCAAATGCCGCAAAACAGTATCTCGATCTGCACGTCACGTTCGCCGGCCTCGCGACGCTGGATGCTGTCGAGGGCCAGTGGTGAGGTGGCACTGGAGGCTGAATAGGCTTTGGCTTTGAACATAGCTGTATCCTTTTGTTAGGGTTCTCAAGAAAACATGTTTCAAATGTTATTATATCCCCCCAAAATCATTTTGCATGACAGCTTGGCAGAGGAACTGGATTCTATCTGATCCTGCATACCAAGAAAATGCCCCACAGCCTGGAGGGGACTGTGGGGCAACGGGTTCTATGGGGTTTTTTGGAGGTAGAACACGAAGAAGTATGTTCTGGCTAATAGATTACTCTTTTGGTCATATATGTCAAGAGAAAAACGCAAATCAAAATGCCCCCCAGGGATTCGCCCATATGGCGTGTAAATTTAAGGTATTCGAATTTACTGTTGAATCTTAAAAATCAGGACTTTAAGGACGAAAACCGGCTTCTTCTTGATCAAGATATTCAGGAAGACAAAATTATGGTCACCTGGAAACGAGTGGCCTTTATCTTATTTGTTAGTACAATGCATAAGTGTCGTTTTTTCGTCAATAACTCCCTTAGGAGGAACAAATGCTCAAGCGGATACATTACATTAGCAGTTTCGTAAAGGATATGTCTGTCGATGAAATTAAGGACCTTTCAAGTCAGGCCGCAAAGAACAACGCGGAAAAAGACATCACCGGGGTCTTGATGGCAAAGGGTGGTGTGTTTTTTCAGATTATAGAAGGTCCGGAAGAGAATATTGACAGGCTTTTTACAAATATTCTGAAGGACATCCGTCATGAAAAGATAATTACTCTTGGAATCCAGATCGGTGACTTAAAAAGGCTGTTTCCGAACTGGCACATGAAAGAGATTAATCTAGATACAACGACATCAGAGAGACTTCAGCCAGTCAAAGCGATTATAGACGCAGTTCACGCACAGGCGGCAATTATTGAAAATTTAACAGAGGCTTTGGCTGCATCAGCTTGGGCTGAACTTCTGGATCTCACGACTAAAGAGTAGAGAGAAGAGAGAAGAGGTTATCAGGAAATCTGCTAACAGATTGCGAAGTATTCTTAAAACTAACGACTTATAGAATGAAAGTGGCCACCTGGAAACGGGTGGCCGCTTTTTATTTGTCAGGACCGTATAAGACAAATATGAGAACCAACATGATACGTTTATTTCAGTTTATGAATATCAATCTTCTTCATAAACGACCTCCTTAAAGCCCTCGGTCTTCGGACCGAGGGCTTTATTATATTGCACCACAACCGAGACGAAAACGGGCGTGTTATTGATAGCGCAATTTAAGACATTTACGGTTAAGAGCCTGACGGCCAATGACATTAAGAGTGAGCGATAAGCACAGACCATGTCACAGACATCCTTCTGCCAGCAGAATCGGCAGGTTTTATTGATTCCTGCTCTTGTCGTTTATCGAGTGCTTGCTATCATTGTCGCATAATGCCTACCTGTTACTGTACGGAGAGGGATTATGTCCTGCCTTATAAAAAATGTCCTGAAAAAGTCAACACTGATCATTTGTTTCCTCATGACATTTGTCAGTCCTTGTTTGGCAGAAATACAGCGTCTAGAAGATAAGCCGTCGTATGCACTAAGTGTTTATGGGGCCCGGATGACCGATAACGAAATTGGTGATTTTGCTTTTGGATTTCTAGACCTTGATTTTGAGGACTCATATTTAGTCGCACTGGCATTAGCGCGGCGCTTTGCTACATATGATGAGCTAGCCAGTTTTGAGGTCGAGGGGCAGATCGTTAAACATTTTGATCAGCAGGATCACTGGGAATTTAATGCCTTGCTAATTGCTCGTTGGGACGCTTTTTTTGGGACAGATACCTAGATACCAGTTTAGCTGCTGGCATCGGACCTTCATACGCGACGGATGTCCCCGAAATAGAAATACAGAGAAGCGGTGAATCTGAGCGTTTACAAGTTTATATGCTGGTAGAGTTGGAGGCCGTATTGCCATCGCATCCAAATATAGCTGCCATTATCCGAATCCACCATCGCTCCAATGCTTTTGGAATTGTTGCAGACGACGGTGTCTCCAATGCTCTTGCCTTCGGTTTGAAATTCAGGTTTTGAAGACCTTTTTCTTCATCAATGTTTATTTAAACCGTCAGACTGAAGAGAACAGAATTGTTCCATTCTTATCCGCACGATCAACTTGAAGAGTCCGTTTTCACAAAAGCCGTGAGCAGACCAATCCATGACTCTTCTGAATGTATCATTGCTACATAGCACCACTGCCGATACGAAAACCGACGTGTTATTGATAGAAGTATTTAGAACGCTGATCAATTCGCAAAATGGTGGCTGGCAGGCTTCGATCCTGGATGGCGATTTATTTTTTAGTTGACATACCTGACAAAAACAGTAATACATCAAAACAGAGCATGTTTCTTCATGTTCCCTCTCCAAAACGAAGAACCCATAGAAACCCGTTGCCCCGCAGTCCTCCTCCTGGACTGTGGGGCTTTTTTTATTAAATGTCAGCCTTTACAAAAAGCCCGCCAAATAAGCATACTCTGCACAGCACCACTCAAGAAAAGGACTGATAGAAAAACCCGGCCCCACATGTCCGACATCTTTTGATTCTCTTTAGTATCAATCTTTTGAGCCCTAATTTATATCTCTCAGTAGCATTGCACCGTGGATTAAACCTGAAATAATCAAAAGACTAAAGAGTTTTGATTCAACGACACAACTGTTGCACTAACGAGGCAACAGCAATAGCCTAAGTCAGTACCTGAATACTGGTTGCTCCGTTGTACAAGGCAGTAAAGCAAAACAAAAGCTGCCTGTTGATCAATAAATATTGTAAGGCTATTTTACGACATTAGAGAAAGGAGATCCGACGTTACATTGTCTTCAAGGAGGACGTGTACAATGGAAAATGATTCTGGTTATCTACCTTTCAGGAAAACCCAAAGGTTCAACGCACAAGAACGGGCCCTGGTTTTCCTGCCCCTGGATTCTCGGGAGTTGCCATACCATATTATTGATATTTGCGAAAGTGGCCTCTCTTTCCGTTATCTCGGCAAAAAGATCAAAACCTCAGAAATCCCCCCCATCAATCTTTATTATGAATATGAATTGATCGTCGAAGATCTGCCAGCAAAGGAGGTGTCTGACTATCAATTGAGCGGCGGCATTGTCCCCGTTCGCCGCAAAAGTCTCCGCTTCGGATCACTCAGTATCGAGCAACACAACAGACTCTCGTTTTTTATTGAGCGATTCACGAAGCTAAGCTTAGACAAGACTATTCACTAGCTAAAAGGCAAAAAGGTCTTCCCTTTCTGGGTGGGCCATTTTTAGAAATCACGGGTTACGAGAGGAAAATCGATTCTGAGAAACACTCAGAATTGACTCGCCGGTTGAGGTGTCAGGAGCATTGCTGTTCATAGATTATATGATAAAAATTAAGTGATCTCTTTCTGTTGGCATCGAATTCGTGCTTATCCGGTTGTGGGGGTTTGCGATGAAGATACGGCTTTCTTCTCTGGCATCAAGTACCTGCGTGCTCTTGTTTTTCATTGTTCTTTTTGTCGGTTGCGGTGGAGGCGGGGGTGGAGGAGATAACGGCGACGGCAGTCTCACACCGGCAGATTACTTGCTTTTCTATGGTGACAACACTAATAACACTAATCCTGACACGTCAGGTGATGGCTTATTCAAAATTCAGGATGGCGTACTCCGACTCCTTAAAATTATCAATCTTGACGGTCAGAGTCATGTGCAGGATTTCACGGATTTCGGAGACCTGATCATTTTTTCCGCTTGTAATGCTTCGGGCTGTGAGCCCTGGATAACTGACGGCACAAGTGATGGGACTGCATTGCTAAAAGACATCAACCCTTTTGGGGACAGCAATCCGGCGGATTATACGCTTTTTGAGGGCGAAATTTACTTCTCTGCAGATGATGGCAGGCACGGAGTGGAGCTCTGGAAAACCGATGGCACAGGAATCGGAACCGTCATGGTCAAAAACATCGGCATCGAAGACAGTCTGCCACCCTTTCCAGCCCCCGTCAGCAGTGACCCTCAAGAGCTAACAGTCTTTAATGACGCTCTTTTCTTTGTCGCTAACGATATTGACTATGAGAACCATGGTCAGGGAGTGGAACTCTGGAAAACCGATGGCACAGAAGCTGGCACCGTCATCGTCAAGAATATCGCCATCGAGGATCCGGGCAACCTGGCACAGGACCCAGATACTCCAATTGATAGCGACCCGCGCAATTTAACTGTTTTCAACGGTGCTTTGTACTTTGTGGCCACCGATGGGATATATGGGCTTGATCGATACGGTATCGAACCTTGGAAAACCGACGGTACAGAAGCCAACACGAGAATCGTCAAGAATATAGGGATCAACCCGATTAATGCTTCTCTTTCCTACGACAGCTCACCTGAACAGTTCACGGTTTTCAACAATGAACTGTACTTTTTTGCCGATGATGGTACCTCGGGATTCGAGCCCTGGAAAACCGATGGATCGACGATTAATACCAAACAGGTGTTCAATATTGGCATCGTCCCCGATGTCGCTTTTCCTGCAACGACCGACAACTTGACCTACTGGACAGCGTTCGATGGATGGCTATTTTTTACCGCTGACGATGGCATCAGAGGCGTCGAGCCATGGCGAACAGATGGCACCTCCACGACCATACTGGCAGACATCAATCCCTTGGCGGGAAGCAGTGTCGTCCCCGGTCGAGAGGATGTCTTCCAAATTGTGAACGACCAGCTCTTCTTTTTCGCCAATGACGGCACAAATGGCTTTGAGCCCTGGCTGACCGATGGAAATCCGTTTGGGACTCGTCTCGTCAAGGACATTTATTCGAAGGCAGGAAACTGGCCTACAACCGCCGGCGATTTAAAGTTTCTGGCTGAATACCAGGGACGACCATTCTTCACCGCCAACGATGGTGATTTCGGCAAGGAGATCTGGACTTCCGATGGATCAGACTTAGGGACAAAAGTTCTCAAGGATATTGGACCAGGTAATGAATCTGGATATGCTGATGCTTTCGGCCCTGAAGAGCTGGACGGGGTTCTCTGGTTTTCTGCCTTCGATGGTGGCACCAATATTGACCATGGCGTCGAAATGTGGCGAACCTTGGGGACTGAAGCTGAGACACAGCTGGTGGAAGATTTAAACCCAGGGCCTCAAGACGGGGTATTAACAGCTAGTTCTTTCCCATTGCCGTAACCATGAGCAAAAAGAAAGCTTGGCGCTGCGCTGGGCATGTCTGGCGCGTAAGGTTGGTAACCTCAACTCAGACCGGACTAGCCGATTAAGTCTCTACGTTTCTCCCGCAGAATCCGAGGCTCTTGAGAGCCTCTCCTGTTGTGGAAAATTGCAGCGATAGTTGTGCTTTCAAGCTTTTCCCTTCTAGATCACACTGCAAGGAAGGCCCCCTGTAACGGGCCGGCTTATTAAGCTCCGTCGTTATTGGATGTCTCAGAAATCCGGCCGAAGAGATGCCCTCCGCAAGGAGCAGGCACTTTTGCATACTTTTGTTGCCGGACAAAAGTATGGCGTCGGGCAGGACGCGACCCGCCGGTTTTGTCTTTCAAAAACGCAACAAGGGCAACAGATGAACCCCCTGTTTTTCTAAGCTTCAGAGAAACTCCACCTGCCAGAAAAAAACAAACCCCGCAGTTGATGCGGGGTTTGTCAACAGTCTCTGGCTCCTGCGAAAAAGCCTCTTTGAACGAAATATTTTTTGTCGCTTACTTAATCTTCCAGGTCGTCCCGGCTGGTGAATCGAGTAATTCAATTCCCTTTTGTACCAGCTCATCGCGTATCTGGTCGGCTCTGGCGAAGTCCTTGTTGCCTCTCGCTTCCAGGCGTTCCTGAATTGCTGCATCAAGGTCAGCCTCTGTCAGGCCGAGTGCCTGTAAACCCTTGAGGTTCTGTTGCTTAAGCCAACCGGCCGGGTCGGACACAAACAAGCCGAGGACATCACCGAGTTCAGCGATCTTATCCCGGAGTGCTCTCACTGATGCCACCTTGTCCGCTTTTTTACGGAACTTCTTCTCGGCAACCAGCCGATTGATGGTTCTCACACCCTCAAAAAGATGCCCGATGGCCTGGGCCGTATTGAAATCATCGTCCATGGCTGCACGGAACTGGGCTTCCAGTTCGGCTCCCTCTTGTGCGGCAACTTCACTCTCCGGTACGCCCTCGACGGCCTCGGCCGCAAGCTGCAACGCTTCGTAGAAACGGCTCAGGCCCGCCTGGGCCTCCTTGAGGTTCTGGTCGGAGAAATCCACCGGCGAACGATAATGGGCGGTCAGGATAAAGAAGCGAACCACCTCGGGATTGTAACTTTTGAGGATATCGCGAATCGTGAAGAAGTTGCCCAGGGACTTGCTCATCTTCTCCTGGTTGATATTGACAAAGCCATTGTGCAGCCAATACTTGACGAATGGCTTGCCGGAGATGCCTTCGGACTGGGCGATCTCGTTTTCGTGGTGCGGGAAAATCAGGTCGCGACCACCACCATGGATATCAAAGGTCTCTCCCAGCAGCGCCGAACTCATGGCCGAGCATTCGATATGCCAACCGGGCCTTCCAGGCCCCCAGGGAGATTCCCAGCTGGGCTCGCCCGGTTTGGCAGCCTTCCAGAGGGCAAAGTCCATCGGGTTGCGCTTCTGTTCACCCGGCGCGATACGCGCCCCGGCCTGCATCTCTTCCATGTTGCGTTTCGAGAGCTTCAGGTAGGTTGGAAATTTCTCCACGCTGTAGTAAACGTCCCCTGCGGATTCGTAGGCCATGCCCTTCTCGATCAGCTGCTTCGCAAGAACAATAATCCGATCAATATACTCGGTGGCCTTTGGCTCGTGAGTCGGCTTGCGCAGCCCGAGAGCTTCCATGTCTTCGTCAAAAGCCTGGATAAACTCTTCGGCAAGCTGCTTGCTGCTGATGCCTTGCTGGTTGGCGCGGTTGATAATCTTGTCATCAACGTCGGTATAGTTGCGTACGTAGGTGACATCGTAATTGCTGTACTGCAGGTAACGGTAGACGATATCGAAAACGATATTGGCCCGGGCGTGACCGATATGACAATAATCGTAAACCGTCACTCCACACACGTACATCCCGACCTTGCCGGGGACCAGTGGCTGGAACTCTTCCTTCTTGCCTGAAAGCGTATTGTAAACACGTAATGACATGGTTTTCTCCGAGGATGCTAAGTCACTTCCCTAGTTTTCGGCGACTTTCGCCCAGGTGTCACGCAACGTAACAACCCGATTGAAGACCGGACGACCTGGTTCCGAATCCGCTGCATCGACAACAAAGTAACCGAGCCGCTCAAACTGGAAGGCGTCACCCGGTTCAGCTGTGGCCAGGCCTGGTTCCACCAGGGCCTTGTCGATCTGCTCAAGGGAGTCCGGGTTGAGCAGTTCGCGGTCATCACGCTGCTTCTCACCGGCCGGGTCGGCAACGCTGAGAAGACGATCATAGAGACGCACCTTGACCGGCAGAGCATGCGCCGCCGATACCCAGTGGATGATCCCCTTCACCTTCTTCCGACCTTCCGGGAGCTTGCCGCCACCGGTTTCCGGGTCATAGCTACAGCGCAGCTCTGTCACTTCTCCGCTGGCAGGGTCCCTGATGATCTCATCACAATGGATAATATAGCCATAACGCAGGCGCACTTCTCGGTCCGGCCCGAGGCGGAAGAACTTCTTCGGCGGATCCTCCATGAAATCGTCCCGATCAACGTAAATCTCACGGCTGAACGGGATCGTTCGGCACCCCATCTCCGGGTTCTTCGGGTGGCACGGGGCGGTAAACTCCTCACTTGAACCCTCCGGGTAGTTGGTAATCGTTACCTTGAGTGGCCGCAACACGCCCATGGCACGGGGGGCCGATTGGTCAAGCTCTTCACGGACACAGTCTTCCAGGACAGTCATGTCGATAACGCTGTCGCTCTTGCCAACCCCGATTCGTTCACAGAAGGTACGGATCGCGGCAGCCGGAAAACCACGTCGGCGCATCCCCGAAAGGGTGGGCATACGTGGATCATCCCAACCGGACACATGTTTCTCGTTGACCAGTTCCAGCAGACGGCGCTTGCTCATCACCGTGTATGTCAGATTGAGCCTGGCGAACTCGATCTGCTGCGGATGGTAAATCTCCAATGCCTCGCAGAACCAGTCGTAAAGGGGACGATGATCCTGGAACTCGAGAGTGCAGAGGGAATGAGTTATCTCTTCTATCGAATCCGACTGGCCGTGGGCGAAATCGTACATCGGGTAGATGCACCAGGCATCACCGGTACGCGGATGGGTGGCCCGCAGGATGCGGTAGATAATCGGGTCTCGCAGGTTCAGGTTCGGTGAGGCCATGTCGATTTTGGCTCTCAGGACCCGGGAGCCATCGGCAAATTCACCGGCCCGCATGCGCCGCAACAGGTCGAGGTTCTCCTCGACGCTACGCCCCCGGAAGGGGCTCTGTTTGCCGGGTTCGGTCAGGGTGCCGCGATATTCACGCATCTCATCGGGCGTCAAGTCACAGACAAACGCCAGGCCCTTTTCCACCAGCTTCTCCGCGTAGGCATAAAGCGTTTCGAAGTAGTCCGAGGCATGGTACTCGTACTCGCCCCACTCGAAACCGAGCCAGCGCACATCTTCCTTGATGGCGTCGATATATTCCTGCTCTTCCTTGACCGGGTTGGTGTCATCAAAGCGCAGGTGACAGCGCCCCCCGTAATAACTGGCCAGACCGAAGTTGAGGCAGATCGACTTGGCGTGACCGATATGCAGGTAGCCGTTCGGTTCCGGAGGAAAGCGGGTAATCACCGTCTGATGCTTGCCATTGGCAAGGTCCTCATCGATGATATTGCGAATAAAGTTGGCGCCCATCTGGACCTCGGGTTGACTCATGTGAACAAGACTCCTCGTAACTGTGCTTTGTCCAAAACTATATTTCGCTGGTTGTCATGAGAACCACGGCGTGGGCCGAGATCCCTTCGCCGCGGCCGGTAAAGCCCAGTTCTTCGGTGGTCGTGGCCTTGACGTTGACGCAGCCGCTCGGCACCTGGCAGGCCTTGGCAAGGTTGGTTACCATCTGCGAGACGTATGGCGCGAGCCGGGGCTTCTGGGCGACGATCGTCGTATCAAGATTACTGACTCGGAAGCCGCGCGTCTGCGCCAGGCCGATTACATGCTCCAGCAGCAGCAGACTGTTGACGCCCTTGTATGTCGGATCCGTATCAGGGAAATAGCGGCCGATGTCCCCAAGGCCAAGGGCGCCGAGAACGGCATCTGAAACCGCGTGCAGGAGGACATCCGCATCAGAATGGCCCAGCAGACCGTACTCGTAGGGGATCTCCACGCCACCCAGCACCAGAAGCCGTTCCGGGACCAGGCGATGGACATCATAACCGTGGCCAATGCGTATCATGTCAGACTCACCTCTCCGCACTCCAGCAAAGCCCTGGCCAGGACCAGGTCTGCGGGAGTCGTTATCTTGATATTGTACTGATGACCCGGCAATACCGCGACCGGCCAACCGCACCATTCGATCAGCGAGGCATCGTCGGTGCCGGTATAACCACCGGCATGGGCCCGGCGATGCGCCTCGCGAATCCGGTCACAACGGAAGGCCTGGGGGGTCTGAACCTGCCAGAGCAGACGGCGGTCCAGTGTCGAACGGACCCGGCCGTCAAAAACCTCTTTGATCGTATCCTGGGCAGGAATCGCGAGTAAAGCCGCGCCTTCTATGGCTGCCAGCTGCACCAGGGGCCCGATCTGTTCCTGCGGGAAAAAGGGCCGCACGCCGTCATGCACCAGGATCACATCCTGGCTCGCTGCGCCGCAGGCTTCCAGGCCGTTGCGCACCGAGTCCTGGCGTTCGTCTCCGCCGACGATCACGGCACCGATCTTGTCCAGCTGATAGTGCTCGACAAGTTCGCTACGACAGAATGCCACGTCCTCTTCCGGAACGATCAGGTGAATCGCCGTGACCTGCGGCAGAGCGGCAAGACGGGCCAGGGTCCGGACCAGAACCGGCTGATCGCCCAATTCAAGATACTGTTTGCGGATGTCGCCACTCAGCCTGCTGCCGCTGCCTGCTGCCGGAACCAGAACGTGTACATTCATCATACATCCTGTCGTCTTCGGTGAAGCCAGGTCATGTTACTTGAATGATTATATTTATCGCATTTACCTTCACTTGAAAATCATTAATCACGAATTCTGTCCCCGAAGGCACAAAAAAGCCGGGTGCCTGTCAGCACCCGGCTCAAAAAACTTGTTCAGTCAAACCTACTCAGTTGACCATCTTCTCGAGGCGTTGGGAGACTTTCTCCTCAGCAACCCCTTCAGCAAGGGCCAGTTCCTTGATCAGCAGCCTGCGGGCCAGCTCGAGGACTTTTTTTTCACCATAGGAAAGCTCTTTCCCTTCCTTGATCAGGTACAGCTCTCGCAAAACCTCGGCGACATCCTGTGGATTACCGGTCCTGATCTTGTCGTTGTATTCGCGCTGCCGCCTGCTCCATGATGCAATCGAAAGGGCTTCGGCTTGCTTTTCCTCGAGGACATTGTATATTGTCTCGACCTTATCTTTGCTGATAAGGTTGCGCAAGCCAACCTGGGTGGCATTGCCGACCGGGACCATAATCGTCATATCGTTGTCAATGATACGCAGGATATAGAAATCGTGGGTCTGACCACAAAACTCGCGGGACTCAATCTTCTCAACAACACCAACCCCCTGCGCGGGGTAAACAGCACGATCACCAATTTTAAACATTCGTTTTTCTCCCATGGAAATGACTAGATTACCACAAAAGGCCCTCTTGGTCAAGAAAAGCGCTGATTCTTCGCGGACTTGTTTCCAGAGCCACCCTTCTGCCGTCAGCCGTAACACCGGGAGGAGAGAATGCGGATCGGAGTGATCGGTGCCGGAGCACTGGGGCTCTACTACGGCGCCCTGCTGCAGCGGGGCGGGCACGACGTACACTTCCTGATGCGACGGGATTTTCAGGCCGTCTCCAGCAAGGGCCTCGAGGTCATCTCGCCGCAGGGGAATTTTCATCTTGCCGACGTCAGGGCTTACCGGAACAGCCGGGAGATCGGCCCGGTCGACCTGGTGCTGGTCGGCCTCAAGGCCTACGCCAACGAACAGCTGGTGGAACTGACCCGCCCCCTGGTCGCACCCGGAACAACGATCCTGACCCTGCAGAACGGCCTCGGCAACGAAGAGGTCCTGGCAACCGCCTTCGACAGGCAGCAAATTGTCGGCGGCGTCGCTTTCCTCTGCTGCAATCGCGGCGAACCGGGCACGGTGCATCACCTCGACCAGGGCTCCATTCGTATCGCTGAATTTTTCGGCGGACTTAGCCCCAGGGTCGAACAACTCGCCGCAACATTCAGCCAGGCCGGCATCCCCTGCGAGGCCTGTGCGGATCTCACCAGGATTCGCTGGGAAAAACTGGTCTGGAACATCCCGTTCAACGGCCTATGCGCCCTGACCGGCCTACCCACCGACCGGCTGCTGAGCTGTCCGGAAACCCGGCAGCTGATCACCGCCCTGATGCAGGAAGTGATCGATGCGGCCAACCGGCAGGGCCTCTCGCAAGCCGATCGAAGCCCCGGGTTTCATCGAGCGCATGCTGCAGGTGACTGCAGGCATGGGAGCCTACCGGCCGAGCATGATGATCGATCGGCAACAGGCAGCCCCCCTCGAACTTGACGCAATCTACCGCATCCCCCTGGAGCGGGCCGCCGAAGCGGGCACCCCGATGACCCGCGTGGCCATGCTGCACGCCCTGCTTGAAGCAACGGAAAGCAGCAAGCCTTAAAACCCCAGCATGTTTCGCGCAGCAGTCCTTTCCCGACAGACCTATTGCACATCGACGTTCCGCACCCCTTTCGGTCGCCAGGCCGGTGAGATCACATGACTGCCCTTGCCTTTCTGCTCAAGCAGGCTGCCGAACATGATGGTAAAATCGCCGTAGCGATCGTTGGCAGAATCTCTGGCCTCGGTCAGCAGGAATCGTCGTCGATCAGCAGCAAAAAGCGGCAGCTGACCGGTTCGGAAACGCAGGCTCGACAACCGGATACCGAGCAGGCGGACCGGCTGGTCCAGGACCATGCTGTCGAGAATCTTCACGCCGGCGCGATAAATCGTCTCGCTGCTGTCAAGGTAGTCCGGCTGGACCTGCTGCCTGCTCACGGTAGTGAAATCCGCGTAACGCAGCGTCAGGGTGACCACCCTGCCGGAGACCCGGTGACGCCGTGCCCGCCGACCGACCATCTCGGCCAACTGCAGCAAAAAAGCACAGATGGCATCACGATCTTCGAGGTCATCGCGCAAGGTGCGGCTGTGCCCCACGGACTTGATCGGCGCGCTGCTCTCTTCAGGGATGACGGGGGAATGATCGATACCGCGCGCCATGTCGTGCAGCCGATCGCCGATCACACCATATTTCCTGCGCAGGACGTGCAAGGGGAAGCGGCTCAACTGGCCGCAGGTGAAAATGCCGAAGCTCTGCAGTTGGCCGCCGAGCCGTCGACCTATGCCGCACAACTCCTGAATCGGCATCTGTTCCAGGATGGCGGGAACTTCTTCCGGACGGAAGATGGTCAGGCCGTCCGGCTTGTGTTGTTCCGAGGCCAGCTTGGCAAGCAGCTTGTTCGGCGCAATGCCGACCGAGCAGGTGATGCCGAAGCGTGACTTGATGCGCGACTTGATCAGGTAGGCGATGCGCTCGACGCCACCGAACAGCGTCAGGGAGCCGCTCAGGTCGAGAAACGCCTCGTCGACAGAGAAGACCTCCACCAGCGGTGTGTAATCATGAAGCAGCGCCATGATCTGCGTCGACACGTGCGTGTAGAGCCGGTTATTGGCCGGCACCAGGGTCAGTTGCGGACATCGCTCGAAAGCTTCGAAATGGGTCATCCCGGTCTTCACCCCGAAGGCTCGCGCCTCGTAGGAAGCGGTCAGGATGATCGAGCGCTTCTCGCTGCCGGTCACCGCGACCGGTCGTCCGCGCAACGCCGGGTTCGACTGCTGCTCAACTGCGGCAAAAAACGCGTTCATATCGACGTGCATGATGGTTTTCATGATAAAACCGGGGCCGTGGTTCGAGGTACGGGGAACGAGGAAAATATTTCAAAAAAGAGAGCCTTCATCTTTACGAGTTTTCCACGAGCCACGAACCACACACCACGAAACAGGCTTTTAAAGAGTTTCGATTTTTTCCAACGCCCAGGTCGTACTCCCCAGGTCGTAAACCAGCTCGTAGAGCGCACCATCATCGGTGACGTGGAAATGAATCCGCACCGTCTCGCCCTGCCGGTCGCGCCAGCTGTTGGTGATTTCACGCACGGTGTGTTTGCGGTGCTTCAGGTCGAACCAGACGGGCGTGATCCGGTTGCCCGGGCCATGGATGACGCCGACCCGGATATTCGGTTCACAGGTTTTCATGATCCTCATCCCAGGGGACGACAGAGGCCGGTGACCTTGCCGAGGATTTGCACTTCCGCGTCACGTTCACGGTAGATCAATGACTTCATCCTGGAGTTTTCCGGCTTCAGGCGAATCTCCTCGCCCTCACGGTAGAATCGTTTGAGGGTTGCTTCATCGTCGATCAGGGCCACTACGATCTCGCCGTTCTCGGCAGAAGGCTGCGGCCGCACCACGACCAGGTCGCCGGGCATGATATGCGCATCAATCATCGACTCGCCGCGGACGCGCAGCAGGAATGAGTCCTTGCCTTTGACCAGCGAGCTGTCGACGGCGAGATACATTTCAATCTGTTCCTCTGCCAACTGCGGCAGACCGGCCCGGACCGTACCGACCAGCGGCAGGTCAAGCGACTCGCTCCGCGACCGGTCGGCCAGGACGATCGAACGGGAGCTGCCGGGGCTGCGGTTGATCAGCCCTTTGCGCTCCAGAACCTGGAGATGGCGCAACACGCCGAGGTTGCCCGAAACCTGAAGATGCCGGGCAATTTCCTGCAGGGTCGGTGGATAACCTTGGTCGGCAATGTACCCGGCCAGGAAATCGTAAACCTGTTGTTGCCGTGTGGTCAGCTGCGACATGCAAAGTGCTCCATGGGCTCTCAAGCCATTAGTTACTATAAAGTAACTAACACGACAAAAGCGGCAAGTCAAGAAAACACAGGGTGACGCAGCGGCGACAATTTGCGATGATGGAGACATGCCAGAGATACCTGTCGACATCATCCCGGGACACCCTGCGGAAGACTGGCGTCCCCTGCCGGCACATCTGGAAGGGGAACAGGGGGGCACCCTGTCAAAGCGGCGCATGCGCAGCTGGGCACTGGTCCTGGAAGCTCGCCGGATCCCCTGGCAGGCCGAGCGACACGGTTTCGGCTGGCAGCTGCTGGTTCCGATCGGGATGCGGGATGCGGCCCTCCGCGAGTTGCGGCAATACGAAAACGAGAACCGCGACTGGCCGCCCCCGCCGCCGCAGGGGACGCCCTTAATAGACAATCGCACCACGACCATCTGGGTGTTGATCGCCATCGGCGTATTCTACAACCTCACCCTGCACCAGGTTGACCTGGCCGGACACCACCCGGTCGACTGGAAAGCCCTCGGCAACGCCCACGCCGGGAAAATCATGGACGGCCAATGGTGGCGCCTGATTACTGCGCTGACCCTGCACGCCGACTGGCAGCACCTGCTCGGCAACCTGCTGATCGGCGGCATCTTCATCTCCAGGCTCTGTCGCGACCTGCATTCGGGCCCGGCATGGCTGCTGCTGCTTGCGGCCGGGGCGCTCGGCAACCTGGCCAACGCCTGGCTGCAGAACCCTGCCCACCGCGCTGTCGGCGCTTCCACGGCAATCTTCGGTGCGGTTGGCATTCTCGCCACAATCAGCATGGTGCGCTACCGCCACAATCTGCGCCCGCGTCGCCGCTGGACCCTGCCAGTCGCTGCGGCACTCGGCTTACTGGCGATGCTCGGCGCCGGCGGCGAGAACACTGATCTCGGCGCCCACCTGTTCGGCTTCCTGTTCGGTCTGCCGCTCGGCTTCGTTGCAGAGCTGTTAATTGAGAAGTATGGACGTCCGGGCAGGGCCTGGAATGCGATCCTCGCCCTGGTTGCCGTTGTCGTCGTGACAGGCGCCTGGTGGTCAGCATTGCAGTGGGCGAACTGAGGTTGACTACTCGGCGATAGAGGCTATTGTTCTAGTATCCTGAGACAGGAGATTCTGACATGAAAAACTGGCCGTTTCGAATCGGATTTATCGTTATTGGCATCATCATCGCGATCGCCTGGTGGCTTTATGACCAGCCGGAACCGCCGGCAACAACCCGGATGCCTCCACCATCGGCCGTTGCGCCGCCGGCAAAACCGGTGATCGAACACCCGGTCGCCCCGGCACCCGCAGAGCTTGAAGCCGCGGCCCCGGTCCTCGACCTAGAGCAACCCCTGCCGAAGCTGCAAGAGAGTGATATGCCGATGGCCGAGATCCTTGCCAGGCTCTTCGCCAACCAGAAGCTCGACCGGCTCTTCATTCTCGAGCACTTCATCGAGCGCTTCGTGGTCATGGTCGACAACCTGCCCCGTTCGCAGCTGCCGAAAACCCATCGGCCAATCAGGCAGACTCCGGGGACATTCCTTGCCCGGGGCGAACGGGACCAGCTGACTATCGACCCGGCCAACTACCAGCGCTACACGCCGCTGGTGAACATTCTGGCCGCTCTCGATACCAAGCAGACCGTCGCCGTGTACAAGCGCCTCTATCCGCTCTTCCAGGAGGCTTACGAGAATCTCGGTTACCCGGACGCCTACTTCAACGATCGGCTGATCGAAGTCATCGACCACCTGCTTGCCGCACCGCAGGTTGTCGACCCGGTTTACCTGATACAGCCAAAAGCCCTCTACCTGTTTGCCGATCCTGACATGGAAGAACTTTCGGCCGGTCGCAAGATTCTGATCCGGTGCGGCCCGGAGAATGCGATTCGGATCAAGTCGATCCTGCGCGATTATCGCAAGGAGCTGGCAATCAAGAACTGATGGATAGCTTGTTCCTGGTCGTTGCGGCCTTTCTCTCCTCATCCCTGACTGCAGTGCTCGGGCTCGGCGGCGGCATGCTTTTGATTTCGGTGATGAGCGTCTTCCTGCCTCCTGCCGCAATTGTTCCCGTCCACGGCGTGGTCCAGTTTGCCAGCAACGCCAGCCGCGGTGCCTTCTCGCCCAAAGATATCCGCCGGGACATCCTCTGGCCATTCCTGGTCGGCTGCCTGATCGGAACCCTGGCGGGCTCCCGGGTGGTGTTGAAGGTTCCCACCGAGTTCCTCCCCCTGCCCCTGGGGGTCTTTATCCTCACCATGACCTGGCTGCCGCAGATCAAGAAAAAACTCTGGTTCCCCGGTCGGTTCCTGAGTCTCGGCTTCGTCCAGGCGTTTCTGACCCTGTTCGTCGGCGCGACCGGCCCCCTGAACATGCCCTTCCTGATCCGCGCCGGGCTCAGCCGCGATCAACTGGTGGTCACCGGGGCGGCTTTCATGACCATCGTCCACCTGGTCAAAATCATCACCTTCGGCCTGCTCGGTTTCGCCTTTGGCCCCTACATGTTCCTCATGCTCCTGATGATTCTCGCTGTCATCTCCGGCTCCTATGCCGGCACCAGGCTCCGGCACAAGGTCCCGGAGCAGCTCTTTCTAATGACCTTCAAGCTGCTCATCACCCTGCTTGCCATGCGCATGATCATCAAGGCATTACTGCCTTGATCTTGCTGCACGCCCTTGCGCCATTTCTTCTCGAAGGTTATGCTCAGAGTCAGACTCGTCGTTACTCGCCGAAAGGACTTTGTAATGGACATCTTCACCCGACTGGCCGAAGTCACGCGTCGCGAAAACCGTGAGGGCGACCTGCCGGACTTTATCGTGCCGTTGTTGCTCAAGGTGGCGGAGAATCCCTCCGGGTTCGCTGGCCGCGAAGAACTGGTTGCCGAGTTGGTGATGCGGGTTGAGCAGTACGAAACCTGGTCAGAGATGTGCTGCGAAAAACAGGGCTTCAGTCTCGAGGACATCCACCGTACCCTTGATCGACTCAAAGTCAGATATTGAGTCTTCTTACCAACCAACCGCCACTTGCATATCCCATGCAGATTGTCCGCGACGAAATAGCCCGGAACCTGCCACGCTCCGGCGAGGCACGTCGCCTGTTCCACGGCCGCGGGCATTGTTTTCCCGGCTACAACGACCTGGTGATCGACGCCTTGCCACCGGTAATCATGGTCACCCTCTACGAGCAGCGCCCGCAAGCCTGGCTGGATGAGCTGGTGCAGATGCTCGACGCGACACTGCCGGACAGGCCGGAGATCATCTTCCTGCAGGAACGCTTCCTGCACGACGAGCCGGGCCGGCTGCTCAGGGGGAAACTGCCTGACAACCCGGTCGCCATGGAGGCAGGACCTCTGCTACCGCTTACGTCTTGGAGAAGCCCGTAACATCGGATTCTTTCCCGACATGGCGTTCGGCCGCAAGCTGGTCCGGGAAAGGAGTGCGGGCAAGAAGGTCCTCAATCTCTTTGCATACAGCTGCGGTTTTTCCGTGGCCGCCCTGGCCGGCGGCGCAAGCCAGGTGGTCAACCTCGACATGAATCGCGGCGCCCTGGAGCTTGGCAAGCTCAACCACCGGCTTAACGATATCGAGCTGCGCCGGGCCAGCTTCCTGCCCCTGGAACTGTTTCGAAGCCTCGGCAGGCTTCGCAAGCTTGGCCCTTTCGACCTGGTGATCTGTGATCCCCCGGCCTCCCAGGGGAAAAGCTTCACGGCTGAGCTGCATTGGCCAAAGCTGGTGCGCAGCCTGCCGGCACTGACTGCCCCAGGCGGGGAGGTGCTTGCTTGTCTCAACTCGCCTCGTCACGGGCCCGACTATCTTGACGGGCTTTTTGCCGCCCACATCCCTGCCGCAGAGAGGCTGGGCCTGTTCACTCCCGGGGAGGATTTTCCCGAGGCGGAGGTATCGGGCGGAGTTACTCTGCACCTGTATCGTTTGCCGTGAACCGGCCCAGACAATTTCGGCCGAGGAATTTTATAAATTTAAAAGGTTGTTTGGAATCTACTGTTGAAATCATCGGATTTGATGTCCCGATAAAATTTTGAACCAATGTTGAAAAATGTGGTTTAAATATCCTTAGGTCATTCGAGAATGACTTGCAACAATACTTATAGGAAAGCCTCGACTCAGGAAATGGGTCGGGGCTTTGTTTTACTGTTATTCGTGACTTATGGGAAAAACCACTCGTTTTCAGGTGGTTATATTTATCTTACTATTTCGTTAACATCGAGATAAATAGGACCGTGATCACTTAAATGACGAACGTCAGAGTTATCAATTATATGGCAGTCCTTAACTTCGTTTATCGTCTCGGCATCAACAAAATAGTGATCGCACTGATAGGGGTTTTTGGTTTGGTGTCCCCAAAAGCTTTGAACTTCTTTTCCGTGTTGTCTCCAATGACAGTCACAGAAACTTCGACTTTCCAAGTGCTCAAAGTATCGAGTAAACCATTTTCCACCTTGGACATGGTCTAGCAAACGCGCCGCGTTGAAGTCTCCGCCAACAATAAATCGCTTACCACTTAAGGATTGTTCTAACTCAGCAGCGAGTGTCTTTAGATGCTTTCGGTAATTTGGCCCACCAACATGGACGCTGACAATGGTTATAGGAGTGCAGGAGAACGTCAACTCAACAGCCGCGAGATAAGACCCTTCTGATTTCATTGTGACAGGGCAAGCATCAAGGCCATCTCTGACCCATATCGCTGTGCCACTTTCAGAGCCAATATCTGAACTCCAAACCAGTTTTCCTCCATACAGCTCTTCCGGGGAAGACGAACGGAGAGCCTCCTGTATAAAAGCAATATCCGGTTTAAGTTGTTTCAGAAAATACGCCCAAGCATCTTGATGACTTTTGCGGTAACGAGCCATGGGCGGAGCACATCCCATATTCCAAGAGATTATTCGCATGAACCCTCCTTTAAGAGTCAGAATAAATCAGTAGTCATTATGATACAAGAACTTCAAAAACCTTAGTGCAACTGATAAATAATAAATGGCCACTCGGAATTGTTCCAGGTGGCCATCATTTTGTCGTCTTATATGTCTCTATCAATAACACGCCCGTTTTCGTCTCAGCAGTCGTGCAATATAGGAATGGCCCTTCCGTCCAAGAGGGGCCATTTTCGTATCTGATTGAGGGGCTTTTATTGGAGATTAAGTGTATATATATCAACTACTCTGCACTGATGATATTTTATTTAGTGTTTTCAGAGATTACTTTACCCTGACTCACGAATGAAATGCCTTTCCCTTCCCTCATACCAATCATAATGCTTTCGACAATCGGCGGATTAATATCTGTTTCTGCCTTCCACTTAACGATGAAGTTTGCACCAAAGCCACCTGATTTGTCTTTTTCTTCAACGGTAAAGCGAAGGGATGCGAGAGGACCGAGGGTGATAGGGTTTTGCGCGTATTCTTTTAATTCTTTGCCATTATTATCATAGTACTTTGTAGAGAGTATCGTTAATGAGTTGTGTAAATCTGTATTCCTGACACTTAACATTCCAGCCAAACCAACATTTTTATAAATGTTTGAATAGATAGATACATAGACTGTTTGGCCGGAAGAAAGCTCGCTTTTGCTTTCAATTGACAAAGCAGGAAAAGCAAATAGCAAGGAACTAATCAAAAAAGCTATAGTTAATCTCATAATTCACCGCTCACCTCATTCAAAAAAAACAAATTATTTTATATTCATACAGCCATTAAACGAAATGTCAAATCCGAAACGGATGGGGAGATGAACGCCTGGTAGCTTTTCAAAAAGAAAAAACTCCTTGATTCCAGTCCACTACGCATGCCCCCATCCCATGGCCAAAGCGATACCAAAGTCGATGACCATCGCCAGCGTAGCCTTGGACGCAGATTGAAATCGCGTTTACAACATAGGCTTTTCAACTTTGACTATCTTCTCGTCTTGCCTTATTTCGGAGATAAATAAGCGATCATTGTCAATCGATATTTTTCTCAATTTTGGCGAAGTCGGATCGAATCACGGCGTAGTCATTTTGATGAAGTTCATTGACCATTTCCCTGACCTTGTCCTCTGAAACGCCAAGCGATTGAAGCAGCATGCTGCCGCGAACCAGAGTGCTCTCGATGTAGCCGGTACCCGCATTCTTGATGCCCTTGGCGACCAGCTCGTCCTGATCGTTGATCGTGCGCACCCGGACAAATACATTCAGGTTTGGATAGAGTCGATGCAGCGTGATGGCGAGACCCTTGGCACGGTCAATGTTTCTGGAAGTCACGTAAACAGCGGCGGCCTTACTGAGTCTCGCAGCCTCTTGCGTGGTCGGGTTGAACATGTCGCCAAAGTGAACGGGACGATTCAATCGCCTGGCCTGAAGGACAATGCTTATATCACTGTCGAATGCAATATAGGGGATGTTTGCTTTTTCCAGCATTAAGCCTATCAATTTCCCCACTTCCTCATAACCGATAATGACCACGTGTCGAGTCAAATCATTGACCGAGCCGAGGCCGGCCTCTCCGGTGGTGATGTGGAGCCGCTTGGCCAAGTAATCACCGGTTTTCACCATAAATGGGGTCGCAACCATGCTGACGGCAACCACCAGCATGGCCAAAGTATGTCCACTTGCGTTCAACAGGCCGGCGACGGATGCTGCGCCCAGAAGGACAAATGCGAACTCGCCCACTTGAGATAAATAGAATCCCGTTCGGATGGCGGCCGGGCGACTGATGCCAAAAGCAAGGACGAGTCCGATTAAAATACTACTTTTGAGGACCAGCACGATGGGAACATGGACGATAATGTCCATCCATTCACGCATTAGGGCACCGATGTCAATGGACATGCCCACCGCGATAAAGAACAGGCCCATCAAGGTCGATTTGAACGGCGCGACGGTCGCTTCGATCTGGTAGCGGAAATCCGAAGCCGAGAGCAACATCCCTAGCAGGAAGGCCCCCAGAGTCATGGAGATGCCAACATGTTCAACCGCCATAGCAGCAACAATAACTGCAAGGAACAGGACAATCCCAAAGGCATCCATTTGCCGACGTTTAGCACAGTAGCCGAGCACGGTCGGCAAAAGGTAACGACCAACGACGAAGATAGCGACGATGACCCCGACCACCAGCGCGAGTTTCTCCCAAAAGGGGGTCGTACCGGATTGCGTCGTCTTGTGGGCCAGGATGGGGACCAGAGCCATGACCGGAACAATCCATAAGTCCTGCGCCATGAGAATGGCGAAGGTGGTTTTCCCATGCTCGGTGGTCAGCTCTCCCCGATCTCCCATAGTTGCCATAACGATGGCCGTGGAGGACATGCTGAGGGCCAGGCCAAGGATGATCGCTGTTGCCCAAGGAACATGGAAAAATAAAACCAGATATATCGTCAACAATGCCGCGCTAACCAGCATCTGGGCAGACCCGAGTCCGAAAATCAGACGGCGCATGTCCCAGACCTTATCGGGACGCATTTCCAAGCCCACGGTGAACATGAACAGCACAACCCCGAACTCCGCAACGCTCTGCAATTCATCCACCGCATGGACCGGAACAGGCCCCGGTGTGTGAGGTCCGATTATAATGCCGGCGGCGATAAAGCCCAGTATCGCCCCAAAACCAAGCCGTTCGAACAGGATCACGCAGAGGGCCGTTACCGCAAGAAAGACAATGATAGCCAGTAGAATTGATGAAATATCCATGGACGCTGTTACCTTAACAATTCTCTTTTTCCTGTGCCGTTAACCGCTTGCAATCCTGAAACGGTTACCAACCAAAGTCAGTATCATCTGTCATGGCAGTATAACAAGAGGCCGGATATATGGTAGCAACGCCCTCGTTATTCGTCTAGGAGTCCTTGCAAAAAGGGGAGACCATATATGGATTAAAGAGTCTCTTAAATGTCTCTATCAATAACAGGCCTGCTTTAATACATCCTGTCAGTGGTCATCTGTGAGAAAAAATTAGCCGTGAGACTTGAAAATGACTAATTAAGTAATATTGTTTAGTCTTATATGCAAATAAGCCAAATTTCCGTACCGGCGGACCAGAATGAATTTGCACAGTTTTTTGGCCAAAACATATTTTTCAGAAAAGGAGAT
>CAVRQQ010000007.1:0-32500 GCA_963723355.1 uncultured delta proteobacterium
CTACCGCATGGTGCCCGGTGCCCGGTTGGGATTGCGTGGCGCGTTTGGCAACGGTTTTGACCTGGAACTGTTTGCCGAACGGGATGTCCTGATGATTGCCGGTGGCCTCGGTATGGCGCCCTTGCGTGCGCTGTTGATGGCCCTGCTTGTCGATCAGCAACGAAGCGGCAGGATTGTCCTGCTCTACGGTTCACGTGAGCCAAAGGCCCTGCTGTTTCGCGAAGAGCTGGTCGAGTTGGCCCGAACGAAAAGGATCGAACTCAGGTTCTCGGTTGATTTTGCTGCTGACCTGCAGGGGCCTTTCAGTGGTGTCGCCTGCCGGATCGGCCTGGTGAATGAACTACTGGATGACCTGAAGTTCGAGCCGCAGCAGACCGTCGCTGCCGTCTGCGGTCCTCCGGCGCTGTATGGCTGCATCCTGGATGAACTGTCCGCAACCGGCATTCCGGAAAACCGGATTCTGGTCACGCTTGAGAGGCGCATGCGTTGCGGTATCGGTGAATGCTGCCATTGTGTGGCCGCTGACCGTTACATCTGCCGGGACGGGCCGGTTTTCTCGCTGGCCGAGTTGCGCTTGATGCCGGGGGCCATATGAAACTGCGGTCGCCGATTCAAATTGCTTTCACCCGCTTCACCTCCTGCAGTGGCTGCCAGTTGATGTTGCTGAATTGCGAGGAACATCTGGCTGCGCTCTCGGCTCATATTGTGGTTCAAGAATTCCCGCTGGCCTCCTCATCGCGCGACCTGCCCGGGCCGATCGATCTGGCCCTGGTTGAAGGCTCCATATCAACTCCTGCCGAACTGGAACGCCTCCTGGATTTGCGTCGCCGGGTCAATCTGCTGGTTGCGGTCGGCAGCTGTGCCATAAGTGGAGGGGTTAACTGCCTGGTATCCGGAGAGCGTGCCCATGCTGTCGACGAGGTTTACGGCCAGGCGCAAGCTGGCATGCATACCTTCCCTCCCCAACCGGTGCATCGGTTCGTGACGGTCGATTGCCAGGTTCACGGGTGTCCTCCCGAGCGGCACGATCTGCTCGAGGCCCTGGCTTCACTGGAGTGTGGCGGATGGCCGGGACGACAGCTCATGCCGGTCTGTATGGAGTGCCGGATTCTCGAGAACCGCTGCCTGTTGCTCGAGGCCGGACAGCCCTGTTTGGGGCCGGTCACCTTTGCCGGATGTCACGCCCGCTGTCCCAGCCTCGGAGTCGGTTGCGAAGGGTGCCGTGGTGACGTGGTCGAGGCCAATCAAGAAGAAATGTTCCGGTTGCTGCTCGAGACGGGCCTGTCGGAGCGGGACGCCCAAAGGCGCCTTTCGCGCTTTGATAGGGGCAGCCCATGAACAAGGTAATTATCGATCCATTGACCCGTGTCGAGGGCCATGGCCGGATTGAGCTGATTCTCAAAGACGGCAGGCTGGATGACGTGCGGGTTCGTATGCTGGAATCCCCACGCCTGTTTGAAAAGATAGTAGTCGGCCGCAAATATGATGAAGTCGCTGACCTGGTCTGCCGTATCTGTGCGATTTGTTCGGCAGTGCACAAGCTGACGTCTCTCGAAGCTCTCGAACAGGCCATGGGGATCGAGGTGCCGCCCCTTGCCAAAGCCGTGCGGGAGCTGCTGCTCCTTGGCGGGCATATCCAGAGTCATGCCCTGCACCTGTTCTGCCTGGTCCTGCCGGATTTCAGTGGTGCTGTAAGTATTGTTGAGCTGCTTAAAGCAGGCAATCCGCTCGCCGCTGCCGGCCTGGAATTGAAGGCTTTTGGCAATCAGATTCAGGAACTGGCCGGTGGCCGGGTCATCCACCCGGTCAACCCGGTTGTCGGTGGGGTGATGTATCGACCGCAGAGCCAGCTGCTGCAGGGCCTGGCTGCGAATCTCGAAGTCTGGCAGCGGAAATGGCCAGCATATGCCGGGGACTTTATTTCATCCAGCCAGATTCCCCGATGCAAGAGCTGTCCGTGGGACTCCACTGGCGACAGGCCAGACCGACAGCTTCTCCCTATGTGGAGACAGTCTCTGGACAGACAAGGGCCAGGGCGTATCCGGCATCAAGTTATCGGCAGATCCTTGAGGAACAGCCAAATGATGAGTCTTATGCCAAATCCTCCTGCGGGGATTCCGGCCCCTTCATCGTCGGGGCCCTGGCAAGGGCCAGGTTGGCCTCTGCAAGGGGCTGTGCGCAAATCTCTCTACCGACGACAAACGATATCTATGCCAATAATATCGCACAGGTCAATGAAATCGGCTGGGCCCTTGAGCATGCCCGAATATTGACAGAGACAATTTTGAATGCCGGGGATGACGTCTCCTTGCTTGTGGAGTCAATTCAACCACGAGGGGGTGTCGGTACAGCCGTGAAGGAAGCGCCGCGTGGCTTGCTGGTGCATCATTATGTTGTCGATGAGTGGGGATATGTCGCTGCCGCTGATGTTGTCACGCCTACCGCGATCAACCAGCTCACGATGAAACAGCAGATTCTGGATGACCTCGCCGGGGTAGGGGATGTGGAACAGATGCGTATGGTTACGGAACAGATCGTGAGGGCTTTCGATCCTTGCATCTCCTGTGCGGTGCACCTGCTAAAGGTTTGATTCCTGCGGAGGGTCTGTCTATATTGTTGTCCCCCTACTAAAGACCCTCAGGACATGCCTTGCCGTTGAGATCACCTGCTTGGCAGAGACATGAACTGATCCGCGATCTGTTCGCCGATGCTCAAGGATGCCGTCGCCGCAGGGGAAGGGGCATTGAGGACATGGACCATGCGCCCTTCGCTGATGATGTGAAAATCATCGAGCAATTGCCCCCGGTGGTCAACCGCCTGCGCGCGTACGCCGCTCCCTCCCGCCACCAAGTCGTTGCTCCGGATTTCCGGTATCAGGCGTTGCAGGCTTTTGACGAACAGGGCTTTTGAAAAAGACCGCCCGTATTCCTCTATCCCCAACCGCCAGAAACGTGCAGACAACTTCCAGAATCCACTGAAGGCCAGAGTCCTTATCAGGTCCGAAGGGGAAATGTCCCTGCGCCGGTATCCCTCGCGTTGCATGGCCAGTACGGCGTTCGGCCCGGCTTCGACCGTGTCGTCGATCATGCGTGTGAAATGTACGCCGAGAAAAGGCATCTGAGGATTGGGGACCGGGTAGATGAGGTGCCTGACAAGTCGACTGCTTTGCTTTTTGAGACGGTAATACTCACCGCGGAACGGGACGATCTGTATCGTCGGGTGCAATCCGGCCAACCGGGCGATCCGGTCGGCGTGAAGCCCGGCACAGTTGATCAGGGCCCCGGTACTGAAGGAGCTATGCGCCGCTCTCGAGCAGGTAGCCGCCGTTCTCTTTGCGAATCCTGCTGATCGGCATACCGAGTTTAATTGACCCCGCCGCGTGCACTGAAAGATTTCGGCGATTTTCCTGGTGACCTGCCCATAGTCAACAATCCCGGTCTGCGGAACGAACAGACCATCAATGCCCCTGACGTGTGGCTCACGTTCTTTCAGTTCCGCAGGTGACAGGCGCTGTAGCCCATCCAGGCCGTTGGCTCGGCCGCGACGTTCGAGTTCTTCGAGTGCCGGTAGCTTCGGTTTCATCCACGGCGACGACGACTTTGCCGCAACGCTGGTGGGGAATGCCGTGCTCGCTGCAGAAGCGGTAAAGGGCTTCTCTCCCGCTGCAGCAGGTGCTTGCCTTCAGTGAGCCGGGGCGGTAATAGAGGCCGGCATGGATCACGCCGCTGTTATGCCCGGTCTGGTGTCCGGCCAGATGCGACTCTTTCTCGAAGAGGGTGATTTTCAGCCCGGGGTTGCGGGTCATGATCGCCAGCGCCGAGGCGCAGCCGATGATACCGCCGCCGATGATAGCCAGGTCAGTTGTCGTGCTCATCCTTTGGTGTCTTCCCTTGCTGATTCAGGATCGTCCTGCAAACACTCCGGCCGCTGGCTGAATGGTGTTCTTTGAATTATAACCGGCCCGGAGGTGGGGTCAAAGCAATCGGGATCATTTGTGTACCGAACCGTTTTCATGACCGTTCATGCACCACGCACAATGCCCATTATGAGCCACATTATAAACACCAATATCATGCAAAATGTGGCGTGGTCCTCTGAAAGCGGATAATGGGTTCATAAAAAAGCGCCCTGTTGGCAGGGCGCCCGTTTAATTCATAACGTTACTTTTCGGTGAGGCTGTCAACCTCTCGCCTGCGGCAGGATCAGGTTCAGAAGCACGCCGATGATACCGGCCAGGCCGATCCCGCCAAGTTTGACAACGGTCAGGTCGAAGTTCATGCCGCCGATCCCGAACACCAGAATGACTGCGACGATCGTCAGGTTGCGCGGCTGCATCAGATCGGTGCCCGCCCTGACCAGGGTGTTGATGCCGATCACTGCAATCGCGCCGAACAGCAGGACCATGATGCCGCCCATGACCGGTACCGGGATGGTGTTGAGGAAGCCGCCGAGCTTGCCGATGAAGGCGAGCAGGATCGCCGCAATGGCTGCCCAGGTCATGATAAACGGGTTGAAGGAGCGGGTCAGGGCCACGGCGCCGGAGACCTCGGAGTAGGTGGTGTTGGGCGGTCCGCCGAGACACGCCGCCAGGCTGGTGGCGAGACCGTCGCCGAGCATGGTTTTGTGTATGCCGGGATCGTCGACGTAGTCTTTGCCGGTGATGCTGCCGATCGCCAGGACGTCGCCGAAGTGTTCTATCGCCGGGGCAATCGCGACCGGTACGATAAAGAGAATCGCTTCGAGATTCCAGACCGGCAGGGTGAAGTCCGGAACTGCCAGCCATGGCGCATCGAGGACCTTCTGCATCGAAACCAGCGTCGGTCCGGTCCAGTTCTGCAGCGCTCCTGGATCAAAGCTCGCCTGGATCGAACTTGAGATTCCGCTCAAGTCGAGCCCGAGAGCAGTGAGGTAACCGGCGATGATGCCGCAGAGGATCGGGATCAGCCTGAACAGCCCCTTGCCAAGCAACGAAACGAGGACGGTAACGACCAGTGCCACTCCTGCAACCATGTAGGCAGTCGGCTGCGGGACCAGCCAGGCGGCGCCGTCACCGGTGCGGCCTGAGGCCATGTGCACGGCGACCGGGGCCAGGACCAGGCCGATGACCATGATCACGGGTCCGGTCACGACCGGCGGCAGGATGCGATGCAGGATATCGGAACCGAAGACCCTTATGCCGAGGCTGATAAGAACGTAAAGCAGCCCTGCTGCAGCCAGGCCGCACATCGTGCCGGGAATGCCCCACTGCTGTACGCCGTAGATGATCGGCGCGATGAAGGCGAAACTGGAAGCCAGGAACACCGGGACCTTGCCGCGTGTGACCAGCTGGAATACCAATGTGCCGGCGCCGGCCGTAAAGAGCGCGACATTGGCGTTCAAGCCGGTCAGAAGCGGGACCAGGACCAGTGCGCCGAAGGCGACAAAGAGCATCTGGGCGCCAATGACGATCTGCTTGGGGTTGAGGCTGAACTTATTGTCCTGCAGGTTCTCTGACATTGAATATGCTCCTGTGATGAATTTTGTGCTTCTGCCCGGAAACGCCGGGTAAAGAAGGTGCCCTTGACCGGGTCGCTACTTGGTGCCGAAGATCTTGTCTCCGGCGTCGCCGAGGCCGGGCAGAATGTAGCCGACCTCGTTCAGCTTTTCGTCGATCGCTGCGACATAGATGTCTACATCCGGATGTTTCTTCTGCAGTGCGGCAATCCCCTCCGGGGCGGCAACCAGGAACAAACCCTTGATCTTTTTGCAGCCCGATTCCTTGAGCATGTCGATCGCGGCGATCACGCTGCCGCCGGTCGCCAGCATCGGGTCGAGAATCATGGCCGTACGATCTTCAATCCGGCTGGTGAATTTCTCGTAGTAGGCGACGGGCTCCAGCGTCTGTTCGTTGCGGTAGAGGCCTATGACGCTGACCCTGGCACTCGGGATCAGGTCGAGGACGCCGTCCATCATGCCGAGCCCGGCACGCAGAATCGGCACGACAGTGATCTTCTTGCCCTTGATCGTATCGACCGAGACCTGTCCGGCCCAACCCTTGATGGTTTCCTTCTCCGTCTCCAGGTCGCTGGTCGCTTCGTAGGTCAGCAGGCGCGCAACTTCCGAGGCGAGTTCGCGAAAATCCTTGGTGCTGACGTCATCACGGCGCATCAGGCCCAGCTTGTGTCGAACCAGGGGGTGCTTGATCTCATGAACGGACACGATTGTCTCCTTTGTGGTGGGGTGCTGAGAAAAAAATCACAACAAATTATCATGATCGTCACCTTGCAGCAAGCAAATGAAAGGGTGAAATTGATTACGGTTATGGCTTCATCAATGGCATTGCCGACCATGATCTGCTATCGTAAGCGGCATGGAACTCCAGGGTGGGACAGAGCAGACGGAAATGCCGTTATTGGTTACGGCTGCCGTGATTTTTGATGGCGAAAAAGTTTTGCTGACCAGACGGCCGGATGACAAGCGCCATCCCGGTTTCTGGGAATTCCCGGGCGGCAAGGTTGACCCCGGCGAAAGCCCCGAACAAGCCCTCTGCCGTGAGATGCGGGAAGAGCTTGATGTCGAGGTCCGGGTCAGTGGTATTTACGAAGTCGTTTTCCATCGTTACGACTGGGGCCCGGTCCTGATCCTTGCCTACAAATGCCAGCTCCTGACAGACACGCTGCGCGATCTCGGTGTGGCAGAGCACCGCTGGGTCCTGCCGCGCGAAATGGTGAATTTCAACATCCTGCCGGCAGACCAGCCAATCATTGATCGACTGAATACCTGATACACCATCAAAGTTGACCTCTCTGAACTATCGGATATGATTTTAGAACGGTATTTTTCTGTTCCGTGATAATTCTCTCCAGAATTTGTTAAATATCTGATTTATCTGATTATATATTGTTTTTTCAGGAATTCTGCACCCAATAAGTGGGATTTTTTACACCCTCACGCTTTGCTTTTAACTAACTTTTTTAAGCAAATCGTTGACAATAATAAAACAGCGTATTATTTTATTCCGCATAGATCTTTTATTTGTTATTTTTTTTGCGATTCCATCAAGGAGTTATCCGTGCCCTCCAGAGACAAGGAATCATATTCTATACAAGCCGTTGAAAACGCTCTCGATGTTCTGGAAGCCCTCAGTGAGATAGACGACGACGTCCGTATCAGTCAGCTGAGTGAAAAGCTTGCCATGAACAAGACGAGCGTTTTTCGTCTTCTGGCAACGTTTGAAAATCGTGGCTATGTCGAACGCGAGGAGCAGTCGGGAAAGTACCGTCTCGGACTGTCTGCCTATGAAATCGGTCAGAAGTTCCTGTCGCGAATGGGTTTGTTGAGACATGCCCGTCCGGTTGTCGAACGTTTGGCCCGGGGCTGCAATGAGGCGGTCTATATCGCGGTTCGACGGCGCAAGGAAGTCCTTTTCCTGGACATGATCGACACCACCCAGAAAGTCAAGATCGTGTCTCTGGTCGGTAAACGATTCCCTCTCGAAACAACCGCCGCCGGTCAGGTTCTGCTGGCCTTTAACAAGGGGCAGGAGAAAATCGTCGCTGAGCCTGGCAATCCTGCCGCAAGTCATTTTACGGTAATCCGTGGTCATGGTTACGCCCAGGACAATGATGCTTTGGGAGAAGGTATTGCCAGTGTGGCGGCTCCGCTGTTTGGCAGCGGCGGCAAGCTGCATGGTGCAATCTGTGTCGTCGGCCCGGAATTCCGTCTCACCAGCGAAGTTATTCAGAAGCAGATTCTGAATCCACTTCTCGATACCTGCGGCATCGTTTCTTCCAAGCTGGGATGGCATTCTCCCTATATCCCGCGAAATTTGACCTGATCTCCTTGAGCGGACGGTTCGGTTTTCTTTTGCTGATGCGTCCAGGTCGGGATCAATTCCATTCTCGTTGCGAAATCGCCCCAAAAGTCTTCTTCCGGAAGCTTAAAGCGTTTGCCCATCTGTGCGATTAATGATAAATTATCACCGAATTTGAGGGCCGCCTCTTACTTTAATTTAGCCTGTGCAACGTTAATATCCCTATGCCGTTGATCAAACATCTAAAGGAAACCGAACCTTTCGACCAGCTCCCCGAATCAGCATTCAATGAGCTGAGAAAAGCTGCTATCCAGAAGAAATTCCCTGCCAACTTCGACATCTTCCAACAGAATGATCCCCCGACCGGTTACCTTTATGTGATCAAGGAAGGGCTGGTGACGATCACCCTGCTTTCGCCAGGGGGAATCGACATGGTGGTTGATTATCGGAAGGAGGGGCAACTGTTTGGCGGGACTCCGGTGTTTACCGGAGAGCCTTATGCCGGCGGGGCCCGGACCGTTAAGCCAACGATTTGCTACCTGATTCCTGCAGAAGTTCTGCAGAAGCTGCAGAATGAATATCCGCAGCTGAGCAAATTCTTCACCAGCAGTGTCCTGTCCAGGGTCCGTAAGCTCTATTCGGAAATCGTCTCCGAGCATTCAGGTGCCGCTCTGATGCAGGTGGAATCATACCCTTTCAAAAAACGGCTTTCGGAGATCATGTCTTCTCCTGTGGTCACCTGCACGCCTGATACAACGGTCAATGCCGTAGCGCGACGTCTGACGGAGCATGGCATCAGCTTCCTGGTGGTCGTCAATCCTGAGAATGAGCCGATCGGCATCATCACGGGCAGCGACCTGGTTGCCAAGGTCCTGGCACCGGATAATGTCAATGCCCATTCCATGACTGCCCGGGATGTCATGCGTTCCTGCCCGCCTACCATGACGCCTGATACCTACATGTACGAAGCCATGGCGTTTATGACCAGCCATGGGCTCAACCATCTGCCGATCGTCGATCGCAACCAGCTTGTCGGGATCGTTACGCCCCGCGACCTGATGAGATATCGCTCGCAGAAGGCTCTTTTGCTGCTTGGAAATATCCGCGAAGAGAAGTCGATTGAGGGGCTGGCATCAATTCGCCAGGAAACGGTGGGCGTCGCTCGTGCGCTGTTGTCGGAAACCCGGAGCACTCCGGAAGTCATGGAGATCCTGTCCCATATCCATCACGCGATTATCCGGCGTGTCTACCAGTTATGTCTTGACGAAATGACTGCGGAAGGGTTGACGATGCCCGACATCCGGCATTGCTTCCTGATCATGGGCAGCGCCGGTCGCCGTGAGATGTTGTTACAGCCCGACCAGGATAACGGGTTCATCTTCGAAGATTTCCCCGATCAGCAGCAGGATGAGGTGGACGCTTTTTTTGTGCCTTTCAGCGAGAAGCTTAACATGGCCCTCGACCGGGTGGGATACCCGCTCTGCGATGGTGATGTCATGGCCCGTAACAGTGAATGGCGCGGCCGTCTGGTCGACTGGCAGGAGCGCATCAACAGCTGGCTGCTCGATCCGGAACCGACCCATGTCAGAAATTCCTCGATCTTCTTCGATTTCCTGCCCTTGATGGGTGATGTTGAACTGGCCCACGATTTGCGGGAGATGGTGGTCAGAGGTATCGAAACACACCAGGGATTCCTCTATCACATGATGACCCTGGATCTGCGTTACAAGGTCCCGCTTGGCCTGCTGGGTCGTTTCTCGGTGGAGAAAGAGGGCCATAACGCCGGAATGCTTTCGGTCAAGTACGGTGGTTGCGTCTACATTGTTGACTGCGTCAGGATGTTTGCCCTGGAAAGAGGCATTCAGGAGATATCCACAATGGATCGACTCCAGGCCCTGGTGGCGCAGAATGTCTTTGCCATAGAAACCGCCGAGCACATCAGGGCCGCATTCGAGGCCCTGGTCTTCCTGAGGCTGAGGCATGAAATCAGCATGATCGAATCCGGTCATCCCCCATCGCATTTCCTCGACCCTTACGCGCTGAGCAAAACGGAACAGGATCTCCTGAAAGAGTCGTTCCAGGCTGTGTCAAAACTGCAGGATGCGACGAAGAGACATTTTTCCCGCACACCCTTCTGATTTACGGTAAGGCGACGCCTTCGATGGCTATGTTATAGCTGGCCTCGGCAGGATCGTGACCTTGCGCCTGCTGCTGATCCAGACTCCGCAGAAAACCAGTCCGCACGCCAGCCATTGCTCAGTGTTGAGCCTCTCACCAAGGACCAGCATGCCGAGCAGCACACCGAAGACCGGGATCAGGTTGACAAATCCAGCCGCCTGACTTGCCGGAACTCTGCTGACCCCGAAATTGTAGCAGGCATAGGCGCCGAAAGTGATGAACGTGCCCAGGTAAACAACGGCCAGAAATGGAGTCGTCTCCAGGTGTCCGGGGATGCCGACACTCGGCATGAGCAGAAAAGGAAAGAAAAAGACACTGCCGAGAAACGCCTGGAAGGCGGTCAGGAAAAGAGGCGGGTAATGATCGGAGAGATGTTTCAGGGCAACGGTGTAGCCTGCGGCACAGACCATTGCCAGGAATTCGCAGAAATTGCCGAGTAGCGGGTTGGGAGCATCTGCAGTTGTCTCGCTGGCGAGGCTCAGCCAGCAGGCACCGAGGATCGCCAGGATGAAACCGGTCAGGGTCTGACGGGTAATCTTCTCTTTGAGGACGCTCCAGGCCAGGATTGCCACCAGCAACGGCAGCATTGCGGTAATCATTCCTGCTTGCGAGGCGCTGGTCAGTTCCAGGGCCTTGGCTTCAAAGATGAAGTAGAGGCATGGTTCGCAGATGGCCATGATCAGCAGGTACTTCAGGTCGCGGCGCCGCCACTTGACTTTGCGAAATGCGGGGATGAAGACGACGAAACAAAGGCTGGCGATGAACATCCTGCCGAAGATCACCTGCATCGGGTGATAGCCGCGGAAAGCCAGCTTCAGGGCGACAAAAGAACTGGCCCAGAGCAGCATGGCTAGAATAAGGCTTAAAAAAGGCAGCATTTGCCTGGTTTTTTCTGTCACGATCACACTTTTTTCACAACGGTTTGTTTAACAGGCACCGGTATGATCTGAAATAAGAGACTTGTAGTCCTGTCGCGCCAGCATTTCTGCAAAGGATGATGGAACCCGCAAGCCAGAGGAATACATGATGAAGATCCTTATGTAAAGTTTTCCAGTATTAATATTTCAGCGTGGGATCGTGGTGACATTTTTACTGACAGAAATGTGGCCAGCGTGTTACATAACCGGCGATTCACGCTGACAGGATTTGATGGAAAATGACCAGACTCACTGAAAAAGGCCGCGGCATTCGCGACATGTTTGACCGGATCGCGCCGCGCTACGATCTGCTGAACCGGCTCTTGTCGTTAGGCATAGACCGGCGCTGGCGTCGCTTTGCAGTCGGGCAGCTGGCTGTGCCGGAAGACGGAAGGGTGCTGGATATTGCCACGGGGACCGGTGATGTGGCCCTTGAGATCGGACGTCAGACCGCTCCGGGGGTGAAGATTGTCGGCTCTGATTTTACCCAGGGGATGCTGGTGCTTGGACGTGGGAAAATTGCCGAATCGCCATATCGTGACCGTATCGTGCTGGTCAATGCCCCCTGTGAGTCGATGCCGCATCCGGATGGTATCTTCGACGGTATCACGATTGCCTTCGGGATCCGCAACGTGGTTGACCGTCAGAAGGGTCTGGAGGAAATGGCCCGTGTCCTGAAACCCGGCGGGCGGGCTGCGATCCTGGAATTCGCGACCCCACGCAATGGCTTTTTCCGGGCTGTCTACTACTTTTATTTCCTGCGTGTGCTGCCCTGGCTGGGTGGACTGATTTCGCAACGCAGCGCCTACCAGTACCTGCCGGATTCCGTCCTGGAATTCCCTGATCGTGAAACCTTCAAAGAAATGATGGAACAGGCCGGCTTTGTTGACGTCAAGGTCCATGACCTGACCGGAGGGATTGCTGCCGTCCATGTCGGGACACGCGCCGCCTGATCCTGGAATATCACGATCTTTGGCCGGAGCGTACCCCGATGGGTTCGTCCTACCGGTAAATAATGACGTGCTTTCTGATTGCAGCGAAGGAGTATGATATCCAGGCTATGGCCGCTACGGCGAGATGAGATGCCGTAGAAGTGAGAACGGTCAATTGATGTTAGGCTTGCACAGCCGTCGTTGCAGTAGTGTCTGCATGTCGCGGCGGCCGCCGGTAACCACAAAAACATAGACATGAGGTCATCAACAAGTTGGAGGGTTGTGATCCGACCGAACCGATGAGGCCACCGTCTGGTAACCAACATAACCCCTTAGAACAAAACCCCACTCGTAAGGGCGGGGTTTTGATTGTCTATTCTCTGGAAATCTTCTAAAATCTGTATGCTTATATTAGCTGTGTGGTATGAACGCTAACAAAATCAATGCCATACGATAACAGAGTCTATATGTTTAGCGGGAGTTTTTCTGAAATGACAAATAAAAGTGCTTGGGTAACATGGGAGACTCAGCGAAGATCGTTCGAGTTGGCAAGGCGATAGGCTGTGACTTTTACCTGTTCGAACACAATGGATTTCTTAGATATCCAAGGTGCTTTTGGACACAATGAAAGTTTTTATGAAAAAAGATTATAGTATCGTTTCGTGCAAAACCATCTATGATTTTGGCAGCATATGCGTGTCTCTGTAAGAATTTTTTTGGCAAATTAGTGGTCGTTGATCGACATAGTACTTTTAGAATCAACAAAGAAAAAAAAATAATTTAAACTATTTAATTTATAAAATCCTCAATAAAATTACTATAAAATTAGCTGACATTACTATAGTTACAAATAATTATTTAGCCGAACTAGTAAATAATCTTGGCGGAAATTCTTTTGTGCTTCCTGACAAACTACCTGATTTACCAAGTGTTGAACCCAAAACTCAAGGGGAAATTTAATTTATTATTTATCTGCTCTTATGCAGTTGATGAGCCAATCGTAGAAGTAATTGAAGCAATGGAAGAAATAAATAATAACGATGTAGTGTTATATATTTCAGGCGATTTTAAAAAGTTAGAAGAGAAAATATATAAAAACGCTCCAAAAAATGTTGTATTTACAGGATTTCTATCTGAAGAAGAATATATAAAAATGTTAAATTCTGTTAAAGCAATTTTAGTTTTAACTAAAAGTGAATTTACAATGATGTGCGGATGTTACGAAGCTATTTCTGTTTGTAAGCCAATTGTAACATCAAACAAAAATGTGTTGGTTGATTATTTTAAGGGTAATGTTTTTGTTGAAAACTACAGTGATTCAATACGTAGCGGAATATTTGAAATAATCAAAAATTACCAAAAATATTATAACAATTGCTGCGAACTGAAATCTTCAATTTCATTGCAATGGAATTACAATTTTCAAAAACTTCTTGAAGAATTATCCACAATGAAAAAAAAGAAAAAACGTTTATAATTTTATCCTACATTGCATCTTATAAATGTATAGGGGAAAATTTTAATTATCGTTAGTGGTGGGATTAGTGATTTAGATTTTGTTAACAAAACTTACAATGAAATAAAATTCTTTTTTTTTGATGATCGATGGACGAATAAAAGGTGAAAATAAATAATTTAATATATAGATTGATATACTTTTTGCGTAAGGAAAAAGTATTTTCAGCTCTGCCAGAATTGAGAAGTCTTGAAAAAAAGGAAGAAGGAGCTGTTAGGCATTATAAAGAACAGAAATTAGTGGAGTTACTAGAGTTTGCAAAAAAATATATTGATTTTTATAATAAACAACAAAAAAATTACATAAAATTCTATGATATACAAATTTTGGATAAACATATTATTAGAAATAATATTAATAAGCTAAGAGCAAAAAAAATTAAGGTAGCATGGAGATCGACAAGCGGTACGACTGGGGCTCCCCTAGTTTTTCCTAAAGACAAACAAGCTACCGCTTACATGGATGCGATGATGTATTGTGTATATTCATGGCATAATATTTCTTTCGGCGATAAACAGGCAAGATTATGGGGGCGAGCTTTAAATACAAAAACTAAATTTCTACAATACTGTAAAGACTTAATTTTGAATAGAAAGAGACTTTCTGCATTCGAGATGAGTGAGGACAATTGTTTTAAATTTTATAATAAATTAATACGATTCAAGCCGAATATTTTTATTCTTATTCTAATGCTTTATATCAATTTGCTACTTCTGAGAAAATAAAAAACTTGATGGAAGGCTTATTGGGACTGACTGGCAATTGTAACGGAGAGGTTCTGTTTGGATACAAAGAGAAAAAATCAGAGAAATATTCGGATGTAAAGTTGTTAATGAATATGGATCAAGTGAAAATGGAATTATTGGGTTTGAATGCGAATATGGGAAAATGCATCTTATGCCACGATTTCCATGGAAATATAAACCCATGTGATGATAGTTCAGGTCAAATTGTTTTAACTGAACTAAATAGCCGATCGATACCTTTTATTAGATACAAAAATGGTGATGTTGGAAGGATATTAAATGAAAAATGTGATTGTCAAAGGCCATATGAAATTATTGAGATTAAAGAAGGACGAATTGATGATTATATAAGGTGCCCAGATGGACGCCTAAGTTTATGATGCCATTCTTGCCTACACATTGAAAGAACATGCTATAAAATTCAGAGCTTACCAGGAAAGTATTAATTGTTTAAAAATTTTTCTTATTCCTAATAATAATTTTAAATCTAGTTCTGAGTCTAAGTTGAAAAAAACATTGCTGAAATATTTAGGAACTGAAATGAACATTATCATCACTGTTGTTGAAGATATCCCGTTTGAAAAATCAGGTAAATTTAGGTATTTTGTTTCAAATTTAAAAAATTAAGTTAAATATTTAATTGCTTTTTTTAGTTTCGAGTCTCGGTTTTGGTCGCCATCGGCCTCATTAATAAAGGCTTACGGAAGATACTAGGTGTTGTTGAAAGGAACAAGCAGGATAAGGAAATCACTTGACCGGTGGTATTGCCGCTGTTCATGTCGGGGTGAGAGCATCCTGACTTTTATGGCTCCTGTTACTCAATCAACCCGCACTCTTAAGAGTTGGTTGTAACTGAACTTCTTCTCTATTCCTTTAAGAATTTAAGACTGGGCGTAAACTGAGCTGAACCTGATCGGACAGACACAGCCCAAACTGGTATCTGTTAGAATCTGCTCTACGTATTGTTAAAGTGATTTCCTATCACGTTGAGTGCTTCAATTTAATAAATATGCTTTTGAAAAGACTTCTCCCTGGCTGTTGTTCTTCATTTTCAGTTACCGGGCTTGCAACTATACGTTGTTTGGCTAAATTGGGTATCGATGTCTATGGTGTTCAGTTAATGCCGGGCATGATGCGCCGAAACAAAACACTCCCGTCTCGGGAAGATCAACAGTAGATTTTTCTGAAAGTGATGATGATCTCCTGCGACTGTTAATTGATCTCCCGCACACTCTTCTCGAAAACCTGTCGTCATACCAACTAGCGATATCACTGCTCTCTTTCTAGCAGAAATCAAGACAAACTAGATGACCACCTCTTGACATCGAGAACCAGTCATTCAGAGCTCACATCAATTATCAGTAAAGACGGCTTATATAACATAGCATCCAAGGGTCATATAAACACGCCGCCGACGATTATTGAGCCCACTTTAACCGAAACAAAGGAGTGGATAAAAGCATATCTCCACCATATTTAGTTAAGCCGTTCTATGTTGGAAACAAAAATTGTGCTTTTGATTTTAAAAATATAATATTTCAGTCCACAGATGAATTATTAGAATTTGGTGAAAAAGATAGTTTCAGGGGATTAATAATTCATCTTTGATCCAAGGAGGGGATGGTAATATATTTGATTCGTACGGTATGTGTAACAAAAATGGAGAATGTAAAGTCCTTGCAACCCATGTGCGAATTAGACAATATACTCCAAATTTTGGGGTTACCAGTTATGGCGAAATTCCAATTACCAATGAACCTGAGCTTGAACAGCAAATATATAACAACACACTTAAATTATTAAGTGATTTAAATTTTCATGGGATATTTGGAGTCGAACGGTTGAGAGATAGAACGACTGGGGAATTATTCTCGTTGATTCAATGCACGTCCTTTCTCTTCAATGGGCACTTAGCCGATTGTGTTTAAATTTACCCGCACTTAGTTACCAAGAGATGGCGACAAGGGAAGACCCTGAGATCGATTTATTTCTGCCCTGGTTCACAAGTATTGGATAGATTTTAATAATGATTTTAGAGGCTTTCGTGAAACAAGGAAGTCCAGGGGGTACAACTGGCTTAAATTCTTAAAAGATCTTTCAGCATGCCGGAGCTGCGCATACTTTAATTGGAGTGACCCTGGCCCTGGTCTGTACCGAGCCTATCTGTTTTTCTTAATGCTCTATATTTCTTTAGGAAAAAAATTTTCTAAACCTTGGCTTAACCCTGTGCATTTATCCATTTCTGTTATTCCTTATCCGAGTCTCCGCCCCAGAGGATCTGGGGATCTTCTATGAGCTTGAAAGGCAGGCCAAGAGCCCGCCTGAGCAGTCCAATCGTCGGTTCTGTGAGCGTGTCCAGTGGCATGATCATGACCGATACGTCGCCGATCTTGCCGCTGACACGGAAGTGTGCTGACAACAGTGCCTTGTCTTCACCGGTCAACAGCCAGCCGGCCACCGGGACCTTGGAAACGATCTTGTCGACCGTGCCGAGAGGATGAATCGCCATGGCCGTGTCGATCTCCTTGCTTACCAGGTCAACCTGACCGGTATAGGACTGGTTCATTGCTTCGCTGCGAATCGTCAGGTCTTCGCTTTTGAGTATTCCATTGTCCAGTTGAAAATTCGCTGTCAGGCTTTCGTAGGGCATTCCCTCCAAATCCATGTCCGGCAACTGCAGGGCAAAGATCTGGGACACGTTCAGCAGAGAGAATACCTTGCTCAGAACAGGAAACTCGTGGAGCACGCCATCCCTGATCTGAATGCTGAATCTGCCGAAGGAAGAGGGGAGGAAGTTGCTGCCGATATCGCCGGTCAGGTAAAAGTCGCCGCGCAACGCGCCACGTACGATATTCTCCTGATTCAACAGTTCCCGGTAGACTTCCAGGGCATCGACGTCTTCTGCGTGCCCGGAAATCCTTAAATGGGAAGGCCCACCTTTGACGAAGTCTGTCAGGACCTGTGCATTGCAATACCCCTCACCAACTGAAAAGTCGAGCGGATGGATAACCAGGCGGCCCCGGGTTGGAACGATAACGCCGGAGGCGTCGTGAAACGCCATGCCATAAAGATCCCCTTCCTTGATGTGGGCAGTGATCCTTATCTCGGGCTGCGGCCTGGGGGTTGTGGATACGGAGCTGTCCGTCTCTGCGGATTTCTGCTTTGCTGTCGACCGGTTGGACCAGAGATTGATCACTTCACTGATCAGGGCGAAGTCTGACGTGATGTCCAGCTTGACTGGATAAGGCGGCTTGAAGCCGATCGTGCCGTTCACCGAGGCGCGTGTCCCGCCGTCCAGACGCACGTCAACCGGCGCAAACAGCAGGCCATCTCTGTCGATCTCCAGATGGCCGTTGACGTCACGCAGCAGGGCTTTATCCGAGTAGAAAACGACGTCTTGCGCCCTCACGGTCGGTCCCTTGACATCCAGGGACAGGCGCGGGTCGGTGAAGTCGGCAAGCACGGCCTTGACTGTCATTGGCGATTCGCCGAGATGGACACGCAGGTTTTCCGTGTCCAGTCCGTCCGGGTGTCACGTTTATGCGGCCGTTGATCAGTTTGAGGTCTGCAATATGCCTGGTCGCCCTGAGGCCGGCATCGCGCAGTGTCAGGGACATTGTCGGCCGGTTCACATCGCGCCTGCCGCGCTGCGAAATGCTGAGATCAGCCTGCCCATGTAGCTGCAGTTTGTCGAGCAGCGGCAGCGCTTCTGCCAATCTGGTCAGGTCGTCGATCGTCAGTAACGCATCAAGGGCAAGACTGTTCGGATCTCCGGTGAGGTAGCTTCCGGTAATATGCCCTTTTGCTGCCGACCATTTGATCGACCCGTGGTCCAGAGTGATCTTTCCCGGGGAGAGCGTTGCGTGGATGTTCAGTTTGTCTTGCTGGTCGGGAGCCAATTTCAGCCCGGCCGGGTGATTCAGGTAGAGATGTGACAAATCTGCCTGCAGGTCTATGGCCAGTTGCTTGTAGGTCCCTTGCAGGTGTCCGCTGACTGCCGCTTTCCCTTCGGTTGTCAACGCCCCTTGCGGTATATACCAGTCGCTGAGCAGACGCTCGGGCAATGCCTCTCCATTAAAGTCGAGAGATGCGACCGTGAAGCCGTTTTTGCCGTATTCACCATGACCGCCAGCAGCGATATCCAGAGAGCCCATATGCAAAAGACCGTCACTGATCCGCCAGCGGCCATCTTCCAGATCGAAAGGCAGTGACCTGATCTCAAGCTCCGGAGATCCTTCAAACTGCCATGCGATAGATTGCACTTCACCTTTCAGCCTGTCCAGCTGCCAGTTCTTGCGAGTGTCCTTGCCTTCAAGGATATGTATTTCGACGGTTTCGAATTGTACCTGTCCACGGCTCTGGAGATGCTTTCGGATGGTACTCCATGATTCATGAATATCGGGAAACCATTGCTTGATCTGTGGTACGGTCAGGCGGCTGTTGGCGAGGGCAATCCTTACAGAAAAAGGCTGTTGTGGTGCGGCCCATTCGATTTCTCCGGCTAGCAGGGCTTCATCGACTTTAAGCGACAGGTTTCTGATCGCAGACTGGTTTTCATCAGTGAGAAGTTGGCCGCTGGCAAGAAGGTTCCTGAAGGAAACAGGCCTGGTGTAGACAGGGTCTGGCAAGACCTCGACCCTGTCCGACGACAATCCGATCTGAAAATCGATAGCCTCCCGAAGGGGCCCTTCGATTCGCAGCTTCAGGTCACAGCGGCCGGCAAGGTGAAACTTTTTGGTTTTGCTTGTCAAGATCGCGTTGAGCGCATTGAGGTCCAACTTCTTGATATCCAGGAGCAGGTCGGTTTCGGCGGTCAAGCCTTTGCTGTCATGCAGATTCAAAGAGGCGCCGCCGAGTAATCGCCAGGAACTGGGAACGCTCTGCCCGGGAAGTTGCATTTCCCCATCGAGGACAATTCTGGAGAGTTGGTTCAAGCGGATTTCAGTCAGTTCGCCCCGGAGCCCGGTAATCAGCACTTCTGCTTGTGCCGGTGCTGAATCCGGCGCGTCGATGTGTACTGTGCCGTCGACAATATCGAAGGCCCCGATACTGGTGTTGTAGAGGATCGACTCGCCGTCTATCAAGGGTGTCGGCGGCTTCGTAAAACTCTCATCTTCTTCTGCCGCGCGTCTGACCCATATTTCCGGTTGGGTCAGGCTGATCCTGATGAATCTGAATTCCTGCACGAACAGCCCCCGCCATTGCAGATCAATCATGGTGTCCGGAGCGTTGATTTGCACCAGCGATTTTTCGTCGCCAAGCTGCAGACCGTTCAAGTGCAGAGCAAGATTGGTTTCATGAAAGTTGTAGTGGATGCTGTCGATCCTGGCAGGAAGGGAAAGCAGGCTGGAAAGCTCCCCTTCCAGATATTTCCGGTAATCGTTAAGGTCAAAGTTGGCCAGGAAATAAGCAACCCATGACCCGGCCAGGACGAAAATGACCAGTAGGCCGGAGAGCACCCGGCGACGTCTGGTGGATGAGGATTTCGGCGAATTGTTGGTCATGTTTGGCCTGGTCCGGTACTTTCGATGTCAGGGTCTGTTGCCCTCCGGTTTGGCAAAGGTAATATAATCTTGAATGTGCTGCCTTTGCCCGGAGTGCTTTCGACACGGATCTCGCCGCCATGCAAAGAAATGATTTCATTTGCCACACTCAGACCGAGGCCGACGCCGCCCGTACGGCGGCTGTTGCCAGTATCCAAGCGGTGGAAGGGCTGAAAAATATTGCCCAGTTCGTGATGCGGGATGCCGAGGCCCAGGTCAGAAAAACAGACAATGGTTTCGTCGGCAACGGTCTCTGCCCGGACAACGATCTCGCCCCCTTCGGGAGAGTAGCGGCAGGCATTGTCGAGCAATTGCGAGAAAACCTGGATGAGCTCCTTGCTGTTGCCGAACACCATGACATCAGCCTGGCAGTCAATGCGGATGTCGTGCTTCGCTTTACAGTCCCGGGTGCCCTGCAGCGCTTTCTCCAGCAGCTCAGCAACAACAAGATCCCGGTAATTGATCCGTGACCGGTTAATTTTCAGCCGCCGTGCATCGAGGAATCTGTTGATCAACTCGGACAGTTTTTCTGCTTCGCGGAGGACGATTTCGAGGTGCTTGCGGTGGTGCTGCGGCAGCTCTTGTTCGTTCAGCAGCAGTTCGGCAAATCCACTGATTGCTGTCAGCGGGGTTCGCATTTCATGACTTATGGAAGAGAGCAGCTCGTCCTTGATCCTTTCGAGCTCCTTGCGCTCCGTGATATCGAAAGCAATTTCCAGGCGTGCAAGCCTGCCGTTGGTCCAGAGGATGGCCTTGTCAAAACATTCATACCAGCGCTGGTTCTTCAGGTTTTTAAATTCCCATGTGACCGTATCGCCGGGTTCACCGTTGGTAAGAAGTTGAGGGTTTGTGCAAAAGGCACAAGGCTCCTCTATGCCCGACTGGAGATAGTGAAAACATTTGCGTCCCTGCCAGCTCGAGCCGAAATGCTCAATAGCACACTTGTTGACATACAACAGCTCGTAGGTTTCCAGGTCGGCGACATAAACGACTGCATTCATCGAGTTGAACAGGGTATTGAGCTGCTGGAAACGTTCCGCGACCTCCTGCTGGATACGTTCCTGCTCTTCTTTCAACCGATCCTCTTGCTTGCGCAGGGATTGCAGACAATGGCCGAGGTACAGGTAAAGAAGAGCTGACGTCACGATGACGTACAGTGCGCCCTTGATGGTTTGTGCCTGGGTCAGCTGACGCGGATCCTGGATGAACAGCTCCAGGAACATGTCGGATAAGTAGATCCAAAGGCAGGCGACAACTGCATATAAGGCAGCTGTCTTGAGCGCGGCGCGTCTGTGCAGGGCTGTCCTTTGTTGTTGGTCAGCTACTGGCATGGTGGGAGTAGTGTGCCATTCGTTTAGGGTTGAAGGCCTCTGTCTCGCAAGACATTATACCTGTATTTACAGTCATGTGGCAGTATTTTGTCGAATCAATACCGAGAGGTCACGAGTGGGCAAGCCAAGCCTCGAAAGTTCTGCGATAAAGTCTTCTGGCAGGGGGCTGACGACTTCAATCCTGCGGCCACTGACCGGGTTTCGATAGGCCAGAAAGCGGCAATGCAACAAGAGCCGCCCAGCGGCCACTGTGGATCTTTGATGATAACGGCGGTCACCGATGATCGGCCAGCCAGCCTCTGACAACTGCTTGCGGATCTGGTGCCGCCGACCGGTGACCAGTTCGAGCTCAAGGAGTGTCGTCCAACCGTTGTTGTCTATTGGCCGGAATCTGGTCAGTGCGGCTTTCATGCGCCCCTTTGCGAGGACCGGGGTGGTCAACTCGCCAGCCTCGTCGACAACACCCTGTACAAGCGCCAGGTATCGTTTGCTGATTCCTCCTGCCATCAGCTCCTGGCCAAGCTGGCCGGTGGCCTTTTTTCCTTTACCAAACAGTATGGCTCCGGAGGTGCCCGCATCAAGCCGATGGATCGGTGCCAGCTGAAATCTCTCCCTGCGCAGTTGCAGAAAATTCTGTAACCGGGATTTCAGGTCATCGTCGTGCCCGTGGGCATGGTGCACAGCCAGCCCTGACGGTTTGTTGATGACCAGGCATTCCGTGTCTTCGTAGAGAATCTCGGCAGGTTGAACCGGTGAGCGTTCCAATAACTCAAGCCAGCGCTCGGATGATTTTATCAGGATGTGTTCTCCGTATTGAACTGTCCGGCTTATATCGCCGACCTGATCACCGACCACAACCCGCTGTTTTTTGCATAGTTTACGGACAAAGCCAATGGGAGCAGACGGCACCCTCAAGGTGATCGCATCAGGCAGAGGGAGTCCCGCCTCTATGATGTTGATTTTCCACGCAGTCATAATCGTAACAACAAGATAACGGCAGGAACCTTTAAGGGCAACCTTATTGACTGAAAAACCGTAGCCTTCGAGACATTAAATCTGCTTTACAGCGTTGTCATAGCTTGCTAACATCACCGGCTACTTAAGCAGAGTATCAGGGGCGTTTTGCCATGGTCTCTGCAGCGATCCCAATGAAAATAAAACGTATTGAAATTACAGGGTTTAAATCGTTTGTCGAGCGGACATCCCTCGATTTCGACGATGGCATAACCTCGATTGTCGGTCCCAACGGCTGCGGCAAGAGTAATGTCGTTGATGCCATCCGCTGGGTGATGGGCGAACAGAGTGCCCGCAACCTGCGCGGCAGGTTGATGGAAGATGTCATCTTCGGCGGCAGTGAAAACCGCAAGCCCCTCGGGATGGCCGAGGTCAACCTGATCATGGACAACACATCCGGGCTGGCTCCGGCCGCGTTCCGTGAGTATGCCGAAATTCAGGTAACCAGGCGACTCTACCGCAATGGCGAGAGTGAATACCTGCTGAACAGGACCCCCTGTCGGTTGCTCGATATTACCGAACTTTTCATGGACACCGGTGTTGGTACGCGCGCCTACTCGATTATCGAGCAGGGCAAGATCGGCATGATTATCAATGCCAAGCCCGAAGATCGCCGTTCACTGATCGAGGAGGCCGCCGGGGTTACCAAGTTCAAAGCCCGCAAGAAGACCGCATTGCGCAAGATCGAAGCGACCCGTCAGAACCTGCTGCGCCTCAGTGACATTATCAGCGAAGTCCGCCGCCAGATGAACAGCCTCAAGCGACAGGCCCAGCGCGCCAAGCGCTTTCGCGAGTTCCGCGAAGAACTGCGCGGGCTGGAACTGCAGTTCGGTCTGCGCCAGTATTCGGCGCTGCAGGCCAGGGCTGAACAGGCCGGCAGCTCTGCAGACCAGCAGACCGGGCAGGTCGATGTCGTGACCCGCCAGCTTGAACAGGCCGAACTGGGGCTCGAGCAGGCCCGGCTGCACCATGACGAACGGGACAAGGAGGCGACCCGGGGCCAGGAGGGCGTGTTCCAGCTGACCGGTGATATCCAGCGCATTGAAAGTCGCCTCGAATTCGGGGCTCGGGAAGTCGAGTCACTCGATCGCCACCAGGAACGCATCAAGGCGGAGCTGGCTGCGATCGACCGTCGTCTGAAAACCACTGATGAAGAAGAGGCCGCGTTGCGCGAGGCCCGCGAAGAGCACGCCAGGGCCTTTGCCGAGGAAGAGGCACGACTTGCGAAGAGTGAAGATGCCCTGCTGGACCTGACTGACCAGGAAGATCGTCTGGGGAGCCAATTGGAGCAGGCCCGTCAGAAGCTCTATCAGCTGATGGCCGATCTGACCCGGATGAGCAGCCAGCAGGAGGAAGCCGACCGGCGGATCGCTGTCCTTGCTGATCTGACCGAGCGCAACCATCATGAAGCGGTCGCGGTGACTGAACAGCTCAAGCATCTGCACAACAGCAGCAGCACTCTCAACTCCACCCTGGAGTCGATAGAGAAGGAGCGCGGCGATCTGATCACTCATCGTGAGACGTTGCAGGAGCTTCAGGTCAGCCTGAAGGGGCAGCTTGAGCAGGCGGAGAATCAGCTTCTGCAGCGCCGGGAAGAACTCAGTCGGCAGCGCTCACGGCTTGAATCCCTCGAACAGTTGGAACGCAATCTCGAAGGCTATGCCCGCGGCGTCAAGACTCTCCTGTCCGATGACCGCCACAAGACTCACATGAAGGGGCTGGTTGCCGATATTCTGGATGTACCGCCAAAGTACGAAGCGGCGATCGAAGCTGTCCTTGGTGAACGTGTCCAGGCTCTCCTGCCGGAACACCTGGACAATGTCGTCGATGCCCTTGAATATCTGCGTGACAATGAAGGCCGCTGTACGTTCATGCTGCCGGAGTGCCCTATCGACGATGCCCCGGAGATTGCCGGAGGGATCCCTCTCGCGGGGCTCCTGCAGGTGCGCTCCGGTTTCCAGGACACGATTTTCCGCTTGCTTGCCGGTGCTTGTCTTGTCCCTGATCTGAAGAACTATTTTGGGCAGAAGCTGCCATTTGGCATCACCCTGGTCACCGAAGACGGCAACGTGTTGACCTGCCGCGGCGAAGTGACCGGCGGCGGTCGCCAGGCCCTCGACCAGGGGCTGCTGCACAAAAAGCGAGAGATGAAAGAACTGCAGAAACAGGTCAAGACCCTGGATGCAGAGGTTGCCAAACTGAATCAGCAGCGGGACAGGTTGCGCGAAGAGTCGGTGGCAACGGATGTCGCCCTGCGTCAGGCGGAACAGGACCTGCATCAGCAGGAAATCCGTGTTCTGGATAATCGCAAAGACCTCGACGGCCTGATGCTGGAGGATACCCGTCTCCAGGAACGCATCGAAGTCCTGAGCCTGGAAGAGGCACAACTGCACGAGGAGCATGAAGCCCTGCAGCGGACCCTGCAAACCTCATCCTCGACGCGCGAGAGCAGTGAGGCGGAAAAACGCGAGCTCGAAGCCTTGGTGACACGCATGCAGGACGAGTTGCTGACCCTGCGCGGGCGAACCAACGAGTCGCGTCAGGCAGTGACCGGCCTGAAAGTAAATCTGGCGAGTTTGCGGGAACGGGAAGAAGGCAGCCGTGCGGCTCTGGACAGACTGCTGAATCTGCGCGAGGAACTGCATCAACGCCAGGAAACGCTGAGACAGGATGCTGTCGAGGCGGTTGAGACTCAGGCCAACTTGCGTAATGAGGCCAAACAGCTCAAGGGGGAGATGGAAGACCTCTATCACAAGCGCGTCGAACAGGAGCAGGCCCTTGCCGGTTTGCGTGAGCGATTTGAAGCAAGTCGACAGGATATTGAAAAACGAGAGGCGGAGCTCAAGCAGCTTCGCAGCCGGGCACAGTCATTTGCGAGATGAGCTCTCGTCGCGACAGATGCAGAGTCGTGAGCTGCAACTGGAGATTGAACATATGCTGTTGGCGTTTCAGGATCGCTATCGGATCGACCTGGCAAACCCGGATCTCAAGGAGAAGTACGACGAGGAGTTTGACGAGGTCACAGCTGAGGAGCGTCGCGACTACCTGCAGAAACGGATCGATGAAATCGGTGAAGTCAACCTGATGGCGATCGACGAGTACCAGGAGCTCGAGGAGCGTTACCTGTTCATGACCGAACAGCAGGAAGACCTGCAGAAATCACTGGAAGGCCTGCAGTCGGCGATCGCCAAAATCAACCGGACCACCCGGAAACGCTTTCGGGAGACCTTCGACCAGGTCAATGCTACGTTTCAGGAGCTCTTCCCGCGGCTGTTCAACGGCGGTCAGGCTGAGCTGCGCCTGACCGATGAAAGTGACCTCCTGGAGACCGGGATCGAGGTGGTCGCCCAGCCTCCAGGCAAGAAATTGCAGAACGTCACACTGCTTTCCGGTGGAGAAAAAGCCCTGACTGCCGTCGCCATGATTTTTTCCATCTTCCTCATCAAGCCGGCGCCTTTCTGTTTGCTTGACGAGGTCGATGCGCCGCTGGACGACGCGAATATCGGACGTTTCAACGAGATCGTCAGGGACATGTCCGAGTCCTCGCAGTTCATCATCATTACCCACAACAAACGGACCATGGAAATCGCCGACAACCTTTACGGCATTACCATGGAGGAACCCGGCGTGTCGAAACTTGTCTCGGTCTGTATGAAAGAGGTCGCGTAAGGATGCCATTCAAGGCTTTGCTGAATGCGCTGGTTGAACGTGTGCCGGGAGCCCAGGGAGCGATTATCGCTGACTGGGAGGGGGAATCGGTCGACCAGGTTGGCATCATGGATGACTATGACCTCAAAGTGATTGGCGCGCACAAGGGCGTTATTCTGCACAATATGCGCGAGGTGGTCGACCGGTTGGGTGATGATGACCTGCGGGAGATCGTCGTTACCACCCGGCAGACGCAAACCCTGATTCTCCCCGTGACCAAAGAATACTATCTGGTCCTGATCCTGGACCGGTCGGATATGCTGGGACGTGCTCTGCTGGAGGCCCGGCGTTGTATCCTGGCCTTGCACAAGGAGATTGTTTAAAACCCAACTGTAAGGCTTTAGGGTTGTAAGGCTATGGGTTTAACCTTTGCAGCCTTACAGCCTTATCGCTTTTCTAGGACTGATCATGGAATTAGAAGTCTGGTTGAATAAGATCGCCGATTTTCTCGTCAGTGTCGGAGTGCCAGCCGAACATGGGCCCATGGCCGCCCTGGCGTTGATTTACCTTGCACTGACGCTGCTGTCGCTACTGGTCGTCATCGCGTTGTTGAGGCGCAACCTGCGCTCACCTGTTGCCGGTGAAGAGGCCGACGGGCAGGTCGAAGCCCCGGCGCCTGAAGACGTTGCGCCTCCCATTGAGGAAACGGAACTGCCCGCTGTCGATGAAGCGACAGCAGCACATGAGGCGCCCCCGGCCAAACAGGAGCCCGCTGTAGAAGAGCCGGTCAACCTGTTCCAGCGCATGCGTGCCGGGTTGGACAAAACCCGTGCTTCCCTGGTCGGCCGGGTTGATGCTTTGCTTGGTACTCACCCCCGTCTGGATGAGGAATTTCTCGAAGAGCTGGAAGAAATTCTGATCACGGCCGACTTCGGCATGCAGGCAACCCAGGAGCTGGTGCGGGCGCTGACCGAACGCCTGAAGGACGTCGACCAGCATGATCCCGGCCAGCTGCGTGAGATCCTGGCAGAAGAGGTCCGCGCTCGTCTGAAAGATGTCGGGCCGGATTGGCCAACGCCGGAAAGTGGCCCACTGGTCATCATGGTGGTTGGCGTCAACGGTGTCGGCAAGACGACGACGATCGGTAAATTGGCAAAACAATTTGCAGACCAGGGCAAGAAAGTCGTGCTCGGTGCAGGAGATACCTTCCGCGCGGCAGCGGCCGAGCAGCTCGAAGTGTGGGGGACCCGCTCCGGATCGGAAGTGATCCGCCACAAGGAAGGGTCCGATCCCGGCGCCGTGGCTTTCGATGCGGTCAAGGCGGCTGTCGCCCGCAAAGCCGATGTTCTGATCCTTGATACGGCCGGCCGTCTGCATACCAAGGTCAACCTCATGGAAGAGCTGAAAAAGATTCGTCGGGTTGTTGATCGTGAAGTCCCCGGCGCACCTCATGAAACCCTGTTGGTCCTTGATGCGACAACCGGTCAGAATGCGTTGATCCAGGCAAAAATGTTCCGGGAGGCGGTCGAAGTCTCCGGGATCGCCCTGACCAAGCTCGATGGCACTGCCAAAGGCGGTATCGTCGTCGCGATCAGCTCGCAACTCGATCTGCCGGTACGTCTGATAGGTGTCGGGGAAGGTGTTGCAGACCTGCGGCCCTTCAGTGCCGATGAATTTGTTGCGGCACTGTTTGCTAACAATTGAGATCGCTTGACTTTTTGCGATCTTTGACCTAGTCTGAAAAGTAATAAGAAGGGGGAGTTGAACGTGTCTTTGGAAGCGATTGCGCGGCTGGAAGAACTTGTGGAGCGGTTGCTGGCTGAGCGTGTCGAGTTACAGGAGCGTAACAGGACTCTCACCGGGGAATGTGATCGCCTGGTTCAGGACCGTAGCCGGGTCAGCAATGAACTGGACAGACTGCTCGACAAACTGGAGCGTCTGGAAGGGAAAAGTTGATGAAGCAGAGCGTCCAGGTTTCCATTCTGGGACAACAGTTCAACCTCAGGAGTGACGCTCCTCCAGAGCAGGTCCACCGGGTTGCCAGGTTTGTTGAGGATCAGATCAGCCTGGTAACCAGCAGCGGTCGTACGGTCGATTCGCTTCAGGCCGCGATTCTGGCTCTGCTCAACGTTTCGGCCGCGCACCTGGAAGGCCCTCAAGCCTCGAGCGCTTCTGGCGGAGCGGATGAGTCGCGGCGCTTGAGCCGGTTGATTGAGAAGATCGAAGCTGCCCTGGGTTGACAAGTGTTCGGTATGGTCCGAATCAAGCGGCGCAGCAGAATTAACAAAGTATCTCCGTACGGGGATTTGAAGATAGATTAGCTGACGGTATTGTCGCCCGCAATAGGGCGTTTAGAAAAGACGACGCAGAATGCGCATCAAAATTATGAAACCAGGAACTCCAGAATATTATGAACAGTCCAGCCTGCGATCTAAGCGGACCGCTGTAAGGCTGTACGGGGAGCGCTCGGCAGGTATAATCTGATGCGGCAGTTTGTGCCGTATATCCTACCTTCTATCTGATCTATCCATCCTACCGTCCGGAGGTCTCGAGTCACGGGGTCTCTGCTCATGCCAAAACGATCAATCAGGGCACAGTTTCTGGCTGAACGCAAGTCGCTTTCGCAAGCCCGGCGTGACAAGCTTAGTGAGCAGATTCAGACGAAATTTCTCCAGTCGGTGTTGTTTGCCGATGTGAAATTTCTGGCCTTGTACAGCGCCATTCACAACGAGGTGCTGACAGATGTGGTCGCCAGTTGTGCGCTGGAGTCCGGCAAAAGAGTTGCTTATCCCCGCGTCGCCGGTGAGAACCTCGAATTCATCGAGATCACTGCTCTTGATGATCTGGTTCCTGGCTCTTTCGGCGTTTCCGAGCCGGCGGGAGATAATCGGGTGCCTCTGGCCACGTTGGATCTGGTTGTTGTCCCGGGGGTCGTGTTTGACCGTGCTGGGCACCGACTTGGTTACGGCCGGGGCTATTATGACAGGGCACTGCATGAATGCCGTACCGATTGCAAGAAGGTCGGTTTTGCGTACACCTTTCAGGTTGTCGATGCTCTACCGATTGTGGAAGAACATGACCGGGCTTTGTCCGTACTCATGACAGAACAGGAAACCTTGAACTTTACCACCTGCTGACTTAGCTGAAGTCCGGGTGTTACAGCAAAAAATAATGCCAATAAGGAGGTGACGGCTTTGAAGATAGAACTGACTTTATTACTGACCTTTGCCGGCTTGATCGTCGGCGGATTCATCGGCGCGATCATGCGTGCCAAGGCGTCCGGATCGAAGTTCGCGAACGCCGAACGTGAGGCTGCGCAGATCGTCGAAAGCGCCAAGAAAGAAGCGGAGACAATCACCAAGGAAGCTGACATCCAGTCCAAGGATGTTGTTTTCAAGGCGAAAGCTGCCTGGGAGGACGAAGTACGGGAAGCCCGCAGGGAGCTTCAGGCCCAGGAGAAGCGCCTGGTGCAGAAAGAAGAGAACCTCGACCGCAAGGTTTCCCAGGTCGATGAGAAAGAGCAAGACCTGTCCCGTCGTGAGCAGTCCCTGCAGGATCGCGATCGCAACCTGCAGCAGAAGACCGAAGAAGCTGAAGCACTGGTCGCGGAGCAGCGCATCAAGCTGGAGAACCTCTCGGGGATTACCACGGAAGAGGCAAAGCAGCAACTGATGGCGGCCATGGAGAGTGAGGCGCGTCACGATGCTGCCAAGCGTATCAGGCAGATCGAGGACGAGGCCAAGGAAGTTGCCGACAAGAAAGCGAAGAAGATCCTGTCGCTGGCGATCCAGCGGTTTGCCGGTGACTATGTTGCCGAGAAAACCATCAATTCCGTGGCGCTCCCCAGCGATGAGATGAAGGGGCGGATTATCGGACGTGAAGGGCGCAACATCAGGGCCATCGAGGCCGCAACCGGGATTGACCTGATCATTGATGATACCCCGGAGGCGGTGATTATCTCAGGTTTCAATCCGGTGCGCCGGGAAGTCGCCCGCCTTGCGCTTGAGAAATTGATCGCTGACGGTCGAATCCATCCGGCCAGGATCGAGGAAGTGGTCAAGAAGGCCGAGCAGGAAGTCGACGGCGCGATCCGTGAGGCCGGCGAGCAGGCCACCTTCGATGTCGGTGTGCATGGTATCCATCCGGAAATTGTCAAGGTTATCGGTCGTCTGCGCTACCGCACCTCTTACGGGCAGAATGTCCTGCATCACTCCATAGAAGTTGCATTCCTCTGCGGCATCATGGCCGCCGAGCTTGGTCTCGATGTCAAGCAGGCCAAGCGTGCCGGACTGCTGCACGATATCGGCAAGGCAGTTGACCACGAAGTAGAAGGGTCACATGCCTTGATCGGTGCCGACCTGGCGAGAAAATACGGCGAGCCATCTGAGATTGTCCATGCCATTGCTGCTCACCATGAGGAGGAGAAGCCGGAAACCATTCTGGCGGTCCTCGTGCAGGCGGCTGACGCCTTGTCGGGTGCACGCCCGGGTGCACGGCGCGAAATGCTCGAAACCTACGTCAAGCGACTGGAGGATCTCGAAAGGATCGGCACATCATTTAATGGTGTGACCTCCTGTTTCGCGATTCAGGCCGGCCGTGAAATCCGTGTCATGGTTTCCAGCGAGGTTGTCTCCGATGACCAGTCGCATGTCATGGCAAAGGATATCGCCCGCAAGATCGAAACCGAGATGACCTACCCGGGGCAGATCCGGGTCAATGTTATCCGTGAGACGCGGGCGACTGATTACGCGAAATAGAAATAAAGTGAGATAGGCGGAGAGTAAGTGGGGAGTTGGTTATGCCAACTCCCTATTTCGCCATCTCATTCGCTCCCACTCAACACAGCAGTTTGGAGTTGTTTTGAATATCCTCTTTATCGGTGATATTATCGGCCGTCCCGGTCGCCAGCTGGTGCGTGATGCGCTACCTCGCCTGATCGATCAGCATATGATTGACCTGGTGGTTGCCAATGTTGAAAATGCTGCTGCCGGTTTCGGTCTGACCCCGGATGTCGTCTCGGAACTGTTCGATGTCGGTATCGATGTCATGACGACCGGTAACCATGTCTGGGACAAGCGGGACGGACTTGTCTGCCTGGACCAGGAGCCGGCCCTGCTGCGTCCGGCGAATTATCCCCCGGGAGTGCCCGGTCACGGTGTCGGGGTGTTCCACACGGCGGCAGGTTTGCCCGTTGCCGTGATCAACCTTGAGGGCCGTGTTTTCATGGGCGGGCTGGACTGCCCGTTCCGCAAAGCGGATGAGTTGCTCGAAGGGCTCGGGGAGAGCCAGAAAATTATCATGGTTGATTTCCACGCTGAGGCCACCAGTGAAAAAGGCGCTCTGGGTGCCTACCTCGACGGTCGGGTCAGCGCGGTTGTCGGCACCCATACCCATGTTCAGACCGCCGATGAGAGAGTGATGCCGGGAGGGACTGCTTTCATCAGTGATGCCGGCATGACCGGCGCGCGCGATTCGGTAATCGGCATCCGCAAGGAACTGTCGATCCAGCGGTTTTTGACCCAGATGCCGGTTCGCTATGAAATTGCCAAGAAGGATCCTGTGCTTTGCGGGGTGGTCGTCTCGATTGACGAGTCGACCGGTAAGGCGACTGGCATAGAGCGAGTCATGGAGCTGGGCCACTGAGGCGTTTACCTGCCTGCGGCTGAAGCCAAGGTAAAGATATAAACCAAACACACTGAATCAGTTGGTATTGAAAATGAATTTTGTCGAAGAATTGACCTGGCGCGGCATGATCCACGACATCACGCCCGGGACGGAAGAACAACTTCAAAAGGAAATGACCTCAGCCTACGTTGGGATCGACCCGACTGCTGATTCTCTGCATATCGGCCACCTGGTCAGCGTGATGATGCTCAAGCATTTCCAGATCGCCGGCCACAAGCCGATCGCGCTGGTCGGCGGGGCAACAGGGATGATCGGCGATCCGTCGGGGAAGTCGGTGGAGCGTAACCTGCTCGACGAGCAGACCCTGCGTCATAACGAGGCCTGTTTGAAAAAACAGTTGGCGAAGTTTCTCGATTTTGCATCGGATGCCGCCAATGCCGCCGAGCTGGTCAATAATTACGACTGGATGAAAGATTTCAGTTTCCTCGATTTTATCCGCGACATCGGCAAGCATATTACGGTCAATTACATGATGGCCAAGGACAGCGTCAAAAAACGTCTGGGCGAAGAAGCCAAGATGGGCCTGTCGTTCACCGAATTTTCCTATCAGCTGGTTCAGGGGACCGATTTTTTGCACCTCTACCGTGAGAAGAACTGCAAGTTGCAGATGGGCGGCTCCGACCAATGGGGGAACATCACGACAGGGACGGAGCTGATCCGTCGCAAGGAAGGCGGTGAAGCCTTTGCCCTGACCTGTCCGCTCATCACCAAGGCGGACGGCGGTAAGTTCGGCAAAACCGAAAGCGGCAACGTCTGGCTCGATCCGAAACTGACCACACCGTACAAGTTCTACCAGTTCTGGCTCAATGTCTCTGATGCCGATGCCGAGAAGTACATTAAAATCTTCACGCTCTTAAGTCAGGAAGAAGTGGCGGCACTGGTCAAAGAGCAGCACGCTGCACCGCACCTGCGACCGTTGCAGAAACGCCTGGCAAAAGAGGTCACCTGCATGGTCCATGATGAAGACGAATACAACAAGGCCGTGGAAGCCTCAGAGATTCTTTTTGGAAAAGCCACGACCGAAAGCCTGGCAAAGCTGGATAAGGAGACCTTCCTTTCGGTGTTTGAAGGTGTGCCGACCTATGAAGTCGACCGCGCCAAACTCGATGCCGGTGTGCCGGTCGTAGAACTGCTTGCCACTGAAACAGCGGCTTTCCCGTCCAAAGGTGAACTGCGCCGTACGATAAAAGGCAACGGA
>CAVRQQ010000007.1:40000-85757 GCA_963723355.1 uncultured delta proteobacterium
AATAAGGTTCGAATAGCCGTGGTTTGTCTTCCGCCGGGATGCCGCAGCCGTTATCGCTAATCTTCAGTGTGACGATTTGTAAGGCTGAGTTGAAAGAAGTCTCTATGCCGATTACGCCGTTGCCATCAACCGCGGCCACGGCGTTGTCCAACAGGTTGATAACAACCCGCCTGATCTGTTCGTGGTCAATGTTAAAGATCGGCACTTCCGTGTCCAGCTTCAGCTGGAAGTTGATTTCCTTATGCCCTTCCTGGAACAGCACGAGAGCCTGGCTGACAACATCATTCAGGTTGTTCGGACTCGGATTGCTGGCAGGCATACGAGCGAAACTGGAGAATTCATTGACCAGGTTTTTCAAGTCATCAACTTGTTTTATGATCATTCCGGTGCACTCATCAAAGACCGAATCCTCAGCGTCAAACTTGTCGAGGTAGCGTCTGCGCAGTCGTTGTGCCGAGAGTTGAATCGGGGTCAAGCGGGTTCTTGATTTCGTGAGCGATGCGACGCGCGACCTCTCGCCATGCTGCCATCCGCTGTGCCTTGAGCAGCTGCGTCAGGTCGTCGAAGACCACGACAGTGCCCATGAACTCGTTGTTTTCGTCCTTAAGGGTTGTCACGTTCACCAGCAAAACAACCTTGTTACCGCCCGTTGGCAGGGTAATCTGTTTGCGGATAGAGTCTTTGCCGGAACTGACCAGTTCCTTGAGTATCCCCTTGATCATTGGCAGGTAATCCGGAGTGACAATATCACGGAAATTGCGGCCGATAATCTTCGGTGTCTTCAGTCCGAGCAATTGTTCAGCAGACTTGTTGATCGTGGTGATTTGACCGCGACTGTCGATGGAAACGACTCCGGCCGTGACGTTGGCGAGAACAATTTCCATGTATCGCCGTCGCTGTTCGAGTTCGAGGTTTGATGACTGCAACTCACGGTTGGCCATCCGGATGGTCTCCTGGCTCTTGCGCAGGTCCGCTGTCATCGTGTTGAAAGCTTCTACCAGGGAGCCGACTTCATCATTGCTGTGGCTCTCAAGAGTTACGTCCAGGTCACCTGAGGCGACACGATTGGTTGCCACGGCCAGATCCTGTATCGGCTCCGTGATGCCGCGAGCCAGGTGGAAGCCGGCCCATGTCGATAGAAAGATGATAACTAATGCAATCAGCAGCAGAAAGAGGACGTAGCCTTTCTGGATCTTTCCTTTAAGAAGTTTGGTAGATTTGTACTGCTCGAAGGAACTGCTGATCTCTTTCATCTTATTGACCAGCGAATAGGGGACATAGTAGTTGACGACCACAACTCCGACCACGTCATCGGGGTTCCAGTTGGAATATACCGGGACAATCCCCCTGATCAGGTCAGCCCGACCGATCGGGCTGATACGCGTGAAGCGATTACCCTGCAGAGCCTCACGGATGCTGTCGGAGCCCGGATCGGTAAACTCCGCAGCGGGAACCTGTGGGTTGACAGCCCGGACCAGTTCCTCGAGGGTTGATGAAAAGACCTCGACAATGCCGAGGTTGTACTCCTTCTGCTTCTGGTGAATGTGTTCGACCAGGAGCGGAAGATTGTCCTCGTTGAGCAGCTTCTCATTCTTGATGGCCTGGGAAATCTGGTCGGCATAGTAGAGCGCATTGCTGGCAGAGTTCTTGTAGTAAGTTTGTGCGACCTCAAGGGATTCCTTGAGTGATTCCTCGATCTGGTTGTTGAACCAGTTTTCTATTGAATTGGTAATAAACCCTGCTGAAACGAAAAAAAGCAGCATGGTCGGGATCAATGACAGGGCAATGAACGACAGGACCAGCTTGCTGCGCAGCTTTGCCCCGGGTATCCCGCGCCTTCGTTCCAGCAAAAGCTTGAATATGTTCCGCATGACCAGGAACAGGCAGAGGATGATCAACAGGATGTTCAGGTTGATCAGGGCGAGAACCAGGATGTTTCCGGTGAGGGGGATTTCCGAGGTCAGCTCGAAAAGCTGACCCTGGTAGCGCAGTGACAATGCGACCAGTCCGACGATGCCGGCGACGATTAACCATTCGCGACGGCGTTTGCGGAATTCGGTGTTCTGAGCACCTGATGTCTTGACTGGTTTTGTGGTCGGCATGAGTATGTCTATCGTTGCGTAATTTAAGCGTAAAATGGACACTATTGCAAGCCACAACTGGTGGACACGCGTGCAGCCAAGTTTGTCAAACCGGGTCCGCGTAAAGAATGCCCGGATGTGCCGGAAACCAGGGGTTGAACGTCATCGGATTGTACAAACAAAAAAGGCAGCCGAATCGGCTGCCTTGTCAGTCATTGTTCTCTCCGTATCAGGCCTTGGAAAACGCCAGATCGGTGGCGAATGCCGGAGCCATCTGCAGAGCTGCCTTCACGTCGTCTTCGCTGAACTCGAGAAGCTGCCAGCTGTCAGGGGTGTCTAGAATCTTCTCTACCAGTTGGTGATTCACGTCATGACCGGCCTTGAAGGCGCGGACATGGCCGAGGATCGGATAACCGACCAGGCTCAAGTCGCCGATGGCATCGAGGATCTTGTGGCGGACAAATTCATCCTGAAAACGCAGGCCTTCCGGATTGAGGATTTTTTCATCATCAACGACGATGGCATTCTCCAGGGAACCGCCCCGTGCGAGTCCGGCAGCCTTGAGCATTTCGACATCCTTGAGGAAGCCGAACGTGCGCGCCGGCGCCAAATCTTTGCGGAAACCTGACGGCGTGACCTTGATCGAGCGCTTCTGCAAGGCAATGCATGGATGCTGGAAAGCGATGTCAAAGGTGATGCGGAAGAAACGTGATGGAATAATGCTGACGCGTTTTTCACCGTCAATCACGGAGACCGGCTTGCGGATGGCCAGAATTTTACGGCTCGTGGTGTGCCGGGTCAGGCCGGCTTCTTCGATGACCGAAACAAAAGGCGCGGAACTGCCGTCCATAATCGGTACTTCCGGGCCGTCAATGTCGATATGCAGGTTATCCACACCGTATGCGGCGAGCGCTGCCAACAGGTGCTCAACGGTCGAAACACGAGCGTCTCCATTGGCAATCACCGTCGCCAGACGAGTATCGACGACGTTGGCAGATGTCGCCTCGATGGAGACCTTGCGGTCACCCATCTGGCGATGAAAAACAATGCCAACGCCAGCGTCTGCAGGGCGCAAGGTCATGTTGATACGTTGCCCGGTGTGCAGGCCGATGCCGGATATGGCAGTCGGGCGGGCAATTGTTGTCTGGCAAATCATAATCATGAGGCGAATCCTTGTGTTTCAGTTTGTTCAACACACCTATGTTATGCAATTGTCTTGCCAATGTTAGGGTTGTGTTAAGGTGCTGATATCGTTGTCTATTTATTTGGTCTTCCCCAGGGGAGGCGGTGTGGAAGAGTCTTTTTGTTGCAACGGGTGTGTTTTTGTAACCACACAATATAGCGCCGGCAAAATTACAGCCTGCCAGAACGCAGAATGCCCACCGCAAGCCAGAGACCGAGCAGGCCGGCAATCGAATATCCAAGCAAACCCAGCAGTGGAAAGCCGAAGACCATCGGCCCCTTGTCAATCTGCATGACCAGTGAAGAGCCGACGATCAGTGAGCCGATGACCAGCGAAAATGAAACCCGGTTACTGGAGCGGTCAAGATCGGTGACCAGTTTCTCCAGACCACGGTGCTCGAGGTCGATCTTGAACTGGTTGCGATTCAGGCGATTGATAAACTCCTTGATGTCGTGTGGCAGGTTTTTTGCCAGTGACGTGTATGCAACGGCGATTCGGCTTGCCTGTGCGGAAATGTTTTTTGGGCTGAAGCGTTCGACAATAAGTCTCTTCACATAGGGCCGCATGTGGGAAATCATGTTGAAATTCGGGTCCAGCTGCCGGCCAACACCCTCCATGACCACAAGGGCCTTGGCGAGCATCATGTAGTCCGGGGGAAAGTGGATACGATGGTGGGTCAGAATCTCAATAAACTCAGAGAAAAGTCTGCCGATCTTGATGTCCTGCAGGACCAGGTCGTAATAATCTTCGATAAAGTCGTGCAGGTCTCTCCTAAGATTTTTCAGGTCCGCAGTGTCGGTCAATTCCCCTGAGTAGAGAAGTTGTGAGATGATACGATCCACATCTCTTTCGAGCAGGGCCTGCAACAGGTCGAGTAGTTGTTCCTTGAGGTCTTGTCCGAGGCGTCCGACCATACCAAAGTCGATCATGCAGATGACCTGGTCAGGCAGGACGAAGATGTTTCCCGGGTGAGGGTCTGCGTGAAACAGCCCATAGTCGAGAACCTGTTTCAGAAAGGCATCCGCACCGCGTTTGGCAATTTCCTTGAGATCGTAACCCTGTGCCCTGAGTTTTTCCAGCTGCGAGATTTTTATCCCGGGGACGTACTCCATGGTAAGGACGATTTCACCGGAATAGTCCCAGAATATTTTCGGGATGTAAACGGTTGTGCTGTCGGCGAAGTTGGATGCGAAACGTTCGACAGTGTGGCCTTCCCGGGTGAAGTTCATTTCCCGCATGATGCTGCGGCGAAACTCCTTGACCAGCCCGACCGGGTCATAAAGGGCAACGGTCGGGACGTGCTGTTCGATCAGGTAGGCGAGGCCCATCAGGACATCGATATCGGTTTCAACAACTCTGGTTATGCCCGGTCGCCGGACCTTGAAAACCACCTCTTCGCCGCTCCTGAGCTTGCCGCGATGGACCTGGGCAATACTTGCCGCGGCGATCGGCTGCTCCGAGAATTCAGCGAAGAGTTCATCTGCCGGATAGCCCAGCTCACGCTGAATCTGGGTTTTGATCTGGTCCAGCGTGACAGCAGGGACCTCGTCCTGCAGTTTGCTGAATTCTTCAATGAAGTCCTGATCAAGGACATCGGGGCGGGTCGAAAGCAGCTGCCCGAGTTTGATGAAGGTCGGGCCGAGTTCCTCCATGGCCATGCGCAGTCGCTGAGATTGGCTGAGCCGCTCCAGTTCCTTGTGCATTCTGTCGCGCGTAACGATGCGTTTGCCAAGCTCCAGGTAGTAATCAATGTTGAGCTGTTCGACAAAATGGCCGAACCCGTACTTGATCAGTACGCCCAGGATTGTCCTGTAGCGCCGGATAGTCCGAATATTTCTGTTAACGCGAAGAATTGGCAGCATGGTCAGGTCCGGGGCTGCAATGCTTTATTTAAGCTTTCTCTCCAGAGATGCGACTTTTTTCTTCAGCTTGTCGAATTCCTCGGTCGTGACCACGCCCATGCGTTCACAGGCTTTTTTGACTTCCACACGTGCCTGCTCCTGCATCTTCTCCTGGTTTTTGCTCGCCGCTTCCTGGACTTTCTGCAGAAAAGCTTTTCCTTCTTCTTCGCTGATATCAAGCTTTTCGCGCAGTTCCTGGATCAAGTCTTCGGCTTTTTTCTGGGTGAGGGTCATTGCGCCAACAGCCGTCAGCACGGTCTTCTCGAGCAGCTCAATCATGATAGCCTCCTTGTCTGTATCCATTTGGATAAATGAAATAATTATATCAACATGTTAGCAGAGCAGGGGGGGCTTTCAAGCGTTTTGCAGAAGATATTCGATCTCGGGGAGGGCGGCCATGGCAGAGGCTTCTCCCGCTGCTATGATTTCTTTGGCACGGTGAAACTCCAGCAGTGTGATGCCGTTGAGAGACGGTCTGATGAGCAGGTCATGAGGGTTCTGGCGCAGGTGCAGTTCATTGATCACGTTTTCCATGATGACAACACTCTGGGCACAGACGCGGAAGATATTGGGTGTTCTCAGGTCACCACGCGCATCTTCTTTCAAACCCTGCCCGATTGCGGTACGGAATGCATGTTCTATTGTGCGGGCACTGAACAGGTTACGCCAGCGACTGACCGGCTTCGCAAGACCATGCACGGCAGGCAGGAAAGTTTCAGGGGTTTGTTTGTTGACTGCCGGTATGGTGCAGACTCCGATGACCTTGTCTGCACCGAGATGACGAGCGACATCGATCGGGATCGGTTTGCACAGTCCGCCATCAACGAGAAAACGCTGTCCAAAACGTACCGGAGAGAAAATCCCCGGAAACGCGAGGCCTGCGCGCAGTGCCTCCAGCAGGTCTCCCTGCTTGATGATGACTGCCTCGCCGGTGTTGATGTCGGTTGCCGTGATCGCCAGCGGCCGGTTGAGGTCTTCGAAATCACGCGCCGGCAAGCAGTTCGGCTATGAACGAGACCAGCTTCTTGCTGTCGGTCAGCCCCGAAGTCGGCAGAACCGGATCAAGTAGCCTGGCCATGCTCCGCCAATCAATTTCGAGGGCGGCCTTTTCCATGTGATCGATCGGAACGCCTGCCGCATACATGGCACCGATAAAGGCCCCCATGGACGTACCGGCAATGATGTCAATCGGGATGTCTGCTTGTTCGAGGACTTTCAGGACGCCAATATGGGCAAGGCCTCTTGCCGCGCCACCGCCAAGAGCAAGACCGATTCTGGGCCTGGGTGGAGTGGTGTGCATAGGGACTCCGGGGACGGGCAACGTGGACGCCTCAGCGCCTGAATAACCAGAAAACCAGCGAGAGCAGGAGCGAGACCAACAGGCAAGTCCCGAGCGGGAAGAAGAAAGAAAAATTATCCCGTTCGATGCGAATATCGCCCGGAAGTTTGCCTATGAAGTTCAGTTTTCCGCCAAAATTCAGGAACAGGCCGACAGCGACCAGCAGAAGCCCGGCAACGATTAATGTCTTGCCCAGGCCGTTGCCCATCAATTGTTTCTGCTGGGATGGTAGCGGTCCTTTTCCGAGTAGATGCAACCGCAATACTGTTGCCTGTAGAGCCCCATGGACTTGGATGCCTTGATCCCCTCCTGCCAACCTGCCCGGAAGTCATCGTAGAAGAACTCTATCCCATAATAACGGCCCAGTTCTTCCCCGAGTTTGCGAATCAGTTCGTGGTTCTGGTAGCGCGAATACAGCAGGCTGGTAGAGAATGCATCGTAGTCTGAGGCTGCGGCATAGGCTGCAGCCTCTTTGAGACGTGACTGGTAACAGTAGGTACAGCGTCCCGCAGGTTCAGAGGCAACCTGAGCCAGAAAGTCCTCCAGCAGGTATTCGTCCCGGTAGATGACTTTGAGCTCGCTGGATGCAGCGTATTCTTCAACGGCCTGCAGACGGCGACGATATTCCTGGTATGGATGGATGTTGTGATTGAAGAAGTATCCATCAATTTCATGTCCTGATTCCCGTAGCGTGCGAACCGGGAATATGGCACAGTTGGCGCAGCAGATATGCAGCAGAATGTTCATTTGATGAGCCTTTGCAACTTCTGGTCGGGGTTATTCCTGGCCAAGCCAGAACATAGTAATACGATTTATGAAAAAAGGCCAGTAAACTGGTAACTTGCAATGCTGATGGCTTAAAGCCGTGGCTTTTTCAGAAGTTCCCGGGCGGTAACCCCTGTTGGCGCCAGATCCTTCGCGCCAATCTTATCGCTGCCTGTCGATGTGGCTCTTCAAGACGGCACTCCCTGACCAGGTTGTTCCAGAGAAGCTTCAGGTCGGCACGGTATCTCTCGAGCAATTCCTCCAGGAGACCTTCATCTTTTGGTAAATCGACTCCGGATCGTTCTGCATGGGATACCAGGATCAGTGCTTCGGCGGCGGGTTTACCCGAGACCTCGATCCTGTGGTCAGATTCGGAGGTGCGCAGGGATATCCGGTCAAAGAATTGTTCGGCGACTTCTAGAGGCCCGTGCAGGTTGTAATGAATCAGTTCCGGTCGATAGATATCCATCAGGTAATGTTCCGGGAATAGTGGGACTCCGTCGACGAAGACGGTCCTGGTAATCTCCTCGATTTGTGTCTTCCCTGCACGCCGGGTTTTTGGGTGAGCATTGACGATTTCTACAGGCGGCTGAGGAATCGCCGGAATCGGCCCGAAGATACTGCTTGAATTCCCGCTCAAGGCTCTCCGCTTCGGGGATTTCGCCTGACAACTGGGAACCAGAGAGGCTCAGGTCCTCAAGGCATTTTTCATCGGGCAGCAGCAAGCCATGGGCCAGTACGGCCTCGTCAACTTTTTCCGCCTTCGGCAGGTCTGCCTGATCACTGCACAAATCCCATAGATATCTGCCGAACCGGGTGTGCAGAAAAAGGTATGTCCCCCATTTCAGCGAATCCGTCCAGACAGACCATTGCGTGCCAGCAACTGTCAAGCCCTTGTCGCATATCAGGCGCCGGATCTCTTCCGGGGCGTTAAGCCATATCTGTAAGGTTCCGGGCTGTTTGTCGATTGCGGTTGTCGGGATCTCGAACTCCGTGTTCGGCAGGTGGACTTTGACATGTGTTTTGGATCTGGTGGATCGAATCAACCGAAACGCCTGCCTGCCTTGCCCATAGCAGGCAATCTCAGCGAGCTGATAATGCTCGCCCAGAATTAACCACAGGACCGCTACTCCCGGAGCCTTGTGCCAGGCCTGCGGCAGAACCAGGTACAGCTTTTCAGATACCTGCCCGGTGAGATAAAGCGCCTCCCAAAGCCAGACCGGGGTTTTGTTCGGCAGATCGAACCGCCGGTTTGGCCAGGCCTGGCGCAACCGTATCAGCCGTGACTCCCTTTCGTTCCGATCGAGTGCCTGCGGGTTGCTGAAAACAGCCAAGGCTGATGCAAATTTCTTTATCGGCAGGAGCGAGAAAAGATCTTTTTCATAGGTGCGTTGCCGTGGTGTTTCGGTCAAAGAAGCTCTCAATGCCCACCCGGCGAGACACGGACGAGGCGCAACCAGTGAGCAATCTCCTGCTGTGCGCGGGGGCGTGCAATTCACCCAGAGTGACGTGTCATCGGTTTGCCATGGCAGCTCGGGAGGTTCAAGGTCATAGCGATAGGAAACTTCCAGCAAAAGAAGATCAACCAGGGCAAGGGCCTGGTTTTCGTTTTGCGGCCATCCGAGCTGACGCATCCTGCTGGCCAGGTGATGCAGGCGCACGGCTTCCTGGTCCTGTAGAGGGGGCTCATTCTCTCTAATCTCGAGCCATGTAAGTCTTCCGTCAAGGTTGATTAGGTCTGCCAAGGCATAATGCAGTACCTGCTCCAGTCTTTCCGGATTTAACCCGGGCGGCAAGTGTTTTTTGCAGATCAGGAAAAGCGTGCGCCACAGGCTCATCCAGGCTTTTTCCAAAGGGGCGAGTTCCAGCCATTCGTCGGCCGCTGTTTGTCCGGCAGCCAGGCGAGCGCTGACCGTCAGGCCGGGGGCAAGCTCCTGAAGGTTGCGTAAGCAGAGATTTGCGTAGTAATGCAACGTGAAATCAAAGGTGGACAGGGCCGTGCTGACGGAAATAAATTTAAGCTTCTCAAGCAGATCATTGAGCGTGTTTTGAAAGTCATCCGGAACGACGCGATTCGCCGGTGGCAGGGAAAAACAGTGCAGCTGGAGCGGAACGCCGTCAGCGATTTGCCATATTATGACGTCCCTGGCGGCCCAGGTTGTGAAGTGTCCCAACCCCAGGGAACCGGCCATGGCGACAGCTTTGTCAAGAAGTTGGCTGTCAACCGCGTCCGGTAAGAGGATCATGCTGCCCGCCAGCTGGCTGTCGCGATTGATCCAGAGTACGAGGTCCGGAACTTGCCTGCCATGTTCGGTCAGCAACCTCGGACAGATTTCCAGTCGTCGGAAAGGGAGGCGCTGCGCCTCCATCTGCTGGTCAATCCACGTGGCCAGTTGCTGGCGAAACTGTTGCAGGAGGTTCGGGTCCATGGCTCAGGCGTGTATGGTCTCGTACTCAATAGAGGTGTACGTGAAAACAAAAGAAATCAACAAGTGGTTGTTGAAACGCGACGCTGTCAAGAGTTTGTAAAGGACAGTAGATGATGTGCCCCAGGATGACCTGCTTATGATCCCGATCAGCCAAATCCGCAGACAGGGTTTTCACAGTTTGAAATAACTGAGGGCCGTCACCATGACGGCCCTCGGGGTGTGTCAGCAGGGCAAGTGCTTGATTCACCCCCAGAATCTCAAGTTATCACAAGATTTCTCCGTGTAACAGGGAAAATCGCTCCTCCGGGATCTGTTTCACGAAAAAAGTGGTCCCGAATCGGTTTTTGATCCGGGCGTGCGGCCAAGATGAGAGTATGCCAGGTGTGTGGCGATTCGCCCGCGCGGAGTTCGGTTGAGGAAACCCTGTTGCAGCAGGAACGGTTCGATGACGTCCTCGATAGTGTCTTTTTCTTCGCCAATTGCTGCGGCAAGCGTGTCAAGACCGACCGGCCCGCCGCCGAACTTGTCAATAATTGTCTCCAGCAACAGCCGGTCCATCTGGTCAAAGCCTTGCTCATCGACTTCCAGGCGAACCAGGGCCTGGTCTGCCATCTTCTTGCTAATTGACCCGTCACCATCGACTTGTGCGAAATCCCGCACCCGTCGCAGCAGGCGATTGGCAATCCGCGGAGTTCCCCGGCTGCGACGGGCAATTTCACCGGCACCTTGACCATTGATTGCAACGTCCAGAATCCCCGCGCTGCGGGTAACGATCGTAGTCAACTCTTCATGTGTATAAAATTCGAGGCGGTTTAAGACGCCGAAGCGGTCACGCAATGGTGATGACAGCAGCCCGGCACGGGTTGTAGCGCCGACCAGAGTGAAGCGCGGGATGTCGAGCTTGATGGTTCGCGCCGAAGGCCCCTGACCGATCATGATGTCGAGTTGATAATCCTCCATGGCCGGATAAAGGATTTCTTCGACGACCGGAGAAAGTCTGTGGATCTCGTCGATAAAGAGGACATCCCCCGGCTCCAGGTTGGTCAGAACCGCGGCAAGGTCTCCCGGTTTTTCTATTACGGGGCCGGAGGTGCTCTTGATGTTGACGCCCATCTCCGCGGCGATGATGTGGGCGAGGGTGGTTTTTCCAAGGCCTGGAGGGCCGTAGAAAAGCACGTGGTCCAGCGATTCTCCACGACCGCGGGCGGCGCTGATGAAGACCTTGAGGTTTTCCTTGACCTTGCTCTGGCCGACATACTCCGTGAGGATTCTGGGCCTCAGGGAGACGTCAAAGGTCCCATCGTCATCAGTCTCTATAGCGGTGATCAGGCGATCTTCTTCCATCTGCTCTCAGCCGAAAGTCAGCGAACCAGGACTTTCAGTGCTCCTTTCAGGGCGTCTTCCATCGCTACGTCCGGCGCCAGTTCCATACTCTCCAGGACCTTGCGCGCCTGGTTCTCCTTGTAGCCCAGGTTAACCAGGGCGGAAATCACGTCGTTGATCAGATCACCGGACGACTTGCCGGGCAGGGATGAGACGCCTGTCTCGGTGAGATTCACGTTGACCGGGCCGACCTTGTCCTTGAGCTCCAGGACCAGTCTCTCAGCAGTTTTCTTGCCGATTCCGGGCAGCCCGGAGAGACGTTTTACATCCTCGGCGGCAATGGCGTTCTTCAGGTCTGCCACCGGAATATGGGAGAGGATATTGACGGCAAGCTTTGGCCCGACTCCAGAGATTCCGATCAGGGTAACGAACAAGTCTTTTTCTTCGAGCGTCAGGAAACCGTAGAGGAGCAGGGCGTCTTCGCGCACATGCGTATGCGTGTAGAGGCTTGCTTCTCCGGTCTCGGGGAGGGCATAGAATGTCGACAGAGGAATGAAGAGACGATAGCCGACTCCACCGACGTCTATGATGACGTGGTCAATCGATTTGTAGACCAGGGTGCCGCGAACCAGAGCAATCATGCTGTTAAAAACCTTTGGGTTGTAATCAGTGGTCCGTGATCATGGTTGAAGGTCGGGTATGATCATCGTCCGTTGCTGATGGCCTGCTTCATGGTGCGGCTGTTGGCATGACAGATGGCAACAGCCAGGGCGTCGGCGGCATCTTCCTGGGCAACCTCCGGCAGGTTCAACAGTGCCTTGACCATCTGCTGGACCTGCTGCTTGGCGGCATGGCCGTAACCGACCACGGCACTTTTGACCTGGAGAGCAGAATATTCATGGACCTCGAGCCCAAGATTGACTGCGGCAAGAACCGCTGTGCCGCGGGCATGCCCCAGGGTCAGTGCCGCACGTGGGTTTTTCGCCAGAAAGACCTGCTCAACAGAGACCGCCTGCGGCGAAAACTCCTTGAGAATAGCTGCCAGACCATCGTAGATGGTTTTCAACCTGAGCGGCAAAGGGTCGCTGCTGCGGGTTTTGATGGTGCCGTTGTCGACGTGGCGCAGGCGATTCCCCTCGACATCGATGATGCCGTAGCCGGTGATCCGTGTGCCGGGGTCGATGCCCAGAATTCTCATAATAAGGCTCGCGGCTCGTGGCGCGAGGCGCGTGGAGAAATTAATCTCGCACCACGAACCACATTCCACGGGCCTTTGGGTTACATGATTTTGTCCAACTCTTCTTCCGAGATGTCGAAGTTGGCGTAGACGTTCTGAACGTCGTCATTATCCTCAAGGGCGTCCATTAATTTCAGCATGGTTTCCGCCGGTTTGCCCTCAAGCTGGACCTGGTTCTGCGGGATCATGGTGGCTTCCGCTGTTTCCCACTGCAGGCCGGCTTCCGCCATGGCGTCGCGGACTTCAATGAAGTTTCCCGAATCCGTAATCACCTCGTAAATGTCTCCCTCATCCCTGACGTCTTCAGCCCCGGACTCGAGAGCGATCTCGAAAATCTGTTCAAAGTCATTGTCCGTTGCAAACGAGATCAACCCTTTACGGTCAAAAAGGAAGGCGACGGAACCACTCACACCGAGGTTGCCACCGTACTTGCTGAATATGTGACGAACGTCGGCAACGGTCCGGGTCCGGTTATCAGTAAGGAACTCTACAATCAGTGCCACTCCTCCCGGGCCGTACCCTTCAAAGATCCCTTCTTCGTAGTTGACTCCATCCAGATCGCCGGTACCTTTCTTGATGGCCCGGTCCACATTGTCTTTCGGCATATTGGCCTGTTTCGCCTTGTCGATTGCAGTGCGAAGCCTGGGGTTGGCATCCGGGTCGCCGCCGCCGATGCGGGCCGCTACCGTAAGCTCTTTGATGATTTTGGTGAAAACCTTGCCACGCTTGGCGTCCTGTGCGCCTTTGCGGTGCTTTATATTGGCCCATTTGCTGTGTCCGGCCATGTTTATCTCCTTGGCGTTTAACTAGATTTAAAAAACGCTTCATCCTAGCATACAGGCTTGCAAGGGAACAAGCCTGACAAGCAGGGTCGCACGCTTTGCGAAAAAAAAGCCGACCCTGTCGGGCCGGCTTTCTAGAAGGCATCTATGTGCGATATTTAGTGGTCGTCCGGGGTGGTACGGTATTCAACGACCTTGATGTCGTTCTTTAATTCGTGGACGCCCTCAGCGGTACGGGCCTGCTTCTCTGCCGTCTGTTTCTCCGCTGCGGAGTGAACCTGTCCCGAGAGGGTGACCAGGCCGTTAGTAACGCTGATCTCAAGCAGGTAAGGGTCGATGTGTTGGTTGGACAGTATGGCAATTTCCACCCGTTTACGCATGATCAGATCGGATAGAATCTTCTTGCTGTCGGCCTTGATCCCTTCAAGGTTTTCATCTTTGACGCTATTGCAAATGATCTTGACCGCCGTCTCCTCGGAGAGACGCTGGGTGTTGATGACGAGGTCGTAGTGGACGCAGTCTTCCCAGTCGCGATCGAAGTAGTACTTGATGAAACCGGCCCTTTGCTGGTCGCTTTTGCGGACCAGGAAGCGGGCTCGGTCCGGGTCGAGCCACTCCCGTTCTGCCCAGCGTTCGACACGATCCTCGAAAGGTGCGATAATCCTGGTGCGCAGGACACTGCCGATATCCTTGAGAAGGTCCTGACCGCCGCGACCGTAAATAACGACATTGCCTTTCAGGGCGGCCTCAAGAATGATCAGCTCAATCAGGTGCAGGTCGAGGAATTGTTTGGAGTCAAGCGTATCGACAAAATGGGGGGGCTTTTCGTCGGCCTGCTCAACTGCCTCCGGGGAGAGCCCGTAGGAGTCGGCTGCTTCCATGATAGCTTCGCCGTCAATCAGTTTATAACCTAACTTTTCGGCGACCATGTGGGCGATCGGAATACCACCACTGCCCATCTCTCGTGAAATCGTAATAATTGCCATCACTCAACCTCGCCTCATGCATAGAAAAACAGAAGCAATAGTACCAACTTGTCCGGTATCTGACAAGTACAAAGCCTCCGCTGACCTGTTCAGTATTTCGGTTTGAAATCGAAGCTGTGCCGGGTTTCGACAAATCTTATGGTACGGGTTTTGGAGCGCATGACTATGGAGTGTGTCTCTGCTCCACCGGAATAATACCGAATGCCGCGCAATAAATCTCCGTTTGTGACGCCGGTTGCTGCAAAGACAACATCGCCGTTGGCCATCTCTTCGCACTGGTAGATTTTTTCAAAATTGTCGATGCCCATGCCTGCTGCCCGGTCCCGTTCATCGTCGTTCATGAATATCAGGCGACCTTGCATGTCACCACCCATGCATTTAAGGGCTGCTGCCGCGAGGACACCCTCAGGGGCGCCACCAATGCCGAGCAGCATGTCAACCCCACTGCCTTCGACAGCTGCGGCAATGGCCGGGGCGACATCGCCATCGCTGATCAGGTGAATGCGCGCGCCTGCCTTGCGGATTTCTTCAACAATCTTGTCATGTCTGGGGCGATCGAGAATGACCACAGTGAGGTCTTCGATGTAACACTTCTTCGCATCGGCAACCCGCTGCAGGTTGGTGGTCGGTGAGGCATTTATGTCGATGGCCCCTTTGGCCGTCGGGCCTACGGCAATTTTTTCCATGTACATGTCGGGGGCATGCAGAAATCCTCCCTTGGGAGCCAGGGCAATCGTTGCGATGGAACCGTTGAGGCCTTTGGCACAAATGTTCGTGCCCTCAAGTGGGTCGACAGCGATATCGACGTCCTGGCCATTGCCTCGGCCAAGCTGCTCGCCGATGTAAAGCATCGGAGCCTGGTCCATTTCGCCTTCACCGATGACGACAGTCCCGGAGATCTCAATCGCGTCCAGGGTGCGACGCATTGCCTCCGTAGCGGCTTCATCGGCTGACATCTTGTCACCTTTGCCGACCCATCGGCCACAGGCCAGAGCGGCGGCTTCCGTGACCCTGACCAGTTCCAGTGCTAGGTTGCGGTCCATTTGATACTCCTTGAAAAAACAATACTGTCCGACAGCGCCCGATATGATGACATCTTTCATGGGCAAAGACAAATTATTTTCAGGGTGAAATAATATTGTTTTCTGAATATAATGGGTGCAGTAAGATCTTAAAAAATGTGAGGAAATTATGAAGCGGATATTTCTTTTAAGTATCGTCCCCTGGCTGCTGTTGCCGGTGCTCGTTGCAGCGGCTACTGCTCGAAATGTTGCGCCCGATGATGCTTACAGTATGGTCAGCAAGCGTGAGGGTCTTTATCTTCTGGACGTGCGCACTCCGGGTGAATTTCAACAGGCCCGGCTCGAAGGAGCGCATCTGATCCCCATTGACCAGTTGGTTAACCGCCTTACCGAACTGCCGAAAGACCGGCCGATCCTGGTTTATTGCGCGGTCGGCTCGCGTAGTGCTCAGGTGGTTAATTATCTGGCTCGACATGGCTACCCTGAGGTTTATAATCTGTATGGCGGAATTTATTCCTGGGCTCAAAAAGGTTACCCAATCCTGCAGAGCAGGCCATAGCAAGGGATGAGGTGCGAAGCGTGTGGCGCGAAACACCATAAGCCATAAGAGAGAACTACACCGGGTAGATGAAAGGATGAACCTGAGTGGCTGGCAATTTTGACCCGTAGCCGTGAAGACTGTATTGTTTGCCATAAAGCAGGGTCAGCACCATGGCGACAGCCAAGAGTATGCCGATGATGATTAGAAAGAAATCCAGCCGCATCAATTTGCCTGCCCGGTTGATAGTTGGCTTACATTCAAGGAGAGTATAACAGACATGAATCATCCTTTCCTCTGGGCTCATCGAGGAGCCTCTTCCCTGGCCCCGGAAAACACCATGGCGGCGTTTTCCATTGCGGTTGAGTGCGGTGCTGATGGCCTGGAACTTGATATCCATCTCTCTCGCGACGGCGTCCCGGTGGTTATCCATGATGAAACGCTGGACAGAACCACTGAAGGCCATGGTCAGGTCGGGAACAAGACCTTGCGGCAGCTGCAGTTGCTGGATGCCGGCAGCTGGTTTTCAGCGGAGTTTGCGGGAGAATCGATCCCTGCCCTTGAAGATGTCCTGAAAACCTTCAGTGGCCGGGTGCGCCTGAACCTGGAAATCAAGGAGTTCAGGGCCGGGCTGGCGGTCCTTGAATTGTTAAAACATTATCCCGATGCCGACTGTGTGGTCTCTTCCTTTGATTACCGGCTGCTTGAGCGTTTACGTGCTGCTGATGAGAGGTTGCCGATCGCTGTTCTCTATGCCTCCGGCAACTGGCGTCATGCCGTGAGGCTCGCCAGCGGTTTGCATGCCGTGGCCTTTCACCCCGAGGCAGGGCAGGTCGGGCGCCCGATGATCGCCGCATGCCGGCAGGCGCAACTTCCCGTATACGTTTGGACGGTTGATCATCCGGTGCATGCGAGGAGCCTGTTCCGGACCGGGGTTGCCGGGGTGTTTACCAATGACCCGCTAGCTCTCCGCCAGATTGCCTTGCCTGCTGGTTCCTGGACGTAATCCATTGTTGTGCTGCGTTGTTGGCTGCGTTACACTGCCGCCTGTTCCCGGAGGTGAATTCCATTATGCGTGACAATCTCCCCCCGCAATCCAAAAAAACGCAACTGGCTGCCCTGCTGCACCGGCAGATTCAGCAGAGCCGGCAAGGTCAGCTTTGCAGAGTTCATGGCGCAGGCCCTTTATCACCCGCAACACGGATATTACATGGCCCCGCGCGACCGGATCGGCAAATCCGGCGATTTCTTTACCTCGAGCAGTGTCAATGCCCTGTTCGGGCGCCTGGTTGCACGGCAACTGGCAGAAATGGATGGAATCCTGTCCAGTGGTGTCTTCCAGATTGTCGAGCAGGGCGCCGGAGAGGGCCATCTGGCCCTCGATATTCTCGATGCGCTTGCAGAGGAGTCTCCTGATCTCTACAATCGATTAAGTTATACCCTGGTCGAGGTCAGTTCGGATAATCGCGATCGCCAGGCCGGTCATCTTGCTGGTCACGCTGACAAGGTTCGTTGGTCTGGCGAAGATGAATGGACGATGACCTCTGGCTGCTTCCTGTCGAATGAACTGATTGATGCGTTTCCGGTGCATGTGGTAGAAAAACGAGCCGGTAAGATCCAGGAAGTGTTTGTTGACAGTGACGGAGACCTCTTCTCAGAGGCTCTGGATGATGGGTGTCGTTCTGCCCTGTCGAATTATTTCGCCTGGCTTGGTCACGAGCCCTCTGAAGGAAACCGGGCTGAAGCCAATCTGCTGGCACCCGAATGGATGCGCAAGGTCGGCGAGCGCATTGCGCGGGGCTTCGTCATGACCATAGACTACGGTTACCCGGCTGCAGAGCTTTATGCCCCCCACCGGAGAAGCGGGACTCTGATGTGCTACCATCGCCATCAGGCAGACGACAACCCTTACGACAGTGTCGGGGAAAAAGACATTACGACCCATGTCGATTTTACCGCGCTGCAAAAGGCCGGAAGCGAGACAGGGCTCGAAACCTTGTGGTTCGGAGAGCAGTATCGTTTCCTGCTCGGCCTCGGTTTCTTTGAGGAGTTGGTTCGTCTGGAGTCCGCTGCAACCGATGAGAATGAAGCCAGGGCGCTGCGTTTGACACTGAAGAACCTGATCATGCCGGAGACCGGCATGGGGGAGACCTTCAAGATCCTCATTCAGGGGAAAAATACCGGGACCCCGGAGCTGCTGTGCAGTCGTCCGGTTGCGGCAATCCCCTTTGGTTGACCGGTCAGGCATGATCTGAAAAAGAGGTCCCCGGATCGACTCCTGGCCGTTTACGGCTTTTCTGTTAAAATTACCCGACCCGTTTACTAGAAGTATACAAAGCAGGTATACTTTGATCACTACATGCCCAATCCTAAGGAGAATAAACCGATGAAAGAACAGGTACAGGAAGTCTTGGAATTGATTCGCCCTGCATTGCAGGCTGATGGTGGTGACGTTGAACTGGTTGATGTCACTGACGATGGCATTGTCAGTGTCAGGCTGACCGGCGCCTGCGGTTCCTGCCCAATGTCAACAATGACCCTGAAAATGGGTATCGAGAGAACCCTCGTGGAAAAGATTCCTGAAGTCAAAGAGGTGGTTCAGGTCTGATCCTGGCTGCTGGAGGAGGTTGTCATGATCAAAGTCAAGACCTTCGGCGAACCCCTGCAGCCTTTCAAGGCGCAACGGGAACTCGATGATCTGGATGCACGCGTCAACCAGTTCATCGTTGAACACGGGATCACCCGGGTCCTGTCGGTCAGTGATTCAACAACGGTTGAAGCAGGGAATACCTGCGGGTTGATTCGCGTACTGGTTTACGAGGTGTGACCCGACAGACTGTCGGTCGCCAGGAATGAAAACGGGAGGGCTATTTTGGCCCTCCCGTTTTTTATCGCCAGAATCAGCTGGGGCTTTTCTCCCGCACATGATCAGCTACGGCCTGGTCGACGACGCAGATGTGATTTTTCAGCCAGTCGCGAAGGAAGGTTAACGTCTGCAGGGAGATGGCTGCTTCGCCCTGACGATGTCTGCTCTCCAGGTCGGCCAGTTTGGCCATCATCTGCTTGTGCTCCTGGAAGTGTCGCTCCTGGTCCGGTGCGTCGCAGTCCACCATAAATCGCTCTTCCCGGTCAAAATGCGTCTCCGTGTAATGCTTCAATGCTGAAAAGATCGGCAGCAGCAGCGCCCCTCCACTGCCGTCCTGCATGGCCTCGTAAAGATCATTGATCAGCTTGACCAGGCCCCTGTGGTCCCGGTCTATTTCTTCAATCCCTGTGTCGTAGCTTTGATCCCAGACAAACAGCATATTATCCCCCTCTTACAGCCATAAATAAGGGCTATTACTGTAAAATATACTTTTAAATATAAACTAAAAAAGTATTTTTTAAAACAGCGTTTGTATTTTTATTGTATTTTTTTGGAGACTGCGTAAGGAGATCTCACGAATCTGGACAGTTAACCGGTTCTAGCGCGTGTCAGGCCGCAACTGATTCAGAGTGCCGGCCAAAGGCAGGACGCCTTCACGTTCGATCGGAATCGTTGTACTGAGAATGCCCAGCCCGCCAATCTTGACCTCGCCGTCGATTCGAAATGCAATCTGGTCCTGGCCCTGTAATTTGCGGGTCAACTGGTAGAGGTTGAATAAACTGCTCGAGAGACGGATTGACGCTTCACCACTCTGTTCGGCCGGAATGGTGAGCGCTTTTGCGGTTTGACCATCGGCAACACGGACATCATTGAGGAAAAGGGTGAATTGCAAACCCTTGATGTCGAGGCTGACGCCGTTGGGGTTGTAAAGTTGCAACCTGGCGAGAAAGTTCGCGTGACTCAGAGATAAATCGGTAATCTCGAGACCGGTCAGTTGTACTTCGGGCGGAGCCGGGCGCAGGGCGGCACAGGCAAAAAGGACTGAGACCAAAAGTATTGCGATCAAGGTTCTTGTGAAGTTCATGCTGTTCCTCTTATTTGCGTTGTCTTGATTATGCCCTGCCCGCGATTATACCCTGCCAGTTCTTTTAACGGTGCACTAAATCCGGAATCGCCCATGTTATACTATTCTTTCCTGCGACCATGGATGAATTCTGACAGTCGCAGAAGCGCTCCCTGCCGGGTTGTGATTGCCGCATGGGGACAAAGTTCCTGGCAGCAGAAGCATCGAATGCAGCGGCCGTAATCGATACGAACGCCATGCTCATCCATGTGCATTGCCTGAGGCGGGCAATGCGTGACACAGTGGCCGCATTGTAAACATTCCAGGCTGATTTCCGGTTGTGCAGTCATTGCATTTTTCAGAAGGTTCTTCAGCGGGGTCGGCAGACCGAAGTTGATGTCGGATATTTTGGCTGGGCGAAAACGGTTGGTCTGCAGCTGCGCAAGCGGAGTGCCGTGCAGGTCAAGTTCACCCAGCGAGACTCCGCGACGGCCGGTTTCGAGTGCGACTCTCTGTGTCCAGACCCGCTCTCCGGGCAGTTTGACCATGGCTGTGGCTACCGTATCAAGGGCCAGGGTGTGCGCCGAGGCGAGCAATGCTCCGATTTGCACGGGATCGCCGTTGCCGGGTCCATTGCCCTCCATACCAACCACCGCATCCATGATCGACAATGCCGGCTCGAAGCGTTCAGCGAGCTCCAGAAGCATCAGTGCGAAAAACGCCTTGTCTGTGCCGGCCTGCAGGTGCAGCCGAACCTTGCGCATGCCGACCACAAGCCCGAAAAGGTTTTTGACCGCGCCGGTATATCCCATCATCTGGTGGGTCTTGAGCTTCGGCAGGTTGATAATGATGTCAGTGTCGAGGGCTTCCCTTGCAACCTCAAGTCGGTGAAAGGTTCCGGAACCGAATTTGACCGGTACGGATTCCTCAAACTCCGCAAAACGTGCCCCGGTTTCTTCGACGACCTGGTAAATACCGCATTTGCGAGCCACACTCTCCGGCTTGCCAAGCCCGGGTGAGTCACCGACGGTCACGACAGCGCCGGTACTCTGGACCAGCAGAATAACCTGTCGAACGATCTCCGGGTGAGTCGTAACGGCTTTTTCCGGGCTCTTGCCGGCCAGCAGGTTGGGTTTGATCAGGACCTTCTGCCCAGGTTTGACAAAATTTTCGATTCCGCCAAGTGGCTCCAGGAGACGATGCAGGGTTTCTTTCACGCGTCCCGGATCGTAATCCGCAAGCGACTGCAAGGAGACGGACAGACTCATGCGCCGACAGTCTGGATATGAACATGGCGCTGGCGCGGTCCATCGAATTCACAGAAATAGATGCCCTGCCAGGTTCCGAGCACAGGTTTGCCGTTATTGATAATCAATGTTTCGCTGGCACCGAACAGGCTGCTTTTGATATGGGCCGCACTGTTCCCCTCGAGGTGGTAATAATCATCGTGCAGTGGAATCAGTTTGTCGATCCCCATGATGATGTCACGGCTGACATCCGGGTCGGCGTTCTCGTTTATGGTAATCGCTGCAGTGGTGTGGGGCGTGTATATGACCGCCAATCCTTCGGTAATATTATCCTCCAGAATGGTCTTGATGACATCGTGGGTAATGTCGATCAGTTCAACCTGTTTATGACTTTTAACCGTCAAAGTTCTCATGACGCGATTTGATTTACGGCATTGATCACTGCCTGCAGAGAGCGAGGGTGGAAGAGCAGGGATGTGTGTCCCATGCCATCCAGTTCCACAACCTGTGCACCAGGCATCTTTGCCGATTCGGCGGGCAGTACAATATTGTCGTAGCGGGTATAGATTGAGACCGCCTTGGCTTGTTCAGGCCATGCAACGCTGTTGAATTTGATTAGGAACTCGGAGCCGGGCAGCAGGGCTCCTGCCCATCGGCGAAATAGCAAAAGGTGCCAGTTTGGAGCCATGGTGCGGAGACCCGAGAGTGACCATACCGTGGACATGTGCTGCCCCTCCACGATTCTGGACGTAGTTGCGGGCGATCATTCCGCCCATGGAGTGTCCGACCAGAATGACCTTGTCAACTTTCAGTTTGATGCGCAATTCATCCACCTTTTTTACCAGGCTCTCAGTCAGGGTCTCCATGTCGCGCCACGGCGGGGTGCCGAGACTTATCGTCTGCAGGTAACCGGCAGAGCGCAAGCGGAATTGCAGCCAGAAAAGACAGCTGCGGTTCTGGAACAGCCCATGCAGAAGGATAACCGGTGGACGCCCGGACTGCCCGGCTTCCGGTAGCTTGACTGCAACCCAGCCAAACGGCCGCATGATAATGGTCAGCAGCAGACAGCACGTCTCCTGGACCAGCAGCCAGATCGCGATACAGACGCCGCGGGAGGTGAAGCGCCGTTCGATGAGATCAGGCCGGGCATTGGCACGCTCGTACCATGCAACGGTATAGCTCAGCAGAACCGCCAGCGCGGTCAGGCAGATCGTCAATTTGATCAGGATAAGCAATAAAGAGAGGATCGTTGTCATATGAAAAAGATTATCCCATGCGGTCGGGAGCGTCAACATGGAGACGAACGATTTAGCATGATTCGGGTCGAGGCGCTTGCGACTTTCGAGCGACTCCAGCAAACAGGCAACTTGCTGGCAGGGCAGAAAATGTTTATGCAAGAGGGAAGCCTATGGTAACTTTACACGGAGGTGGATCATGCAGAAATGGATTGATCATTTTACCGGTTATCTTGCCGACGAGCGCAACCTGTCACCGCATACCAGGGCGGCTTACCTGCGTGATCTGCATGAGTTCCGAACCTTCCTCGACAATAACGGTGGCTCCGATCGAACTGCCCTGCTGAAAATCGACACATTTCTCCTCCGCCGTTACCTGGCAGAACTGCACAGACGCAACCAGAGAACATCGATCGCCCGCAAGCTTTCCGCATTAAGAACATTTTTCCGCTACCTGGTCCGCGAAGGGTACCTGCCCGGCAATCCCGCCGAAGGATTATCGACCCCCAAGCTGAACCGTTACTTGCCGAAGACCCTGTCCGTTGATGAAGCGACTGCGCTTATGGAACGCGGCTACGGCAACAGCCTGCTCGATCTTCGCGACCGTGCCATTGTCGAGCTCTTTTATGCCAGTGGCCTGCGTGTCAGCGAACTTACAGAACTCAATGTCGGTTCACTCGATCTGCGTGAAAAGCTGGTCAGGGTGATCGGCAAAGGACGCAAGGAAAGAATCCTGCCGGTCGGTCGCAAGTCCCATGAAGCCCTGGCCGCCTATCTCGAAGCCAGGGGCGCCCCCGGGGATGATACCCCCCTGTTTCTGAATGCCCGTGGTGGTCGTTTGACCCCACGCAGCGTGCAGCGTAATCTGAAAACCCGCCTGATCAAGGCCGGGATAATCAAGGATATCAGCCCTCACGCACTGCGCCACTCCTTTGCCACCCATCTTCTTGACGGCGGTGCCGACCTGCGTGCCATCCAGGAACTGCTTGGCCACGCCTCACTTTCCACCACACAGAAATACACCCAGGTCAGTGTTGATCAACTGCTGTCCGTCTACGACAAGGCCCATCCACGGAGCAAAAAGAAATAACGCAACGCAAAAGAGCAAACTCTTACCAAGACAGATTCATTCTTCTCGTGTTTATCCGGGGCCCTTGGCCCATTTTTGCTCTGCAACAAATTAATGACTAAATCGGTTATTATTGCCTTGACTGCTTTTTCTAAGTCGGTAAACTAGCTCAAAATTAAATGTAACTAACTGGTTTTCTTCGAAAGGAGTATTTCAGATGAGTGTTTTGGTTGGCAAACAGGCCCCTGGTTTTAAAGCCACAGCCGTCATGGCTGATGGCAGCATTAACCCTGATTTTAAACTTGCCGATTACAGTGGGAAATATGTCGTCCTGTTTTTTTACCCGCTTGATTTTACTTTCGTCTGCCCGACTGAATTGATCGCATTTTCCAAGCGCATCAAAGAGTTCGAGGATCGTGATGTTCAGGTCATCGGCTGCTCGATCGACTCCCAGTTTACCCATATCGCATGGCGTAATACTGCGGTTGATGAAGGTGGAATTGGCGCGGTTGCCTATCCGCTGGTGGCAGATGTCAAGCACGAGATTTGCCGGGCTTACGATGTCGAATTTGAGGATGCCGGAGTTGCTTACCGTGGTTCTTTTCTGATTGGCAAGGACGGCAAGGTCCATCACCAGGTGGTCAATGATCTGCCGCTTGGTCGTAATGTTGATGAAATGCTGCGCATGATCGATGCTCTGCAGTTTACCGAGAAGTACGGTGAGGTTTGTCCGGCGGGCTGGAGCAAGGGGGAAGAGGGGATGAAGCCTGATGCGGCCGGTGTTGCCTCTTACCTGAAGAATAAGGCTGATTCGCTTTAACGCCAGTGGTGCATAACGTAACCGAATAAAAAAGAAACGGTCCGGGAGATTTTCCGGACCGTTTTTACGTTATAAAACAGTCGGGATCCCTCTCTACAAAGGGATCACGCCCCCATCCATGAGTCACAGCCAGACAACCACCGCATGCAAGGCGCAGACGACAAGCAGAGCAATCATGGCATCCCTGGCGATATATCTGTGCATCCGGTGAGTGATAGACATCATGCAAGGTCTGCCTGTTGAGGTCGCCGATCAGGGAAGGAAACTTTCGGCAGGCGTGAACCTGTCCATCCGGCAACAGGGAAACAAAATTGAAGGCGGCACCACAGCCAAAGCCGGTGCAGCCACCGAAAAGGTTGTTTTGTTGTTGCTCCAGTTCGATATTGATCAGGCTGTCCTTGACCGCCATGATCGGGTTGCTGTGACGGGCTTCCAGGTAGTCAATAACAAACCGGTGGTATTCGTCAGGTTGAGGCGACTCCAGGTTGGCCCCTTCACCGACCATTGCCAGACGATTATAGGTGAACAGGTCGACGCGGTCTCGCAGTGTCTCTGCCAGGGGCAATACCTGGTCAAGGTTGCCCCGGGTCAGGGTCAGCATGACCATGGAGTAAATCTTCTTTTTTTTCAGCAGTTCAAGAAATTCCAGAACTGACTGATAGCTGCCTTTGCCGCGGATCTGATCATTATGTTTCTCGAGCCCCTCGAGACTGACCTGGAAAAAAGAGGGCTCGGCAATTTGAAGAATTGCATCGATTTGCGACTCACTGACCGGGTTGCCGAGGATCGCCAGGTTCAGGTTGCGATCAAAGGCTGCCTGATAAAGCTGCAGAAAGTCTGGATGCAGAAACGGATTCCCACCGGAAAACGAGACCTGGCCGCCGACATGGTGATCGCGACAGAACTTACGCATCTGGTCAAGGATTCTCAGCCCCTGCTTCAGGTCAACGTCCTTACGTTCACTGCGATCATAACAGTGCCGGCAATGCAGATCACAGCGATGAGTGATATGCCATTGCAGGGTGAATACTTCAGCCGTGGTGAAGGTTTCTGCTGCTGCCGCAGGTTGGCGGCCTGATGTTTCGCGGCGAAGCTTCGAAGGTGGTGACAGCAACAGGCCTTTGCGAATCGCGCTGTCGACGGCTCCATCGATGATGCCTACGGGCTGGTTGTCGTTTGCCGCGACATCGACCGGGTCAAGCTGTTCAACAACAATTTTAAGGGCCAGCAAATCCGTTGGAGAAGCTGCTGCTTGCCGTTGTGTCCCGTCAGGGTTTTGCCAGAATATCAGGATTTGGGAGGCCGGCTCCGGTTTGACGTCTGAGTTGTCCAGCAGGGCCAGTAATGGCTGCCAGCTCACCTCTACCGCCAGAAGGGTAGGGTTGACGACAATTGAATCGCCAGTCGCTCTCAGGGGAACTTTTGGGCTTGTACTGAGGTCATGTCTGACCCGTTCCACCCGCGCCAGATCGGGCAGATATGCAGGAACAACAGCTGATTCAGCGAGCCTTCCAATCTGTGTGACGAAGCTGTCGGCATCGGACCAGATTGACGAAGGTCTCACCGCAGTGGCAATGTCCTCCGGGAGATATGCGCAGGATACCGGAAATATTTTTTCGATCTTTTCTTTCATCGGCCAGCCATAAAAAACGGATTGGCCCTGGCAATGCTCAAGGCCAATCCGATCATACGTGATTCCTGTAAATTTTTCAGTCAGGAAGTGTTGTGGTACTCACGGCACCACTTACTTTTTACCACCTCAGCCACTGCCTCCACTTGGTTTTTTTTCTGCCTCTTCAGCGGCCTTGGCCTTTTCCTCCATCGCCTTGGCGCACTCCTCTTCGGTCATCTTCTCAGTACAGACCTCCTTTTTCAGCGCCGCGGCCTTTTCTCCGCTGCACCCGCTGGTCCCTGAACTGGCTGCTTTGCCGGCACCAACTGTGCCGTCTGTTTTGCCACCTCAGCCACTACCGGCCTGCAGATGCCCGGGAACCGTCGCTCCGACGGCGGTGACCAGGGTCGCAATGCCGAGGCTGGCGAGAACCTTCTTCAGCTCCTTACCATCCATTGCATTCTCCTTTGTCGACAGAGCAGAAGACGATGTTTGTCGGACCGACGGACAGCAGTCTCCTGCATGTTATATAATAATTTCTAATCTAACCGGAAAAAGAGGGTTGTCAAGAGAAACGGAATAGAAAAGGCCCCGCCGAAAAACGGCGGGGCCTTGATTTAGCAGATACAGCGGTCGAAATTATTCGCAGAGATCGACCTTGATATCCCAACTCTTGATCTTCATGGTGCCGTTGGCAGTCAGGTTTTGCTGCATCTTGAAGGCCCGGTCGAACAGTTGCGGCTCGTGACCGACGCCACGTGCGATACAATCCTTGGTAGCCATCTCCAGGTAATCCGTAAGGATCGGCTTGTACTCGGGATGAGCGCACTTCTCGATGATCAGCTTGGCGCGATCCTTTGGTGCCACGCCGCGCAGGTCGGCCAGTCCCTGCTCGGTGACCAGCACGTCGAGGTCGTGCTCAGTATGGTCGATATGCGGGGCCTTCGGTACGACGCAGGTAATGCCGAGCGGGTCGGTTTTGCTCGGACGGGTCGAAGGCGAGTGCATGATCTTCAGATAGCCGTTACGCAGGTAGTCACCGGAGCCGCCGAGGCCGTTGATCATCCGGGTGCCACCGACCAGCGTCGAGTTGGCGTGGGCGTAGATGTCAAATTCGACCGGGGTGTTCATGGCGATGCAACCGAGACGACGGATCGGCTCAGGAGCGTTGGCGATCGACAGGGGGCGCATGATGACTTTGTCTGCGTACTTGTCCCAGTTGTCGAAGAAGCGCGGGAAGCCGGGAGTTTCTGAGAGCGACAGCGAGCAGGCCGAAGCGAAGTTCAGGTTGCCGCCGTCCATAAAGTCGAGCATGGTGTCCTGAAGGACCTCGGTGTAAACCGACAGGTTCGAGAAAGGACCCTTAGCGAGGCCGCCGACCACCGCGTTGGCGATCGAGCCGACACCGGACTGCAGGGGCAGCAGATTCTCGGGCAGGCGACCGCGCTTCACTTCGTGAGCGAAGAATTCCATGATGTGCCCGGCGATCGCTTCGGACGTGTCGTCCATGTCGGCAAAGGCACGGCCCTTATCGCGATGCTTGGATTCAACCACGGCAACGACTTTCTCCATGTCGCAGGGGACGTACGGAGTACCGATGCGGTCGCTGGCCGAGGTGATCAGGAAAGGTGCGCGATGCGGCGGCTTCTGCTGCATATGAATGTCGTGCATCCCTTCGAAGGAAGGCTGGCCGGTGTTGACTTCGAGGATGATCTTGTCGCAAAGGCCGATCGCTTCGGCGACGATGCCGCAGGAACTGGTCAGGGCCAGACCGCCGTCTTCATTGACTGCGGAAACTTCAAAGATGCCGATATCGTAACGGCCGTTCTCGGTGTAGAAGCCGTAGCTGATATCCTGGGCAAAGTGACCGAGGTGCTTGTCGCCCATCCGGATACGGCCGGCGTTGATGCCGGCTGCGATATTCTTGCCGGTCTGGTAGGGCCAGCGGCGGTCGATCATATCCAGGGTCGCCCAGCGGTCTTCGGTCTCTGCACCGACGGAAGCGCCGATGAAAAGGTTGAACTTCCACTGACCCTGCAGGTTGTTGGCTTCGACATGGTCGGCCAGAGCGATAGGTACCGCTTTCGGATAACCGGCCGGTGTGAAACCGGACCAGACCAGGTTCTGCCCGGGCTTGAAGTACTGAATGGTATCTTCAGGCTTGCAAACCTTGCTGAGCAGCGACTTGCGACGAACGCGACTTTCCAGTGTGCCGTAATCGGACATCTCTCTCCTCCAATGATGGAATTTATTCGGAAACATTTCCGAATCTAGAATCGTTTGTCGGGGAAAGGATTAAATTAAAACAGCGTCCTTAAGTCCCGACGATGACTGTGCCTGATAAAGCCCAAAGCTGCAAGGACCGTCGTTGAACCGGGTTGAGGCAAGGTGACCGGTCCACTAGAATACTGGCGATCCCACATGTGGATTTCAGGTATCCACTTACTAAAAATAGAACATTTTTATAGTATGGGGATTCCTGCAAGTCAAGGGAAAATATACTGTATACTGTATGTGTCACTGGTCAGGTGACAGGAGAATCCCCAGACAAAATAGGCCCGTCTGTAAAGGCGGGCCTCTTGATCAGGTTCTGTCAGCAAAAGTCAGTAGTTCTTTTCAATGAATTTTTGCGCATCAGGAATGTATTCGCTGCCTGTGTAGTCGTCGAATAGCGTGTTGAATGCCGTGATCGACTTCTCATTTTCGCCGATGAAAGAATAGGCCTGGCCCAGAACGAAATATGCCTTGTCGGCCTGGTAGTAACTGGGGTATGTCGCCAGCAGCCCTTCGATGCGATTGATCGAAGCTGAATAATACCCAGTCCGCAGGTAATAGTCCGCGACAATCAGGTCTCTTGTTGCAAGCATGTTAAGGCAGCGATCGATATATATCTGGACTTCCCCGATGCGGCGATCCTCGGGATAGCGCTCCTTGAGTGACTGAAAAGCATGCAGGGCAGAAACGGTCGAGGTTTGATCCTGGTCAGGCGCCAACATCTGGTAGGTGTATGCGAGCCCGAGCTGATAAAGAACGTCCGGAACGCGGGCGTGGTTGGGATGATTCTGCAGGAATGCCTCGTAGGCAACGGCCGCCTCAATATATTCTTCGCCGAGGAAATGAGCTTCGGCAATTTTCAACTCAGCCAGCGTGTTCAGTTCCGGAGAGTAATAACTGTCCCGGACCTTTTCCCAGGAGGCGATGGCATCCTTGTAGAGCCCTTTTTCATAAAACTCTTCTCCTTCCTGAAAGTAAAAAGCAGCATTTTTCTCCACCGGAACAACCTTCGATGAGCACGCGGGAATGAGAAAAAGTGCCAGGACAAGAAGAGGGATGATGGTTTTGTGCATTCTGACTGACCCCGATGATGAGAGAGATTAACTCGCAGGCTGCTTGATCCTGAGGCCACTAGATAACGGCATCGCAAGCAGTTTGTCAATCGTTTCTTCAATTAGTGACACGGTTCTCAGCTGGACTCCGCCGTCATTGCCTTGCGCAGTTTCTGCAGCGCGTTCTGCTCGATCTGGCGGATGCGCTCACGACTGACACCGTATTCATCAGCGATGTCCTGCAAAGTGGCCGGGGGATCAGCGAGAATCCGTTGCGTGATGATGCTGCGCTCACGCGGGTTCAGAATTGACAGGGCCGCTTGCGTCCTCTCTGTATTCAGTCTGCGCTCTTCGTCCGCCAGTAAAAGAGTCTCCTGGTTGTCGGCTTTGTCGGGCAGGGTGTGGAGCAAGGTATAACCTTCGCCTTCGGTCAACTCGACATCAAGCGAGGCGTCGCGGCGACCCATGCGTTGACTCATCTCGACAACGATCTCTTGATTAACATCAAGTTCCCGGGCGATATCTTCAATATCCTCCGATCCGGTCTGGTTGAGCAGGGCATTACGGGTCTGGGCAAGTTTGAAGAAAAGTTTTTTCTGCATCTGGGTTGTGCCGATCTTGACCAGAGACCAACTGCGCATAATGTAGTTCTGAATGTAGGCACGAATCCACCAGACAGCATAGGTAATCAGGCGCGTACCGCGAGACGGGTCGAATTTCTTGACCGCCATCATCAGGCCGACATTGCCCTCCTGGACGAGATCCAGCAAGCGCAGTCCGTAACCACGGTATTCGTTGGCAACCTTGACGACAAAGCGCAGATTGGCGCAGACCAGGCGATGGGCGGCATCCATGTCGCCATCCTGCATGTGCCTGACGGCCAGATCGTACTCTTGCTCGGCGCTTAACAGGTCGAACCTGTTCACCTGCACCATATAATGTTCGAAAGTATCGGTTGTGATGGGTAAGTTTAAGGTACTCATTATCTTATTAACCTTTTAAGATCGTATTGTTGGCACTCTCGAATAGAGAGTGCTAACAATATATACCAAATTGAATGTAATTGTGCAAGGGCAATAAATGAAAATCCCGTCTGATCGGTTGACACTTTGCGTACCCCCCCGCATAATGTCTGCAAAATATCGATTATGTCAAACGTGCGCAGGAGAAAAATCATGCATATTTTTCGGCTGTTTATCGTGGGCCTTGCCCTGATTGTTCTGGTCACTGCATGTGCTACCAGCCGGGACAAGGAAAGAGGGCAGATTTATTGTCCGGCTTGCGGCACAGAATTTGACGCGCTGTTTGAAAAACGTTTCTAGGAAGCACGGTTGTGGTGAAAATTGTCTATCTGGGTATATTCGGCGGGCTGGGTTGCGTCGCGCGCTACATGATCTCCGGCTGGGTGTATAACCTTGCCGGACGGTCTCTGCCTTATGGCACCCTGGCCGTCAATGTGATCGGCTCGCTTCTGCTTGGCGTGATCATGGAAGGCAGCCTGCGCAGCACGCTCCTGAGTCCGGAACTTCGCATCGGTCTCACGGTCGGCTTCATGGGTGGATTCACGACCTTTTCGACCTTTTCCTACGAAACCGTTCGGCTGCTGGAGGAGGGGAGCCTGGTTGCTGCCGGAGCCAATATTCTTCTGAACGTGACAGTTTGTGTCGCCGCCGCTGTGGCCGGTATCTATCTGGCTCGCCAGATATGAAAGCGAGGAGTTCATGTTAATTCAGGAAGAGATGGTCCTGATGCGGATTTTTGTCGGAGAGAACGATCGCTACCAGAAGCGGCCGCTCTACGAAGCTCTGGTTGAGCTGTTTTGCGATCAGGGGGTGGCCGGAGCTACGGTCATCAAGGGCGCCATGGGCTACGGTAGCCAGAGCAAGGTGCATTCCGACCGCTTTTTGCGTTTGAGCAGTGACCTGCCGGTTGTCATTGAAGTCGTGGATTACCAGGACAGGATTGATGCCGTGCTACCGCTGATAAAGGATATGTTCCAGGGTGGCCTGATCACCCTGGAAAAAGCCAAGGTGATCAATTTTCACAAGGAGTCGTAAAGCCAGATGTTCAACCGGATCATGTCATTATTGCAGGCTGACGCTGCGCCTGCCAAAGAAAAACGTTTTGAGAGAGTTCAGGTGGCGACCTGTGCGCTGCTTATGGAAGTCGCTCATAGCGATGGTCACTATCAAGTCTGTCGAGGCGAAAATTGTCCACGAGCTGCTTGCCAACACATTCAATCTTAGCCCTGCAACGGTTACCGAGTTGATCGATTATTCTCACCAGCATCGCCAGGACAGCGCCGATCTCTTCCAATTTGCCCGGGAGATCAATACCCATTTCAGCCGCGAGGAAAAAGCGGACGTCATGGAGGGGATCTGGCGGGTGATTTATGCAGACGGCACGCTTGATAAATTCGAGGATGCCTTGGCCAGGCAGTTGGCGACCCTGCTGCGTCTTGATCACCAGGATGTGATTGAGAGGAAAATGAAGGTCTTGAACGAAATGCGAAGCGCGGAAAAAAAATAAATCTTGCCTAGTTATGTTGCGCCTAACGATCCCATTTGTGACTTTATCTCATGATTATTTGATTCTCTCGCCACGCGTCGCGCGTTTCCTATGTCTTCCCTGACCCGCATCGTTACATGGAGCCAGGAGCTGGTTCGCGAGGTTCTCAACCCCGGCGACCTGGCCGTTGACCTGACCGCGGGCAAAGGTCGCGACACCCTCGCCCTGGCGGAAGCGGTCGGGCATACCGGGCAGGTCGTGTCGTTCGATACGCAGGCCGCAGCGCTGCAACAGACCTGTGCGTTGCTGCAGAATCATGACTATGTTGTAAACAACTGGACAGACGACCGGGAGATCCCGCCAGGAAGCCAGATCGTTCTGGTACATGCCTGTCACAGCTCACTGGATAAAATGCTGCGCCGCCGTCCCAAGGCAATCATGGCCAACCTCGGGTACCTCCCAGGTGGAGATCCGACGCTGATTACCGGCCCAGATTCGACCCTACCGGCTCTCAACCAGTCTCTTGACCTGTTGTCAGTCGGTGGTCGCCTTGCTGTCACGGTTTATCCTGCCCATGCCGGTGGCACGGAAGAGGCGCAAATGGTCGATGATTTATTCGTCTCTCTGCCGCGCGACATGTGGCTGGTGCTTTTGTTGCGGGTTGCCAATCGCAGTGAGGCCCCCTACCTGCTGGTGGCCGAGCGTCTGCGCTGAAAGTCTGATACATAGACACCGTGGCCCCTCTCTGCAACGGTACGATGCAACCCTTGCTGTCCGCGGAGCTAGAATGGGAGTTAAAAAAACCACTTGATAAAAACCCCTCCACCGTCACCGAACAGGCCGAATTCGCTACGCGGCAGTGCCGGCAGGAACGACGAGACAACTTCCGGTTGATCGCCGGAATGCCAGGTCCAGAACGCCTGCAGGGAAAGATTATCAGCCAGGCTCAGATCGAGGGTGGGGCGCATCAGCGCCGATTCGTCATCAATGTTGTAAATCACCAATCCCTGTAACGTTGCCAGGGGATGCAGTTCGTAAGAGGGGGCAACGATCAGGTAATGTCGACCGAGCAGGTAGGTCAGGCCTTCCTGTAGCGGAGCTGAGGCGAGTGCTTCAGGATAATCCGTCGGGTCATCGACTCCGGGACCATTGTAAAGGTACTGGGTGACCACAGTAAGGCCATTTGCGAAGCGATACCATGCCTCGATTGCCGCAACCGAGAAAGTATCATGCAGGTCGCCGTTGATTTCGTCTGTGTCCTTGCCGTCATAAAAGCTGATTTCCGCCTTCAGGCCGAGTGTCCCGAGGCTGCCGGCAAGACCCGCCCCAACCATGCTGCGCCCACGCAGGTCGCCACCGATCATCATGATGTCGATTCCCGACCAGTTGTCCGACCAGGTACCGAGATAGGTGTTGTACTCAGCGTCCTCTCCCCATACAACGATGGCACCGATCTGTCCATCGATACCGTAGTTGAAGATCGTACGCACTGCATCGACGCCGCTGCGGACATCGGTGTCAATTGCATCGGGGGCGAAGGGGGCAATCACGTCGAGTGGTGAGAAGACCAGGATGCGACCTAAACCGATCGCCTGCCGACCGATAGTTGTATCGACGGCCCCGGCCTGCCATTGCAGGTTCATACGGTCAACCTGCAGGCGACCGGTACCATGTTTATCGTGTTGCCAGCTCTTTTCCATGTCGAATCTGCGATTGTACTCAATCGTTTCCGGCCCTTGAAAACCGGGAGGATCGCTCCAGAGATACTGGTAATCAAGCGCTGTCTCAAGTCGCCAGGCTTCGGACGCCTGCCATGCGACATCGAGCCGGGCCCGATTGCTGCTGATCCAGTACTCGGGGGCCAGGCCGGCGGGAGCTTCTTCGACATAGACGTTGAGAGATTTGATGGAACCGCTCAATTCCAGTGCCTCCGCCTGGGCATACACGGGTGTCAACATGACCACCTGGCAGCAGATCACAAGGTACAGACAGCGTGTGATGTTCACATTGATGGGACTCATTTGCTGATCGTCACGTCATCGGCAAGGCAACCGTCCTGCAGGTGAATGACCCTGCGTGCCTGCGCGATGACCCGGTCGTCATGGGAGCTGAAGACAAAGGTTGTGCCTTGCTCCCGGTTGAGCCGGCGCATCAGTTCGAGAAGCTCTTCGGCGGTATGCGAATCGAGGTTGGCTGTCGGCTCGTCGGCCAGAATCACGTGCGGGTCTGCCGCCATCGCCCTGGCAATCGCAACCCGCTGTTGTTGCCCTCCCGACAGGTCCGCCGGACGACGATTTTCCAGGCCATCGATGCCAAGATCAACAAACAGTTTGCGCACTTTCGCCCGACGCTCCGGTTTCGGAACTTTCTGTAACATCAGGGTGAACTCGGCATTTTCAGCAGCAGTCAGGACCGGAATCAGGTTGTATGACTGGAAGATGAAGCCGATGTTCTGCAGGCGAAAATCAGCCAACGCTCTTTTGCTGGCCGTGCCGAGGTCGAGGCCATTGACGATGACGTGCCCGGAGGTCGGGTGATCAAGGCAGCCGATCAGGTTCAAAGCCGTGGTCTTGCCGCTGCCGGAGGGCCCGGCCAACACGGCAAACTCTCCGGCCTCGAAGGCCAGAGAGACGCCGGTGAGTGCCGGGATCTCCTGGTTCCCCAGGCGGTATATCTTTGAAACATTTTGCAGCTCAATCAGAGACATAATACTCCGAAATGCGAGGTGCGAAGTGCGAGGTGCAATAGAAGTCTTTTTCGCGCCTCTCGCTTCGCGCTTCCTTAGTTTAATGATGTCGCATCCCTTCCACGGGAGTGGTTCGTCCGGCCTTGATGGCAGGATAGGCTGCGGCAAGCAGGGTCAGGCAGACCACGTAAACGGCAATGCGGAACATCCAGGCAGGGTCCCAGCTGGCCCGCATGACCGGATCGAAAACGACACCGCCGAATTCTAGGGTTTCCGGGACCAGGTCAGCCAGGTCAATCCCCACGGTAACCAGGTACCAGGTTGCCAGGCTGCCGAGCACAGTGCCAATAGCTGCCGCGAGCAGCCCCAGGATTACCGCCTCAAGCATGATCATGCAGCGCAGGGTCATCGGCCTGGAACCCAGGGCAAGGATAACGCCGAACTCACGCATGCGCTCCATGACTGACATCAGCAGGGTGTTGACGACACCGATCGCCACGATCAGCAGGATAATCATGAAGATGAACTTCTGGCTGGCATAGTCCAGCTTGATGGCATTGGCGAGGTTGGGCATCGCGTCTTCCCAGCTGACGGCCAGAATGTCCTGGTCCTGTCGACAGCTTTGCGGCAATCTGTCGATGGATCTCTGCCTCCCGTCCTGCATCGGCAAGAATTACGGCCAGTTCATGGACCGACCCGGAGTTACCGGTCAGCAGGGCTGCACGTCCACGGCCGACCAGGATCAGCGAACTGTCGATGTCCTTCATCCCGGAACTGACCACACCGCGCACGCGCAGCAGCTCACTGTGCAAGGTGCCGTCCTCGTTCTGGGCGGTGACCACGAATTTCTGGCCGGGCCGGATCTGCAGCTCATTGAGCAACCGGGCGCCGATCACCGCGTCGCGAGAATCGGTGGAGCGAATCATGCCGTCTGCGGGAAGTGTCTTGAGAAACGGATTGATCTGGCGTTCCCGGTCAGGATCAACACCGATCAACAGCACGCCCCGGCTCTCCCTGCTTGATTGTGCCAGGGCCGGAATATACAGGCGGGGCAGGACCTGCTCGACACCGTCGATCTGCGAAATATCGTCGACCAGGGAGCCATCTTTGAAATGCAGGGTTTCATCGCGGCTTTCAAGATAGTTGTTTCTGTAGACGGCAATATGTCCCGTGCCGGCGCGAACACCGCTGTCGACCATGCCGGCGTAAACGCCAAAAGAGAGGTTGTGCAGCGCCTGCACCAGCATGATGCTGAAGGCAATTGCGGCCAGGGTGATAATCGTGCGGCGCCGGTTGCGCCAGATATTTTTCCAGGACAGCCTGACAAGGTCCATCGCTAAACCTCCCTGACGGCCTGGACCGGATCGAGGCGTGCCGCCCGGTTGGCCGGCAGGAAACCGGCGATCAGGCTGACCAGCAGCAACATGCCGGCAGGTACGTAGAAGTTGCCCGCTTCAAACACTGCGTGCAGGCGCGGCAGGATCGTGCCGCCTGCATAGGTGACCGGGGTGATGTACCCAGCCAGGTCGATTCCGACCTGCTGCATGTAAAGAGTCATGAGCGCCCCGCATGTCAGCCCGATCGCCAGAGCGATGCAGCCGAGTAAACAAGTCTCAAGCAGGACCAGGCCGCGGATGGTCCAGGGGCGCATTCCCTGGGCCATGAGGATGCCGAACTCGCGGGTCCGTTCCATGACCGACATGAAAAAGGTATTGAGGATGCCGAGACCGGTCGCCATGTAAAGGATGCTGACAATGATCATGCGACTGACATCATAAGCCGCGATGACTTCGCGCATCTCCGGCAACAGGTCTCCCCAGTCGAGAATCTCCACATTGTCCGGCAATCGTGGGTTGAGCCGGTCTGCAGCAAGGGCCGCCAGCATCGGGTCGGCCAGGGTCATGGCAACTTCGTGGATGCGTCCCGGCAGGACCATGATCTTCTGGACCCACTGCAGGGGAGCCAGGACCAGGTTGTTGTCATGGCGGCTGTCGCCGGTCGCGAAGATCCCGGTGACAATCAGCAGGTCGTTGCCGATTGAGCCGTCAGCCGCCTGGGTGACGAAGACCATCTCGTCTCCTGTGCTGACTTTCAGCTTGCGGGCAAGGCCCTGGCCGATCAGCGCCCCGTTGCTTACCATATCAGAGGGGTAAACGCCGGCAATCAGCTTGGTCTGCAGTGATGTGACCCGCTTCTCCCGCTCGGGGATGATGCCGAGCACCTCCACAGGTTGACTGGTTTCTGCAAGCGAGATCAGGCCAAAGCTGCGCAGTCGTGGTGATATGCCAATGATTTCAGTGTCTTCAACGGAAATATAGCGGGCTGCAATCTCTTCGTCGAGATGGGCAAACAGGTCGCGTCGTTCATGATACTCGGTCTGCGCCAGGACCAGGTGTCCGTAATATTGCTCGGTTGCAGAAGCCAGCATGTCCCGGAACATGCCGGAGAAGACGCCGAGGGCGAGAATCAATAGTGCGGCAGAGACCACCATCGCCGAGAGGGTCAGCAGGGTGCGCCGTCGATTGCGCCAGAGATTGCGAAAAGCCAGGGTCAGCAGCATGGTTAGGGTTTTTTGAGATTGCGCAGGGAAAAATAGGTTTCATCAATGGGCAGATCAAAGACCAGTTCCCGGTAATGAAGGATCGTCTGCTCGTCAGGTTTCTCCAGCGGCAGCACGGTCAGACGCATCGGTACGATACGATCGCCGATCTGCTGGACATCATCAAAATGGATTTCACGGACGCGAACCATCTCCTCGTCGTAATAGTCGATTTGTTCGGGAACCTGGGGCGTCTTGTTGATCCGGTAGACAATTTTACCCCAGACGACCGCCGCATCGGTTTTCGGCAGGCATTCGACAAGAAAATGGGTTTCGGTTTCCTCGATCAGCCGCAGGTTGTAATCCTTCTCGATGTGGTTGGCCTTGACCAGGTCGTCGTTGGTTATGTGGCTGCCCATCCAGCTGCCGCCCATCATCGATGGCGGGACCTTGATGACCCGGTCGACCTTGGGCAGGTAATTCCAGACTTCCCGATATCTTTTCAGGGTCGCGACATCGCGCTCCTTGGCCGGTTCGATGATGCGCACCAGGAAGTAATCGCGATCCAGCGACCATGCTTCCATTTCCAGGGACCGTTCCCAGTGGCTGGTTTTGACCAGCATGGTCGTCTGCGCCCTTGACGACGCGCCCATGTACTGCTGCTCGACCTGGCGGACCAGCGCCTCGACGTCGAGGGCAAAGACGGATCTGACAGTCAGAAGCATGATGGTCGTTAAAAGCAGCGTTGAGAGAATTCCTGTTATGTGTGCAGTTTTCATGACTCTTCCAGAATTATAAGTTGGTGTTCATTGAAGAATAGCATAAATGGGAGGGAGAGGCTGTAATGCTCTAAAGCTTTACAGCGTTCTTGAAAACAAAGGCGCCTCAAATCGGGGGCATCAGATGGCTCATCTGTTGCCCTCATTCTTTATTCTTAAGATTAAAACCGGCGGGTCACGTCCCGCCACGACGCCATACTTTTGTCCGGCAACAAAAGTATGCAAAAGTGCCTTCTCCTTGCGGAGGGCATCTCCTTTGCCGGATTTCTGAGTCATCCAATAACGACGGAGCTTAATAAGCCGGCCCGTTACAGGGGAGCCTCCCTTTCAGTGTAACCTATAAGGGAAAAGCTTAAAAACAATGACACCGTTGCAATTATCTACAAGCGGAGAGGCTCTTAAGAGTCTCGTCACCTGCGGGGGAAATGTAGGACGATTGACTCGTCGTCTGAGTTGAGGTTGCCGCTCTTACGAGCCAGACATGCCCAGCGCAGGCCCTTTTCTGAGTTTGATTTTATTTGGTTTTCCTGATCGCGAAAAAAATGAAGTTGTTGTCGGGCAACCACGACGGTTTTGCTTTTGTCTTAGAGATTCCAGAGCTGGAAAAGGCGGCTGAAAAAACAAAAGCGCCCCGAATCACGGGGCGCCTTAATTATGTCAATGTGTTCTCGGAAGAACTATTTTTTCGGCGGCCGACTCGCATAGACCAGAACTTTGCGGTCCGTGTAAGCTTCGACTTCACCGGCAAAAGTTTCGATGTGGTAGTAATCCTGAACCTTGTCCGGAGCCTCGACAAAGAACTTGTTGAGCTCGGCGATCCCCTTGCGATTCAGTCCGGCCCGTTTGGCCCAGGTCGGAAAATCGTGGGTTTTCGGGACGGTTGCGGTTTCGTGCAGGATGAAGCCGGCATCCTGGACCATCTCCTTCCAGGCGTCTTCCGTGTAGGCCTGGATGTGGGTCGGGTCACGCATCATCTCCATTTCCTGGTACCAGGCTGCAATTTCGGGATCGTCCGGCAGAACCGTGTCGACAATCGCAATCCTTCCGCCACGCCGAAGGACGCGATGGAATTCACTCAACGCCCGCCTGACATCGGGAAAATGATGCGGGGCGATGCGGCAGGTCAGGAGGGTGAACGCTCCAGCAGGGAAGGGCAGGTCTTCGGCATCAGCTTCGCGAAAAGTGACATTGTCGACGCCACCTTCCTCGCTGATGAATTCCTGGGCCTTTTTCAACATAACCATGGTCAGGTCCGAGGCCACTACGCTGCGGACCAGGGGAGAGAAGCGCAATGCCGTATGTCCGCCGCCACAGGCGACGTCAAGCATGTTGTCGTCAGGCATCGGTTGCAGCAGCTGGACCATCAGCTCAAGGTCATCGCCGGTGGCAAAGCCCTTGTCGTGGATATAGCCGTCCGCCGCGCGACCGAACTGTTCCCTGACTTTATTTTTGAATTCACGTGACATTCGAATCTCCTCCTTGCCTGACAACCGATTATAACACCAGTTTTGGAAAATGCTTGCCAGGAAAAGCGCCATCTGAGAATAAAGGCGATTCCCAATGGGGCTTTTTAATGCATTGAAACCGACTTGGCAAGGTGAAACCGCAGATTGAGCTGTGAAACATCACTTTGACGCCGTTTTCGGTAGGTTCTCATGCGCAGACGGCTCGAGAGGACGCGGGAATTATCAGATCGGAACGACTTGTTATGTATGGGTGTTGTGTGTAGAATATAGTGGAGTTGTTGGCTAGGTTAGGGGGAAGCTGTTGATTGGATGAAAAATGAGAAGGTAGTGATGGATATCTGCGCATATGGCGAATTGGCTGATACTGAGCGAGTTTCTCTATATTTTATGGCGATGGTGTTCTGTTGAGGCGATCATCCGGACCTGAAGTGGCATGTCAAGATCGCAAAGCTTGACCCGTTGGGACTCTGCCATCCGGGGCGACCTGCTGGGTGTGGCCAGTCCGCTTTGTGCCTGGCGACTGCCGCTGGTGATTTCCCTGCTGGTGCGGCTGCCGCTGGCTCCGGCCATGGCGCTGCTGGTGACCTCGCCACTGATGAGCCCGGCTCTTAGCATGATTCGGGATGCTGGCGTCAATGGGCCTGACGGTGCTGGTCTGTGCCGTTGCTTGGCATGTTCGCGGGTATGTGACTCATTCCTGCGCGGCAGGGGATTTGCCGAAAGGATATCTTTCGCAAGGCGCTGCCGCAGGGCGATTTTCACGACCCAGATTATCCTGTTGAAGAACTGCGCTGCGAGTGCGGCCAGCAGTTGTCACATCGAGTTGATCGCTGCACGCACAACAAGTTCCTGGTGTTCCTGGCGCGCTTCTGGGAGGGCAGCCTGAAAATCGGCAAGTTCGTCTGATCGGCCTGGTGATCGAAGTGGTCGCGCTGCTCTTTATCCCCAACGGCTGGATTACAGGTATGCTCGAGGGGACGGGGATTGCACCGATCTTCACTTGACGCTGGCGGCAATCCCGCTGCACCTGCCCCAGGTACGCGCTCGATGCTGTTCGGTTTATATCTGCCCGAGCCGGGCCAGATGATACGCTGGCAAGGGCGCCGGAGTGGCATGCTGGTCGGCGGCCCTGTACAGCCTGCCCGTATGGCGATTTTATATCCATGTTCAACCGCGAGTCTGATACTTACATCTCCTCTGCGTGGTGGACGATTGCTTGGCTGATTTTCAACCCAACCAAAACCAAAAAAATGACGCGAACGCTATAGGAAAAAAAAAAAAAAAAAGAAAAGTCCCGCACTCCACTTCACCGGCTTGCTCGAGGAAGCCGATCAGTTGTTCCACGGCCCGGGATAAATCATGCGGGACATCGGGGATTTCATGCAGGCTGGTCGACAGGCGTTTTGCCGCCATCAGGGCGTTGCGGTACTGGTGGGAGGTTTTTTTCTCCGGCTGGTGGCGATGGTCCATATCGCGGAACTGTCTGGCGACCGTCGGGTGGCTGCGCTCTTCCTCGACAACCGACTGTCGCAGTTCAGCATACTCCGCCATGCTGAAGGTCTCTCCTCGTCAGCCTGTCGCAGCAGGTCCACCGAACGATAATCAGGCAATGGGTGTCCTGCTTTGCGCTCGATGAGCCCCGGCTCCTTCCTTTCGAGAAAACGATAGGCCAGCAGCAGCTTCTCCGCAGTCTTTCTCCGGATGCGCACCTCCCTGGTACAGTAATCCTCGAATGTCGTATAGCCCCAATCGGAGAACTGGTTGCTGTTGCTGACCCGCGCCAGCCATTCCCCCAGTTCGACCCAGGATGATTTGAACTGCCTGGCTGATGCGAGCACCCTGTAGCGCTCAGAATTCGGCGGCAGTTGCTGCATGAGCTGTTCGATATGTCGTGCGCCGCTGGTTTTGGTTGTTTCTGTCATGGTCGTCTCCTGACTGGAATGGGGCGGCATCATAGCACATGAGATCTTTGTTCGGAATGGTCAAGCCGTAATATCAAATTCTTTTTAACGCCAAGGCGCAAAGACGCGAAGAAAAGCATAAGATTTTTGATCTTGATGTGTTTTCAGATGGTATTGTAATCTTTGCGCCTTGGCGTCTTTGCGTTAGAAAGTGTGGAAGGTTTTTGTATGTCTCGGACTAAATATCCAACATGCCCTGTCGGCCCGGAAACCGAACGCATGCTCAACCTTGGCCACCCATGGGTGATCGCTGACCGTATACACCGCAGTTGGCCCAGGTCCAGTCCGGCAGCCTGGTCGAACTGGTAACGGATAAGGGCCACTCTCTCGGTACAGCTCTTTGTGATCCGGGGGCCCGCATCGTCGCGCGGCGACTGTCCACAGCTGTTGTCGAAATCGACCGGAGCTGGTTTGTCGCCTGTCTGGAGAGAGCCGTTCGCAGCCGCAGCTGGATCGATTTCGGCGATACCAACGTTGCCCGTCTGGTCAACGCCGAAGGTGACGGCCTGCCCGGCCTGACGGTCGATCAATATGGTGATTACCTGATGGTGCAATACTATACCCCGGCCTGGGAAAGACACCTGCCAACGGTTGCGGTGGCCCTGCAGGAGGTTTATGCGCCATTGGGTGTTTATGCAAAGTTCCGGGCCCAGGAGACCCGCAAATTGGCTGCCGGTAAAAAACAGATGCCTGCGCAGGGACGCTTGCTTGGTGGAGTAGCTGCTCCAATCGATTTTACTGTGGTTGAAAATGGTCTCCGCTACCGGGTCGACCTGGTTAAAGACCTGAACACCGGCCTGTTCCATGACCAACGGCGGAACCGGCTGGAGTTCCGCCGTCTCTCTGCTGGCTGCCGAGTGCTGAACCTGTTTGCATATACTGGCGCATTTTCTGTTGCCGCTGCCGCAGGCGGCGCAATTCAGGTGACCAGCGTGGATGTTTCGGGGCGCTATCTTGAGTGGGCGCGCAAGAACTTCCGTCTCAACGAGATTGCCGCTGAAGACCATGAGTTTGTCACCGGGGACTGTTTTACGGAACTCGATCGTTTGCAGAAGGCCGGTCGTTATTTCGACATCGTGCTCATGGACCCGCCCAGTTTCTCGACAACCCGGAAGAGTCGGTTCACGACCAGTGGCGGCACTGCGGAACTGGTGCAGAAAGCCCTCGGGACGCTCACCACGGGCGGGCTGCTGGTGACTTCCTCCAATTTACAGAAAATGCCCCTGGATGCTTACCTGAAAGAACTGCGCAAGGGCAGTCTGGCGGCCGGATATCAGCTGCAGGTCATCAAGGTGGCCGGACAGGCGGAGGATTTCCCCTTCCCGGCGGGCTTTCCCGAAGGGAACTATCTCAAGTACGTGGTGTCAGTCGTGCAGGAAAAACTTTGAGCCGGCCAGAGGCTTGTTCAAAGTGTCCATGGGGTCACTGACCGGAGGCTCTTCTGGTTCCGGAGGGTCCTCACCTACCTGGGCCCGGAAGATCTCGTGATAGAGGAATTCATAGCCTCGCAGGCGGTCTTTTGCCAGAACCGGGTGACCGAGTGGCAGAATCAGAAAGGGTCGTGACTGTTCGCCGCCGACCGAACCATGCCCTCCAACCTGGTCGTCGAAGCAGGCGATCCCCTCTTCGTCGATTGCCCCGAACAGAACCAGATCGCCACAGCGGTGACCGAGCCCGAAGCGATAGAGCGAATCGAGCGTGTCGTAAGGGGCCCCGTAGGGCCTCAGAAAGGCCAGTTCGTGTTGCTGGAAGCGTGGGTTCTCGGACACACAGATATGGCCGTCACGATGAAAAATCATCAGCTCCCCGGCGTTCGCACCACGGGCCAGAACGAAACCGATCCCTTTATGCTTCTGCAGAAAACGCAGCAGCATCGGTTGTGCCTGTTCAACTTCCTGGTAGCTGAGCGGCCGCTTTGAACCGGTGATGTAGAGATGGGCCAGGCTGCTTGAATAGGTAATCACCACGCTTCCTTCCGGGTCGACCTTCAAGGTCTCCGGGACCAGGTCATGAATCTTGTTCTGGAAATAATTTTTGGTATATCGATAGACCCGATGACGCCAGCTTTTCTTGTCTGACTTCCAGTTCGTCCTGCAGATAACCGAACTTTGCCCGGGCTAATTCCAGCGGTCCAGCTGAAACTGAAGCGGTCTGGTTCTCTTGCAGAAAGGCACTGACCGCATCGCCGAGAGTTGCTCCGAAGCGATTCTGGAACGGATAGCCCGGGGTCTGGCCGTGGTCGGAGAGGATGACCAGCAGGTAGTCGGCGCCGGGAACATAGTCGACCGCGCGGATGATTTCACCGATCCGCCGGTCGATATAGACCAGGTTTTTCAGCGCGGGCCAGGATTCCGGGCCGAAATGGTGGGCGATTTCATCGTAGCCGCTGTAGGTGGTGTAGATGCGCGGCGTTCCGGCATAGACTTCGGAAATCACGCCGAAAGTCTGCATTTCCCGCAGGATCACATTGCAGAAGATGCGAATCAGCGGGAACAGGCCCTCCTGGGTTCTGCCAGCGCTTTTTGCGCTGGTGGTGCCATTCGTCTTTGCGGTTGGCCCAGTACTCGATAAACGTGGCGAAAAACATGCGACATGTCCGCAGCGGGTTGACCAGCATCAGCAGAATAATTCGCAGACCGCCAAGTCGCCCGAACAGTGTCTGGGGATGTGGTGACGAGACAGTGAAGATGCTGCGGGTCGGCGTCGCCGTCGAGAATGTTCGAATAGGACGCCCCTCCGGCCAGAAGCCCTCGTTTTCCGCCGAAACTCTTCCCGGAAGCTCTGAACATGGTCCAGGTCGTTGCATGAAATGACTTGTCCGGTCTCCTTGTTAAACCAGCGAAAGGCCGGGATGGCATGGTCGTTGCCATAGAAAAAGACCGATTGCGCTGCGGGAGTCGTGCTTGGCAGGCCGGCCTGGTACTCGACCAGTTTGTGCCCGCGCCGCAGGTAGCGTTCCAGATGTGGGAGGTAGCCGCGGTCAAGGGCCTGTTGAAGATACGGGAAGGCCAGGCCGTCGATCTGGATGCCGACAAGACCCTTCACCCGGCCGTGTGCGAGACGTTCCCGGCGTTCCTTGCGGAACGGGAACAGCTTGAGGCCGTAGTAAAAGCCGGACAACCATCTGGTCAGAGCGCGAGGGGCCATGGGCTGAATCTCCTCGGGGCCATTATAGCAGATCAATTAAAAAGATTAGAAATTATTGGGAAAGAGGGAAGAGGGAAGAGGGAAGAGGCGAAGAGTGATCGATGGCTCGATAGATAGAAGGAAAGGCCAGGGCACTTCCAGAGTGTCCTGGCCTTTTTTAGTTTGTTCGCGCTTCGCACCTCGCGCCTCAGACTTTACCCTCCGACGGTGACCTTCGTGATGGTGATCGCTTCGACGGGGACATCCTGGTGCATGCCGCTGTTGCCGGTTTTGACCTTGCGGATCGCATCGACCGTCTCCATGCCGTCGGTGACCTTGCCGAACACGGCATAACCGAAGCCCTGCGGCGTCGGTGCGGTATGGTTGAGGAAATCGTTGTCGTCGATATTGATGAAGAACTGGCTGGTGGCGCTGTCCACGACCTGGGTGCGGGCCATGGCAACCGTGCCGCGGTCATTTTTCAGGCCGTTGCCGGCTTCGTTTTTGATCGGGGCTTTCTTGTTGCCTTGTCGCGCATATCTGCGGTGAGGCCGCCGCCCTGGATCATGAAGCCATCGATAACGCGGTGAAAGATGGTCCCTTCATAGAAGCCGTCGTTGGCGTAATCGATAAAGTTGGCCACGGTGATCGGCGCGTTGGCCGCATCAAGCTCAAGGACGATCTCGCCCATGCTGGTTTCGATCCGTACAATCGGGTTGGTCGTTTCTGACATTGCAAATCTCCTTCGTCATATGATTGGGTAGGCAGATATAGCACGTGATGCCTGCGGGGAGCAAGACGGGTTATAGGCAGAAAATCAAGATATCAAACAGGGCGCTGTCTACTCTTCGAACGCTGCCGGTTCGGGATGTTCTCCCGTGCCATCCTCGTCCACCCAGGCTTTCATCAGCGTGTAGCAGACCGCCAGCAACACCGGGCCGATAAAGAGCCCGATAATACCGAAGGCGATCAGGCCGCCGATGACCCCGGCAAAGATCAGCAGGAGCGGCAGGTTGGCATTGCGGCGGATCAGGATCGGGCGCATGAAACCATCCATGCTCATCACGAAAATCGCCCAGACAGAGAAGGCGATTCCCCAGCCGGTGCTGCCTTTCCAGAATAACCAGATGGCCGTGGGAATCAGAATCGGCCCGGCACCAATCTGGGCGATGGTCAGCATGAAGATGACAGCCGTCAGCAGCGATGCATAGGGGACTCCGACAACGGCAAGACCAAGCCCGGCCAGGATCGACTGGGCCAGGGCCGTGACCACGACACCCTGGGCGACAGCACGGACCGACTTGGCCGCAAGGATCGCGGAATTCTCGCCGCGCTCATCGGCAATCCGTCGGGCCATTCGCAGGCCGCCTCAGCTGCCATTTCTCCGTTCATGTAAAGCAGCGCCGAGAAGATCAAGGTCAGGATAAAATGGATCAGCATCATGCCGAAGCCACCGGCCTGGGCCACAAGCCATCCGGCAACATTCTTGATGTAAGGTGTAAGGCGTTTGGCAAACTCTCCAGGTTCGGCATTGGCGGCCTTTTGCCAGGCCTCAGTGGTCGAGTCGCCAACCAGCGGTATGCGTTCGACCCAGTCCGGGGGTGCCGGAACCTTGAATGTCGCGAGCTGTTTGCCGAGAGCGCTTATCTGGGGGGCATTCTCAACGATGGTGCCGACGGCCAGGGAGAAGGGGATCACGAAGACCAGGATCAAAAGTCCGATAATTACAATCACCGCGGCGCGGCGACTGCGGACCTTTCCTCTATCATCAGCAACAGCGGCCAGGTGGCAATCACGATCATGCTGGCCCAGATCAGTGCCGGCAAAAATGGCCTCAGGATCCAGAAACTGGCCGCCAGCAGGGCGCC
>CAVRQQ010000008.1:0-19012 GCA_963723355.1 uncultured delta proteobacterium
GACGAGACCCGCCGGTCTTGTTTTTGTTTTTAATCTCCAGAGTTAAATGATAAAGAGGTCAATCTTCTGATCTGGTGAGATTCACATCGCGCTGCGGGAACGGAATTGTAATCTGTGCTTCCTTCAAGGCTTTGTGGACGACCAGGTTGCCCCGGTAAAGCGTTTGAAAATACTTTTTGGTCGGGACCCAATAACGCATTCCCAGATCGATGGATGATTCACCAAAGGCTTCGATGCCGATCTGCGGAGGTGGCTCGCTACAGATGTCATCGATCCTAGAAAGTGCTTCTCTGATGACTTCGACGGCTTTTTCCGGATCGTCCTGATAACTGATGCCCACGCTGGATTCGACGATCCGGTTGTTGTAGGAGTTCAACAGAATTTCGCCAATGATGTGCTTGTTCGGGATCGTGATTTTTTCATCGTCTTCAGTTGTCAGAATGGTTGTTGCCAGATGAATCTCTTCGACAAGCCCACTGACGTTGTTGATAGTGATCGTATCGCCGATCACAAACGGCCGCGAGAGAATAATCACCAGCCCTGCACCATAGTTGGAAACCGGCCCGGAAATGGCAAAGCTCGCACCGAAAGCTATGGCACCGAGGGCTGCGATGAAGGGCGCGATCGAGATGCCGAATTTACCGATCGCGATAATGATGACAAAGGTCAGTATGAGAATCTTGACGACATTGCCCAGAAACCTTGCCAGGGTCATGTCGACGTTCTTCTTTTCGCATAGGTTGGTGACCAGGCGTCCCAGCCATCCGGCGAGCTTGGCACCGACAATCAGGATGATAATCGCGCCGAGGATCTGGAAGCTGTAGTTGATTATGAACTCAACGATGACATTGTAAATCTGCTGGATAGTTTCCAGTTCAATCTCCATGATGCCCTCCCGGATAATGTTGGTTGGAAATATTTTAACAGAGACTGTGCCGGTTGCCAGAAGCGATACGGGCAAAGCTCGTGACTAAAAAAAGCCGGGGCAATCCAGCCCCGGCAATCAGGTGCCGATCGATGGACTGATCTCGGTTATTGTTTTTTTGCCGCGGTCAGTACGATCTGAATACGGCGGTTTTCAGCTCGTCCCTTGGCTGTGGAGTTGCTGGCGATGGGCTGGTACTCACCATATCCCACCGCTGAAAGGCGCTCACCGGACACTCCGACCTTGTCTTGCAGGAAGTGCAGGACAGTTGTTGCGCGTGCCGTGGAAAGTTCCCAGTTGCTCGGATATCTTGCGGCGAGCCCGCCGCTTATCGGAACATTGTCGGTGTGTCCCTCGACCTGGATGTTCTTGTCGACCGCCGAGTTAAGGATGTCGCCTATCTGCTGTAAAACCTTTATCCCGGCTGGTTTGAGAGCTGCTTTCCCGGAGTCGAAAAGTATCTTGTCTACGACATTGACGGTCAGCTTCCCCTTGAGCTCGGAAATCCTGACTTCTCCTCTTTCAATCTCCTGCTCCAGTTTGCCGACCAACTCATCATATGTACTCTGGACTTCTGCGAGACGGGCTTCACGTGCCTGAAGTTCGACTTCGAGCTGCTGTTGCAGAAGGTTGTTGTCCTCGACCAGACGGTCAATCTCCTGCCGCATCTCTGCCATCGCCGTTCCGGCTTCTGCGCTGCGGTCTGCGAGCACCTTTTCGACTCGCTCCAGGTCTGCCCGTGCCCGCATCAGGTCCTCCTGCAAAAGCTTGTTGCGCTCAATCGCCTCCAGCACTCGCTGGTTGAGGCTGTCGTTGCGGTCAGCCAGCTGAACTTTGTCGGCCTTGAGCCTTTCGTAATCTGCCTCGAGGCTCTTAATGACGGACTGCAGGTATGCGTTCTCGTCAAGTTTCTGCTGGTGAACGGTTTCGCTGACACAAGCAGACAGCATTGCAGAGACAAAAATCAACGTACTGATTCTGATGAAAACTCTCACGATGGGCTCCTTGGGGCTTCTGTAAAATATGGCTGACGCCGGACATCCCTATTGTTGGCGATTTTGTGAAAAATGTAAAGGTCTGGAAATAGCCATGATTACGGGGTTTTCTGTTGCTTGCCAAAGTTTTGCTATGTTATAAAAAACCTTTTAAACCACACGGAACTATGTCTTATGAATCCATTTGTGCTGGACCCAATCTTACGCCGCGTTCTCGAAGAGGATATCGGTACCGGTGATGTCACGACACTGGCGACGATCCAGCCCGGCACGCAGGCCAGTGCCGAACTGGTCGCCAAGGAGGATTTTGTCCTGTCCGGGATTGACGTTGCCCAACGGGTCTTCCATCTCCTCTCTGCGCAAACCGCCTTTGAAAAACTCATCGAGGATGGCCAATCGGTCAAGCGTGGCGATGTGCTTGCCTGGATCAAGGGTGACGCTGCAGTGTTATTGCAGGGGGAACGTGTCGCGCTGAATCTTCTGCAGCGAATGTGCGGAGTCGCTACCCTGACTGCTGAGTTTGTCAAGGAAATTGGCGGGACCGGTGCGATTATTGTCGACACCCGCAAAACCACTCCCGGTTTGCGGGTCCTGGAAAAATATTCCGTCCGCATGGGTGGTGGCGGCAATCATCGCATGGCCCTCTACGATGCAGTGCTGATCAAGGAAAATCACGTCGCCGCTGCCGGTGGGATTACCTCGGCCGTGAGCCGGGCCAGGCAAAATGTGCCGCACACCCAGAAAGTCGAAGTGGAGGTGCGTAACCAGGTCGAGGTGGCCGAGGCGCTGGAGGCGGGGGCCGACATCCTGCTGCTCGACAACATGTCGACAGAGGAACTCCGTGCTGCCGTTGAGATGATCGACGGCCGGGCGATCACTGAAGCCTCCGGTGGGGTCAACCTTGAAACCGTGCGGGACATTGCCGAGACGGGCGTCCGATTGATCTCTGTTGGCGCTTTGACGCATTCCTACCGTGCCGTTGACATCTCCATGCTCTTCGTTTAGGGGCCCCCGGGGTCTGTATATTCTTTTATGAAAAAACCGGCACCTCGCGAAACAATTCTTTCTCTGTTCAGTCAGACACCGAATGGCTTTGTCTCCGGTGAACGGATCAGTACAGAGCTGGGTATCTCACGGACTGCTGTATGGAAGCACATCCGTAACCTGAGGCAGGCCGGCTACAATATCAAGGCCATACCCTCACGCGGGTACCAATTGATACAGTCCCCCGATATCCTGATGCCTGAGGCAATCCAGGCTGGCCTGGAGTGCCGGGTGATCGGCTCACGGGTCTGCTGTCTTGATGCAACGGACTCCACCAATCTGCAAGCCTGCCGTTTTGGCGATGATGGTGAAGCGGAGGGTCTGGTCGTCGTTGCCGACCAGCAAAGCTGCGGCAAGGGACGAATGGGGCGCCGATGGGAATCCCCGGCAGAGGTCAACCTTTACGCATCGATTTTGTTACGGCCGGCGATTCTGCCCTTTGATGCACCGAAGTTGACTTTTCTGTCTGCGGTTGCCGTATGTCGTGCCATCATGTCCTCGACCAGCTTACAGGCAACAGTCAAATGGCCCAATGATGTCTTGCTGAACGGCAGAAAGGTCGCTGGCCTGCTCAACGAGATGAGCGCTGAAACCGACCGGGTGAATTACGTTGTTCTGGGCGTTGGGGTCAACCTGAACATGCGAAATGACCAGTTTCCAGAGGATCTGCGTTACCCGGCAACCTCGCTGGCGATCGCCAAGGGACACCCGGTCTCGCGGCTTGACTTTACGCGTAGCTTGCTGCAGGAAATCGACGCTTTGTACCAGGTTTTCCTGGAACAGGGCAGCGAACCGGTTTTCGAAGCATGGGAGCAACTCTGCGAGATGACCGGCAAGGCCGTCCGGGTTGACTGCAACGATCTGCTGATTGAAGGAGTCATGGCCGGCCTTGCTGACGATGGAGCATTGCTGGTTCGTACCGCAACTGGTAAGATGGAGCGCGTTTATGCCGGGGATGTCCGCCCAGCGTAGCTGGGCGGGAGGCGCGAAGCGGGAAGTGCGAAAAGGCATTTAAAAGATCGCAATGACTGTGGTTTCTTTTGTAAGGTTTTATTTTTCGCGTCACGCGCCACGCGCCACGCGCCTCGGGTTTTTATGCTTCTCGTCATAGATGTTGGCAATACCAATACGGTTCTCGGCCTTTACCGGGGTGATGAACTCGTTCGCAGTTGGCGCCTGACCACGGACAAGGCCCGGACCGCGGATGAGTGGGCGATGGTGATTCATGAACTGTTCAGTCTCTGCGGACTGCATTTCCCCGATATCGACAACGTAATTATTTCCTGTGTCGTGCCGCCACTTCTGAATACCTTGGAGATGCTTTGCGACACATATTTCAAGTTGCAACCGCTGGTCGTCGGTCCGGGGATCAAGACCGGTATGCCGATCCATTATGATAACCCGCGTGAAGTAGGAGCCGATCGCATAGTAAACGCAGTTGCGGCCTACGCCAAGCATCAGTCCAGCCTGATTGTTGTGGATTTCGGTACGGCAACAACTTTCGATTATCTGTCGAAGCGCGGCGAATACCAGGGCGGCGCAATTGCCCCGGGTTTGAGTATTTCCGCTGAGGCTCTTTATGAAAAAGCCAGCAAGCTGCCCCGGGTCGAGATCGCCTGCCCGCCGGTGGTGATCGCGAAGAACACGGTGAACAGCATGCAGTCGGGGCTGTTCTACGGCTATGTCGGGCTGGTCGACGGGATCGTCGGCAGAATGAAGCAGGAGTCCAGAGAGTCCCCATGGGTGGTCGCGACAGGCGGTTTGGCGAGCCTGATTGCCCCTTACAGCCAAACCATTGACGAAGTTGACAACAGCCTGACCCTGGAAGGTTTGCGGATCATACATGAGCGCAACCAGGCTGCTGAGAAATTATCCTGACAAAAAAAATTATTTCGATTTCTGACAATCGAAACACCTCTAGAAGTAGTGAAAGGAGAGATCATGGTAAAGTTCGAAACTGGAAAATTGCGCAACCTGGGTATCGTCGGACAAGGTGATGCTGGAAAAACCTCCCTGGTTGAGGCCATACTGTTCAATACGGGCATGACCGACCGACTGGGCAAAGTTGATGACGGCTCGTCGAATATGGATTTTGAGCCCGAGGAGACCAAGCGCAAGATTACGATCAGTTCCAAGTTGCACCATTGTGAGTGGAACGGCCATGAACTGCATATTGTCGATACTCCTGGATATACCAATTTCCTGCACGATACCCGCGGTTGCATGCGTGTACTGGGCGGCGCCGTGCTAGTGGTCTCTGCCGTTGATGGCGTGAAAGCACAGACCCAGACTCTGTGGAAATGGGCTGAAGAATTCGAGATTCCCCTGATCGCCTTTGTCAACAAGCTGGATCGCGAACGTTCCGATTATCTCAAGGCACTCGATGATATGGAGAAGGCCCTCGGCTGCCGTCCGGTGCCGGTCAACATGCCGATCGGTCAGGCCGAGAATTTCAAGGGTGTCATTGATCTGATCACGATGAAAGCCAGAATCTTCAAGTTTGATGACAAGGGCACCTACGACGAAGGAGACATCCCGACAGACTACCAGGATGAGGCCGAACGTCTACACCTGATGCTCATGGAGGCATGTGCAGAGGCCGATGACGAGCTGATGGAGAAATATCTCGAAACAGAAGAACTGAGCGATGAAGAGATCCTGCGCGGTTTGCGAGAAGGTGTACTCACAGGAGTTTTCGTCCCGGTCCTCTGTGGTAGTGCAACGGCCAATATCGGTATCCGCCAGTTGCTCGATTATATCGTCGTCAGTACTCCGTCACCGATTGATAAGGGTATCCAGTACGGCAAAAACCCGAAGACGGGTGAAGAGGAGACGCGCGAACCTGATCCGTCTGCACCCTTCTCTGCAATGGTTTTCAAAACTGTCAGCGACCCGTTTACCGGCAAACTGAACTTGTTCCGGGTGTATTCGGGTACGGTAAAATCCGACAGCACCGTTTACAACTCCACCAAAGAGACCAACGAGCGTCTTGGCCAGATCCTGTTGCCGGAAGGCAAAAAACAGAAGCCGGTCAGCGAAGCGGTTGCCGGTGATATCGTTGCCGTTGCCAAGCTCAAGGAGACGGAAACCGGTGACACCCTTTGTGATGCGGGACAGCCGATTGTTTACCAAAGCCCGGTCAGTATGAAGCCGGTTATCTCCTTTGCCCTGGAACCGAAGACCAAGGGTGATGAGGAAAAGATCTTCAGCGGACTGTCCAAGCTGACAGAAGAGGATCCGGCGCTGAATATCCAGCGCGACGTGGAAACCAAGGAGATGATCATCTCCGGGATGGGACAGGTGCATGTTGAGGTCGCTGTTGAAAAACTCAAACGTAAATTCGGCGCCGAGGTCTTCCTCAAGGCTCCGAAGGTCCCCTATCGCGAAACCATCAGGAAGTCGGTCGAGCAGGCCTACAGGCACAAAAAACAATCCGGTGGCAAGGGACAGTTCGCGGATGTGACAATCAAGATCAAGCCCCTGGAACGCGGTTCCGGCTACGAGTTTGTCGATAAGATTGTCGGCGGGGTCATCCCGCGCCAGTTCATCCCTGCAGTTGATAAAGGTATTCAGGAATCGATGGTGAAGGGAGGGCTGGCCGGTTACCCGGTTCAGGATTTCCAGGTGACACTGTTCGACGGCTCTCATCATTCGGTCGACTCCTCCGAGATGGCGTTCAAGATCGCCGGCTCGATGGCGTTCAAGAAAGCCGTTGAAGCAGCCAATCCTGTCCTGCTTGAGCCGATCGTGGAGATGGAAATCAATGTACCGGACGAATGCGTCGGTGATGTGATTGGTGATATGAACCAGCGCCGCGGAAAAGTGCTTGGCATGGATCCGCAGGGCTCCAGCCAGGTCGTCAAAGCCCAGGTTCCGATGTCCGAAGTTCTGAAATATGCACCAGAGCTTCGTTCGATGACCTCCGATCGTGGGCTCTTTACCATGGAGTTTTCGCACTATGAAGAAGTCCCTTCACACATGACGGCCAAGTTGCTTGAGGAACTCAAGAAGACTGAAGAATAGCGGGCAGATTGTGAATCGTGGTAGTTTGGAGCAACTGAGTAGTTAAACGGGAGGATTCATATGTCTGACAAGGACCAGTTTACTTTTGATGACAACGATGATTTTCCGGAAGCCGACTTGAGTTCCGCTTTCTCAGATGGCGAGTTCGAGGCAGACAACCCGGCGTCTGATGTTCAGGAAGAGTCTGAACTGATGGAAGGACAGAAAAACAGGGAAACTGATAGGTCCTCAGGGTCTGGCGGTTCCAGGACGCGAATCCTCCTGGTGGTCCTGCTGTTGGTGGTTGCCGGAGGTGCAGGAGCTTACTACTTCATGGACCTGGGCGGTACAGCTCCGGTCGTGCCGACTGTCCCGCCGTCGGCACAAAAGTCACAAAAAACAGTTGCCTTGCCGCCTCAGCCGGCGAAGGTGCCGCCAGCCAAAGTGCAGCCTGCGGCCAAGCCTGTTTCCGTTGCCGTCCCGCCACCACCACCCGCTCAGCCGGCAACCAGGCCTGTTGCCGAAGAGCCTGCCAAGCCTGCTCTAGAGCAACAGGTCGCAGTCTCCGAGCCAGAGCCTGCGCCCGTTGTCAAGCCTGCAGAAAAGCCAGTACAGGAGGCATCCGCCAAGCCCGCCGCGCAGATGGCTGTCCCGGCAGCGAAGCCGCAACAGGCTGTTCAGCCAGTTGCGCAAGCTAAGCCCGGGGTCACAGTCAAGCCTGCTCAACAAACTGCAGAGGCCAGGGTTGCTCCGACTCCGAAGCCCATGCCGACTCCTGAGCAGACCGCCGCATCCAAACAGCTTGCAGGGGGGGGCTTTGCACTTGATGCGGGGTCGTACCTTTTTGAGTCGAATCGTGATTCATTGATTACAAGGATCAAAAAACTTGGCTATAAGCCCCTTGTCACACCGGTCGATGCCAAGCTGGACATGACGAGACTGCGCCTTGGGACCTACCGCAAGGAAGAGGTACAGAAGGCTCTCGAATTTGCACGATCGATCGAACCCGGTGCATACAGTGCTCCTGCCGGGGACGGCTATGTGATTTACGCCGGGACTTTCCTCAGACAGGGCACGGTAGACAAGTTGACAAAACGCTTCCTGGCTGAGGGAGTCAAGGTGCATCCTGAGCCGGTTCAGGTTGTAAGGACATTAAGCAGGATCCGTTTCGGCAGCTTCGCAACCAGGGAAGATGCAATGGCAGCTGTAAATTCCGTCGGCAAGTCTGGTGTGAAGGCTGTCGTTGTCACTGCCAATTAAGATTTACGATTAATCTCCAGATATTCATAAACGGAGTTAGCTGTTTCATGACGCAAGCCGAATCAACCACCGTGCGCCTCAAGGTCTCTCCCGAGATCGCTCGGCTAGTCAGAACAGGAGCCCCTCGTGACGCCCAACTGGCGGCGGCACGAGGGGCTCTTCCCCTTGCCGGCAAGGATTTCCTGACGGTGCTTTTCTTCCTCTGCAGCAGCTCCGATGCAGAGATCAAGACAAGTGCGGTGAAAACCTTGCGCGAATTGCCCGGGACAATTCTGGACGCCGTCCTCAAAGATTCCACCTTGCATCCGCAATTACTTGAATTGTTGGTCAGGGCCAGGATCGCCGATACCGAACTGATGGGATCAGTCATCATGCACCCGTCCACCGCTAGCAAGACCCTGCTCTACCTTGCCAACAAGGCCGACCAGGATGTTCTGGAGCGTTTGGCAGGAAACCAGAACAAACTGCGCGAGCATCCTGAACTTGTCGAGGCGATCATTGCCAATCCCAATGCGAATAAAGAACTCAAGTTAAGACTGGGCTGGCAGGATCCCGAGCCGGGCTCTGTTGCCGAGACGGGAGAAGACCAGACTGAGCCAGATGCTGCAGATGATCAGGACGGAGACGAAGAAGGCCGTAGCCAGGTGGAGCTGGAAGCCTTGATGGAGGAGGCCGATCAGGAAGGTTTGTCCAAGTACCAGATCGCCTTAGAACTCAAGGTTGCGGAAAAAATCAAGATGGGGTTGACCGGTGACAAGGAATGGCGGACCCTGATGATCAAGCAGTCGAATAAACTGATACAGGCAGCGGTTTTGAAGAATCCCAGAATCACGGACGGCGAAGTCCTCATGATCGCCAAGAACAAGACCTCCAGTGAAGATCTGATCCGCATGATCCTGCTCAACAAGGAATGGATGAAGCTCTACGAAATAAAAAAGGCTCTGATCACCCACCCCAAGACTCCGCCGCCAAAGGCGATGCGCCTGGTGCCCATGCTGACCATGAAAGACATCAAGGAGCTGGCCAAAAGTCGCCAGGTGTCAACTCTTGTTTCGACTGCTGCACGCAAGGAGCTGGAATTGCGGATCAAGAAGACGGGAGGCTGATGAAAACGGCCGGACTGGTTTATGGTTGCGATTTTCGCAGTCGATCAAGGTCTAAGCGGGAGGCCGGTGCTTATAGCGAAGACGCCAGGTCAGCCTTCCTGCCATGGAGTGCATCGACAAGGATGGATGCCACCGGCTGGATTGTGGTCAAGCGAGATTGAGCAGTTAAGATTTAAAAGGTAGTATTTGCCAGCCTCTATCCTCCAGAGACCACCCCCCGCTTCAATGTGCCAGTTGCCCGGCGAGCCAGGCAATCAGGACGCCGCCACAGAGTGCAATGGATGAAGAGAACCCACGGCTGCGGTGGGACTCTGGAATCAGGTCAGAGGCGGCGATATAGACGAAGGAACCACCCGCACCGGCCAGCAGAATCCCAAGCAGCTGCTCCGGCAGGTCATTGACCAGGGCGAAGGTCAGGATCGCTGCCCCGGGTGTGGCCAGGGCGACGAAGGCTGTCAATTGTATGGCCTTGCGGCGCTGCCAGCCGTAATGCAGCAGGATAGCGATCATCGCAATACCCTCCGGAACCTCGTGGGCGATAACGCCCAACGCCGACAGCAGTCCAAGATCGTGGCCGACTTCAAAGCTGGTGCCGATAATCACACCGTCAATAACCGAATGCAGTCCCATGCCAACAAAGGCGACCAGCCCCATCGGATGGGGCCGGGAGCAGCAATCGTCATGGCAGTCATCGATATCCAGGTTGATATGGTGCTGCTCTTCATGTCCGGCGTGGATCAGCAGGTGGTGCTCAAGAAAATAAAAGACGATAAAAGCGAGGATAATGAACAACGGGGCATGGGCGGTCATCTCCAGCGATTCCGGCAGGATGTGGAGAATGCCGACGCCGAGCAGGACCCCTGCGGAGAGTGAGACCAACACCGCTGAATAACGGCGGCTCCATTGTTCTCGGGCCAGGACCAGCATCATCCCGGCAAAGGTTGCGGTTCCGGCAAAACTGCCGGCAAAGAGTACGGGCCACCATTCTTCAGACATATGCAAGACACTCCATGAGATAGGTTGAAGCAGTATAGAATCCAAGCCATTTAAGAGCAAGTGTCATGCGTGATCATGCCGTTATATTGTAGGTAGGTTTTATCGTGGAGAGTGAAAACAATCTCCTGACTGATGATGCTGAAGTCATTGCAGAACATGGCCGGTAATTTCTGACAATGCGGCGGCAGGAACCGGCCGCGCCGAAACGGCTCTACAGCGTTTATATCTGCACTGGAGCTTTGCTGCTAGAAGGCAAATATACAATGCTTTTGCGCCGCCCAGGATTCTGTCCTAGCTTTTTTGTTTTGGAATTTGACATGCGTCAAATATTTGTCCACCCGCATTGCGTAGACTTGTGTAAATTTTTATCTGAGATAACTTTTAACCGTGTTCGGTAAGTGTTGTTTCTAAGTTTGCCACAGGGTTTTTATAGATCGGTCAGCAGATGGCCAAACATTTTAAGAGGGAGGTAGGAGCATGGGGAAGTATTTTTTTTTACAAGGGTTCATGACGGTCGCGCTGGTTTTGTTGACGGCAAGTGTTAGTCTGGCAATGACAGATCGATTGTCCGCTGAAACCCAGGAATGTCTGGGCTGCCATGGTGAGATGCCGGGTATCGTAGCCCAGTGGGAAGACAGCGCACACTGGAACGCCGGGGTCGGTTGTTACGAGTGTCACAAGGCAGACAGCGGTGATGCGGATGCGATGGATCACAATGGCTTTTCCATTGCGATTATCGTTTCACCGCGGGACTGTGGCCAGTGCCACCCCAAGGAGACCGCAGAACAGGAAGCCAGCCACCACGCCAAGGCTGGTGACATCTTGAATACCCAAGATGGTATGCTTGGCCAGACAATCGGTGGTGAGCCCGCGGTTGCTGTCGGCTGTCGGCAGTGTCATGGCTCGATCGTCAAGGTTAACGACGACGGCTCTCTCGATACCAACACCTGGCCGAATACGGGTATCGGTCGCGTGAACCCGGATGGGTCAAAGGGGACCTGCTCGGCCTGCCACACACGTCACCGTTTCAGTAAGGAACAGGCCCGCAAGCCTGAGACCTGTGGCAAGTGCCACCTCGGCCCCGATCATCCCCAGAAAGAAGTTTACGAAGAATCCAAGCATGGCATCCTTTACCGGGCGTTTGAAGATGACCTGAACATGGACAAGCCGAAGTGGGTTGCCGGTCAGGACTACTACGATGCACCGACCTGTGCCACATGCCATATGAGTGCGACGACAAATCAGCCGGTCACGCATGATGTCGGTACCCGCCTGGCCTGGAACCTGCGGGCACCGGTTTCGAAGCGCACGGAAGGCTGGGAGAAGAAGCTGGAAGATATGCAGGACGTCTGTTCTGCCTGCCACGGTTCTCCGTTTGTCGAAGGCTTCTACAAGCAGCTCGATAGCTTCGTCGCTCTCTACAATGACAAGTTTGCCATCCCGGCCAAAGAGATCCGCGAATACCTGATGGAAAAAGAAATAATTTCCAAAGGCAACTTCGACGACAAGATCGACTGGATCTACTGGGAGCTCTGGCACCATGAAGGTCGTCGTGCCCGTCACGGGGCTGCCATGAGCGGCCCGGACTATGCCTGGTGGCATGGAATCTATGATGTTGCCAAACACTTCTATACGGAATTGCTTCCCGAAGCGAAAGAAGCCTGTGAAAAGGCAGGTAAACCTGAAGTGTACGAAGAGATCATTGCCAAGTACATCGATGGCCGCAAAGAGCATGAGTGGTATACGAAGGGCTTCGATCCGAAACGGGTCGAGGAGATGAAGGCCTATTACAAGGAACGTTACCAGCAGGATGTGAACTAGTCGATTCCTTGAAATGGAAACCAACCGGCCGGGCTTTTTGCCCGGCCGGTTTTTTTGTCATAAATTTGTGAGAACTGTATACCGTCCACAGATGCCTGTGGATAGATTTGTGGAAATGTGGAGCAGTGGCAGCTAAACCTCCCTAGGGTTATGGAGTTTTAGCCTTTTGCACACAAAACAATCATTACTTTTATGGTTTGTCTCGATATCGTTGATTTGTGATAAAGGCATATTTGAAAATGGTTATTTGATCACAAATGTGTGATGGGAAGATGTGTTTTTGATTGATAAGTGACGGTCATTGTGTTATTTAAAAATCTCATATATATCAGTACTTTATTGACATTGGAAAGCATGCCTTTTGCTGCCTCCGGAAGGCTCTGGATAAACCGCCGCCGGTTTCAGACTCTGCCCTATAAATCAAAGGGTTTTGCCGTATAACTCCCGTAAAGTTATTGATTCCAAGGCGACCGATAACGGCTTGCTTCAAGGAGAGCGAATCATGCGCATCACTCCCGCAACAGAGTTGATAAATCGTATCAAAAAGCTGCAGAAAGAAATGGCTATCCACAAGCTTGGTGCTGTTCTGATGCTGCAGAATGCCGATCTTTTTTACTTCACCGGATCAATCCAGCAAGGGGCTTTATACGTCCCACTCGAAGGTGAACCTCTTTATTTCGTGCGCAAGGACCATGGCCGTGCCCGCATGGAGTCAGGCCTGAAGGAGGTCGTCCCGTTCTCGAGCCCGAAGGACATCCCGGGGTTGTTAAACGACTTCAACTACCCCATGCCGACTAAACTCGGCATGGAACTCGATGTCATCCCGGTCGTCGTTATGAACCGCTTCAGCAAAGCGGTGGGGGAACCAGATGTTACCGATGCCACGCCGCTGATAAGATCGGTGCGAGCAGTGAAATCCGATTACGAGATCAATATTCTCAAAGACGCAGCGCTGATTGTCGACAAAGTCTGCAAGCGCGCCAGGGAAGTGATCCGGGAAGGCATGACCGACCTTGAATTGGTCGCGGAACTCGAATTTACAGCGCGCAATGCCGGTCACCAGGGGTTGGTTCGCATGCGGGGGTTCAATAACGAGCTCTTCTTTGGACACGTATTCTCCGGCACTGACAGCGCCATACCGACCTATTCGGATACACCTCTCGGCGGCGTCGGCCTCAACCCATCGTTTCCCCAGGGCGCCAGCTACAAGAAGATTCGACGTCACGAGCCGATCACGGTCGATTTCTCCGGGATTTTTGATGGCTATATCGTCGACCAGACCCGCATGTTCAGTATCGGTGAACTGCCGGACCAGTTAACAAATGCATACAATGACATGGTGGCAATCCAGGAACATGCCAAGCAGGTGGCCAGGCCTGGTGTGAGTTGGGGCGGTTTGTATGAGGAATGCCTGCAGATGGCCTGTGAGATGGGTTACGAGGACATTTCATGGGTGCCAAGGGAGCACAGGTCTCTTTCATTGGCCATGGAACCGGGGTCGAACTCGACGAGTATCCCTTCATTGCACGGGGGTTCAATGATTACCAGCTGGAGCGGAATATGGTTTTCGCCTTTGAACCGAAGGTCGTCTACCCGGGCCTTGGTGCCGTCGGTGTGGAAAACACCTTCTGGGTGGGCAAGGACGGGCTGAAGCACCTGACCTTTACAGAACAGGAGCTTGCTATCCTGTAAACCCGCCGTTTGAATCGCGACTCAATCGCTCGACAGCCTAACGCGGCAACAGTTGTGCTAGGGTTGCAGAATAATCTCCTCTGAACTGTATAATATCGTACAAACAACCTCCCGCTGGAAAATCCCTTCTAGAATATTTTGTTTTATTCCTAATTATATCAGATAGTTGAAAGCTCCTGACGGCATTGGCATGAATGTTGATCTATCTATGCAAGATCGTGAGATTATTATGCCCGGAGTCGATTAAACAGAAGAGGTGAAGAGGTGAATAAAAGTTTAAAGCTTTACGTAACGCTTGGAATTGTTGCCGCGGCAGTTGCCGCCGGAAGCTGGCTGCTCATCCCTTCAGGAAGCGGTACGGCCAATGCCGCACTTGCAGAGTACCAGATCGAAAAACTGACGTGCGGCTCTTGTGTCAGCAATATCGAGAGTGCTCTGTCCAGCCTTGACGGTGTCGGTTCTGTGGAAGTCAACCTGACCAGCAATCGTGGCCGTGTGACTTATGATCCGTCCGAGATAGACAGCAGTGCTATCGAGGCAGCTATCACAAAAGCCGGTTATCCTGCCAGCGTGCGACTGCAGCTCGATCCGCAGGAGTATGACGCGCTGCAGCAGGAACAGGCTCAACTCGGCCAGAAATATCTGGCCCGCATTGGTGACCGGCTACTCGCCCGCAGTGATTTTGAACAGATCGTGCAGCAGCGTGCCGGTGGTGACGTGTCTGCCGACCAGCAAAGCCAGCTCTGGCAGGCCGTATGGAAAGATGTTCTGCAACGTGAGCTGCTGCTTTCAGCTGCCGAGAAGAACCGGGTTGTTATCCAGGAGGGCGAGGTGGACGCAAAGCTGGACGAATTGCGCCAGGGGCACCAGGGGTTGGATCAGCTGGTTGTCCAGCGTTACGGGAGCATGGACAATTTTCGCACGCGTCTGCGCGAAGACATGATCATCAACCGCAACATCGAGGACCATGTCTATGCCGGCATCGACGATCCCCGTCAGCAACAGAGTCAGTTGCAGGCATGGTATGCCGATTTGCAGAAAGAGACCGAAGTGATTATTTTCGACCCGCAACTCAAAGCCGTCGGCCAAGGTGGTAGCGGATGTGCGTGCTGCAACAGCTGAAGATGATTGAGATCGAAAGCCTAATATTACAGGAGAAACATAATGTCAGAACGTGCAAACCAAACGAGAACAATTCAACCAGAAACCTGCTTCAGGGAAGAAGTTCCTGCTCCCAGTCATCGTCGCGATGGTCGCCGCAGTAGCTGTCGGCGGCTGGTTTATCCTTGGCCAGGGCCCTGTCGGTGGACCGGAGCTGGTCTCCGCAGGCCAGGATGGCAAAATCCGTTTTGCCGCAGCGGACTTCAATGACGGCAAGGCCCGTTTCTATCGCTTTAACGGGCAAGCCGGTCCGGTCGACTTTTTTGTCGTGCGCAGTCACGATGGAGTGATCCGCAGTGCTTTCGATACCTGTGACGTCTGCTACAAGGCTCGCAAAGGTTATCGCCAGGAAGGCAATGACATGGTCTGCAACAACTGCGATCAGCGTTTCCGCACGGATAAGATCAATGTGATCAAGGGTGGATGCAATCCTGCCCCGCTGCAGAGGCAGCTGGTCGGTGAAACCCTTGTGCTCTCAACCAACGACATCGAAAAGGGTGCCTGGTACTTCAGCTCTGTGAACTAAAGGTACTTGATCGTGCGACTCGAGCATATCGTATCTACATAATCTCCGACGCCGCAAAGGGCGGGCGGTTTTTCTTGTCATCGGTCTGCTGATCGGCGTTGCAACCGTCGTGACCCTGTTGTCTTTGACCGATGCTCTGGGTCGGCGTGCCCAGAATGAGTTGGAGAACTTCGGCGCCAATATCATCATCACTCCCCGCAGCGATGAGCTCACCTTGAACTACGGCGGCGTCCAGCTTGGCGGCGTCAACCTGGTCGCCAAAGAGATCGAGCAGGCAAACCTGGTCAAAATTGACGATATCCCAAACCGGCGCAACGTGGCGACAATCGGCCCCAAGGTCCTCGGGGCGGTCGAGATCGAAGGTCAGCGGGTTATGATGATGGGGATTGACCCGGCCGCCGAGCTGAAACTAAAGCGCTGGTGGTCAATTGCCGGTCGTTCGATTGAAAAGGGTCATGAACTTGTGGTTGGCGATTCGGTTGCCAAACGATTCAACCTGAATATGGGGGACATCTTGCAGGTCAACGGACATGACTATACGGTCGTAGGTCTGCTGGCCAGGACCGGCTCCCAGGATGATCAACTGTTGATCGCACCTCTATCGGTTGCCCAGGTCGAGCTCGATAAACAGGGGCAGGTGAGCATGGTCGAGATTGCTGCGCTCTGCCACGACTGTCCGGTGGACGACATGGTCAACCAGCTGCAGCAGGTGTTGCCAGGCACCGATGTCCAGGCCGTCCAGCAGGTGGTCAAGACCCGTATGCATGCACTTGACCAGTTCCGGTTGTTTGCCTGGGGGGTTGCCGTCACAGTTGTGATCATCGGCGCCCTGCTGGTGTTTGTCACGATGATGGGTGCAATCAGCGAGAGGACCCGCGAAATCGGGATCTTTCGGGCAATCGGTTACCGCCGACGGCATGTCCTGCACATGGTCCTGATGGAAGCGGCAATCGTCAGCGCACTGGCCGGTGTGCTGGGCTACCTGGTTGGTGTGGGTGCTACCTTGGTCGCATTGCCATTGCTCGAAGGGTGGCAAGGCAACCTGGCACTGGAATCCGACCTTGGCCGTCAGTGCGGTTCTTGCAGCAGTGCTGGTCGGCCTGCTGGCCTCTTTGCAGCCGGCTTTGCGTGCCAGCCGTCTCGAGCCGAGTGAAGCGCTCAGGGCGCTCTAAACAGGATTAATCATGAGTCTGATTACACTGGATAAAGTGCACAAGAATTATATCAACGGCGCCGACTGTGTCATCGCTCTGAATAAGTTGTGCCTGACTGTCGAAGAGGGGACGTTTCTCGGCGTGATGGGCCCGTCCGGGAGCGGCAAAAGCACTCTCCTGAGTGTCCTGGGTGCACTGGCCAGCCCGTCGTCCGGGTCAGTCACTGTCGATGGCATTGATGTCTACGGGCTGTCAGCCGAAAAACAGGCTGATTTCCGTCGTGAATACCTTGGTTTTATCTTCCAGTCACACAACCTGATCCCATACCTGAATGCCCTGGAAAACGTCATGCTGCCACTGGCCGTGACCAGGTTCTCCGCTGACGAAAAACGTAGGCGTGCCAATGATATGCTGAAGCGGGTCGGTCTTCCTGACCGTATGCTGCACCTGCCCCAGCAGCTTTCGGGAGGAGAGCAGGAGCGTGTTGCGATAGCCCGGGCCCTGGTCAACAGCCCGCCGCTGCTGCTTGCGGACGAGCCGACCGGAAGCCTTGATACGGCAACCAGCCATCAGGTAATGAGCTTGTTGAAAGAACTGCACGAGGATGGTCAGACGATCATAATGGTGACTCACAACCGCGAGAACCTTCAGTGGTTTGATCGCACCGTATATCTGCGGGATGGCCAAGTTGAAAAGGATGTCTACAGCTCATGCGATGAACTGCCACAGGCGATATGAGGTCGTATGTTTCTGCTTTTTGTTATCAGCCTGGCGATAATTTTTTACTACATCTGCATGGAGTTCGACAAGCCAACTCCACCTGAAGTGCAATTGACCGGTGAGTGCCCGGGATGTGCAGAAAAGGTAGTCTCAGGCTGGCTGGTCTGTCCGCAATGTAGAACCGTGCTGAGAGAGACCTGTCCGGGCTGTGGCAAGGTGCATGACTCCTGGGTCAGGTACTGCCCCTGGTGTCGTCATCAGAATCAACCTTCAGTAGCCTAGGGTGTTATGCAAAAGATCTTTGGGAAATATAGAATCTCCTGGTTTGTCAGCTTCTGCCTGGCAGGCATTCTTGCCATCGTGGCATGTAATCTCTGCCTGCTTTATTTCGGTCATTGTGTGGTCAATGATTTTCTGCAGATCCCGCCGATTGGCTGGTTTATCATTGCTGCTAACCTGGTTGCAGGAGTGGTCCTCGCCATGATCAGGCAGGCTGGTGGGAAAAGGCTCGGGACCAATCAATGCCCCAGTTGTCATGTCGGGTTGCGCGATGCATGGGTGTATTGTCCCAATTGCGGAGAGGATATGGCGTTCGTGTTGCGTCCGGAGGGGTGAGTGGCGCCTCGTGAGTGGCGAGAAACAACCGAAAACCAATAAACGGGCCATGTATTTGTTACATGTCCCTTTTATTATTGGTGACCATAGAGAGAGACCCTGTCCGGTTCAGATTATCCCGTCCAAAGGCATTTCAGTGCTATCCAAAACTGTTTTCAGTGCAAACGACGATTGCACACGCATCACGCCGGGCAGGCTGGTGAGCTTGTTGTGCACGCGCACATAGTCTGCGTTGTCCCGGGTGATGACCCGAAGCAGGTAGTCGAAGTCTCCGGCCATCAAATAACATTCCATAACCTCGGAGACCCTGTTGATCTCGGCTTCGAAAGCCGCCAGCTTTTCCCGTTGTTGCCCATCCAGTGTCACTCTGACGAAAACATTGTCCGGCTTGCCAATTGCACTCTGGTTGATCAGCATGACATATCGGTCAATGATACCGCTTTCTTCAAGCAGCTTGACCCGACGCAGGCAGGCCGATTCCGACAAACCCACCTCAGCAGCCAGTTGTACGTTTGACAGCCGACCATTATCCTGTAGTTTTTTCAGGATGGAACGATCTATGGTGTCGATTTCAATGTTTGGCATAATCATTCTCAATTATTTGTAAATATAAAATAATCTGCTAATAAATATTGGTTATTGTCGAAGTTTGCAAGATAATTTTGTCATATTGCTGCTAGACTCTGGCTATATGAATAACCTCAACCTTCTGTATTGAAAGGGCTCGTCATGATTATCGGCATACTCAAAGAGATCAAGGTAGCAGAGAACAGGGTCTGCATGACTCCAGCTGGTGTTGAGATCATGCGCGAAAATGGACATGACATCCTGGTGGAAAGTGACGCTGGTACGGGAAGCGGTTTCGACGATGTCGCCTTCCGTGAAGCCGGTGCGGAAATAGTTGCGACACCACAAGAGATTTTTCGCCGGGCCGACATGGTTATGCATGTCAAGGAACCCCAGCCCTCTGAATATCCTCTGATCCGCGAAGGTCA
>CAVRQQ010000009.1:0-31482 GCA_963723355.1 uncultured delta proteobacterium
GATAGTTTTTACCTACTTCCATTTTGCCGCATCCGAACAGTTGACCAGGGCAATGATCAAGAGCAGGGCGGTCTGCATTGCTTATGAAACAATCGTTGGTGCCGATGGCAGCCTGCCGCTGCTGACACCGATGAGTGAAGTGGCCGGGCGCATGGCGGCTCAGGAGGCGGCAAAATATGCCGAGCGCACACAGGGCGGACGCGGCATTCTGCTTGGTGGTGTCCCCGGCGTGCAGCCGGCAACCGTGCTTGTTCTGGGGGGAGGGACGGTCGGTACACATGCCGCCCAGATGGCCGCAGGACTGGGAGCCAAAGTCTACCTGCTGGATACCAGTCTTGACCGGCTGCGCCACCTTTCTGAGGTGATGCCGAAGAACTGTTTTCCGCTCATGTCGTCGCCGGCCACGGTACGCGAACTGGTCCAGGAGGCGGATGTGGTTATCGGTGCCGTCCTTCTGCATGGTGCCAAGGCTCCGAAGCTTGTGACTCGTGAGATGCTCAAAACAATGAAGCCCGGTGCGGTTCTGGTCGATGTTGCCATCGACCAGGGCGGATGCTTTGAAACCTCCCGTCCGACGACCCACAGCGAGCCGATCTTTGAAGTCGACGGGGTCGTGCACTATTGTGTTGCGAATATGCCGGGCGCGGTGCCCCTGACCTCGACCATTGCGCTGACCAACGCCACTCTGCCCTATGCTTTGCGGATTGCCAGCCAGGGGTGGCAGGAAGTCGCACGCAATGATCCGGGTGTCAGGGCAGGGTTGAACGTGGTGAATGGCAAGGTGACTTACGCCGGTGTTGCCGAGGCTTTCGGTCTGGACAGTACTCCGGTAAAAGACGTTTTATGATGCAGGGCGAAGCGATAAGTGCTACTTAAAATTGTTCTTTCGGTTCCTGCGAAAATAGGGGCATTGCCCCTTGGCACACTCCTGGTTGCGCGAAATATCGGCACAGATTATTTGTTCGAACGGCCGTGGAAAATGGATGCCGAGTTCTTCGGCGAAGAATTCTCTTCCGGCGGCCACGGTCTTTCTCAGGGCGCGTTTGCAGCAGCGTGCCTGAGCGTCGCCGCAACGAAGCAAAGCGCTGGCCGTTGCGCGGTGGGCCATGCCGCGTGCCGGCCCGGTCACAGGTGTAGCGTCGGTTATTATGCTGACCGCGACCCCCATTGAAACGGCCCCGCCACACGCGCCATGATAGCCGCAGGTCCCGCCCGGTATCTGCATGCTGCGTCGGATTGTTTCTTCGATATAGTTGTCCGGAAGTTTCACGCCAGTCCGCTCACTGGCCAACAACAGGGCCAGGCCGGCCATGGCATGATGCTCAGGGCCGTGCAACGGCAGATCGGGCAGCCTGATCAACTCTTCGAGAATATCTTCCGGAGCCTGCGCCGTTGTTTTCCTGGCCAGTTCAGGTAGTCGTTTGAGAGAGCGATCACTATGGCAGGCATCACAGATATAATGACCTGCCGGGCAGCCAATCGCACTCTGCCCCCGGTGTCCACATTGATCACACCTGACAATTTCTCCCTGTTCACGATATACGAGAGCCAGCCCGCAAACCATGCAGTGTTCGGCCTTATGTCCAGTCATATGTCATCCGTTGCCCTGCTGTATGAAGGGTGGTGCGTCGCTCGGCTGAGGATAGAGCCATAAGAACTTACCATAATTGCAATCATAACGCGGACTGATAGAATATAAAAAATAGTTAATGGCGGGAGGTGGAATAATGGAACAGATTGTCTTTCGTGAAGACCCGCTGGCCAGACTCAGTACCGCCTCAACCTATCAGGAGCAGTTGGCCGTCGTCCATGAAGTTTTGCAGAATCGCTGTCCCGGCATAGACCGTATCAGTATTGCTTTGTACGATATCAAGACGCATTCACTGAAAACGTTTATCGCCTCTCCGGCTGAAGAAAGTCCGCTGACCAATTACGAGGCCATTCTGGCTGACGATTCCTCGTTGAGCAGGGTTGGTCGCGATTCAACACCGCGTATCGTCAATGACCTGAGAATATACGAGGATCATCCCTCGGTTCACTCCCACGCACTGGTCGGACATGGATATGCGGCAAGCTATACTCACCCGATCTACTTTAACCGGCAATTGTCAGGCTTCATCTTCTTCAACTCATTTCACAACCGGTATTTCCGGGAGCGTGTCCTGGAACAGGTGGAGATTTTCGTTCACCTGATCTCGGAAATGATCATGAACGATCTTGCTGCAACCCGGGCACTCGTCGCCGCCATGCGCACATCGGTCGGTATGGTCCAGAAGCATGACCTGGAGACCGGCAGCCACCTCGAGCGAATGGCCCGGTATGTCCGCCTGATAGCCAGTGTCCTGGTTAAAAGGGGCCTTGAGAAACTAGATGACGAACAGATCGAGCAGATTGCGCTTTTTTCACCATTGCACGATGTCGGCAAGATCGGTATCCCTGACAGCATTCTGCAGAAACCTGACCGGCTCAGCCGGGATGAACGCCAGGTGATGAACTCGCACACAGTGCTGGGGCGACATATTGTCGATGACCTGATCTGTAATTTTGGTTTCGAACGTGTTCCGTATATCGATTATCTGCGTCATATTGCCGAACTGCATCACGAGTCGATGGATGGCAGTGGCTACCCGCACGGACTGCGCGGCAAGGAGATTACCCTCGAGGCGCGCATCGTTGCGGTCAGTGATATCTTTGACGCCTTGACAACCCACAGGCCTTACAAGGAGCCCTGGTCAAACGAACATGCTTTTGCCATGCTGAAGCTGATGTCGATCGACAAGCTTGACAAGGACTGTGTGAACGCCCTGGTTGACAACCCGGGGAAGGTTGAAATGATTCAACAGCAATTTGCCGAAGTCGCCTGAAACTGAGAAAATAATATAAAAAAAGCCAACTTCATTCAGAAGTTGGCTTTTTGTTGTTTATTTTGTGCGACTACAGATCTTCGTCCTTCACGCTCAGTTCTGCAGCTGCCGTCAGCTGTGCGGGTTCTGATCGAAGGGCAAAATCGTAGGTGTCTTTGAGCTTCTTGGTGAAAATGGTCCCCAGCCAGAGTGGGCTCCAGACCGCGCCGGCCGCCAACCAGCGGTTGCGTGCTTCTGCGTCGACTTCATCAGTTACCACGACGAAATTGACCGGTTCAAAACCTTCCTTGGCAATTGTTACATCATGCTGGGCATTATTGCTCAGCTTGTAATCGAAAGCACATGGAGTGACACCGATTTCCTCGCCATCAATAAAGACCTGTGCGCCCGGTGGTGTCGAGACAAAGGCTGCCTGCTGAGCACATGCGCTTGTAAAAAGAGCCAGAAGGATAATGATGAGCAGTTTTGGGTACATATTCCAGTCTTTCTCCCCCATTCGTTTTTAAGAACGAATCTGGTTATAATTAGAGCAAGCGATATGCCAAGTCATGGCGTTTCGACAAATTTTGATATTTAGACGGTAGATTACCGCCATGAGACGCGAAGATGATTCGTCATTACAAGAGGTTATACGACGGGAAAATTTAAATAGAACTTTCTAACATTTTAATATAAAACGCTTTTTTAATTTTTAATTACCGTGTAATAGCCGTGCCTGTTGTCATTTAGCCATAATCTTTGCAGTAAAATATCCACAGTTGAGGCAATCATGACTATCCGGCATAAAGATATGGTGTTGGAGTCATTGAGCCTTCTAATATTTTCTCAAATTTTACTGCCATATGTGTATGGCAGAGAAGCAAATGTCATGATACCATGCCCCCCCTGAACCTAACTTTTCAGGATTGCAAGGGAACCGCCGATAAGGGATGCAACAGCACAGCTGTCGATATTTGTGATATTCAGGAACTGACTGAGTATAAGGAGGAGTGATTCATGTCTTGGTTTGGTAAAATCATGGGTGGCAGCGTCGGCTTCATGCTCGGTGGCCCGATCGGGGCCCTGGTCGGCGCATCTCTGGGGCATGCTCTGATAGATGACAAGACCCGTTCCGGTCTCGCCGAGTCTGGCAGATTGACCGGACAGGAACAGCGCCAGGCGGTCTTCTTTACTGCGACCTTTGCGATGCTTGGCAAAATGGCCAAGGCTGACGGCCGGGTTTGCGAGAACGAAATCGGTGTCGTCCGCAGTTTCATGCACGACAAGCTGCGCCTTGATGGCCCGTCCCAGCAATTCGCGATCAGTGTATTCAACGAGTCCAAAGATAACAGCACGTCATTTGAGGAGTACGCACGGCAGTTCGGCCAGGTTTTCCAAAAAGAGCCGCAATTACGCATGATGTTCTACGAGATGCTCTTCACCATGGCGTTGGCAGACGGTGTCCTGCACCCTGCCGAGGAACAGATCCTGCGTGCCGCACCGAGGCTTCTCGGTCTGCATGGTGATGTTTTTAACACGGTTAAGCGACAGTTTGTCAGCGACCTGTCGCATCACTACGCCATGCTTGGCCTGGAGAATGATGCCGATATGGGGGAAGTGAAAAAGGCTTATCGCAAACTGGTCAGCGAATATCACCCCGACAAGGTTATCTCCAAGGGCCTGCCGGAGGATTTTATCAAATTTGCCGAAGAGAAATTCCGCGAGATCAATGAGGCGTATGAGGCGATAAAAAAAGCCAAGAAGTAAAAGTTGTAGAAAAGCAGGTAAGGGGCAAGGATGAGGGGTAGGATCACCATCCTTTTCCCCGGATTGAGTGATATCTATGAACTATGGAATTAACAGAGAAGAAGCGTTGGAATTGGTCAAGCAGCATGTCAAATCACCGAACATGCTCAACCATTGCCTGGCTGCCGAGGCCGTGATGCGAGCGCTGGCCGAGAAGGTCGGTGAGGACCCCGAGAAGTGGGGGCTTGCCGGTCTGCTGCATGATCTGGATGCCGAGTCTCATCCCGATCTGGACGTTCATACCCGCGAGACGGCGCGCATCCTCGGTGAAATAGGAGTCGATGCAGAAATAATCGAAGCTGTACGTCTGCACAACGAACAGGCTCACCCGGCAACAAAGCGCAGCACGCAGTTCCAGCACCTGCTGGCGGCAGGCGAAACGATTACCGGGTTGATTGTCGCTACGGCTCTGGTTTATCCCGACAGGAAACTGGCCAGCGTCAAGCCGAAGTCGGTTCGCAAACGGATCAAGGAAAAGGCCTTTGCCGCCGGTGCAAACCGCGATATCATCCGCGAATGTGAGGTCGGCGGCATTCCACTTGAAGAGTTTTGCGACCTTTCACTCGTGGCAATGCAGGGCATTGCCGACCAGCTGGGCTTGTAAGAGATTCTTGGCAGGGTTAAAATGGCTGTGAACTGTAAAAGGAGGAGATCAGGAAACGTTATCAGCAACCGAAAGTCGTTGGCCGCTGCTACGTCCATCCATGCAGGTAGAAGTGCCGGGGCCGCCCGGTTTTTATTTATCGTGAATCCTTGTCGCTAAAGAGACGAAACACAACAAGAGTTGAGTAGAAAAACCCCCTGTCATTACTGAAAAGGACACCCGTAAATGCGTACATCAAATCCGATGATGAAAGAAAAGGTTTTTACGCAGGCGATCGCCGGTACCGAAACCATGACCCTGCAAGGGGCGGTGAACAAGACTGTAGCGCTGCTTGCCCTGGTGGTGATTGGTGCCAGCTACTCCTGGAACCTGTATTACAACCAGGGGCCTGAAGCTGTTCAGCCGTGGATGATCGGTGGCTTGATCGGTGGCTTCGTGTTTGCCATGATCACCATCTTCAAGGCAAGCCTGGGCGCCGAAAACGGCACCGATATACGCCGTCCTCGAGGGTCTTGCCCTTGGCGGCATTTCCGCATTTTTTGAAGCACGTTTCCCGGGGATTGTCATACAGGCTGTCGGCCTGACCTTCGGCACCCTGTTCGCGCTGTTGTTTGCCTACAAGGCTCGTCTGATCCGGGCGACGGAGAATTTCAAACTGGGTATCTTCGCCGCGACCGGCGGCATTGCCGTGGTCTACCTGATCAGTTTTGTTGGTCGCATGTTCGGCTGGCAGATGCCGGTGATCCACGAATCCGGGCCGATGGGTATTCTGTTCAGCCTGTTCGTGGTCGTTATTGCTGCGTTGAACCTGGTGCTCGATTTTGACTTTATCGAGCGTGGTGATGGTGTCGCACCCCGCTACATGGAGTGGTACGCGGCTTTCGGCCTGATTGTGACGCTGGTCTGGTTGTATTTGGAGCTGTTGAGGTTGTTGTCCAAATTAAGGGACAGGTAACTACCGTGGGGTCGACTCTATAGATGAAGGGGCCGGAATCCATTCCGGCCCCTTCAGTTTGTGTAAAAAAGTCTTCTGAGTCGTGTCTTTTTTTCAGTGAATAGTTGACGCCATTGCTTCAACTTCATTTTCCAGCATGCGCCGTGCATGCTCGGTGAAAGACGAACCCATCAGGGTGACAAATTCACAGGAGTCGACAATTGCAAAGCGCTGTGCGAGGGGGATTTTCCCCCAGAGTTCAGTGTTGTCCAAGAGGGCCACGATCTGCTGACGTTCGAAAATCAGAGACTGCAGGTCCGTAATATCGATGAATATCTTTTCCATGACAACCCCCTGGCTCGTCCGGTTGGCCGGAAAGCCCGGCCAGAGAAAAGATTCTTTACTCATATGGTAATAAAAGCAAAAGTTGTTCCCAAGCAAGGTCCTCTTCGGAAAATTTTCGAAATTTTTTAAAAAGCTTAATTTTTTCAGCTAGTTACAGCAGAAACTCGCGCTAGCGAGATGCTCAGGTGGTTCGCTCCAAGTCAGAATGGCAACGTCTTTTGACAACAGAATGTGCAAAAAGTGCATGACTTGTTGTCATTGAGAGTCTTGCCTGGTTCACTACCGGACCGTGTTTAAGGTTTACTTGGATGATCTCAGAAATGTCTGATAAGATGTGCCTGGATGCCGGGAGTCATTCCCGCTACTCAAGACACGATTCGGATTGAAGGCCCAGATTCAACCTGGACGACTATTTATGACCAAGAACAACGAAAACATCGATTTCCTGGAGCAAACGCAACTCTTTTCAGACCTCACCGCTGAGGAACGGGCCTCTGTAACAGGGCATATAGCAATTCGTGAGTTCCAGAAGGGGCAGGTCATCCTTTTCGAAGAAGACGCCAACAAGTACATGTATTCAGTCCTGAGTGGCGAGGTAAAAGTATTTCATACGACCGAAGAGGGTAAAGAGTCGATCGTTGCATTCCACGGGGTCGGCGAATCTTTCGGCGAAGTCTCGTTGATCGATCAACAGGCAATTCCTGCAACGGTGGTTGCTCTGGAAAGATCCCTGGTCCTGATCATCGGCAGGGATGATTTTTTCGAGATCCTCCGGACTCAGCCCAAAGTGATGCATAAACTCCTGCTTTTGTTAACCGGACGTCTTCGACTTGCCTGGAACCAGGTCCGGATGCTGCATTTCAAGGATGCGTCATACCGGATCATGACTTCGATTAAGAATTTGTGCATGGAACGGGGCGAGCCTGTTCCGGAGGGTGTTCTGCTGAAGCTGCGCCTGACCCATCAGAACATTGCCGACATGACCGGGTTGACCAGGGAAACCGTTACGCGGGTTATTGATAAATGGAAAAAGACAGGCCTGTTATCCATAGATGAAAACCGCCACATGCTGATCAGCCACAAAGTTTTTGAAGAAAATTTCACTTTGTGATTCAAATTACATTTTTCTTTGCACCTCCCCTTTAAAATAGCCCTACAGCTTGGATCACGCTTTTTGATCTATCCTCTGCCAAAGCAAACCCTCGGGAAACCGGGGAACGCAGAGCTACGGAGCTAAAGGAAGTTTTTTCCGATGCCAGCCGAGCTGCCAGAATTATCAAGACTTCGGTGGTTTTATAATGGAAAAGGGAGGTTAATCATGAAAACAATAGGAGTGAGCCAGGCAAGCAAGAGAAACCCGGATTCCTGTCGGGCCTTCTGGGTAATGAGCTTGTTGTTGCTTCTGCTATTGCCCTTGTTTCTGATGGCAACCGAAGCCGGAGCTGCGAAGATTACCTTTGAGCCGAACGAATTAACCGCGACCGTGGCTCCTGGAGAAGTCGTGACGGTCCCCGTTACAGTGTCATTGACCGATACAACGGCGGACAATAGTTACGCCAGTTTCAGTCTTTCCCGTGTTGATGGGACCCTGAATCCTGCCTGGATGAAAAGCAAATCCATGTATCTCTCAACTCCTATGTCCAATACAAGGCAGGTACATTTTCAGGTCAGTGTGCCAGCCGAAGCAAAAGGTGGGCGAGTATACAAGCGTTTTCAGAACTGAAGGGCTCAGGTCCAACGAACAGGTTGCTCCTGCTGACTTGATGATCACCGTGGATGTCAGTGGGGACTCTTTTCTGCAATCAGGTACCCTTCTTTTCCGATATCTCTTCTGCTGAAGAGACTATCAATGCCAGGAAGCACAAAGAAGTCACAATCGATCTGTCAGGAGTCGTTTCCGCGTCAGATGGGTGCGATATTTTCAATGCCTGGTATCAGCTGACGGATGAGTACGGTAAACTGGACCAGACAGAAGCTCTGGTAATCAACGATGACGGGACCTTCTCCGTTGCCATACCGATGGTTGCTTCGCGCAAGGAAAAAGACGAAGATGGCAGGCTCTACACCGTGAAATTCTTCGCTGAAAATGAGGCAGGTGTTGGTGAAAGTCCCGAGACCTCCATTGTTGTCTTACACGACAACCACAAAAAGGGTAAGCACAAAAAGGGAAAGCACAAAAAAGAGAAGTATGGCAGTAAGAAAGAGAGTCATGACAGTAAAAAGCGAGAATCATGACAATCTAAAAAGAATGACTGATGAGAGAATCCTCGCATTACTTTGAGTGCGTTGATAACCTGTTTGCCACATAAAAAAAGCCACCGGGATCCGATCCCGGTGGCTTTTAATCTACAAGTCTTTTGATTCCGTTGCTTCTCAGTCCAGATATCCCTCAATCCCTTCCAGTCCTTCGATAGCGCCACAGGGAAGTGAAATATGTCCACCTGAAATATGCGCTTCCCGGGGATTGATACGTACAACCGTAGCGCCAAAACGTTGGCCGATTCTTTCACTCATGTAACGAATCGTTGGTATCGCCGTGCCGGCACCCATCTCCACGACCACGATCGGCTGATGCTGGTGCTGGGCCAGGAAACTGTCGAAACGCATTTCCTGGCCGCGGGTCCGGTCGGACAGCCAGGAATAATCACCGAACATCAGGATGTTTGGTCGGGCTGGCCGGTCGCAGTTGCGACATTCCGGGACATGCCGGGCGCGCATTGTGTCGAAATCTACCGGGATCGTTTCATGATTGTCCCAGATGTCGTTACCGCAAGGAGAGAGACACTGCAGGTGGTGAATCGAGCCATGGACCTCGAGAATCTGGTCTTCCGAATAACCTGACTTCTGAAATTGACCATCGACATTGGAGGTGACAACGAAACTGTCCTGGCCGAACTCGGCCGCCCAGTCCTGCAGCATTCTGGAAGCCGCGATGAGGCTCCGTTTCCCGGTAAAGGTTGGTCCGGTGACCGTAAAATCCCCAGCCAAAGGCCGGGTCCCCCTCGAAATTGGCCGGGTTGGCTGCACCGACGAAGTTGATGCCGAGCCGCTCGTACATCGGGTAGGCATTCCAGAACCCCTGATCGCCCCTGAAGTCGGGTAGTCCTGAATCAACCCCCATCCCGGCGCCAGCGGTGACCACCATGGCTTTGGCGAATTTAATGGCTTCGGCCGCTTTTTCGTAACGCTCAGACAGGCTCATGATCTCCTCCGTCGATCAAATGCGAAGTGAGAGTGTTCAGGACATGCATCAGTCGGATTTTATCCCGACCTCTACGACTGTTGGTGTCAATATGTTTATCATGTCCCGTGGCGACATTTCGACCAGGAATCCGCGTTTGCCGCCGTTGATGTAAATGGTCTGAAGGTCCTGAATGGTTTTCTCCATATAAACGGGCAGAGTCTTGCGGGTCGCAAAAGGCGAGGTTCCGCCAACCTGGTAGCCGGTCTGCTTCCGGGCGGTCTCCGCGTTACAGGGAGAGACGGTTTTTACGCTGATGGCTCTGGCCAGTGCCTTGGTGGAGACTTCCCGATCGCCGTGCATCAGGACAATCAGCGGGTTGCTCTTCTCATCCTCCATGACCAGGGTTTTTATGACAAAGTACTCTTCGACCTGCAGTTCGCGAGCGGAAACAGCTGTCCCGCCACGTTCTTCGTAGTTGTATAGATGTGGCGTATAGTCAATTTTTGCCTGCTTGAGCAATCGCGTAGCGGGTGTAACCGGTGTTTTGTCTTTTCCCATCGCCTCGTCCTGTTTTCTTACCTGAAAACCCAACTTCCCATCATCATCAAAAGGCTGACAATCGTTAGCAGGGTACAGATCATGCCGAGACCATTGAAAAATGGGCGCATGACTTGCCGCCCACGGACCCCGATCGGCAGGACCAGTCCGAGCAGGATGCCACCAATCGCACCACCGAGATGCCCGGCGTTGTCTGCACCGACCAGCAGGCCAAAGACAAAGGCGATCGCCGCCCAGCGCAGCATGAAGTTCCGATAGTTGTGTGCCATGGAGCCACCGACGCGGTGAAAGTAGGAAATTGCAAAGCCGATCAGTCCGAACAGCGAGCCCGATGCGCCGACGACTGTAATCCACTGTTTGACATAGAGGACCTGCCAGGCGAACCCGGCAACAGTGGCCGTGAGCGCTGTCAGGACATACAGGATGATAAACCGGACGGTGCCGATCTCTTCTTCAATCATTGGCCCGACCTGGTACAGGACCATCATATTGAAAGCCAGGTGAATCAGTCCGCCGTGGGCGAATGCATAGGTGATGCAGCGCCACCATTCTCCTTCGGCGAGGACCAGTGGCCAGTACTGGGCTCCGGAGTGAATCAGCAGGTAACTGTTGGGGTTCAACAAAACCGAAAAACCCAGACCGCCGACAACACCCTGAATCAGCATGATGCCGAAAAGCAAAAGATTGGTGGCAATGAGTATCCTGGTCGCTGACCAGTTGCCACCCGAGATGCTGCCATGCCGCAGGTTCTCCAAGTTGCGCTCCCACTTCATGATACGCCACTGCCAGCGTGTGCCATTCATCCCCAGGCGATCAAAAAAGTTCTTCCAGTCCATATCTGTCCTTAGCCAACTTTTGTAGCCGGCTCGATTGTTGCCTTAATCATATTAACGCTCGACAGTTACCAGCTTCAATGCCAATCCGATAAAGACGGTTCCAGCGATCCGGTTCATGGTCCTCTGGGCGCGTTCGGACCGGTTTAGCCAGTCGCCCAGAACACCACCGATCAACGCTATGGAGCCGAAAACCAGGACCGTCGCGAAGATGAATATCCCGCCGAGGACAACCATCTGCAGACTGATGGGGCCGCGTTGCGGGTCGGCAAATTGCGGCAGGAAAGCGAGAAAGAAGATCGATACCTTAGGGTTGGTGAGGTTCATGATGATTCCACGCCGATAAAGGATGCCGACTGCTTTTTCCTGTCCGCCATGCATGTTGATTTTCTCGGGAGAGGCCCGAAATGCATGCCAGGCCAGGTAAAGAAGATAGCCGCCGCCGATAAATTTCAGCAAAGTGAAGGCGAGGGCGGAAGCCTGAAAGATGACAGCGACCCCGAAAGCAACGGCCCCGGTATGGACCAGGAGTCCGGTGCACAGGCCGAACACGACCATGAGCCCTGACAGTTTGCCATGCAGCGCGGACTGGGTCAGGACAAAAATGTTGTCCGGCCCCGGAGCAATGGCCAGTAATGCCGAAGCAATAAAAAAAGCGGAGATGGTTTCGGCCGCGAGCATGGTTCTCTCCCTGTTATCAGCTATTGGAACTCAGGACCTTGATGCCGAGAGTCACCATTGCCACACCGAATGCCCGGTCTATCCAGTGCCCGGCTTTCAACAATCGGCCACGGACTCTCTCGTTGGTCAGGAGAAATGCCAGGGTCGTGAACCAGGTCATCTGTAACAGCATGATCCAGCAGCCGTAGATCGCCAGGGTCGGCAATGGCATGTCGGGCGACAGTACCACAGTAAAGAGCGAGAGGAAATAGATGGGCGCTTTCGGATTGAGTGCGTTACAGAAAAACCCGGTTGAGACATGGCGCAGCGGCGATCCGTGACTCGTGATGTGTAGCGTCACCCTCGAAATCCTCATGTCCCTGTTTTGCGCACAGGCCCTTGATGCCGAGGAAGATCAGGTAGCTCCCCCCGGCAACTTTTATGAGGGTCATCCAGTCGGATGAATGGGCAACGACGGCCGCCAGTCCTGCCGTTGAGTAGAGGATGTGGATTGACAAGCCGAGGGAGATGCCAAGGCTTGCCCATATCCCGGCTATGCGACCATACAGGAGTGATTGCCTTGTCACCAGCGCAAAGTCCGGTCCCGGAGAAGCTGCCGCAAGCAAGTGAACGATTGTAACGATAATAAAACCCTGCCAGAAATCCATGGAATTTTGCAAATCCTGTTAAACGGGGTTTTGTTGCCCGGTATTAATGGAAGCAGGCGACGGACCGTGCAAAGAATAGTACGGGCTCCTGTGCCTTTAACACTTCAGGCTGCGAGAACTGACCGGTCAACACCCTGCCAATCATCATAACGCTGTGTAACAGTACATGCAAGCTTCCAGAATTACAGGAGATTGTTGTTGACAATATATTTTGACACAGTTTTCGGCGGCAGTGGAACAAAACTCCGGACAGCGTTCGAAGTTACGTCGAATAAGGGTGTGGAAGAGATTAATTCTTGAGTATGAATTTGCTTAATCCGGGCGGGTTGTCTAACATTATACATCTATGGTATCGGAGGCGATATGTACAGGTTTTTACTCACATCAGCAGTCGTCTTCATGTTTCTGGGAGGTTCGTCCAGCGCCGGGCAAGTTTCCGGTGTGGTCGCCCTGCTCAACCAGGAGACCAGCGAGCAAATCGAGAGACTACTGAGCAGCCGCGAATCCGGAGTCTCTCCGATAATCGGGGTTTCCCGACTGCTTTCACACGATCAGATACTCAAGCTCTATCAAGGGCGGGGTTTCGCACCGTTATGGCTTGACGGTTGGCAGTTGAAGCCGGGTTCTTCGGTTCTGCTGGCGAACCTGCGGGATGCCGGGGCCCACGGACTCTGCGGTGATGATTACCTGCTTGTCCAGCTGGAGGGACTGATTGGCCTGCAGGAGGATTTCGCCCGCAACAACCTGCCTCTGGCGCCGCAGAATCGTGCAGTCCTCGACCTTTTCCTGTCCCAGGCTTTCCTGACTTTTGCTTCTCACATGGTTGAAGGTCAGGTCGATCCGAAACTGGCACATGTCGACTGGCGTGCCAGGCAGCGCAAGGTTGACCTGGTCAAACTCCTTGACTATGCGCTCGATAAAGAGAGAATGCCACAGGTTCTGGAGGGGTTGTATCCACCGCATGAGGAATACCGAAACCTCGTTAAAGCTTTAGCCCGATATCAGGAGCTTTCAGCGCTTGGCGGCTGGCCGGCGATTCCCTCGGGGCCGACCATCCGACCGGGTGACCGGGATCGCAGGGTAAGGCAGTTGAAAGATCTGTTGCAGACGACCGGTGATCTTGTCATGACTGTCGATACAGGCCCACTGTATGACCAGGAGACCATCGATGCGGTCATGAAATTCCAGGCCCGGCACGGTCTGGTTGATGATGGCGTGATAGGTTCCAAAACCCTGGCAGCGTTGAACATCCGGGTCGAAGACCGCATCCGCCAGATCGAATTGAACCTTGAACGATGGCGCTGGATGCCGAAGAGCTTCGGTAAACGGCACATTCGTGTCAATGTAGCGGATTTCAAGCTGACCGTGATTGAGGACGGTGAAACTGTTTTGCAGATGCCGGTCATCGTCGGCACACAATATCGCAAGACCCCGGTCTTTTCAGCCAAGATGACCTACCTGGAATTTGCTCCTTACTGGACCGTTCCGCCAACCATTCTCAGGGAGGACAAGCTCCCGATCATCAAGCGTAATCCGCATTACCTTGAAGAAAAACATTTCCGAATTGTCTCCATGGATGATGAAGAAACATTCATAGACCCTGAAGAGGTTGACTGGCAGAACACTGAAGCAGAAAACTTTCCCGGGTGGTTGAGAATGGAGCCTGGACCATGGAACCCGCTGGGACGGGTCAAATTCATGTTCCCCAATCGCTTCAACGTTTATCTGCACGACACCAACGAGTTTTACCTGTTTGATAACAACGTCAGGTCGTTCAGCTCCGGGTGCATCCGGGTTGAACGACCCAATGACCTGGCCTATTACCTTTTGGAGGAAGAACTTGGTGCAGAAAGACTGGAGGAGCTGTTGTCTGCATCCGAACCAGAGCAGGTCCCAATCGAACCTGTCCCGGTCCATATCCAGTACTGGACGGCCTGGGTGGATCAGGAGGGGTTTGTCAATTTTCGCCCGGATGTCTATTTCCGGGACCTTGACCTGGAAGTGGCCCTGACGAACCCAGCGTACAGAGTGATGGAGCAGCTGCAGGCAAACGTGGGCAGGAAACCGGCGGAGAGAGAAAGGATCGGTGGCGGGTTTAAAAAAGGTCTTTGAGCCAGCCGAAGGCGACAAAGGTGCCAATCGCAGAACCGAGGGATGAAAAGAAGAAGACCAGCAGAACCCTGGTCAGGCGATTGCGCCACCAGCCGCTTATGCCGGCGATGTCTTCCGAAACGTTTTCCAGGTCTTTGACCTTCGGCGGGGCCATGAAGGCCTGAACTATGCCGGTAACGAAACCCGCGCCGATGGTCGGGTTGAGCGAAGTAATGGGTGCCGCGATAAAGGCGGCCAGAATTGTCAGGGGATGACCGAGCGCGATCAGGGCTCCGAGCGCTGAAAGGACGCCGTTGGCAAGCACCCAGGCTACGGCAGCGCTAGCCAGCTGTTCGGTGTTGCCGACCATGAATCCATAGACAAAAAGACCGACCACGACAGCTGGTATCAGCCATGGAAGCAGCTTGGAAAGAGTTGTCTTTTGAGGAATGACCGATAGCTCGGCGATTTCCTCCGCAGTAATCTCCTGACCAAGTTTTTTTAGAATCCCCGGCATGTGTGCTGCACCGAAGATGGCCACCACCTTGTTTCCTGGAGACTGGCGAATGTGGTGGGCCATGAAGGTGTCACGTTCATCAACCAGGATTGTCTTGACGGTCGGCAGGACCTCTGACATTTCATCAAGCATGGCTGTCAGAGTGTCAGTCTGACGCAGTTTGGTCAGTTCCTCCTCATTGAGCTCCTGGGTGTCGAAGAGACTTGCCAGCAAGGTCGAGAAAAGGCTCATTTTCTTCCAGAAACCGGCCTTGCGCCAGGCACGCAGAAGAGTTGTTCGGATCTCCCGGTCGACCAGCTGAATGTCGAGGCCCAGTTCATCGGCGGTCTCTGCTGCGACTGCCAGTTCAGCACCGGGCTTGACCCCGGTCTGCAGGCCCATTCGTTTCTGGAATGATGCAAGGGTCAGGTTGGCCAGAAGGAAAGGGGCCTGCCCCTGCCTGAGGACCTGGACAAGGTTAAGTGATTCCCAGTGGCGAGGATTGCGCAAGGCCCGGTGACGTTGCTCATCAAGTTCGACGCATACCGTCTCCGGGTTCTCATCCTGGATGACGGCTTTGACAGTATCGACTGAATCCTGGGAAATATGTGCCGTGCCGACCAGAACGAATTCTCGGCCGTCAAGCGTGATGCGATGTATGTCAGTGTTCTCTTGAGTACTCATGGGCCTCTGCCTGAAAATCCGGCCAAAGATAGCACAGGGCTGGATGAAGAAGAAGAGTCTTGTCCGTCAGACGCTTTTTTGACAGATGCGGAAGAACTCGTTGAAGAGTGTGCAGTAACAAAAAGACGCCGGATAATCCGACGTCTTTGACTCTCCACACCTACCGTGGGTCCGTGGCCTCACGACGACGGCCAACAAAGTGGGTAGGACTACGAACGCTTCAGGCGTCCCGCTCCGCGACAGGCTTGCACACCACGATCATAAGCAACCTTCCCGATCAAAAAATATTCCGCGTGGGCATAGCGACCTCACCTGCAGGGCAGAGAGTTGATACGTGACTCAATGCTGTTTCAGTATAGGGAAAATGTCTCTGCAACTCAAGGATAAAGCCGGCCTGGGTGAAGATAATATGCCTAAAAAGCCGGCAGCTCATGCACAGAATTAAGCAATCAAATGTCGTTACGAAATAGATGCTTCCAAAAGTCCAGTTATTTCGAGAGGTTCAGTTTCGACAAGGCTGGCACGGCTTGTGCGTTAACAGTCGATACGATGATCGCTACAAGTTTGCCAAATATATCAGAGCAGAAGTCCGAACGTTTACTGGATGCCTTGATCGAGATCGGCCAGGAGCTTGCTTCGACAACCGATCTCCAGGAGTTGCTTGATTCCCTGCTCAGGGTGGCGCGTGATGTGTTCCATTTTGAGAACGCAATTATCCGCCTGCTGGACGAAGATGGTCTGCACCTGCTCGCGGTGGCCGCCTACGGTTATACCGAAGATGCCATGGGGCCGATCCAGATCGGTCAAGGTGTTATGGGGAGGACCGCGGAAGTACAGAGACCGATCCTCGTTGAGGATGTCGGCCAGTTGCCTGACTATGTTCCCGGTATCCCCGGCGCACAGTGTGAGTTGGCCGTGCCGTTGATCAGCAAGAACAAGCTGGTTGGTGTCCTCAACGTGGAGAGCCCTCACCCCGGCGCATTCTCTCGTGAAGATATTGAACCATTGATGATTTTGGGCCGCCAGGCGGCAATCGCTATCGACAACGCGAAACTTTACGGTCGATTGACGAAGATGTCGGAAAGTTACCGTCAGCTTTACCAGTTCAACGACCGCATTCTGAAGAGCGTCAATCTGGGCGTTTACACCGTCGATACCGAAAAGATAATCACGTCATGGAACAGCAAAATGGCGGAGATGAGTGGTGATCTCCGCCGAACAAGCGGTCGGTGCGCGATTGGATGAGCTGTTCCCCAATCTGGCTGAAGAGGGTGTCATCGAAAGGCTTGACCGGGTTCTGAAGAGCGGCAAAAAGGAAAAACTTCGCCTCCTGCATCGACAATTGGATGGCACGGGCCGTTTTCAGAAGCGTCGCCTCGCGCCATTGCGGGATGGTGATGATGTGACCGGCGTGGTCATCATCGTTGAGGATATTACGGAATTCAAACGATTGCTCGACCAGACCATACAGAGTGAAAAACTGGCCGAGGTCGGCAGGCTTTCAGCAGGGATTGCCCACGAGATAAACAACCCGCTGTCCATGGTCGCTTACGCGACGGAACTGCTCAAGCGCGAGAAGCCTCTCACCGGCTTCCAGGAAGAAATGCTCGACAAGATCGAGACGGAAGTCGAGCGACTGAAGACCCTGACCGGCGGCCTGCTGTCGTTTTCAAGTAATCGCAACACGCTGAACCGGGTGGTCAATCTGAATGACCTGGTTACCGAAGTACTGAAACTCCTGCGCTTCGAATTGCAGCGCAAGTCGATTCGGCTCGAAACTGAGTTCAGTGAGGTCCCGGTCATCTCCGCCGATCCGAACAAGCTCAAGCAGGTGGTTATCAACCTGGTGATGAACGCGGTCCAGGCCATGCAGGGAGAGGGCAGGGTCGTTCTGGCGACCGGCATCAACCGGGAAGGCAACCTCGAGCTACTTGTCAAAGATGATGGCCCGGGAATCCCTGAAGGGTTACAGGAACAGGTTTTTGTCCCGTTCTTCACGACCAAGCCGGAGGGTGAGGGGACCGGCCTGGGGCTGTATATCTGCCAGAATATTATCCGCGAACATGGCGGCGTAATTACCCTGGAAAGTCAACCTGGCGCGGGTACAACATTTCGTATTTGTCTGCCTGTCGAATGAGCTTTTAATCTGTGCATCTGTGTTGATTATTTAAGCAGATTAAATTTGTTAAGGGCCCAGTAATTTTATAAGCATACTGAAATAATTGAAGTATTAAATTTGGCACGGCAGATGCTATAGTACAGGTCAAGCTCAGGGGAAAAATGCACGACACAGCCTCTGGGTAAAATATCAGCACAGACAGGGACAACGACGTCTCTACTTTATGATGCTAGGCAACGGCGCCTTAACTTCCTGCTCACGGAAGCTAAGGCGCTTTTTTATTTTTTACTCTGGAAAGGAGATAAAGGTAATGATGAAGAAAATTGAGTGTATCGTCAAACCGTTCAAACTGGATGATGTCAAAACCGCAATCACGGATTTGGGCATCAGCGGTATGACAGTCAGTGAAGTCCGCGGCTTTGGTCGCCAGAAAGGGCACACGGAACTCTACCGCGGCGCGGAATACCAGGTTGACTTCCTGCCCAAGATCAAGATTGACCTGGTTGTTAATGATGAGCAGGTGCCTTCCATTGTCGAGGCCGTGCAAAAGGAAGCCTGCACCGGACGCATCGGCGACGGCAAGATCTTTGTGTCTGACGTTGAACAGTCGATAAGAATCCGTACCGGTGAAAACGGCCCTGAGTCCCTTTAATACTGTACGCAAATCGAAAAAGATAATAAGGAGAAAAAGTCATGAAGAAGTTTCGTATCGCACTACTCGCCGGTTCCATGATCGCGCTGCCGGCCCTGGCCCTGGCTGAAGACGCACCGGTTTCGGAGATGTCTTACATCCTCAACACCTTCTCGTTCCTGATCATGGGCGTGCTGGTCATGTGGATGGCTGCCGGTTTCGGCATGCTCGAGTCCGGTCTGGTTCGTTCCAAGAACGTCGCGACCATCTGTCTGAAGAACATTTCGCTGTTCGGCATCGCCGGCATCCTCTTCTACCTGTCCGGTTATAACCTGATGTACGCCGGTGTGGATGGTGGTTACATGGGTTCTTTCGGCCTCTGGGCGGCTGATGACGCCGCTGCCCTTGGCGGTGATTACTCCGCCGGCTACTCTGCCGCTTCCGACTGGTTCTTCCAGATGGTCTTCTGTGGCGCTGCCTGCTCGATTGTTTCCGGTTGCGTTGCAGAACGAATCAAGCTCTGGTCGTTCCTGCTGTTCTGCGCCATCCTCTGCGGTCTTATCTACCCGATCCAGGGTTCCTGGGGCTGGGGCGGTGGTTGGCTCTCGGAAATGGGTTTTTCTGACTACGCCGGTTCGACGATTGTTCACTCGGTCGGCGGCTGGGCAGCATTGACCGGTGCCATCATCCTCGGCGCCCGTAAAGGCAAGTACGGCAAAGGCGGTCGCATAAACCCGATGCCCGGTTCCAACATCCCGCTGGCGACTCTCGGTACTTTCATCCTCTGGATGGGCTGGTACGGCTTCAACGGTGGTTCGGTGCTTGCTCTGGGCGATGCCGCAAGTGCTATTGAAATGTCCAACGTCATGGTCAACACCAACCTCGCCGCCTGTGGCGGCATGATCGCTGCCATGATCATGGTCCAGGTTCTCTACAAGAAGGTTGATGTCACCATGGGCCTCAACGGCGCCCTGGCCGGCCTGGTCTCGATTACTGCCGGACCTGCAACGCCCTCTCTCGGTGCCGCTGTACTGATCGGTGCTGTCGGTGGTGTGCTGGTTGTCCTGGCCGTTCCCTTTCTTCGACAAGCTCAAGATTGACGATGTCGTCGGTGCCCTCTCGGTCCACCTCGTTGCCGGTATATGGGGAACTATGGCTGTACCGTTCACTGACGGTGAAGCAAGCTTCCTCACTCAGTTCATTGGTGTCGCCGCTACAGGTGCTTTTGTCATGATTACGTCGGCCATTGTTTGGCTGGTTCTGAAATACACCATTGGCATCCGTGTCAGCGAAGAAGATGAGTATCGCGGCCTTGATATATCGGAAATCGGTATGGAAGCCTATCCTGACTTCCAGACTGTTCACCTCGGTGGCATGGGTTCCCCGGCTCCTGGTCTCGGCGACGCTCCTTCAGCAGCACGCGTTGCCAAGCCGGTCACTCAAAACTGATTGATTAATCTCCCCCACGGGACATTGTGTTCCGTGGGGATTTTTTTGCGCTTTTTTTAAAATACCAAAAGGAGAAAAAAATGAAGAAGATGGTAATTGTTGGAATTGTTCTGTTTGTTTTGTCGCTTGTTGTTAGTACTTCTGCCTTTGCCGCTATCGAAGTTGAGGGTGATGCTTACCTCGGCGTCTATGACAAGTATTTGTGGCGTGGTTTTGATCTCAGTGGCAGCGAGCCGGTTGCCCAAGGTGGTGTTGACCTGACTGCCGGGGCCTTCACTCTGAGCTATTGGACCAACGTTCAACTGAGTAGTGATAGCGGCGAGGGTTACAAAAGTGGCGAAGCGACAGAGAATGATCTCACGATTGACTACTCGCGTGATATCACTGATCTCGTATCGATCAGTGTCGGTAATATCTACTACATGCTCGACGGACTTGACGATACCAACGAACTTTACCTGAGCGTCGGTCTTGCGACGATCCTCGAGCCATCACTGACGGTCTACTACGATTGGGATGAAGCGCAGGAAAATGGTTTGTACTTCACAGCCTCGATTGGTCACAGCTTCGATCTGATGGAAAAACTGAGCCTGAGCTTGGGCGCCCTGGTCAGCTACAATGAAGAGAGCGACTATGCAGTTGGTGACTACTCTGAGTGGCACAACTATGAGTTGAGCGCCAGTGCCGAGTACGCGATTACAGACCAAATCTCTGTTTCCCCTTCGTTTCTTTATTCTTCAGGAATCAGTGACGAGGCAAAAGATGCGATCGACAGCGAGATGGTCGGTGGCGTATCGGTAACATTGACCTTTTAATCACTTAATGAATTTTTCACGTCAGGTTGCCTCCTGACGAAAAAGCCGCCACGTATCAAGACGTGGCGGCTTTTTCATTTGGTAGATGTACGAACCAGAAAAAGCTCTTAATCATCCGAAGTAAACCGGGCAACATTTTGCCTGGAATACGCCTGCCATACTATGCAAATAGTTATTTAATACGGCACTCGCGACAACCGGTTGGCCCCGCACCACCATCCTTGTGACAGCCTTTGCATAACTTGTGGGCGATATCCTTGTCGATCCCAAAAGCTGACGGTATGCCCTCACCGTGACAGGTTGAACGGGCTAACGTATCGGCGTGCGCACCGTGTGTGAAGGTGGCATTGCCGTTGCTTGCTTCAAGGATAATCTCTTCCGGAGAGGCTGGTTGTGTCTCCGTGTAGGCGTTCTCGGTGGTTTTTTCTGCCGGATCCGTAACAGTCTCTACAGCCTGCAGTCTGCCAGCCCCTTGGTTTGCTGCCGGTTACATGCAAAGACAAACCCAAGGGGTTCTGCTCCATGGGTTTGTCAGTACTATGGCAGGTTAAATCAACTCCCTTTGAATTTAAGCGAAACCGAGTTGATGCAGTAACGCAGGCCGGTCGGCTTCGGACCGTCTTTAAAGACGTGCCCCAGGTGTCCCTTGCAGCGACTGCAATGCACCTCGTTGCGCACCATCAGCCAGCTGCGATCCTTGGATAAACCAATATTCTCTTTGTCCATCGGCTGGTAAAAACTTGGCCAACCGCTTCCGGAATCGTATTTGTGGTCGGAATGAAACAGGTCCTGGCCACAGCATACGCATTGGTAGACACCTGGCTCGTAATGCTTGTCATACTCCCCGGAAAAAGCAGGTTCGGTACCATGCTCACGCGTCACACGGTATTGCTCCGGAGTGAGCTGAGCCTGCCATTCGTGTCTGGTTTTGTTGATCGTGTTGGCCATGGTTTAAGCCTCCCTGGGACATCTCAGCGAGTTCTCCCTGTTCGTCTTATCTTAACATAACTCCATCCTAGCTGTTTAACCTGGAAGAGTAGAGCAAAACCTGTCATGGCTGGATCGTTCTGCTTCGCTATCTCCTGGGGCAGGGCAAAGACCCTTGTGCTGCACCCGATTGCAGATGTGATCAGTATGTATGTTAAAGTATAGCGGCGAGGAAATGAAAGTTTGACTGATGCTAATTCCAATATGCTGATATTATGACTGTGCAGATGAAGCAATTCAGACCATACTTCAGGGGAGATGAAAATGAAAAAAATATGGTTGTCGGGTATAGCCATACTGGCTCTTGTGTCTTTGAGCGCATGTCTGGCCCCGCAAGGTGACAGTCCCGAACAGAAACGTTCCGCGATCATCGACATGCACGATGATACGCTCTCACGACTTTACCAGCAGCGGCCCACGGCCCGGGATGTGATCGACAAGTCCGCCGGCTACGCGGTGTTCAGTAATGTGAATGCCTTGTATTTGATTGTTGGTGGCGGAGGTGGCTACGGCGTTGCTGTTGACCGGTCGTCAGGGCACAAGACTTATATGAAGATGGCCCAGGTCGATCTTGGGTTGGGGCTGGGTGTCCAGGATATCCGGGTCGTGTTTGTTTTCCACAGTGCGCGGGCCTACATGGATTTCATCAACAGCGGATGGGAGTTCAGCGGTCAGGCCGATGCGTCAGCGAAGGCACGTAACAAGGGCGCGGCAGCGACCGGAGAGATCTCAATCGACGCCGAAACGACGATGTATACCATGTCGGAAGCGGGCCTGATGGCCAAGGTCAATCTGGCCGGCACCAAGTACTGGAAAGATGACAACCTGAATTACTGATAGAAACATTCGTCTGATAGGGAGAGTTGATCATGCCGGAAGTTGAATCAATCGACATCATCAGAGCACAGGATCGCCATTTTACCGATTTTGGCTGGCTGCAGACCTATTGGCTCTTTTCCTTTGCCAGTTATTACGACCCGCACAATATCCAGTTTGGCGCTTTGCGGGTTTTCAACGACGACGTGGTTGCGCCGGGCACCGGTTTTCCGACCCACCCTCATGAAGAGATGGAAATCATAACCATTGTCCTGGATGGCGAGATGACCCACCAGGACAGCATGGGCAACAAGGCCGTCATCAGGGCTGGCGATGTACAGAGAATGTCTGCCGGAACCGGTTTGACTCACTCCGAGTTCAACCTCGCAGAACAGCCGGTGCACTTCTATCAGATCTGGGTCTTGCCCGATACCTTAAGGCTTGAGCCCAGTTATGACCAGCGCAGTTTCACTCCGGATCAGTGGCGCAACAGGCTATTGCCGGTAGCCTCCGGACAGGCGATCGAGAACGCGGTGAGCTTCCACACCGATGCGACCATTTATCGTGGTCAACTGGATGCCGGTAATCGTCTGAATTTCGACAATACGGCAGGGCGCAGGGCGTTCGTCTATCTTACCGAGGGGGAATTGACGATAGATGGTCTGGTCCTCAACAAGGCGGACCAGGCCCGTGTCGATACGGAAAAGCCCATTTGTCTGGTTGCCGGCGCTGACGCCGAGTTCATCCTGGTCGATGTTCCGTCATGTAAAGGCTGGGGATACAGTGAGAGGATCTTAAACGGCGAAAAAAAATAAGTCGATCCGCAAATTTGGGCGGGACGCAACCTGCCGATTTTGTCTTTCAAAAAAGCAACAAGGGCAACAGATCAACCATCTGTTGCCCTAAGCTTCAGAGAAACCACCTGCCAGGTAAAAAACCGCATAACGTGCGGGGTTTGTCAACAATCTGGGCCGGCAATTTTGCCGGCCCAGATTGTTGTCATGCTGAAGAATATTTAATAACCACCGATCCAGGCGATGTCCAGTTTGAATGGACCTGACTGGCGATCGGCAATAAACAGGCCGAAACTTTTTACCATGGCAGTATCCATGGGCGGGACCGTTGTCAGTTTGACGCCGTGGTGGGTGGGGGCGAATGAATCGAATGGTAAGGTTATCTCCTGCCATGTCTCCGCTTCGGTCGCGAAAGATGCCTGATAGCTGACGCCGTCATAGTATAGGTCGGTACGCAGGCTGAGCTTGTAGCTATGGCCATCTCCTAGCACGCGGATTTTCAAGCCAGAATACCTGCTGAGGTCGAAACCGCCTTGATTTGAACGTATTGAGGCGAAACCGCCGTTATTGTCCAGGCAAACAGTTCCGGTGAATCGCAGGCCGACACCTTGCAGATATTCCGGACGGCTCTGTGAGCAACCACCCATGATGCGGTCATCAATCGCTTTCCATCCGATATCTTGAACATCGCCAGTAAAGTCCAGGATCAGATTGTCCGGTGAATTGCTCATATGCTCTCTCCAGATGAATGGTATTGATTTATTGGCATGGCTTCTACCGCGATTCGGGCCAGGTTGTCAACTACGCAAAAGGCTGCTTTGACCTGTTGACCAAGACGGCAAGGAAGGAGGACAAACAGCTTCCTCTGGTAGACACGGTATTTGTTGTGATACATTGCCCTCTGGCGAAAAACCACGGAGTCCCAGAATTCAATTATGCACCTCTTCAGATCACTTCTGCTGCTTCTTGTCCCGGGCGTACTCTTCCTGGCTGCGCTCTACCTGAATCTTCGGGTGTCAGTCCCTGCGGCCTGGCAGGAGCTGTTGTCCCTGTTGCCCCACCTGGCGGTTGCTGCCGGTCTGTTCCTCGGCTGGCGGTTCAACCGTACCCGCGTTCTCTGGGTGATCGCACTGCTGGTCCTTGTCGAGCGATGGCCTGGCTCTGGTCACTCCTTTCGGTCGCGAATATTTCATGTCGATCGCCCCACTGGTTATTCCATTAAACCTGGTATTATTCAGCTGGTGGAGCGAGCGAGGGCTGATCACCCTGCATGGCCTGCTTCGCCTGGCTATTCTGCTGCTCCAGCTTGGTGCTTTTGCCTGGCTCTACATCTCTAATGCCGGAGATGTGATGGTGCTGCTGGCCCGGCCATTATTACCCTATCCGTGGCTGGATCAACTGCCCTTCCCACAAATAGTCCTGCTGGCCATGATCTTGAGTCAAGTGGCTCTTCTGACCCGCTTTTGTCAAAAACCGGAAGCTTTAGAGGGCAGCTTCTGCTGGGTTTTGCCTGCTGTCGTTGCAGGTTTCTGGTGGCCGGAGACATTTGTCTTCTGGCAGGGCGTAGCAGCGTTTCTTTTGACGATTGCCATCGTCGAAAGCAGCTTCAAGATGGCATTCAATGATGAACTGACCGGGTTGCCGGCACGTCGGGCCATGAATGAGTTCCTGCTCAAGGTTGGTCGACGTTATACGATCGCCATGGTTGATGTTGACCATTTCAAAAAGGTTAACGATACCCACGGGCATGATGTCGGTGACCAGGTCCTGCGCATGGTTGCGACCTGCCTGAGAAGGGTGACCGGTGGTGGACGCGCGTATCGTTACGGGGGTGAGGAGTTCGCCGTAATCTTTCCCAGCAAAGAGCTGGAACGTGCTCTGCCGCACCTCGAAATGTTGCGTGAAACCATTGCCAGCACAGGATTTGTTGTGCGGGGCAAGAAACGACCGAAGAAGAAACCGGAGGAACCGGTCAGGAAGACGAGCGGGAAGACGAGGGGAGGATGCAGCTCAACGTCACTGTCAGTATCGGAGTTGCCAGTCGTGACGACAAGAACACGACTCCTGAACAGGTGATCAAGGCTTCCGACCAGGCCCTCTACAAGGCCAAGAAGGGTGGGCGCAACAAGGTTTGCGGTGCGTGACGGAAATTTTAGTGTGTTGCAATAACAACGGCCGCTGAGAATCTCAGCGGCCGTTATCGTTACAAGTCTATCTGTAAGATAGGCTTAACTGACAGAATCTTCCGGGTAGGAACCGATCTTGTGAATCGCCAGGTCGGAACCGCGGAATTCCTCTTCATCGCCAAGCCGAAAGCCGAATACCTTGACAATCACCGAGTAGACTATAAAACCTGTTACAAGCGCGTAAATGATCGCAAGCAGGCTGCCGGCCAGTTGTGCCATGAAGCTTACGCCGCCCAGACCACCAAGGCCCGTATAGCCGAAGATTCCTGCAGAGATCCCGCCCCAGGTGCCGATGATGCCGTGCAGAGGCCAGACGCCAAGGACATCGTCAATCTTGAGAGTTTCCTGTTCCCACTGGAATCCGTAGACAAAGATCAGGGCGCCCATGCCCGCCTATCAGGAATGCTGCGAAAGGGTGAACAAGGTCGGAGCCGGCACAGATCGCAATCAGGCCGGCAAGGGCGCCGTTATGCGCAAAACCGGGGTCGCATTTTGTTACAACAACAGCGAAAAGTACGCCTCCAACCATCGCCAGCAGAGAGTTTGCTGCCACCAGGCCGGAGATGCCATTCAGGTTCTGGGCACTCATGACGTTGAAGCCAAACCAGCCAATCGCCAGTATCCAGCTGCCGAGAGCCAAAAAAGGGATATTGCTGATCGGGATAGCATGGCTTTTCCCGCGTACCCAGCGCCCCATCCGGGGGCCAAGCAGGATGACTGCGGGCAGTGCAAGCCAGCCACCCATGGAGTGAACGACGACGCTGCCGGCAAAATCGTGAAACGGGGCACCGAAGGTGCTGGCAAACCAATCCTGCAGAGCCGAACTGTTTTGCCCCCAGATCAATGACTCGAAGAAGGGGTAGGTAAGGCCGGCAAAGATGGCGCCGGCAAGAACCTGGGGCCAGAAACGGGTGCGTTCGGCAATGCCGCCGGAAATAATTGCCGGAATACAGGCAGCGAAACAGAGGAGGAAAAAGAAGCGTACCAATTCATAACCCTGGTTTGCCCCAATCAATCCTTCTGCTGACATGAAAAAATGCACGCCGTAGGCGATCGGATAACCGACCAGGAAGTAGACGACGGTTGATACGGACCAGTCAGTCAGGATTTTCACCAGAGCGTTGGTTTGGTTTTTCTTGCGGACAGTACCGACTTCCAGGAAGGCAAAGCCGGCGTGCATGGCGAAAACCATGACAGCACCGAGCATCAGAAACAGGACATCACCGGAATTGGTTAGAGACTGAACTGCAGAATCCATGAAAGAAGACCTCCTCGTCTTTTATGTCGGGCTTCAGACGCCGTTGTCCAAGCCACCCATCGCTAGGTTCAATACTTGTGCCGTAAATTACTTGCATTATTTCAGTATGTTATGGATAACCCATGAGACATGTACCTGGAATATGCCTATTTGGCAGGCAGGTGGCGCCTGTAATTTAGGCAGCCATGAACTGACGGATGAATGTTCGGAGTTTAATAAAAGTTCTGTAGGCCAAGTGATTGGCGGACAGGATGGAGATATGATACCTTGAAGATAAATCTAACCGAGGTGGAATCATGACCCTACAGGGCCGAAGAAATTTCGTGGTCAACTTTTCCCGTGGCTTCTTTGCGCCGTTCCGAAGTATCAGGATATTGCGTGATAATCCCCGACTCTTGCCATATATCATTATCCCCTTTCTGATCAATCTCACGGTGTTCAGCGGCGCAGTCTACCTGGGCCTCGATTTTTTCGGCACGACCGTTGTGGAACAGCTGCCACAAGGTGACGCCTGGTACTGGGCGGCTCTTTACTGGCTGATCTGGACGCTGGCGGTTCTGGTGACGGCCGTGCTGGTTTTCTTCACCTTCACCGTGGTCGGCAACCTGATCGCGTCTCCTTTCAACGACCTGCTTTCTGAAAGGACTGAACAGGCACTGAGTGGTGAGACCAATGACGAGGTGTTTTCCATCGGCCGGTTCCTGAGTGATGCCTGGCGAACGGTGCTGATGGAAGCCAAGAAGATGTCGATCTTCGTTGTAGTGATGGTGCTGATTCTGCCGCTGAATTTGTTACCGGGAGTCGGTAACGGGCTCTACACGGTTCTTGCGGTCTGCCTGACGCTCTTCTTCCTCAGTTTTGAATACCTGGGATTTGTCATGGTCCGCAAACACAAGTTCTTCAGTGAACAGAAGAGCTATATCTTTGCCCGTAAGTTCCTCATGCTCGGTTTCTCCTGTGGCGTGATGGCACTCCTGGCGATCCCGTTCTTCCAGATGCTCTGCATCCCACTGGCCGTTATCGGTGTGACCCGTCTGTGGTGTGAAGAGACCGGGTTGGTCAAACAGGACAGTGCCGCTGTCCGAGACTCGACAGTGGAAGAGACTGCGTGAAGGCCAGAACTGAGATGAAAAGCCTGATTATTAAAGCGGCTCGTGAAGCCGGCGCCCTTCTCATGGAGAACTTCGAACGTGGCATCCGTGTCGAGTTCAAGGGTAAATATGATCTGGTGACCGAAGCTGACCGCCAGGCAGAAGCGTTGATTGTCAGGCTGATCCGCGAGCAATTCCCAGGTCACGATATCCTGGCGGAGGAAGATGATTACGGCGAATTGAACTCTGACCATCGATGGATTATAGACCCGCTCGACGGCACAACCAATTTCGCCCATGGCTTCCCATGGTTCGCTGTCTCAATCGCACTGGAGGTCCGCGGCCAGCTGACTCTGGGAGCTGTCTACAACCCCTATGTAGGTGAGTTTTACTTCGCCGAACGTGGTGTCGGGGCCTTTCTGAACGACCGCCGACTGAAAGTTTCTGAAACCCGTCTTCTGGAACGAGCGCTTCTGGCGACCGGGTTTGCCTATGATCACAAGAACTGCAAGGCGAATAACTACGATTATTTTGCCCGATTCCAGAGAGAAGCGCAGGCCTGTCGCCGTCCCGGAGTCGCCAGCCTTGATCTTGCCAGTGTTGCCGCTGGTCGATTCGACGGGTTCTGGGAGATGAAGCTGAAACCCTGGGATTTGGCTGCCGGAATTCTGCTGGTCGAAGAGAGCGGTGGCAGGGTCAGTGATTTTGATGGCAATCCGATGACACTCGACTCCCTTGAGTGCCTGGCCAGCAATGTCCTGATTCATGAAGCAATGCAGAGGATCCTGCAGCCGGGATGCCGTCCTCATGCTCTTCGGTCAATCTGAAATGTCATTTCTCCTGTGTAGGAAGACAATCGTTTACTCTCTTGCAGTTTTGTCATTCTGGTTCTCAACGTTCCTGACAGATGCTTTTGCCATGTCAGAAAACCTTGCTGGAAAAGCCGTTGCCCTGCTTGAACAGAAGGATTATTCGGGTGCGCTTGAGGTGCTGCACTCCCTGGAAAAAACTCTCAGCAATCCTGCGCAGATTTCCAATATGCTTGCCGTTGCTTATCTTGGGCAAGGGTACCAAATGCTTGCTGCCGGAGAATTCCAGTCCGCCCGCGACTCTTTTCGTGCCGGTCGCAGCTACAACGATGAGGATGTCCGTCTTTGGCAGGGTGAGGCCATTACCCTGTACCGACAGGGCAATTACCCGGAAGCGGTCTCTTTGCTCGATCAGGCCCTCGGAATTGACCAAAAAAATCCGGAGGTTTACCTTCTTCTGGGCAAGGCTTATTACGCCGGCGGGCGCATGGCTGAAGCCGTTGATGCACTGCAGAGATCTGTGGAATACGGTGGTGGTGATGAAGTTGCCGGTCTGCTCGACAAGGTTCGCCGGGAGTGGCAGATTGAAGAGCAGATGCAACAGGAATACCGGGGCCATTTCCAGTTGTCCTTCGTCGACGGTGAGCACGCCTCAGGACTGGCATCCGAGATCCTGGAAACTCTTGAAGACGCCTACGTGGAAGTGGGCTCCGATCTGGCATATTACCCTGATGTCAGGGTTCCGGTCCTGCTTTACTCCCACAGGGACTATGCAGATGTGACTCATTCGCCGGACTGGGCTGGTGCCGTCTATGACGGCAAGATCCGTTTGCCGCTTGCCGGTATGCGGGGGATGACAAAGCGATTCTCAGCGATCCTGTATCATGAGTACATGCACGTAATCGTCCATTTTATGGCGGGCAGAAATGTGCCGGTCTGGCTCAATGAAGGGTTGGCGGAGCTTGCCGGTCGCCGGATTGATTCCACTCCGCTGACCGATTTGGCCGCGGCCTCAGAAGCAGGTCAGCTCCTCGAGTGGCGTGATCTTGAAAAGCCGTTTGCCGGTCTCCCGGATTACCAGGTTCCGCTGGCGTACGAACAGAGTTATTCCCTGGTCCTGTTCATGGTTGACAGCTATGGTTGGCATAACATGGCAGAGCTTCTGGAGAGCCTGGGAAAACAGCAGGGATGGCAGGGAGCCGTTACAGCTGTTTACCAGGAGTACGGACTGGATTGGCCTGCCATCCTGAAAGAATGGCAGGCCAATCTTAACTGATCAAAGTTACTCGGTCTTTTCTTCTGGTTGAACAACTTCCAGTGATGACTCCTCGGTCCTGATCTGCTCGATTTCTTCCTCAAGAGCCGCCGCTTCGGCCTTCAGTTCATCAAGCCTGTGCAAAATAGCCTTGACCGACTCCTGGCTCATGATGCTTTTTTTGCCGGCTTCGCGTAAATCGTCAATCAGTTTGCCGAGTTCGGCGTGAGTTGAACCGATCTTTTTATGCACCGCGGAGAGGTCAATTTTCCTCTGCACCAGTTTTTTATACTGATTGGCTTTGAAGGTTGCAGTGTTGAAAGCATGCCTGGTGCTTCCCCAGAGCTTTTCGGTGGTTTCCTTGAGCTTGTCGAGTTGATCCTCCTGCCGCTCCGTGGGTTCGCCGGATGCATCAGTCTCTGGTGCTTTCGGTTCTTTAACTTGATCGTCCATGCAGTTCCTCCATAAAGTATTTTTCTAAATCTTATCACTGTCCATAAAGGGGTCAAGAATATCTTTTTAGTATCACTTCTTGCCCCTGACGCTACGATCGTCTAGAATATGCGGGTTTAGATTACAAGGAGGAATATTATGGCTTCAGCCGAAAGAGGGCAGACCAAGTTTCAGATCAATTTACGGCGTTATTTACGGGAAAGTGGGGTCGATCGCGACCTGACCCGTGTGATCTGCGAAATTGCCAATGCCTCAAAATACATCATCAATGCCATTCGTACCGGTGATCTCGGTGTAGCCGGAACATCCAACCTCTACGGTGAACAACAGTTGGCGCTCGATGTTTTGTCTGACCGGATCATTCAGAAGCGCTTGATGTATTCCGGTGTAATCGCCAAGATGGCATCGGAGGAGTTGGATGAGATTATCACGGTGACAGTTCCGACCAACGGTCGTTACTCCGTCGCATTCGACCCTCTCGACGGATCATCCCTTGTCGATGTCAACCTTGCCGTCGGGACCATTGTTTCAATTTACGAAGGGGATAACGTCCTGCAGCGGGGACGGAATCAGGTCGCTGCACTCTATGTCCTTTACGGCCCTCGTACGACCATGGTTGTGTCGACCGGTAACGGGGTGCATGAATTTGCCATGAACCTGCTGATGGAATTCGACCTGGTCCAGGAGAATATTAAATTGCAGGGGCCGGCTAAAATCTACGCGCCGGGCGGGGCTCGTAACAAATACTCCACCGGGGTCGAAAAGTTTGCCCAGCACCTCGAAACCAATGGTGCCAAGCTGCGTTACAGCGGCGGGTTTGTCCCGGATATCAACCAGGTTTTGATCAAACGGGGTGGGATATTCATGTACCCGCACCTTAAAGATGCCCCCGATGGCAAACTTCGCCTGCTCTACGAATTAAATCCCATGGCTTTCCTGGTTGAACAGGCAGGAGGTGCGGCTTCTACCGGAAAGCAGAGGATCCTCGATATCGAGCCGGAGAGTGAAGATCAGCGTGCACCGGTTTTCATCGGAACCTCTGAAGCCGTTGAAATGGCGGAAAAATTTATCAGGGAAGAAGAGGGATAGCAGGCCGTCCATAGACAAATCAAA
>CAVRQQ010000010.1:0-160037 GCA_963723355.1 uncultured delta proteobacterium
CCTCGACAAAACTGATCGCTGCGCAACCGGATTTCGAGTCCTATTTGGCACTGGGAATCTACATCGGGATCGCCATATTCCTGGTTGCGGTGCTGTTGCTGCTCTCCTGGGGGCTGGGCCACAAAACCCGCTCCCGCCAAAAACAGGAGCCTTACGAATCGGGTATTCTGCCGGTTGACAACGCACGCTTGAAAGGGCCTGTCCCCTTCTACCTGGTTGCAATCTTCTTCATTATTTTCGATGTCGAGGTGATCTTTGTCGCCTCATGGGCTGTAGCCTACGACCGGCTTGGCTGGCACGGGTTCGCCCACGTCTGTTTCTTTATCTTCATCCTTTTTCTCGGCCTGGTCCATCTCTGGAAGACCGGTGGCCTCGAATGGGGCCCGCGGGCGCAGCGTGCAAGCCGCGCTGCGGGGCGGAGTACTTCGTGAGCGAACAGCTGCCGCCGAATGTGGTCCTGACCACCCTGGATGACGCCATCAACTGGGGTCGCAAGAACAGCCTCTGGCCGATGTTCTTCGGCCTGTCCTGCTGTTTCGTCGAGATGATGACCAGCATGACGCCACGCTTCGACCTGGCCCGCTTCGGCGCTGAAGTGCTGCGCAGTACGCCGCGCGAGGCCGACCTGATGATCATCTCCGGCACACCCTTCAAGAAGATGGGCGCCAGCATGCTGCGCGTCTACGAGCAGATGGCCAACCCCAAGTGGGTCATGGCGATGGGCAGCTGTGCCAACTCCGGCGGCATGTACGATGTCTACAGCGTCATGCAGGGGGTCAACCAGGTTCTGCCGGTCGACGTCTACATTCCCGGCTGTCCGCCGCGACCGGAAGCGTTTCTGCAGGGACTGATGCTGCTGCAGGAGAAGATCGCCAAAGACGAGCGTCCAGCTCGCAGCGTGCTCGGTATGCAGGGTGGCAGCGAGGGAACCACACGGCCGATGCTGGTCGACGGGGTCAGCAAGAGCCGTGATACACGCGGGCCCGGTTTCGGCAACAGCCCGAATCGCGGCACGTCCACACAGGCCCCTCACTTCTGGGGTAACCGCTCTGCGGGGATGTGGCGTCCGGCGCAGCCGAAAGTTGATTTTGTCGAGTCAACCCCTGACTTGCGCAAGGCGCTGCACGACCGGTTCGGCGAGAAGGTGCGTGAAGACGCCAAGGGTGTCGACATGCCGACCTACTGGACCGACGCGGAGACGGCCACCGACCTGTTGGGCTTCCTCAAGGAGCAGGCACCGACGAAATACCGGCGGCTCGAGGACCTGACCGCAATCGACGAGCGCGCCCGTGGCAAACGCCCGGACCACGATTTCACCCTGGTTTACCATTTGATGTCCTACGACGACCCCGGATATGTGCGGGTCAAGGTGCCACTGCATGGCGAGATGCCTTCGGCGCCGACGCTGACCAACGTCTGGACCACCGCCAACTGGTACGAGCGCGAGGTGTTCGACATGTTCGGCATCGATTTCAAGGGTCATCCCGATCTGCGGCGCATCCTCATGGCCCACGACTGGCAGGGGCATCCGCTGCGCAAGGAGCATGTCTGCCGCGCCACCGAGATGGAACCCTTTACACCGGAAGCGGCGATGCAGATGGTGCCGCGCGATGCGGAGAGTTTCTTCGGCGGCAAGGAGATGCAGCGCATCGATGACGAGACGATGATCCTCAACCTCGGCCCCCATCATCCCGGGACCCATGGCGTGCTGCGCCTGGTTGCCAAGCTCAACGGCGAAGAGGTCGAGGATGTCGATGTCGACCTCGGCTATCATCACCGCGGCGCCGAGAAGATCGCCGAACGCCAGCACTGGAACCAGTACATCCCCTACACCGACCGCATCGACTATCTCTCCGGGGTACAGAACAACCTGGCCTACCTGTTGCCGCTCGAGACGATGCTCGGCGTCGAGGTGCCGGAGCGCGCCCAGGTTATCCGGGTCATGCTCTGTGAACTCTTCCGCATCTCCAACCACCTCGTCTGGCTCGGCACTTTTGCCCACGATGTGGGCGCCATGACACCGGTCTTCTACGCCTTTGAATCACGCGAAAAGATCTTCGATATCATCGAACAGGTGACCGGCGGCCGCATGCACCCGTCCTGGCTCCGGATCGGTGGCCTGCCGATGGACCTGCCTGATGGCTGGCAGAAAACCGTGGACATCTTCACCCGTGATTTCGACAAGCGAATCGATGAATTCGACCGCATGCTGACCGACGGCCCGATCTTTCGTGCGCGCACCGAGGGGATTGGAGTCACAACCCTCGACGAAGCGATCGACTGGGGGATGTCCGGGCCCAACCTGCGTGCCTGCGGCCTGGCATGGGACCTGCGCAAGAAGATGCCCTATTCCGGTTACCAGCGGTTTGACTTTGATATCCCGACGGCTTCGGCTGGCTGCAGCTACGCCCGCTACCTGGTGCGTCTCGAGGAGATGCGCCAGAGCCTGCGCATCGTCAAGCAGGCGGCGGCCGATATGCCGGGTGGTGACTATGTCAGTCGCGACACCCGTTACGTCTACCCGGAACGGGAGGCGGGCAAGAAGGATATCGAGACGCTGATCCACCATTTCATGAACGTGACGCGGGGGATGACGCCGCCGCGCGGTGAATGCTACCGCGGAATCGAGTCGAGCAAGGGCGAGTGCGGCTACTATGTCGTCAGCGACGGCGGCAACACGCCGTACCGGCTGCGCATCCGCACGCCGAGCTTCGCCCACATGCAGGTCTTCCCGAAGATGACCAAGGGCTGGATGATCTCCGACCTGATCATGGTTCTGGGGGCGATTGATTTCATCCTCGCGGATCTTGACAGGTAGTTTTTAACGCAATGACGCAAAGGGATTAAGAAAGAAGATCTAAATATTTTCTTAGAATGGGTTTTCTTTGCAACGGTAATTCAATCTTTGCGCTTTTGCGTTACATACAAGGTGTTATGAAAGAACTTCTTCCACAACAGCAGATCGACAGCTTCAGGGTCAGGGCCGATGCCATTGCGCATCCCCATGAGCTGATTGTCGACCTGTTGCGGGCGATCCAGTCGCATCACGGTTGGGTGCCCGATGACGGGGTCCTGCTGACCGCCGAAACCCTCGGAGTGCTGCCGATTGAAGTGGAAGAAGCGGCGACCTTCTATGACAAGATTTTCCGGCGGGAAGTGGGCCGCCGGGTGATCCATGTCTGTGATTCGATCTGTTGCTGGGCGACCGGCGCCGAGATGATTGCCGAGCATCTGCAGAAGAGCCTTGATATCGGCCTGGGTGAAACCAGCGCAGATGGGATGTTCACCCTGTTGCCAACCTGCTGTCTCGGTGCCTGCGGTGATGCCCCGGCGATGATGATCGGTCTGACCACCTATGGTCACCTGACCCCGGAAAAGATTGACCGGATCCTGGCGGACGTGCGTGCGGAGGTGCAGGAATGAGCACCTATCCGCAGGTCCTTTTCAAGAATCGCCGCCCCGGGGAAACGGTCCTGCTCCCCGAGTATGAAAAGAGTGGCGGCTACCAGGGATTGCGCGATGCCCTGAAGATGGAACCCTCGCAAGTGTGTGATGTGATCAAGGCGTCTGCCCTGCGTGGCCGTGGTGGCGCCGGTTTCCCGACCGGCATCAAGTGGTCGTTCTTCCCTGCGGATGCCCCGGGTGAAAAGTACCTGGTCTGCAACGGCGATGAGATGGAGCCCGGCACCTACAAGGATCGCCAGCTGCTGCTTGCCGACCCGCACCAGCTGGTCGAGGGGATGGCGATCGCGGCCTACGCAATGCAGACGCCGGTTGGTTATATCTTCCTGCGCTACGCATACGAAGACTGTTCGCAGCGGGTCGAGCGGGCGATTGAGGAAGCTCTTGCAGCCGGTTACCTGGGCAGGAACATTCTCGGTTCCGGTTTTGATGTCGAACTGCACGTGCATCGTAGTGCCGGACGCTACATCCTCGGTGAGGAAACCGCCCTGCTCAACGGCCTCGAGGGACGGCGCCCGAATCCGCGTTCCAAGCCACCTTTCCCGGCCCAGCGCGGCCTGTTCGGCAAACCGACCAATGTCAATAACGTCGAGACACTGGCCAACGTGCCGCATATCCTGGCCAATGGCATCATGTGGTTCCATGACCTGGCGCTCAACCCGGAGAGCGCCGGCACCAAGCTGTTCGGCCTGTCCGGCCACCTGAACCGGCCGGAATGTTTCGAGCTGCCGCTCGGTATCACCCTGCGGGAGGTGGTGGAAGAGGTCGGCGGCGGTGTGCGTGGCGGCAAAAAGTTCAAGGCCTGTCTGCCGGGCGGGGCTTCGACACCTTACCTGACCGCTGAGCACCTTGACCTGATGATGGACTTCAACCCGCTCGAAGAGGTCAAGAGCCGCCTCGGCACGGCGGGGGTGACGGTGTTCGACGAAGACACCTGCATGGTGGCCGTAACGCGCAACCTCAACCAGTTCTTCGCCCGCGAGAGCTGTGGTTGGTGCACACCCTGCCGCGACGGCCTGGCAACCATCTCCTGGCTGCTTGACCGGATCGAGTTCGGTCAGGCAACAATGGACGACCTGGCGATGCTCAAGGACCAGCAGCGCAACATCAGGGGGCGCTCCTTCTGCGCCCTGGCCGAAGGCGCCATGGGCCCGGTCGAGGCGCTGCTACGACTGTTTGAAGATGAAATAATTGATCACATCAAGCAGGGCAAATGCCCTTTTAGGCGGTAGCTGGGGCCTGGAGGTTAGAGGCTAGAATAAATTCATGGCCTTTGCCAGTCTCCAGCCCCTGGCCACCAGCAACTGAACTTATGCCGAAACTGACCATCGACAACCTTGAAGTGACCGTGCCCGAAGGGACCAACGTCCTCGAGGCGGCGCATGCGCTCGATATTGATATCCCGCACTTCTGTTATCACGAAGCGCTGGGAGCGGTCGGCTCCTGTCGTCTCTGCGCCATGACGTTCCTCGACGGTCCGGTCAAGGGTTTACAGATGGCGTGCATGGTCAAGGCACAGGATGGCATGGTGGTTTCGTCCACCGATCCTGATGCCGTAGAACTGCGCAAGCATGTCATCGAGTGGGCGATGACCAATCATCCCCACGACTGCCCGGTCTGTGACGAAGGCGGCGAGTGCCAGCTGCAGGAGATGACCGTGGCGGGTGGTCACGGCATGCGGCGCTATCGCGGCAAGAAGGCGACCTTTACCAACCAGGACCTGGGGCCTTTCGTGCAGCAGGAGATGAACCGCTGCATTACCTGCTACCGTTGTGTACGCACCTACCGTGATTATTGCGGCGGGACCGACTACGGCGTGTTCGGTTCGCGCAACCGGGTCTTTTATGGTCGCCTTCAGGACGGTAAGCTGGAGAGCTCCTTCTCCGGCAACATCATCGACGCCTGTCCGACCGGAGTGCTGACCAGCAAACCGTTCCGCTTCAAGACACGGCTCTGGGATCTCCAGGAGGCGCCGTCGATCTGCCCGCACTGCAGCCTCGGCTGTGCCACGGTGCCGGGTGGCCGTTACCGTGAGGTGCAGCGGACCAGGGCGGGCATCAATCGCCAAACCAATGGTTTTTTCATCTGTGACCGTGGCCGGTTCGGTTACGATCATGTCAATCATCCCGAGCGGCCGCGCCAGGCCCGTGTTGACGGTCAGCCGGTCTCTGTTGAAGACGCGTTGATCGCAGCCCGTGACAAGATCGCCGCGATCGCCGAAGCACAGGGCCCGGACAGTGTCGCCTTCCTCGGGTCGTCCCGCGCTTCTCTCGAAGCCAACGCACTATTGCGTGATTGGGCGACAACAACCGGTTCCAGCCAGCTGGTTTACGAAGCTCACCGGGAACGGGACCGTGCCGCGCGTACCCTGTCCGCCCGACTTGGTCAGCATGCCCGCAGCCTTGAACAGCTGCGTCAAAGCGATCTGGCAATCCTGGTTGGCGTCGACCCTCTGGCAGAGGGTCCGGTACTTGCTCTGGCCCTGCGCCAGGCGGTCCGTAATGGCGGCAAGGTAACGGTGATTGACCCGCGGCCGGTGGAGCTGCCGTGCGAGGCCAGCCACCTGACGCTCTCTGTGGAGCGCCTGCCGGAGCTGTTACAGGCAGTTGGGCAAAACGATACGGCTTCTTTCAAGGGCCAGGAGAAGCAGGGGGTCGCTGCATTGCTGGAGCAGCTGGAGCAGGCCGAACGACCAATCCTGATTGGCGGCGCTGATCTTCTGGGAGGCGATGGCGTTGACGCCCTCTGCACGGCGGCGCAACAACGATCATCGGATCAGCGACAGGTTGGTGTGATCACCCTGCTCGCAGGGCCGAACAGCCTTGGCGGTGCCCTGCTGGCTGATGACGGGCCACTGTTCGATGCGCTGCTCGATGCAATCCAGGAAGGTACGGTTCAGGCTCTGGTCTGTCTGGCCAGCGATCCCTTCAGCGAAGCGATCGATCCGTCCCGGGCGCAGAGCGCCCTTGGTCATCTGGAGCTTCTGATCAGCATCGATGCCACTCCGTCCCTGGCCGCGCAACGCGCCGATATTTTCCTGCCGGCACGGGCCAACGCCGAGATGGCTGGCAGCTATGTCAACAACGAAGGTCGCCTGCAGGCTTTTCTGCCGGTGATTGATCCGGGCACCCCGATCCGTGTGACCGGTCAGGGCGGCCATCCCCCACGCGAATTTTTCCGCGAGGCACCCGGCTCCACCCCTGAGCCGGACTGGTGGCTTCTGGCCCGCCTGCTTGACCGCGAAACCGAACTTGCCGCGGTGCGCAAGGCGATTGCGAAGGCCGATACGAGGTTTGCGCCATTGGCAAAGATTGCCGCTGAAACCGAAGGTGAGCGACTGCCGTTGAGTGGGCCACTGCCTCCGGCTGCCGAGCAGGGCCTGCAGCGCGCTGCAACAGATGCCCTGACATTGCTGGCGATCCCGGACCGGCTCGGCTCGCACTGGCTGGCACACCTTTCAGCGCCGCTGGCGGCAACGACAGCGCAACCCTACATTGTTCTGCACCCGGCCCTGGCGGCCCGGCTGGGACTGGCTGAAGGCGATCGGGCGCGCCTGACGACCCACTTTGGCCACTGTACGGTCGCGGTCCGTGTCGAACCGGGCATGGTTGAGGACCAGGTCCTGGCGCCGCAGCTCTGGGATACCGCCCTCGAAGGGATGGTGCCCGGCAGCACCTGCGAGTGTCGTGTCGACAAGGAGCGCAAGGCATGAATGAGATGCTCATCAGCCTGGCCCTGATTCTGGTCAAGCTTGGCCTGATCTTTGGCGTGGTCCTTTCCATGGCGGCCTACCTGGTGCTGGCCGAGCGCAAGATCCTCGGTCGCATGCAGATGCGCTACGGGCCAAACCGGATCGGTCCCGGCGGCATGATCCAGCCGATGTGCGACGTCATCAAGTTGATCACCAAGGAGGACTTTGTTCCCGACCGGGCCGACAAGTGGGTGTTCCTGTTTGCGCCCGGCCTGACCGCCCTGACCGCTCTGCTCAGTTTTGCCGTGGTGCCTTTCGCACCTCCCTTGACCCTGTTCGGTCGTGAAATCCCGATGGTGGTCTGCGACCTGAATATCGGTCTGCTCTACATTTTCGGGCTCTCCTCGCTGGCGGTCTACGGCGTGGTGCTCGGTGGCTGGGCGTCCAACTCGAAGTACTCCCTGCTCGGTGCCATGCGTGGCCTGGCGCAGCTGTTGTCTTACGAACTGGCCCTCGGCCTGGCGCTGGTGCCGGTGGTGATGAGCGCGAAGTCCTTCTCGCTGACCGAGATCGTCATGGCCCAGTCAACCTGGCCGAATATGCTGCAGCACCCCCTGGCCTTCATTATCTTCATGATCAGCGTGACTGCCGAATCGAAGCGGACGCCGTTCGATATGCCGGAGGCGGAGAACGAGATTGTGGCCGGTTTCCACACCGAGTATTCCGGCATGCGCTTCGGACTCTTTTTCGTCGGTGAATATATCAACCTGATCGTTATCGGTGCCATGACCACGGTGTTTTTCCTTGGCGGCTGGCACGGGCCGTTCCTGCCGCCGGTAGTCTGGTTCATCACGAAGGTGCTGTTTGTCGCCTTTGTCTTCATCTGGATGCGCGGCAGCATGCCGAGACCGCGCTACGATCAGCTCATGCACTTTGGCTGGAAGGTGCTGATCCCGCTGGCGCTGCTAAATGTGGTGGTGAGCGGGGCGATAAGGATTGCGCTGGACTAATGTGGCGATGAATTTGCCACCAAACACATGAAGTCACCAAGTAAAGCTTTAGGTTGTTTCACGCGGGGGATTTGAGCGTTTAAGAACTGGATTTATGAGAAATTTTTGGCGTGACATAAAAGGAACCCTGCAGCCCTTCTGGATCACCCTCGGCTATCTGTTCAAGAAGCCGGTGACGATCCAGTACCCGGAAGAGAAGCGCACGCCGCCGCCGCGCTACCGGGCGCGCCTGGTGCTGACCCGCGATCCGGACGGTGGCGAACGTTGCGTGGCCTGCCAGCTGTGCAGTGCCGCCTGCCCGGTCGACTGCATCTCGATGCAGGCCGCAGAGGATGAGGACGGCCGCCGTTATGCGGCCTGGTTCCGGATCAACTTCTCGCGCTGTATCTTCTGCGGGCTTTGTACCGAGGCCTGTCCGACCCTGGCGATCCAGACCACGCCGGACTACGAGATCTGCAACCGCGAGGTTCTCAACCTGGTTTACGAGAAGCAAGACCTGCTGATTGAGGGTGGTGGCAAGGACACGGAATACAACTTCTACAAGCACTCGGGGATCGGTGTGGCCCAGAAGCGCGGAGAAGGTGAAGAAGAACACGGGCCTGTGGACCCGAAAAGCTTGATCCCTTGACTCCGTCACAAAGACACGAAGACACAAAGTAAATCAATCTCTGTTTACTCTTTGTGTCTTTGAGACTTAGTGGCCAAACAGGAATATGACAACAGTTCTTTTCTACATACTCGGGTTCATCATGCTGACAGCGACCTTGCTCTGCATTACGCGGCGCAACCCGGTGCATGCGGTGATCTACCTGGTCGCAGGCTTCTTCGCCCTGGCATTGATGTTCTACCTGCTCGGTGCGCCGCTGGTCGCCGCCTGGCAGATCATCGTCTACGCCGGGGCGATCATGGTGCTGTTCCTGTTTATCATCATGATGCTCGGCCTGGCGCCGCAAGAAACTCCGGAAGGGCCGGGCTGGCGCCGCTGGGGACCGCTGCTGCTGCTCTCGGCGAGCCTGATGGTCTGCACGGTGCTGCTGATCATGCAGGACCCGGCGGCGGGCAAGGAGATCGGCGATTTCTACCTGGCGCCGCAGGCGGTCGGTGAAGCGCTGTTCGGCCGCTACGTACTGGCGGTGGAGATGGTCTCATTCCAGCTGCTCTTTGCCACCATCGGCGCCTACATGCTCGGGCGCCCCCTGTCGAAGGGAGAGGGACAATGATGATTCCCTTCGGCCACGCCCTAAGCTTTGCCGCGGCGCTCTTTGTTCTCGGCCTGACCTGCGTGCTGCTGCGCCGCCAGGTCATCATGATCCTGATCGGTGTGGAGATCATGCTGAATGCTGCGTCCCTGGTCTTTGTTTCTGCTTCGGCGTACTGGCAACAGGTGGATGGCCAGGTGTTCGTGATCCTGCTCATGGCAATTACCGCGGCAGAGGTTGCCGTGGCGCTGGCAATGGTGGTCTATTTGTGGCGACGCAAGCGTACCCTGGTCGCCGATGAATTCAACGGGATGTCCGGATGAGCGAGTCGCTACTCTTCCTCATACCTCTGCTGCCGCTCTGCTGCGCAGTTATCAACATGCTGTTCGGCATGCGCCTGCCGCGCCTGTTCGCCGAGATCATGGCGGTGACCGGTGTCGCCGGAGCCTTCCTGCTGACGATCCTGTTCTGGGGTTATGCCGAGGGTGAGGGGACTCGCGCGGTCATGTTTACCTGGCTCAACAGCGGCGCCGTCGACGTCTCCTTTGCCATGAATTTCGATCGACTGGCGGCACCGATGACGCTGATGGTGACCGGTGTTGCGACCCTGATTCATCTCTACGCCGTCGGCTACATGCACGAAGACAACGACTACGCGCGTTTCTTCAGCCTGCTCAACCTGTTCGTCTTTGCCATGCTGGCGATTATTCTCGCCGACAACCTGCTGGTGCTTTTTCTCGGCTGGGAAGGGGTGGGCCTCTGTTCCTACGGCCTGATCGGCTTCTGGTATCGCAAGCTGGAGAATGCCAAGGCCGGGACCAAGGCCTTCCTGGTGACCCGGGTTGGCGACGTGTTCCTCGCCATCGCCCTGCTTTGGCTGTTTGCCGCCACCGGCACCCTGAGCATCAGCGAGATCAACGCCCAGGCCGCTTCGCTTGCGCCGGGCGTGGTGATTGCCCTGAGCCTGCTCCTGCTACTCGGCGCCTGCGGCAAGTCAGCGCAGCTGCCACTGATGACCTGGCTGGCCGATGCCATGGCCGGGCCGACACCGGTTTCGGCCCTGATCCATGCCGCGACCATGGTCACGGCAGGCGTCTACCTGCTCTGCCGTCTCTTCCCTCTGGTCTCTCTCTCCGCAGTCGGCATGACGGCGATTACCGCGATCGGTGCCCTGACCGCACTGTACGCGGCAACCTGTGCCATGGCCCAGCGCGAGATCAAGCGTGTGCTGGCCTATTCGACGATGAGCCAGGTCGGCTACATGTTCATGGCGGTCGGTGCCGGCACGGTCACCGGCGCGATGTTCCACCTGCTGACCCACGCCTTCTTCAAGGCGGTGCTCTTCATGGCGGCTGGCTGCGTGATTCACCTGGCTGGAGATGAAAACGACATTTACAAGATGGGTGGTATGGCCCGGCGCGGTCCGGTGGAGCTCTTCTGGGTGTTCCTGGCCGGCGCGGTCTGCCTGGCCGGGCTGCCGCTGACCGGCGGGTTCTTCTCCAAGGACGGCATCCTGCTGGCGCTGTTTACTCATCCTGATCCGGCCTACCGGGTCTTCTGGCTGATCGGTGTTCTGACTGCACTTTTGACCGCGTTCTATACTTTCCGCCTGGTCTACCTGGTGTTTGCCGGCGAATGGCGCGGCACCGGTCACCCGCACGCCATCCCGTTGCAGATGCGCTGGCCGCTCTGGCCGCTGGCTCTGCTCGGTCTGGTTGGTGGCATGTTGAACCTGCCGGCCTTGGTCGGCGGTGACGAAATGCTGCATCACTGGTACGGCGACCTGGCCGGCCGGGCCGTGACCGCCAGTCACAGCACCGAGTGGCTGCTGATCGGACTTGCGGGCGCAATTGTTGCTCTCGGCTGGTTTGCCGCGCACTGGCGTTATCGAAACTACCGGCCCCCCGTGGAGAACCGGGTCAGCCGATTCCTGCTCAACGGCTGGCAGGCAGACGCCCTGGTCGACCGCCTGTTGGTCAGACCTTTCACGGCGATGGCCCGCTTCTGCTCCAGCGGTTGTGACCGCTCCCTGTTTGATGGCACCCTGGAAGGTCTGGCGAAGATGGCCACCCGTTACAGCGCCTTGCTGGTGCAGCTGGCGACCGGGCGTGCAACGACTTACCTGTCTGCGTTTGCCTGGGGTTTCCTGGTTCTGCTTGGCTGGTTTCTGCTGAAACTGGTCAACGGGGGAGGACACTGATGAACGTATTCACCAGTCTCCCGCAATTCCCCTGGATGAGCCTGTTGATCATGATGCCACTCGGCGGCGCCCTGCTCTGTCTGTTGCACGGCAAGCGGCCGGCCGATTGTCGTGGACTGGCTCTGGCGACCGCACTGGCCACCTTCGGCGTCGCCCTCTACCTGTTTGTCTGTCACGGTCAGGGCAGCGAGCGTTGGCTGCTTTACGAGGATGTTAACTGGATTCCGGCGTACGGCATCCGCTACGTCCTGGCGATGGACGGTATCGCCCTGCTGATGGTTCTGCTCACCGCCTTCATGCAGATCTCCGCCATCCTGCTGGCCTGGCGGGTCGAGCGGCACGTCGGCAGCTTCTTTGCTCTGCTGCTGCTGCTGGAAAGCGGCCTGATGGGGATCTTTCTTGCCTACGACCTGGTGCTCTTTTACCTGTTCTGGGAAGTCGCGCTGATCCCGATGTTTTTCCTGATCAGTGTCTGGGGCGGCGAGCAGCGTCGCCGCGCCGCGCTCAAGTTCTTCCTTTACACCCTTGTCGGCAGTCTCTGCATGCTGGTGGCGATCATCGCGCTCTACCAGATAAACGGGGCCCAGACCGGTGCTTACACCTTTGTCATCGGCGATCTACTGAAAACACAATTGACCGCTGCCCAGGAAGGCTGGCTGTTTGCCGGATTCCTGGCGGCCTTTATCGTCAAGTCACCGCTGGTACCGTTCCATACCTGGTTGACCGATGCCCTGACCGAGGCGCCGGCCGCCGGTTCTCTGGACCTGACCGGTCTGCTGCTCAAGACCGGTATCTACGGCCTGATCCGTGTCGCCTTCCCGCTGTTCCCCAACGCCACGGCGGGCTTCCTGCCGATCCTAGGCATCCTGGCTCTGGTCGGGTTGTTCCATGCCGCCTGGAGCGCCTATCATCAGGATGATATCAAGCGCCTGCTGGCCTACTCTTCGATCTCCCACCTTGGCCTGGTGGTGCTGGGCCTGGCGGCCTGGCAATTGACTGCCTGGGAAGGCAGTATCCTGTTGATGGTCACCCACGGCATCACCACCGGTGCCCTGTTTGTGTTGGTGGCACTGATCCGTGAACGTACCGGAACTCGAAGCATGCAGGAGCTTGGTGGTCTATGGGGGCAGACGCCCTGCCTGGCGGCACTCTTCCTGCTCTTCTCGCTGGCCTCGCTCGGTCTGCCGGGACTGGCCAACTTTGCCGGCGAGATCCTGGTCCTGCTCGGCACCTTCCAGGAACATCCGGTCTGGGCGATTGTTGCGCTGCTCGGCGTGGTGTTTGCTGCGGCTTACATGCTGCGCCTGGTGCAGGGGGTCATCTGGGGTCCGGCCAAAGCCGAACACACCCTGCCCGACCTGACCATACGTGAGTGGCTGATGCTGCTGCCGATGGCGATCCTGGTGGTCTGGCTCGGTCTTTACCCGGCGCCGTTCCTGGCGCCGCTGCACGGTGCTGTCGCCACCCTGCTGGCGGGAGGTCTGCCATGAGCTGGTCAGATCTGCTCGCGATGCTGCCGATATTGATCCTGGCTTTCGGTGCCACAGCCATTCTGATGGCCGGAGCCTGGTACCGTGACCCGCTGCCGCTGCTGGCTGGCGGCATTGTCACCGCCCTTCTGGGAGCTCTGTCCGCTGGCCTGGTCTCGCCACCTGCCCCGGAAATAGCCGGGCTCTTCAGTGCCGGGGGGTATGCCCGTTTTTACACGATTCTCTGGTCGTTGCTCGCCGCTGCCGGCCTGCTGACGGGTAGTCGCTACATTATCGAAAAACGCATCGGCGCTGGCGAATATGTCTCCTTGGTCCTGTATGCAGCTGCCGGTATGGCGCTGCTTTCTTCTGCGACGCACCTGATTGGCCTGTTCATCGCCCTGGAGACCTTCACCCTGGCGTTCTATATCCTGATCGCCAGCAACCGGAGTTGTGCCCTGGCCGCCGAGGCCGGGCTCAAGTACCTGCTGTTGGGGGCGGTCGCCACCGGGTTCATGGCCTTCGGCATCGCCTTGATCTATGCCGCCTCCGGCTCACTGGCGCTGCCCGATGCGGTTGTGCGCCTGACGGCGGAGACCGGCGAACTGCAGGCCTGGGGACTGCTTGGCTGGGGCATGATCCTGGTTGCGGTTGGTTTCAAGATCTCCCTGGCGCCCTTCCATCTCTGGACGCCCGATGTCTACCAGGGGGCTCCGGCCCCAGTCACCGGCCTGCTGGCCACCGGCTCCAAGGGCGCCGTGGTTGCTGCGCTGGTCGGCCTGCTGGCGATGTCCGGACCGGTCTGGAACGATCTGACCGGCCTGGTCTGGCTGTTTGCTGCCCTGACCATGCTGGCCGGCGCTTTCGGCGCGCTTGGCCAGACCAATCTCAAGCGCCTGCTCGCCTATTCTTCAGTCACTCACATGGGGACCCTGCTGGTCGGCGTGCTTTGCCAGACCAGCGAAGGGTTCGCGGCAACAACCTTCTATGTTGTGGTCTACGTGGTGACCAGCCTGGGTGCTTTTGCCGTGATCGCCTCTCTTGCTGACGGGCGTGGTGAGCCGATGACGTTCGACCAGTGGCGCGGTCTTGGTTACCGGCACCCGGTGCGCTGCGGGGTCCTGGTGCTGTTGCTCCTGTCGCTGGCCGGTCTGCCGGCGACCGCCGGGTTCATGGCAAAATTTGCCGTGTTCCATGCGGCGCTGCAGTCCGGCTATATCGGCCTGCTGATGATCGGTATCCTCGCCTCGGTGATCTCCTTCGCTTTCTACCTGCGCGTCACAATGCTGCTCTTCCAGCCGGACGAGAAAGCTTCCAGCTGGCACCAGGGGTCGGTTTTCGAACACACGGTTCTTGCCGTCTGCTCCTCGGCCGTCCTGATACTCGGACTCTTTCCCGGACTCCTTTTCGACCTGATCCGCCAGATTCTTCCCTAAAGACGACCAATCAGGTTATAATAAGTCCGAGCGCGAACCAGCCTCCACAAAATTTGTTGGACACTGGCTCGTGGTAAGGAGACTAACTATGACCATCACAGAACGAATTGACACTTTTCTCGGCGCAGACACCTTTGGTGTTGTTGGCGCATCGAGCAAACCACATAAATATGGCAACAAGGTCTTGCGTTGCTATCAGCAGAACCGGCACACGGTGATTCCGGTCAACCCGGTGGAAAAAGAGATCGAAGGCCTGGCCTGTGTCGCCTCCGTAAGCGATCTGCCGAAGCATGTCAGCAGCCTCTCGATTATTACCCCGCCGCAGGTGACGGAACAGGTTGTCGGTCAGGCGATTGCCAGGGGGGTTAAAAACCTCTGGATGCAACCGGGAGCTGAAAGTGAGGCTGCGGTTGCCGCAGCGGAGGCTGCCGGGCTCAACGTAATTGCTGACGGCAGCTGCCTGCTGGTTGTGCTCGGTTATCACGAACACTGAGAAATAAGGATTGGGGTACGGTCGCAGGATGCGTGGTCGGTTCCGTTTTGCAGAAAGTACGGTTTTTCAGCCAACGGCATTGGTGAGGGGACAATGAAAAAAATCGTCGTGTTCGGTCTTGGCGTACTGGCGGCCCTCTATATCCTGAATCCGACCGCAGGCCTGTTTGAGATCATTCCGGACAACCTGCCCTTTGTTGGCAACCTTGACGAAGCGGCAGCTGTTGCCCTGCTGTTAATGTGCCTGAAATATTTCGGTATCGACTTGCCCGATATCTTCAGGCGCGGTCAGCGGGATGAAACAACGATTGAGATAGACAAGGATTGAGCGTTACCATTTGAGAATAAAAAAGGGCACCCTGTCGCGTGCCCCCGCGATTTTTGACAAATCCCGCAGGTGATGCGGGATTGTTTTTTTAGGGCAACAGGTGGTTCATCTGTTGCCCTTTTCCATTGCACTCTGGAATTAAAAGACCAAAGCAAAACCATCGGGGTTGGGTACGAGTTATAGACATTAGGTAACTATGTCCTTGACCTGTACATGGCGCTGCGCTGGGCATGTCTGGCGCGTCAAGGCGGCAACCTCAACTCAGAGAAGATAATCCTACTAACCCTCTACACGTCCCGCGCAGGAACCGAGGCTCTTGAGAGCCTCTCCGATTGTGGATCATTGCATATGCAGTTGTAGTCTTGTTTTGAGGCTTTTCCCTGATAGGTCACACCCAAAGGAAGGCCCTTCTGTAACGGGCCGGCCTATTAAGCTGCGAAATTATTGGATGTCTCAGAAAACCGGCAGAGGAGATGCCCTCCGCAAGGAGAAAGGCGTTTTTGCTTACTTTTGTCGCCGCATGGACAAAAGTAAGGCGTCTGGCAGTACGCGAACGGCCGACTTCAAGATTTTTTTTCGTACTTCGAGCCCGCGTTCGCAAGCTCATGGCCTCTGGCGGGACGCGCCTCGACGTTTTACCCTCAAGAATGAGGACAACAGGTTAACCCTCTGTTGTCCTCTCTATCTTGAAGTCAGGCTGCTCAGCGATGATACCAGTAATTTCGCCAGGCCCTGATCGCTGTCAGGGTTGAACCTTCCGGCGGCAGATCGCAGCGGATCTCCCCATCGACAAGCGTGTCAAGTACGGGAATCAGCGCCAGGCACTGTCCGGGTCGTCGATTCTCCGGCAACTGGCAACCGTCGGCGGCCAAAAAGATACAGCCGTTCTCCAGCTTGCGTGGCGCCGGGATGGCAACCCCGTCGATGTCACGCAATACCAGCTCGCGCGGCAGAATACTGTTCAAGGCCTCCGGTGTCGCCATCGCAGGCAGGTCAAAGGTTTTCAGGAAACGCTCCGGATCGACCCAAACTCCAGGGTGCCCCTGGCAACAGAGCCCTTTGCATTGGCGACATATTTGCGGATCGGAGTGATTTTTGTTATCGGCAGTCATATTCTGGCGACACTATCCTTAATTTCGTGCTTTTAGCCAAAAGGCGAATTCTAAAAAAACTTTTACAGCCCCTCAAAAAGATCGTCGTACTTTGTAATTTGCTCCCGCCAGTCGTATTGGGCGACATGCGCCCGTAACGCTTCGTCTACCGCCAGCGGGACGTCAAGCTTTGTCCTTAATCGATTTACCAGATCGTCATAATCGTCATAAAGATAGGGGGCGTGCTTGTTCACAGGAAGGTGCTCCGGATAAGCCAGGCGTCTTGGCAGCAGCGGCAGGCAACCGCAGTAAATCGCCTGGACGACACTGGCACCGAAAAAGTCGTGGTGCGAGGTGACCGGCAGGATGTCGGCTTGCCAGAGCCAGCGAGCATAGTCGGCGAAACTCTCGACATAACCGAACTGAATGACCCTTTCGCCAAGCTGCTGCCGAGCCCGTTCGAATATGTCCGGTGACTTGCGATACGCTTCGCCGAGGACTGCAACCCGGAACGCCAGCCCTTCGTCGTGCAGGTGAAACAGTGCCTGGAAAAACTCTTCCGGGTTCTTGTCGTACTCCCAGCGATGGTTCCAGAGAATCAGTGGTGGGCCGGTCGTCTCATCCGGTTGTCTAGGTCGGTACCTGTCCAGAGCCTGCAGGTCGAGGCCGAGGGGCAGGACCTGGCTTTTCCCCTTGATCAGATCGACATTCTCAAGCTCGTTGTGGTCGGGAAAGTTTTTCAGAAATTCCGGCAATTGACTGATTAGGGCCTCGCGATGGAAGCGGGAGTTGAACAGGACCGCATCGGCCGCCAGGGCACTGGTGTAGTTGATGAACGCATAGTGCGCATCACGCTTGTGCTGTGGGTCATGATCGTCCGGCGACCAGGGGTAGGTGAGCTGGCTTTCGTGACAGTAGAGCGCTGTCGGCAGGTTGGCCGTTGTAGCCCGGGTCAGGGCGAGAAAGGTGGCCAGATCAAGCATATCGCTGGCGAGCAGCAGGTCCGGTTCCAAGCCCTCTGCCATAAAGCGTTTTGCCAGGGCCACGGCTCCGCCATGCATGCGCCATTTCCAATGCCGGCCATCGAGGGTCAGCAGGGTGACTTCATGTCCACTGTACCGGGCATATTCCTCAGCCCAGGTGGCGTGGGAACCGGTATGAAAAGGCTCGACCAGGCAAATCTTCATTGCAAACTCTCCATGGCAGGGACGATTCTAGTTGGCGGCAAGAGAATTGACAAGCAAGATATGGTATTATCATGGCAATAATTTACAGCCAAAGGAGGATCATATGAAAATTGATTGGGCATACCTGCGCAAGGGCTGAACGTCCTGTAAAAATGCTCAGGAGTTTCTTGAGAACAGAAAGGTGAGTACGGCAGAAGTTGTCGACGCCAAGAAAACCCGGATCGATGAAGCGGCCGCCTGGCAGCTGCTGAAGGATGCCGGCATGATCGCCATCGCCAAGGGCAAGAAGGTGCAGAACTTCACATCGTCCAAAGCCGCGAAAGATGAGATCCTCAAGCATGCCATGGGGCCGAGCGGCAACCTGCGTGCGCCGACTTACCGGGCCGGGGATCGGTTCGTCATAGGTTTTAATGCCGAGCTTTACGAGGATTGGGTAAAGTAGCCTGATTCGCTATAAGTTATTGATTATGGAATGCAGGGGCGCCCGATCCGGGCGCCCCTTTCTCTTGGAAAGTTTTGCAGAGGAACGCCAGGCAGAGGCCTTTGCGTTGACACCCGGTTGTTCTGCTGCATAATCCTAATTTAAGGTTCGGACAGGAGGCTCCATCATCAAAAAGACCCTTGGCATAAGCTTGGCTCTTGTGATCGGCGGCTGTGTCATTTTGATAACGGTTGTGCTGGTCCTGCAGGTCATTTTATCGCTGATCGCAGCGGAATAAGGCGTCGCTCTACCTCACCAGAACGACCACCGATTTTTTTCTGACTTTGTAACGCTCATGGTTTTCCAGGACCTGTTCCTTGCCCGGAACAGCGCTGGCCTGCGCGGCCGGCAGAGCGGTGTCTACGAAGAGTCGCCATGCCGGGTTGGTGCCTGGTTCCGGCAACCTGAAATCCGCGTCGTCCTTTCCGGCATGGGCGATCAGGTAGATCTCGGCTTCTCCGGGTTGCCCCTGCAGGTGCATTCCAAGGGAATGTGATTTGTCAGACCAGTCAGGGCGCCCCGGTTCGCGGCCATGCCAGGTCAGGCGCCGCTCACCGCTTTCTTCCCCTTCAAAATGTCGCGGTCGCAGCAGAGGGTGTTTCTGGCGGAAGGCGATCAGGTTGCGGAAGAACGTGAACCGGTCGCGATTCTTCTCCAGATTGTCCCAGTTTAACCAGCTGATTTCGTTGTCCTGGCACCAGGCGTTGTTGTTGCCGCCCTGGCTGCGTCCCATCTCGTCGCCGGCCAAAAGCATCGGTACACCATGGGCGAGGATCAGCAGGGTGGCGAAGTTGCGGAGCTGTTTTTCGCGCAGAGCCAGAATTGCCGGGTCATCCGTATCGCCCTCAATACCATGATTGCAGCTGGAATTGTGATTGTCGCCGTCGGCGTTGAATTCACCGTTGGCCTCGTTGTGTTTGGTTGCGTAGCTGACCAGGTCGGAGAGGGTGAAGCCGTCATGGCTGGTGACGAAGTTGATGCTGTGATAGGGGGCGCGACCACCTTTCTGGTAGAGATCGGCGCTGCCGGCAAGGCGCGTGGCCAGCACCGGCACCATCCCCTTGTCGCCTCGGACGAAACGGCGGAGGTCGTCACGGAACTTGCCATTCCACTCGGCCCAGCGGCCAAAATTCGGGAAACTGCCGACCTGGTAGAGGCCGGCGGCGTCCCAGGCCTCGGCAATCAGCTTGGTGTTGGCCAGCACCGGGTTGCCGGCAATGCGTTCCAGCAGCGGCGGATTGGTCAGGACTTCGCCGTCGGGACCGCGACCGAGGATCGAAGCCAGGTCAAAGCGGAAGCCGTCGACGTGCATCTCGGTGACCCAGTAGCAGAGAGCGTCGATAATCAGATCACGCACTACCGGATGGTTGCAGTTAACGGTGTTGCCGCATCCCGAGTAGTTGGCGTAGGCGCCGGTCTTCGGATCGACGATATAATAGATGCTGTTGTCCAGGCCGCGCATCGACAGGGTCCGGCCTTTTTCATTCCCCTCACCGGTGTGATTGAAGACCATGTCGAGGATCACCTCGATCCCTGCGCTATGCAGCGCCTTGACCATCTCTTTGAATTCACGGACCTGCGCGTCGGGCGCCATCCCCACGGCATAGGCTGCTTTGGGAGCGAAGAAGCTCAAGGGATGATAGCCCCAAAAATTGTGCAGGTCGTTACCGTTGAGAGGGTTCTTGCGATAGTTGTCGGCCTCGTCGAATTCGGTGACCGGCAGAAGCTCCACGGCGGTAACGCCGAGTTCCTGGAGGTAGGGAATCTTCTCGACAATGCCGCAAAAAGTACCGGGATGTGTCACCCCTGTCGAATCGTGGCGGGTAAAACCGCGCACGTGCAATTCGTAGATCACCGAGTCAGCCAGGTGTCGATTGAGCGGCTGATCCAATTCCCAGTCAAAACGGTCATCTACCAGCAGGCTGCGCCAGTCACCGTGCCGTGAAGCTTCGCGAGTCGCGGCTCGCCACAGGGAGGGGCCTGAAATTGCCTTTGCATACGGGTCGAGGACAACTCTGCCGGTATCGAAACGGTGCACCGGGGAGGTGTTGTCGGGGTCGCCGGTAACTCGATAGCCGTACTCGAACCCGGGCACCAGCCCTTGCAGGCCGATATGCCAGACATCGCCGGTGCGGTTGACGATCGGGTCGAGGGGAAACTCGACCAGGGGCTCCAGGTCGCCGGGGCGATAAAGCACCAGGCTGATCTCTTCAGCATGTCGGGAGAAAACCGCGAAATTGACGGCCTCCGCCAGCAGCGATACGCCAAACGGGCGGGGGTGGCCTCGAACAATCGCGAAATCGGCGGTCACGGCGTCGAGCAGGCGGTTTTGTGGGTCGGAGCGGGACATTATTCAAGTCATCCTGTGGAATTACTTTTTGCCGCTGCCGGCTTTTTGGGCGACGATGCTCCTGAATTTAGTGCCGTCAATGGTAAATCTTTCATGGGTTCCCTCACCGATCAGGTCCTTTTCGTCCCTGGCGGTGATCGACCACTTCGTTCTCGGGCCGTTGACTTCCAGCAGTTTGACATCGACATCGACTTGCATGCCCGGGGGGGTGGCGGCCGAATGGGTGACACAGATATTGGTGCCGAGGCTGATCTCGCCGTCATCCATGTATGGCCGCAGCGCCTCCATGCACGCCCACTCCATGAGGCCGACCATGAATGCGGTCGCAAAGACCGGGGGCATGTCCTGGAAAAGGTCTGACTCTTCGAAAACGTAAGGCACGGTTTTGTTTTGCGGGACCTGGTAGCGATGCGTGAACGTCAAACCATTCTGTAAGGTGTCTTTCATTGCCTGCTCCTGTGTTTGGGCTCTGGTTTTAATTCCAGTTCAGTTTAGCATGCCTGAACAGGAGATAAACTTATCCCGACAACTTTATTAAAGGCAAAAGAAAAGGGAGGTCTGGATAACCTAAGGTGATTTTAGAATCGCCATTCTCATAAGTCAGGAATAAAAGAAGTTCGCATTTGTTTCAACACTCCAAATAACAACAAACGCTACTATTCCTTCAAGATTGACTGTTAGTCACAATTCCATATAAGTTGTTAATATTCCATATTCAATTGATCTAAGGAGTTAATCATGGCTATAACTCGTTGTTTAGCAATCGCCCTCGCACTCTCTTGGCTTGCCTTTTCTGCCGTCGCAGAGGAGCCCCCTTCATTTCAGCAATTACCCATTACCCTTTCGGCGGTCAAAACCCTGCCTGAAGACTTGTTGAAAGGAATCAATTTTCAAGTTGACGACGGCATAATAAACGATGGCCTGATCAATACTTATTACTTGCAAACGGATTACGGAAAACTGAAAATTGTCAGCGATGAACTCTACCTTGAACGCATTAACGAATTGCGTGCATTGGAGCATATGGAGAAGTTGGAGCAGACCGAAGAATTTGGTGAATCTCTGAAAAAGGGGGCCATGACACCAATCAATACGGTCAAAAGTATGGCAACAGCTCCGGTTGATACGGTGAAAGCTATTGGCAGCGGCATCAGCAATTGGGTCTCTGATATTGGCAGTGCCGCGGTCAGTGATGACCCAAATCAGGCCGGAGTTTTTTCGACTGCTATCGGTTACGCTGCAGCTAAGCGCGCGTTTGCTTATGAGTACGGGATCAATCCTTATACCGACTTTCAACCGGTTCAGGACAAGATGGGAGAAATCGCCCGAGCCAATGTGATTGGCGGTCTGACCCCGAAAATTGCCTTTGGACTGATCAAGAAGCCGGTTGGCACTGTCCTGTCAGTCACTGCCACGGCAGATACGATGAAAAAACTGGCTCGTGACAAGTCCCCTGAAGAATTGGAAGACATCAACGAAGAAAAACTGAAAGCGATGGGTGTCTCTGATTCTGTGAGAAAGAGCTTTTTACGTAATTACAACTATGACCCCATGGAAAAGACTTTGCTTGTTGGGGCTCTGGACGCCATGAACGGGGTTGCACAGCGTGAGAAGGTCATCATTTCGGCATCTCATGCCCCAGACAAATCTGTCGCTCGTTATCTTCGCGCTCAGGCCCAAATGATGTTGGGCTACCATCAGAAGGCCTCGCCGGTCAAAACCATTCTAAGTGTCAATGGCGGCTTGGCATTGCAAAATGTCAAGGGTGTTGTCGTTGCCGTCTCCCCTTATGATTACGCTGCCTGGACAAAAACTCTGAACAATAAAGAGCAGGGCTTCACCGAGTTTCTGAAGAGAGTCCCCGGAGCTACCGGCAAAGAACTATGGATTGCCGGAAGGATCTCTCATCCGGCCCGTACTGTCATAGAGAGCCGCGGCTGGGTGGTGCATGACCGAGTGAGAGAGAGGCTGATCAAGTAAAGGCGTATAAGTTGTTCACTTTCTATGACATAGATACGGAGTGGCCTATAGATAATAGAAGCGGATTGAGCCTAATGGCTTGGCCAGAAGGCATCTTATAAATCACGGGTTATGAGAGCAAAATCGACTTATTATTGATGGAGGTATTTAGTAAGCTCTTTAATGCACAAAACTACGTTCACCAGGGTTTGATCCTTGGTGGCCTTCCTATAAGAAGTTTGCCTCTTGCCTCTATGTTCGCCTGTTTAGCAATAAGAGGTCCCGCATTTCACCGGCCTCGGTGAGTAGTCGAACTTGATGACTTCACTGTCTTTCTTCATCGAGAGTACAGAACCAATGCTGCTGCTCTTTCTAGGTGAGTAATCAAACTCAATAACTTCGCTATCGGTATTCCTGGAAGAAGCAGGTGCAAGACCGCTACTGACCGTCATCGGTGAATAGGCGAACTCAATGCCGTCGTTTCCCATAATATCAATTGAGCCTTTATCCTCTAGATAAACATTAGCTGTCCCATAGCCTCCCGCAATAACTGCTGAAGAAAAACCGCTAAAAAATAAAAAGACCAGCATGCCTAGTATTATTTTTTTTTGAGTTAACATGATAGGCTCCTTCTGAAGCATGACCATTTTTGTTATATATTATCCCTCATGGAAGACAAACTCAAGCGGGGAGACCTTAAAAATATCCTTTTATAAAACACGAAAGCCCTCAATCTTAGGATCGAGGGCTTTTCCTGCATTGCAGGGGCAGTAAGAATTTCTCAACTCTGCCAATCTGGGCTCATCAAAGCAATGCAGTAGTATAAATAGGAAGTCTTTACTTTCCCCATAACGCCTTACTTGTAGCCAGCAGCATCCATTATTCGGACAGCCTCATCCTGTAGGAGTCCTGTAATTGCCAAGTTTTGTTCACTGGCTTTGAACTCGCCCCAAGCAGCAACGTAGGAGTGCGCCGTAACCTTTGGATTAACAGGATATTCAAAATCGGCATCCGCAAATAGGCTTTGTGCTTTCTCTGAGGAAAGCCATTCAATAAAGTTGATTGCTTCTTTGCGGTGTTTGGAATAACGGACAACCCCTGCGCCGGACACGTTCACATAGACGCCGCTTGTTTCCTGATTTGGCCAAAAGATGGCAAGTTTTAAATCGGGTTTCTTTTTAAGAAGTCGTCCAAAATAATAGTTGTTAACTATACCAACGTCGCCTTGACCATCAAGGATGGCCTCCATAACCTTGGTATCATCTGAGAGGGGCTCTATTGCAAGATTGTTGACCCACGAGCGTATAACCACTTCAGTTAAATTCTTGCCCAGATCAGTCAGCAATAAAGCGACCAGAGACTGATTGTAGATACTTCTTGATGTACTAAGAAGGAGACGGTCTTTCCATATAGGTGAGCCAAGAGACTCGTAAGAAGATAATTCCCTGGGACTGACCCTTTCTGTGCTGTAAACAATGGTTCTTGCTCTCACCGACAGTCCAAACCAATGCATGTTCGGGTCGCGATATGGCTCGGGGATGTTGTCCCGCAAAACTTTTGAATCGATATGCTGCAAAATTCCTGCCCTGGCAGCATGCCATAAGTTCCCAGCATCTGCAGTAATCAACAAATCCACCGGGCTACTTTTCCCTTCAGATATAAGCCGTTGCAACAAGGGTTCAACTTTATCAGTGAAGAGAATTATCTGTGTGCCTGTCTCAGTTGTATATGCGTCAAGTAAAGGCTTTATCAATTCCTCCCTACGGGAGGAGTAGACAACTAACTCGTCAGCCAATACCTTTGGGACGGGCAGCAGTTGCATTAACAAGACTGTGCCGAGTAGGAAACCTTGGACTTGCATATGCAAATATTTCCCCCATAAATTTAATGATATTTTATTGTATGGCTTTTATAAACCCTAATAAACAAGCAGAGAACATTTGACATGTTTTTGAATGAAATACCTGCAACTTTAATGCCTTTCATAAGGCATTTTTCCTGGAAGTCACGACTTCCGAGCCGAAAACAGGCTTGTTATTGATAGCGCAATTTAAGACACTCATTAATCCAAACAAAATGGCCACCTGGAAACGGGTGGCCGATTCTTATGTTGCAGAATATGTTACAGAGACATTCAAGTCTTCAAAGAACAATAAATTTCCATGTTACGGATCCAACTCAATTTGAAATGGCAATATAATTCCTTTTGATCGCGCTCTTTCCGGCAGGGGATTTCGTGAAATTGACGAATTCGGCAACAGCCTGATTATTCCTGTCATCGATCGTCAGAAAGTAAGTCGCGGTCAGCGGGTAAGTCCCATTAAGAATGTTCTCGTCACTCGGTAAAATGCCATTGACTTGCAGGATTTCACCGTACTTTTCATTGTAGGTATTATAGTTCAGAAAACCGATTGCGCCAGGCGTGATCGATGTGTAGTTGCCGAGCATATTAGGTGCGTTGGCTTTCATTGCATTGGCAGTCAGCTCAGCTTTCGTGAACTCTTTGAACAACAAGACAAGGCCGCTTTCCAGGTCGTCCGAGAGGTAGGTTGGCAAAATCGGCAAGTCGTTACCGTTGAGCTCCTTCCAGTTGGTGATCTGACCCTGGAAAATTTTTGTCAATTCGTCCTTCGAGATGTTGGCGACCCCGTTGTTGCTGTTTGCAATGATTACGATCGGGTCTTTGGCTATGGCGATACTCTGCCATGAGACAACCTTCTGGTCCTTGAGTTTCATGCCTTTGGCAATTTTGTCGATCGGTTTACATGTAAAGGCAAAATCAACTTTCTCTTCAAGAAGCAGGTTGACAGCTTTCTTGTTGCCTGTACCGCCAAGGCGTATCGACTTGCCAGTCTGTGCTTTGTATGCCTCCGTAATATCCTTGAGAAGGAATATCTCGGTTTTACAACCGGCGGATCTAAGTGAGTCCGTTGCGCTTAGAGCCTGGCTGCCGATCGCCAGGCTGAACAGAGCCATTACCAAAAGTAGCTGTGCGATTGTTCTAAAGGTCATTTTGAGCTCCTTCCCTTTCAAAGTGAATTGAATATTTATTTAGAAACAAAAACAAAAAAAGAAATATTAAAAATCTTTGACTAGACATTGCACATTTAGTGCCAATAAGTTAACGCTTTCTATAACAAATGTGGCCGCTCTTAAGACTCTGTAGTTAAATAAAAAATTCCCAACTATGAAATAAACGTGCCCACATGAGGTATTTATTAATGTTGAAATATTTGTGACATAGACCTCTTCGGGGCCATTTTTTGTCACCACTTATAAAACACGAAAGCCCTTAATCTTTGGATCAGGGGCTTTTCTTATCAGTCAGGATCAGTAAGAATTTCGCATTTCATCCAATTCACGCCCTTCATACAATACAAGATGATTCATGAGATAGTTAGATAGGGATACAAGTTCGAGTAGCTTGATAAAGAACGTTATGCTGTTAACGTTAATGAACGAATGAAAACGCACATTGAGACTAAGGAGGAAAACATGAAACGGGTTCTTTTAATTCTGGTATTTCTGGGACTAGCCTTCCCAGTTATGGCCACCGATTATGTAGGCTCTGAAAAATGTTTCACCTGTCATGCAGAACAATTCAACCTCTGGCAGGCGAGCGGTCATCCATGGAAATTACGTAAGATGGAGAAGGCACGCTACGCTAAACTTCCCCTCCCTCCCGGCTACAGTTGGGACGATGTAAGCTACGTGATTGGAGGAGCGAACAAGAAGGCTCGTTACATTGACAAGAACGGCTATATCATCACTACTGCCAAAGACGGTTCCGAAGCGAAGACACAGTATAACCTGCAAGATGGTAGTTGGTCTTTCTATCACAAAGGAGAGAAGAAACCGTATAAGTGTGGCCCTTGCCATATGACTGCTTACAGTGCTGATGGTAATCAGGATGGCTTGGAAGGAATGATTGGCACCTGGGCTGAAGACGGTATCGGCTGCGAAGAATGCCACGGTCCTGGCAGGGATCACATCAAAAAGCCATCAAAGATGACCATTAAAATTGACCGAACCGCTGAGGCCTGTGGCAAATGTCATCAGCGTGGCGGCATGGGTCCTGAGCCTCCTGCGAGCGGTGGGTTTATCAAACATCACGAACAAATCAACGAGTTGAAGGCCGGAGTCCACAAGGATTTAAGCTGCACCGAGTGCCATAATCCACACGACAGAGCGATAAATGCCAAGGACAACTGCGCCGAATGCCATAGTGAGGTTGCCGCAGCATATGCCAAATCCCGGCACGGGATGCAAGGGACACGATGCATTGAATGCCATATGCCAAAAGCTTCAAAGTCAGCAATCAGTGTTGCCAGTTACATTGGTGATGTCAGAACGCATATTTTCAAAATAAACACTGATCCGAAAGCAAGCATGTTCAAAGAAGTAGAAGAAAAAGGCAAGAAGTCAACTTTTGCCCAAAACTACGTGACGGTCGAATATGCCTGTCTCAGTTGTCATGCCAGCCGTGATGCAGAGTGGGCAGCGAAGAATGCTAAGGGTTACCATAAAATGTAAGAAATCAACTGACGAATACAAATAATGAGTGGGGGTGGCAGATATCGCTGCCCCCTCTTTTTCTCAAAAGTCACGACTTATGAGACGAAAATCAGCTTCTTATTGATAGAGGTATTCAGTAAGCTCTTTAATACACCGAATGACGGTCACCTGGGAAAGTGTGGCCATTTATGGTTTTTCAGGATTTTTTTAAATAACCATATGAGCCACTAGGTTAGATGATAGACTGCTGGCATAGCTACTAAGACACATACCGTTTTAGCTTCAGTGTATCTGCTGAAATTACGTGTGTTTATTCTCTTCCCATTTTCTACAAGGTGTTGATCGAGGATGTTTCAAATGAAATTTTTTTTCGTTCTTGCAGTAACTCTCCAGTTTCTTTTGGCTTCGATTCCCTGCTTTGCAGCAGACGAGGTATTTATAACTAATTTTCCGGAAAGACTGATAACCCAAGATATCAATTCAATACCAAATACTGCACTGAGAAAGATGGAGAATGTTGAAGTTGGAACATTCACCAGTATGGAAGTTATCGATCTGTCGCCAAAATACCTGCTTGATACAGATGGATATACTAAAGCAAATGTCAGCTTGTTCGGATTTGCCAAAGCGAAGGATTTTGCCGATTGTCAAGTCGGCTTTGTCTTACTTCCCAATGAAGAAGCCATATGGAAAGCATGGCAAGTAGACCGGACAATGATTTTATCGAAAGAACTCAAGACCAAAGTGACTGATAAAACCAAATACTTTCAGGGGCAGATAGAGATAGATATCCATTTCCCGAGTTATATGGTTGGCTTTTTCAACACCTGCGCGACCAATGTCGAAGTCAATATGTACTCTTATCTAAAATAAACCTGTGTTCAGTTCACAAGTATCTCATTTCCTCGATCAATCAGACGCAAAAATGGCCTCTCCGAGAGGACGAGCCATTTTTATTTTGCAGGGGTAACAACAATTTCGTATTTTAGCCAATCTGATCGCATTACGGCAGGTGTCAGAATAGTTGTCGCCTCATTATAAACTCTCCTTGGGCAGTCACAAAAAGCCACCTGCAATCGTGCAGATGGCTTGTCGTTAATCGGTTATGTTCCCAAAATTTCTTATTCACCAAGCAATTGAGACCCTCGCCGAGATACACAGACCGACCTAAAACATCAAAACACAGAGTGTCTCGGAAGTTGTGTCAGGAACTTTTCACCAGTCAAAACAACCCAATGTGGGTAACTCTCAGAAACCGACCACTTACACCCTCGACTTCATGGGCCAAACGTGAGCTAAAGGTTGTCATCTCGTGCGGAAAGACACTCGTATCCACCCATCTCGAATTCACGGCAGATCCATGGTCGCGTCTCGTAGATCGTGCAAACCATGGTGTGTCGATCCAGGGCTTTACACCAGCCATCATCTAACCGCGCCATGCTTCTCTCCCCCTGCGCATTGATCTCGATTAAATCATCAGGCACTTCGGTGTCGTTGAAGAGCATGGCTTCCTGGCGGCAACAGCAGGCCTCACAGTTTGCACAGGTCACCTCGAGATCAGGCAGAGATGCAAATTCGTCGATCATAAGCACCTTTGTTTTATTGCTATAACTAGCGATTTCTTGTCAGTAGGCAAAAGAACAGGCCAGGGAAAATGACCTGCTCGCCTTATTTCCCCTGATGTGCCGGACGCAACAGGTCGAAGACCGTTTTGACCGGGTTGAAGGCTTCAGGAGGGATTTCGACAAACAGGGTATGCCAGCCGGCCATGCCGCCGTTCCACAGGCCGGGCAGCTCCAGGACGCGAAGGTCTCTGTCGTCCTGGTGCTTTTTGGTGATGATCACGGCATTGTGATCGACGAAGCGAGTCAAGTCATAGGGTCTACCCCGCCAGTCCCGCACGCCGCAGGCCATGTCAACCGGGTTGAAATGGGTGGCATTTGACAGGATAGCGCCTTGCCCGGGAGCGCTTTTATCAATCTGGGCCGCCTCGACGATCTGCCTGGTCATCCGCCCCTGTTTGTCGCGTACCCAGAAAGGTCCGCCGCCTGGTTCGCCGCTGTTCGGCACCATGCCGCAAACCCGGATCGGCCTGTCCAGCTCTTTGATCAGGGCCTGGTTGTCGCTGGCCGGCGACACTTCGGTCTGCAAGCGGTCGACTAGAAAGCTGATGGCCAGTTCGCGGATTACGGGATCTTTCGGTTGACCCTGCAGGGCCTTGAGCAGTGCGTGCTGCTCCTCCTGGATCTCGAGCAGGTAGCCGGTCAGGAGCCTGGTCCAGGTCAGGTTGGCCTGTTTCCGTGCATCGGGGACGACATTATCAATGTTGCGCACCAGCAGGATGTCAGCCGCAAGGTCGTTGAGATTTTCCACCAGGGCACCGTGGCCACCGTGGCGCAGGACCAGTTGGCCGTTGGCATCGCGCAGCGGTTGTCCAGAGGCGTCCAGAACCAGAGTGTCGGTCGATGGTTTCTGTTCCGAGTAGGTGACTCTGAAATGACAGCCGTAGGTATCTTCGAGAGTTTTGAGCCAGGCGGAGAGTTGCGCTTTGAACAGCGGCAGGTGCTCGGGCGATACCGTGAAGTGCAGGTCAACGTCACTGTCAAGGCCACTCAGCAGGGCCGCTTCCGCGAGATGTTCGATGAATGGCGTGCGGGCGCCATCGACGGCCTTATGAAAAGCCAGCAGCCCCTTGGGCAGGAGGGCATAGCTGAGGCCGCAGGGGTCGAGCAGATAGCCGGTTATCAGCGCCAGGTCGCGGGCGGCCACTGCCTGGGACAAATCCTGCCCGTCTTCAGCCATGGCTTTTTGCAGGTCCGGGTAAAATGCGAACTTGCAAAGATTGTCGAGAAAACGTTGCAGATCTGCATCGATCTGGCTGTCCGACTCACCGGTCTGGGCTTTGCGGAGTTGCCTGAACATGCGTGAAGCGGCCCCCGAGGCCGGGACAAAACGGAGGAGTCGGCCTGCAGCAGAAGCTTTTTCGAAGGCCCTGTTCAGCCGGGCGTGAGCTTCAGGCCGAATCTGAATGATGCCGTCAGCTGCAACACAGGGGCGTTCCAACTTGATGTCAACCTGTCCGGTACGCAGCAGGTTGATCTGGCGGGCGGCTTTCGCCGGGTCGATGCCGAGGCGCTTGAGCTGGTTCAGGTCTTCGGTGGAAAAATTCATGATTCCCCCTGCCGGAAAAGATCAGAAGAGCAGGACCGGGCAGGCCACGTTGTGCAGGACGTAATTGGCGATCGAGCCGAACAGCACATCGCGGATCTCCCCGGTACTCTCGCGTCGGCCGATGACCATGAGCTGAAAGGCTTCTTCATTTGCGACTCTGCAGATCGTTTGTCGGGGCGAACCGAATTCGAGCCGGGCTTCGACTTTAAAGCCAGCCTCTTCGAGAGCTTTGGCCCGCTCATCGAGAACCAGTTGCCCGGCCTTGCCGGCATTTTCACGGACCATGTTGATCTGGAAATCGGGGATCATGCGATAGGCAAGCTTGTCGACATCAACAACGTGCAGCAGGGTCAATTGTTGAGGGAAGCGTTCTTTCAGGGTAATGATTTTTTCCAGCGTGCGCCCCGCAGTTTTGGAGCCATCGACCGGAATCAGGATTTTCGTTTCCATCGCAACCTCCGTTTTCAGTGACTAATGACTGACCGCCCGGAGCGGGACCCGGTCAGAGCTCATGATGCTCAAGGCGTTGGATAAACCCACCTGGGCAGGAACAGCACCAGGTCGGGCCAGAACGTCAGAACCAGCAGGATGGCAATCTGGATCAGCAGGAAAGGCAAAACCGCCTTGGAGACGTAGATCAGGTCGCGGTCGGCGACCGCGCCGGAGATATAGAGACTGACGCCGAGCGGTGGCGTGCAATAGCCAATGCCTAGGTTGAGTGTCATCAGCAGGCCGAAATGCATGGTGTCGATACCAAAGCGCGAGAGCAGTGGCAAAAAGATCGGCGTCAGGATCAGGGTCGCGGAAATGATGTCCATGAACATGCCGATGATCAGCAGCAGGATATTCACCGAAAGCAGGAACACCCAGGGTGTCTGGATATTTTCGACTACGGCGTTTGCGATCTGGCCGGGGATCTGCTCGAATGTCAGGTATTCACCGAACACCGAAGCGCCGGCGACGATCACCAGCAGCGTCGCCGAAGTGATCGCTGAAGAGATGACAACATTTTTCACGTCGCGCAGCTTCAGGTCGCGATGGATACAGATCTCAACGACGAAAGCGTAAAAGCAGGCGACCACGGCTGCTTCGTTGGCGGTGAAATATCCCGAGTAGATACCGCCGAAAATCAGCACCGGCAGCATCAGCGCCCAGATGCTTTCGCGTACGACGGCGATGAACTCCCTGAAACTCGGGCGCGGGATGGTATCGGCTTCGTTGCGCTTGCAGAAGAAGTAGGCGTAGAGCGACATGAAAATGATGATCAGAAGCCCCGGAACGAATCCGGTCAGAAAGAGCGCCTCAAGCGGGTCGTTGCTGACCATGGCATAAAGGATCATCGCGATCGATGGCGGGATGATAACGCCGAGGATCGGCGCTGTGGTCATGATGCCGACGGAGAACTTCTCGTCGTAGTTGTGTTTAAGCAGCGCCGGAATCATGAAGCCGCCGATGGCGACTACAGTGGCCACCGTCGAACCGGAAATGGCGCCGAAGAAGCCGCAGGCCAGAACGCCGGCAATGGCCAGTCCGCCAGGCAGAAAGCCGACCAGGGCGTTGGCCGTCTTGATCAGTTTTGCAACGATACTGCCAGTGGTCATGATATTGCCGCAGAGGACGAAGAAGAGCACTACGATCAGGGCAAACTTGTCCATGCTGCGGTAGAGGACCTCGACAACGATCTGCGGATCAATCCCGGCAATCCAGACCAGGCCGACCATACCGGTGAAGAAGAGCGCCATGAACACCGGGACTGTCGAGGCCAGGCAGCCGATCAGAAGCGCCAGTATGACGAGGTAGTTGGTCTCCATCAGGCCTCCCCATCCCTGGTCGGCGGCTTGCTGAGGTCGATGCCGAACCAGTCTTCGACCATGACGATCAGGGTGCGGATGAACATCATTACACCCATGACCGGGAACAAGGCATAGAAATACCACTCGGGGATCTGCAGGGACGCGGTTTTGGCGAACTGGTCATTGTAGACCAGGACGGCCAGGGAGCTGCCGAGGTACACCATTAAGCCGGAAAAAACCAGCACCCCGAGGTGATTAAGCAGGGTCAGCGGTTTCTTCATGAACGGAAAGAGTTGCGGCAGGGCATCGATGCGGATCAGCGAGCGATTACGGATCGCTGCAATGCAGCCGACATAGGTGGTGAAGAAGATAGTCTTGCGGACCACCTCGTCCGACCAGTACAGGTTTACGTCGCTGGTCAGTTTGCGCAGCATAACGTTGGCGATTGCCACCAGCAGGGCGACCATCACCGTGATGAAGAGACTCCAGTCTTCAAAAAAGGCAAAGGTGCGATGAATGTGGTAAACGAGTTTCTTCATTATTGCTCAACAAATGGCCCTGAAACAGTAATCACTGCTGATAAAAAAACGACCGGGAAGAAGGCTTCTCCCCGGTCGCTGAATATAGCGGGTTTCGCTCAAAGAATCAATTATTTGAGCTCAGCCTGAACCTTTTTGAAATAATCCATGCCGATCTTCTCGCCCCAGGACTGGTAGACCGGTGCAACCATGTCGATCAGCTGCTGCTTCTCGGCGTCAGAGAGCTTGTGGAAGGCAACGCCGGCTTCCTTGGCCTTGGCAACCTGGTCCTCATGCTGCTTGCGGGTGAGCTCGCGGGTCTTGGCGCTTTCCTCGACGATCGCAGTCATCAGGATCTGCTGCAGGTCGGCGGGCAGTTTTTCAAACCAGCGCTTGTTCATCAGGTGGATGAAGAGGCCCTGGGCATAGTCGAGTTCGGTGAAGTTCTTGGCGATGGTGAACTTCTTGGTGATGTTACAGACGATCGCAGTGTGGTCGAGACCAGTGATGACACCTGTCTGCAGAGCCTGGGGGACGTCCGGCCATGGCATGACTGTGAACTTGAGACCCCATGCCTTGTAGAAGTCGGCGTTGACCGGAGCTTCGGCGATGCGGAAGTTGACCTTCTTGGCATCGGCAATCGTGTTGACCGGCTCGGTGGTCGCCCAGCCGTAGGGGCCGTAACCGGTGACGTCAACCGTCATGATGCCGCCGCCCAGGGCGCTTTCGGAAAAGGGCTTCCAGAGCTCCGGCGTGTTGCGGAACTTGTCGAGCTTGTCAAAGGTATCGACAACATAGGGGAGGTTGACGATGCCGAGGGTGTCAGCCACGTTTGCGGCAGCAACCGATGAGCTCAACATGCCGTGTACGGCGCCGAGCTTGAGCTTGTTGATAACGTCCTTTTCACCACCCAGCTGGGCCAGGGGACGGAAGTCTACATACAGGCGACCCTTGGAGTCTTCCCAGACACGGTCGCGCAGGCGATAGCCGAAGCCGACACCTTCAATAACCGGGTGGGAGATGTTGGACAGGATGTAGGTGTATTCGGCGCCGCTCGGGTCGAACTTGGCCTTCCAGGCTGCCAGGGGGTCCTTCTTTTCCTCAGCGAGTCCTGCACCAACGCCGAAGACCAGGGTGAGACAGAGAGTCATTACCAGCAAAGCCAATCTTTTCATGTTTACCGCTCCTTTATGGGGTTAATAAAACCAGAACTGATAAATATAGGCTCAACATCGTAAAACAAACCCCGTTTTATTAAAAGTATTTTTTAGTGAAAACGCCTCTAAAGGGGCACATTTCACGGTTTTTTATGGTAAATATTAGGAGGGGTCAATCTTTCATAGCTTTTTTTGTTGTGTCTATCCCTGACATAATATAAAAACAATATATATATTTATTTGAATGTAGTGGTTCGCCACTGTCTAACAATTGATGTGACTGAATTTAATTTTTTTCTGAGTGCGTTGATTTCTCATGATCAGTGTATCCGTATCCAGGGAAGTCAAGGCGCACAATGACAGTCAAAAGGCAGGCAAGGCAATGAGAGCAAACCGATTCTTACTACTGTTCCTGCTGATCAGCATATCAGGCGTTGCCGTGGGTTCGGAAATCCCGGACATCTGGACGGCACGCCAGGCGGTCACCTTTGCCAGGCAGAACAACCCGGACAGCCAGCTGGCCGCACAGAGGATTCTTCAGGCCGACGCCATGGTGCAGAAGGCCACGGTTGGCTTTTACCCACAGATTGAGCTGTACGGCAACTACAGCCAGACCAATAACCCGATGTATTCCTTTGGCAATATTCTTAACCAGGGGGAATTTTCGCCGGGAATCGATTTTAATGATCCCGGGCGCACCGACAACCTCGGCTTGGGCATCGGCGCGAAGTACCGCTTCTACAATGGCGGTCAGGATCAAGCTCACAAAAATACGGCTAAAGCTGGTGTCGATCTCTCCGCCGCGGCCAGAGAGACGGTCCTCCTGAGGCTCGAATTCGAGGTCTTTCGAGGTTTTCAGCGAATTGTCGAGGCTGGCGAGATTCTGCAAGCCCGTCAGAAGGCGCTTGACTCCATCGCCTCCTCGCTGGCCGTAGCACAGTCGCGCTACGATGCCGGGGATCTTCTCAGGCTCGACTTGCTGAACCTCGAGGTGGAGCAATCACAGGCCATGGAAAAGCTGATCCAGGCGCAACATGACCTTGAGTTGGCCAAAAAGACTTTGCTGACGTTGCTGGGACTGCCCGGTGACGACCTGAACATAAAGATCACTGACGACCAACTTCCGGCGCTGCCCATAGACCCCGATCCGGCACAGCGCCCGGAGTTGAAGAAGTCGACCGCAGCGCTGAAGGCCTCTGAAGCACAGCTGGCGGCAGCGCGCGGCAGCCGTTTGCCGACCGTGGATGGCTTCGCCCGTTACCAGTACGACCAGGGCACGGTCCTGAATGGTGACGGCGATTCCTGGATCGCCGGTCTTAATGTGAATTTCAAGCTGTTTGATGGCCATCAATCCGACGCCGAGATTGCCCTGGTCGAAGCACAGCTCGGTGCCTTGCGCGCTGAACAGAAAAAGCTGGAGTTGGCGCTTGGCCTTGAAGTGGCCCAGGCGCAGCTGTCGCTGGAACAGGCTCGACAGAGACAACAAGTCACACTGAAAGCGGTTGAACAGGCCGTAGAAAGTGAAAATTTGACCCAGGCCCGATTCCAGGCCGGGGTGCTTTTAGTCTCCGAGCTGATCGATAGCGAGAACCGCTTGACCGATGCCCGGGTTCGTCATGCCCTTGCCTCTTCTGCAGTACAAATCGCCGTCGCTGATCTGCGGCGTGCGGCGGGTTTACCGCAGTATGCCGAAGGCTTCGATCAGACCACCAGCATGGAGAAACAACCATGATTTTGCAAAAAAGTGCCTGGTATTTCGCTGTTTTCGCCCTGATGATTGGCGCTGGCTGCAATGATCCTGCGGAGAGAACAACCGCCTCAGCACTGCCTCCGCTCGAAGTTCAGATCGAAACTTTGGCCGAGAGCCCGGTCCCCATTCAGGTTGAACTGGCCGGCACGGTGCAGGCGATCGAACACGCCACGATCTCGGCACGTGTCTCTGGCCAGATTATCCACTTGCCGGTGCAGATCGGTTCAAAAGTTCAAAAGGGTGACTTGCTGGTAAAAATCTCTGCCGCAGAGATTAACGCCCGGCTTCAGCAGGCCGAGGCTCAACTCGCTCAGGCGCAGCGGAACCTGGAGCGAGAGACCAGGCTGTTGGAGGTCAATGCATCGACCCGGGAAAAGGTCAAAACGCTCAAAGAGTTGGTGCAGATCAATGAGGCTGTCTACCGCGAAGCGCAAACGATTCTCGGCTATACGGAAATCAGGGCGCCATTCGATGGTACCGTCACCGGTAAGCTGGTGGAAGTTGGCGACCTGGCGTCCTCCGGAGCTTCACTGCTCAAGCTCGAAAACGGGACAGCCCTCGAAGTGGTGATCCAGGTCCCCGCGGCCCAGTCTCATTCTTTAACTCTGTCGAGCCGTCTACCCTTGACCGTACCGGCGGCCGGGTTGTCACTCAATGCACAAGTGCGGGAAATCTCACCTACGGTTGATTCGGCTTCACACACGACTCAAATCAAGTTGAAGCTACCCGCTGCTCCGGAGTTGCGTAGCGGTCAATTTGCCCGTGTTGCACTGGTAGATAGCCGCGCGAAGACCTTGATGCTGAACAGCAAGGCCCTCAGGAAGACTGGCCAGATGCAGCAGGTCTTTGTTGCGGAGCAGGGCGTGGCCCGTATGCGCCTGGTACGGACCGGTGTCGAATTCGAGGGACGCATCGAGATCCTTTCCGGTCTGCAGGCAGGGGATCAAATTGTGCTCGATGAGGTCGAAAAGCTGCAGGACGGGCAACCCCTGAAGGTGATCACGGACGGGTCGGCACAATGAACGAAGCGAAGGACGAAAAAACCGGATTTGCCGGGAAGCTCGCTGCCTATTTTATAAATTCGAGATTAACCCTGCTGATCGTGATCTTCTCGATGCTGCTCGGCCTCATGGCCATCAGCCTGCTGCCACGTGAGGAAGAACCGCAGATCAAGGTGCCGATGATCGATGTTATGGTCAGTATGCCCGGTGCCACGCCTGCAGAGATTGAACAACAAGTCACCATCCCGATGGAAAAGCTGCTCTATGAGCTGCCCGGGGTCGAGTACATCTATTCTACCTCAATGACCGGCCAGAGTCTGTTGGTCGTCAGGTTTTACGTTGGCGAAGATTCCGACTCGGCCATTGTTCGCCTCAACCAGAAGTTGCACACCAACTTTGACCGGATCCCGCCGAGCGTATCCATACCGTTAGTCAAGCCGCACTCCATCGATGATGTGCCGATTCTGGCGCTGACCTTCCACGGTGGAGGTTACGATCATTTTATGTTAAGGCGGCTGGCGGCTCAGGTTGATGACGCAATCAAGACGATTGCCAATGTCGCTGAGACAAAACTCATCGGCGGCACCCGGCGCCAGGTGCGGATTGAGTTCGACCCGTTGCTGCTGGCGGCGAGGGAGCTGATGCCGGAGCAACTGGTTGCAGCTCTCCAGCAGGCGAACACGCAGCAATACACTGGGAAGATCGAGGCTCTTAACCACCAGGTGCTGCTGCAGACCGGGCAATTCCTCAGCTCCGCAAACGAGATCGGCCGGGTGGTGGTTGGTGTCTTTGACGGTCGACCGGTTTACCTTGCCGATGTCGCGCAGATCATCGATGGTCCCGAGGAACCAGACTCCTACGTGCTCTACGGTGAAGCCGGGCAGACCGAAGAAGCAGCGGTGACCCTGTCAGTGGCAAAACGGCCCGGAACCAACGCTATCGACGTGGTCCATGCGGTCGAAGCTAAAATTGACGATCTCAGGGGAAGTGTGATCCCGACTGATGTCAAGGTCAGCGTCACCCGTAACTACGGCGAGACCGCCGCTGAAAAATCGAACGAGCTGCTGTTGCATATGGGCATCGCGGTCTTCGGTGTCGCACTTTTGATCTTCTTCTTTCTCGGCTTTCGCGAAGCACTGGTGGTCTTGCTGGCGATCCCCACGACCCTGGCCTTGACGCTGTTGGTCTTTTATCTCTACGGCTACACCCTGAATCGGATTACCCTGTTTGCGCTGATCTTTTCCATCGGCATCCTGGTGGATGATGCCATTGTGGTGGTAGAGAATATTGTCCGCCATATGCGTCTGCCTGGAAGCCGTGACAAATCAATGATGACGATTGCCATCGAGGCAGTGGCCGAGGTTGGCAACCCGACCATCCTGGCGACCTGGGCGGTGATCGCGGCGATTCTGCCGATGGCCTTTGTCGGTGGCCTGATGGGGCCTTATATGCGACCGATTCCGATCGGTTCGTCGGCGGCCATGATCTTTTCGCTGCTGATTGCCTTTACCGTCACGCCCTGGGCGGCGATTCGCCTGCTGGCGAAATGCCGAGAGCACAGAGCCGCCGAGGAGGCTGGCCAACCGGACCAGGATCATGCTCCCGATGATCTCCTGACCCGTCTTTACCATCGGGCCATGGACCCGTTACTTGCCAGCGCCGTTTCGCGCGCACTCTTTTTCACCACGATTATCCTGCTGCTGCTGGGGGGCTTTGCCATGGTCTATTTCGGCTTGGTCAAGGTCAAGATGCTGCCCTTTGACAACAAGAGCGAGTTCCAGGTGATTCTCAACATGCCTGAAGGTTCGACCCTTGAGCAGACCAGCCGCGTCGCCCTCGAGATGGCCGCCGTTGTCCGCAAAGACCCGACGACAACCGATTACCAGATCTACGTCGGCACGGCCTCACCCTACAATTTCAACGGCCTGGTCCGCCATTATTTCATGCGTAGCGGGCCAACGGTGGCCGATATCCAGGTGAATCTGCTGCCAAAGGATCAGCGCTCATTGCAGAGCCATGATATCGCCGTACGCATGCGGCCGGAAATCAGTGAGATTGCCAAAAAATATGGGGCCGATGTCGCCGTTGCGGAAGTTCCCCCCGGGCCACCGGTTCTGGCGACTCTGGTCGCAGAAGTCTACGGTAGCAGTGACGAGCAGCGGGTCAAGCTGGCGCAGCGCGTCAGGGAGATTTTTAACTCAACGGCTGGAGTGGTCGATGTCGACTGGTATCGCGAGACCGAACGTTCGCGTCTGGTACTCAAGGTCGACAAGGAGAAGGCTGCTCTTAATGGTCTCAGCGAAGGGCTGATTACCCGTACCATGCAAATGGCGGTTCAGGGCCTGTCGATTGATCTGTTTCACCAGCCGGCAGACAAGGAGGAGATCAATATCGTCCTGCAGATGCCGGCAAGCCAACGGGCCAGAATCGACAGCCTGCTCAATATTTCTCTGCGTTCGACAGCTGATTCACAAGGTGCTTTAGTGCCATTGCGTGAACTGGTCACGGTCACCGAGCAAGTGGTCGAGCAGCCGATCTACCGCAAAAATCTGAAACCGGTGATTTACGTCACCGGAGACGTCGCCGGCGAGGTCGAAAGCCCGGTTTACGCAATTTTTGACATGAACCGTCAGCTGGCGGAACTCAAAGCAAATGATTTTGGCGGTGACGGAGAGACGCTTGAGATCTTCAACCTCAACCAGCCATTCAACAACATGGAACCGTCAATCAAGTGGGATGGCGAGTGGCACATCACCCTTGAGGTGTTTCGTGATCTTGGTCTGGCTTTTTGTGCCGTGATGATCCTGATCTACATGTTGATGGTCGGTTGGTTTAAAGACTATTTCACACCGCTGGTCGTCATGGCCGCCATTCCCTTTTCACTGATTGGTATTCTGCCGGCGCACTGGGCCCTTGGCGCTTTCTTTACCGCAACCTCCATGATCGGCTTCATGGCCGGCGCCGGGATCGTGGTCCGCAACTCAATCATCCTGGTCGATTTTATCGAATTGCGTATCAGTCACGGTCTGCCGCTGGCCGAAGCAGTGGTCGAAGCCGGCGCCATTCGTTTCCGGCCGATGCTGCTGACTGCGCTGGCCGTAGTGGTCGGCGCTTCAGTGATCCTCGCTGACCCAATCTTCCAGGGGTTGGCAATCTCCCTGATGTTTGGCGAAATCGCTTCGTTGCTGGTCAGCCGCATGGCTGTACCGGTGCTTTATTACATGCTCAAGAAGCCGGGAACAGACGTAACGGCAGCATAAGTCTGTTGATATCTGATCATATTGCCTGTGCATAGTCCTGCAGGCAGAGGCCCTCTTTCACCGTTGGCGGCGTTATCGCCAAGCTGCGCAAGTCTAAACAAGGAGATCATTATCATGACCATCAATCGTTACCTGCGCCTGATCGCCGGCTTCTTCATCATGCTCAGCGTTGCCCTGTCGCAGCTGCACTCCCCCTTCTGGCTTTTCTTCACCGCCTTTGTCGGGCTGAACCTGTTCCAGAGTGCCTTTTCCAACTGGTGCCCGATGATTACGTTTCTACGTAAACTTGGTATCAAGGAAGGATAAATAAACAGATATTTGGAAACACCACTAGTATTGCATTCCCGGTAGAGCCACAAGCTGGTACAGGGAAGATATTCTTAACATCCCCCTAGGAACGCCCTTGGATGACGTCTCCTCTGGTAAGTAAGCGCTCCGAAGAGCGAGAGCATAGCCGTGTACATCCAACTGCTTCGAAAACCGATGTGCTATGGAAATGCGCCAAGGCTTTTCAAAAAAGCACGAAATGGCATCAAATAAATGGAATCATTAGATTATATCGATAGCGCAGTCTAATAGAACCCCTGCTTTTTGAACATGTGTAAATGCCTTCTCAGAATGCTTTCTGCACAATCTACAAGGATGACATTGACCTTAGTGCCGGACGCCAATATCAAAGGTATGAAGACATTATTGACGTTTTTGCAAAGGTCATTGATATCGTCATTGACAATGTGACAAGATTACAAAACCAGCGATGCGAATCTGATTATCGCCCCAGGCCTTTCATCGTACAGCCGTTGTGATACGAGCAGGACCCTTGACCTCATCAAAGAGGCTGAAAAAGCAGCGCCGCAGCTTTTGATGAAACTCCAGAGCTGACGACTTTCAAAAATTGGTCTATTTGGTTGTCGGCTGGTCCAAAACTGGTGATCGACACTTTGCCTCCTTAGTGAGCATATCTGATGCATGAAACAGCTTTGATTTCATTGGCACTGATTTTGTTCGTCGGGATCTTTTGCCAGTGGCTAGCATGGCGACTTAAGTTGCCGGCAATTATCTTTCTCCTCTTCTGCGGTATTCTCGCAGGACCAATTTTCAAATGGCTCGACCCGGACCAGCTGTTTGGAGATCTGTTGTTTCCTTTTGTTTCCCTCTCCGTTGCAGTGATCTTATTTGAGGGCAGTCTCACTCTAAATTTCAGAGAAATCCCTGGGCTGGAAAAAGTTATCCGCAACCTGATCACTCTCGGTGTGCTGATAAGTTGGGTCATAACCACCTGTGCGACCCATTTGTTGCTGGGTTTTTCATGGGAGATTGCTTGCCTCTTCGGTGCGATCATGGTTGTAACTGGACCCACCGTAATTATGCCAATGATCAGGACTGTGCGACCGACTGAGGGGGTCGCGAATGTTCTGCAATGGGAAGGCATACTGATAGATCCGATTGGTGCCATTCTGGCGGTTTTAACGTATGAATTCATTATTGCAGGAGGGCTTCAAGTTGGCTTAGCTGCCGGGATGCTGGTTTTTGGAAAAATGATCCTGATCGGTGTCGTATGTGGTGTCGGCGCAGGTTATTTTTTTAGTACGCTGGTAAGAAAGTACTGGGTTCCCCAGTACCTGCACAACGTCATCGCCCTGGCCTTGGTGTGTGCCATCTTCGCCATTTCAAATCTGCTGGAAGCTGAATCTGGTCTACTTTCGGTAACGGTCATGGGCCTGTGGCTGGCAAACATGCCGGCCCTAGATCTTGAGGACCTTATCGATTTCAAAGAAAGTCTCAGCGTTCTCCTGATTTCAGTACTCTTTATCCTTCTCGCCGCACGCATGGATTTACCAGGTTTTCTGTCCCTCGGATGGCCCGCCCTCGGCGTGTTCGCTGTCATTCAATTTCTGGTCAGACCCTTGAGTGTACAATTATGTGCCTTGGGCTCAAAACTGACCATGGCAGAGCGGCATCTCTTGGCGTGGATTGCTCCAAGGGGAATTGTTGCCGCCGCTATCACGGCCCTTTTTGCGATCAAGCTCGAAACGCTCGGGTACCAGAATGCGCCCCAACTTGTCCCATTGACCTTTATGGTTATCATAGGCACGGTTGTTCTTCAGAGTGCAACAGCAAGACCAATTGCAAGGTTTCTCAAGGTGGCTGAGCCAGAACCTAAGGGATTCCTGATCGTCGGAGCCAACCTGGTGGCCAGAAAGATTGCCAAGGCGCTCAATGAAGAGGGCTTCCGGGTCTTGCTTACGGACCAGAACTGGTCCTCGGTAAGCACGGCAAAAATGCTTGGTCTGAATGCTTATTGGGGAAATCCGGTGTCGGAGCATGCTGAACGCCATCTCGACCTGCTTGGGATTGGTCATCTCTTGGCCATCTCTCCCCATATCGAACTAAACGCTTTGGCTGCCCACTACTTCCGACTTGAATTCGAACCGCAGCACATCTATACGATTCGCAACGAACAGGCGGAAGACGGTAAAACCATAGAAAAAAACGCGTTCAAATTTGGCGGACGATATCTCTTCAACACTTCGATCACTTATCAGGATTTAGAAAAGTTATTGGACCAGGGTAACGTAATTAAAAAAACCCTGTTGACAGATGAATTCTCGTTCGAAGATTACACCCAGAAACATCGGAATCGGCGACTTCCGCTCTTTGCAATGGATGAAAACGACTCGATATACGTTTTCACTCCTGACGAAGAATTAAAACCAAGAGAGGGTTGGAGTATCCTGGCACTGGAACAGGCAGATGAATAACGATATATAGACAATTACTCAACCCCGGCAACAGATTACCAAGAATCCTTCAGCTGATTCATACAACGCCCGCGAAATGATAGAACCGTCTAAGTCTTATCAACCCACGGCTCACTTCAAAGGATTTTTAAACCTAATGTTTCGGAGAGCAACTTAAAGGCCGCTCATAGCATTCGGGAACTGGAGCGCTACGAGCATTGATGCAGACATGCCAGAGGAAATACCCCATCAACATCTGTGTCGAAAACGCAACGCACTTGGGGTCTATTTACGCAAAAAAACTACACACCCCTACCTGAAATTATGCTTTAATGCTGTCATCAAGTGTGAGATTGCAGGTTTCATTCTCTGGTAGTTTTTTTTCTTATCTTTTTTTCTAACTGATTCCAGATTATTACATGGCTTCCTTACATTTGGTCAGTCCCTGCTCAGCAAAACTGGCATCATGGATGCATTCAAGCAATACTGATCAATCAAGCGAAAATGCCAGAAAACATGCTGCATACAAGTTTGAAATTAATTGTTGAGAGTGCGCCAGCTCGTAGGGCCTTCCCGCACCTATTGTGGTTTTTGCCAGGTTTCTAAAATCGTTACATTTCCGGAATAAATCAGAGAAGAGAATCGCTATGAATCTTGATCTTTTTAACTATAAGGTGATTGATGGCAGGGAAGAATTTACTTCTGACCTGAGTAATGTTTGCCAGTTGAGGTACCAGGTCTACGTTAATGAATGGGGATATGAAAAGGCGGAAGACCATCCGGGTGGAATAGAGCAGGATGAATATGATCAACATTCCATACACTTATACGCCTGCGCTAAACATTCTGAGGATGTGGTCGGCGCAGCGAGATTAATCCTGGGGTCCGAGAAATCTTTGCCAATCGAAAGCCATTTCAGTATCAATCAACTCCCACCAGGTGTTCGACGCGAGCAGACTGCTGAAATTTCACGTTTGGCAATTTCCAAGGAATTTAGATGCCGAGCCCTCGATCGTGTCTTTAGCGGCGCAGAACACGGTGCGGTCAAACATATGCAGCTAATGAAAGAAAACATTAGAGCCTTGCGCAGAAGATCTGAACACCAACTCGTGCGTGGCTTGTATCTCTCCTTGTACCGAGAGAGCAAAAACAGGGAGTTGACTCACTTGTTCACAATAATGTCCAAAGGGCTGCACATGATTCTCAAACGTTGGGGCATCAACTTTGAGCAAATTGGACCTGCGCGTGAACACCACGGAATTCGAGCACCTTATCTCATAGTTATCGACGAGATAGAGCGTTCCCTGCAAAGAAATAACCCCGCTTTGTTTTACGAGGCACAGCAAGTTCTTACATATTGATGAATTTGACCCTCTGTTCCGAATCCAGTCTTCCCGACCAGTATTTACATGAGAGCGACCTTCTAAGGGGTCGCTCATCTTCTTTGTCTTGCGGGGCATCTCTGGGACAAATTGCATAATATGGCAGAAAAAAGCGGAGTCATTACTGACTCCGCTTTGCATTCCACACGGTAATAAAACTTCTAAGCATTCTCGTGCTTACCTCCGTACCAAGCAAGATCAAAGGGGCCTGTTCCTAAGAGAAGCATTGTAGGAGGTCCTGGGACAAATGTCGCCTCTGTCACATTAAATATCATCGTCTGGTGCCGGGGCGTATCATCGTTGCCGGCCATATGATGTTCAAGGTCTTCTGCTCTGGACAAAGCATCAACAACACGGGATGCAAGATTCAATTCGGCCTGTTCGCCAGGATCTGAAAAGTCAGGTCATCAGACCATAAGGAAAGTTCTTTGTCGGCGCCCTGGAAAAGGCCTTCTTTGAACGATGAGAAACGCCCAGAAATATAGGTATTGCAGCGCTCCAGCGCGGTCATCAGGCCAATCAGTTGATCAGTCCTGTCTTGATCCGGTTCTGGTGTTGTATCTATCTCCACCAAGGAATAATCCAAGCAGGCATTGAGAACATCCTCCATAAGGGAGTTCCCCTCGGGGTCACCCTGCATCAGTCTCGAGATTTCAAAAAATTGCCTGTGTGCTCCTTGCATATCGCCTCTCTTTCTCAGAGAAATATCTCATAGTAATTTTTTCGTTGGGCCATCATGAATTATGTGCTAAATTGCCAAGAAAAAAAGCCCAATTAAAATTTAATTACATATAAAAAACCTCTTTTTTCAAGCTTTTTACATTTATATATTACTATGGGATACTATGTCAACAAAAATATTACAAAGAGATATTGTGGCTAGCAAAAAAGATGCTCATGGAGGCTCAATCGGCAGCCGGATAAAAGCCGCTCGCCTGGCCAAGGGGTTGACTCAGACTGAGTTCGCCGAAGCCCTTGGCATAGTGCAGGGCTTTCTCAGTGGCATTGAGGGAGGCAAAAAAAGACCTTCAGACACACTCCTGATCGCTCTCTGCCACCACTACAGGATCAACGAGGAGTGGCTTTTCACCGGTATCGGAGAGATGTTTCGAGAAAAGGATACGATAGAAAGGACCAGAGAAGATTTCCTTACGACACGAACTCCCCTGTTCAAAAAGATTCCAGAAGGATTTCCGGAAAATATCAACAAAGAGGAAATCAATGATTATGTTTTTCTCCCCAATATCCCTGAGGGGTGCTATGCCCTCGTTGCTTACGGCGACTTCATGGCTCCCACCATCCGGGATGGGGATCTGGTGATTTTCTCAACCAAAGAAAATCTCGAAAACGGAGACATAGTGCTGGCACACAATCGATGGGGAGATGCGATCCTGCGTAAATACAGGCTCAAGGATAAGGAGACTTTTCTTGTCTCGGACAATCCGGTCTATTCCCCTTTTAAGCCGGACAGGGAAACGAGAATGATCGGCAAGGTTCTGGAGGTATGGAGAAAAATTAAGGGTTGACAAAAGAGCCTGCTACTTAAGGCCTTTCAGAGGTATCCAATACACGGAAAAATCTCCACAAACACCCACTCAGGAAGTCTCCTGAATACGTCCTCCCTGGTAAACAGCGCAAAGAGGCACGAGCGCTGAGCCAATTGTTTCGTGAGCAGGGGGGGCGCTGGATCGAATCCAGCTATCCCGACAGCATTTACATGAGAGCGACCTTGCCGGGGCCGTTCTTTTCATTTCGGTCCGGTCCGTATTCATTCCGAATTCATCTGGTACAGGCTATTTGAGTGATCACGAGGTGTCACTTAGGTGTGCTCAGGGGCGGGGTTTGGTTCCCAGGAGCTTCTCTGGGTCATTCAACGATTTCAGGACTTTAATTATACCCTTTCGATTATCATCACATGCATATTGGAATGTCCCCTGTATATGACATTGTCTCCTTTGCCGAACCCGAACCTTGGAAACAACCTTAAGAGCAATGACCGATATATTGTTGAAGATCAGAATGTCCCGTGGCGTTCTGCTTCTTGTTTCTCTGTCGGTTGATCAGCCACAGAGTCAATACTCGCCGCATCTTTTGACTCAACAATAGCCGGACGTTCTTTTGTCACGGCAATGGCCCCGGATTTTTCTTCAACAGGGGTCGTCTTGGTTGCGTCCTCGACCGTCACTGGGGCGCCCTGGAAACGTGATGCAAACACGCGCAAATCTTCGGCAAGGGCTTCAAGGGCATTGATTTCGTCGATGATGATCCGAGCCTTGTCGGCATTGGCTGTCAGGCGTTCTGCCGAGCGGCCAAAGTGGCTGAAGATTTTCTCTACTGTTTCCATCTGGTAACGGGTTGCTGTGAAGATCGCCTCGACTTGCTCCTCGCGGGCACTCAGGCTGCGGTCGAACTCCCGGTTTGCCTTGACCTGTTCATCGAAGCCCCGGGCGATCTGGTCGGCGGCCGATTTCATTTCATCAACTCCGTGATCAATGCGGCCGATCGCGGCATTCTGCTGTTCAAGGGTATCGACAATTGCCTTGACTGAACGCAGGCTGTTGCCCGCCTGATCGATCAGGCTGCGGGCGCGCAGGCCTTGCTCGGCGGTCTGTTCTGCCAGAGCATGGGAATCCGCTGCGGCCTGACTGGAGCTGTCTACGATTTTACCCAGAGCATCTGCAGTCGATTGTGACAGGTCCTTGCCGCGGCCAATAAAGTGGGCAGTTGATTCGACGGTAGCGCTGACCTGCTCGGTGTCCTTGCGGATCGACTTGATAATGCTCTCGATTTCATCGGCGCTGGTGGTCGTGCGATCGGCCAGATCTCGAATCTCTTCGGCAACCACGGAAAAGCCCCGGCCTTCCGCCCCGGCCTTGGCGGCAATAATCGCCGCATTGAAAGCGAGGAGTTCCGTGTCGGAGACCAGGTCCTTGATAACCTCGATGATCTTGGTTACTTCGGCGGTCTGGCGGCTCAGCCGTTGCATTGCGGTGATCGCCTTCTGGCTTTCCTCGTCGATGCGGCCCATTTCCGAAGTAAAGGTCTGAACCACTTTGACACCCTGCTCGGCATCCTGTTTGACCGCGGCAGAGTCGTCGGCGTTTTTGGTCACCCCGGACCTTAAGTGATCGAGGGCTTCGCCGATCTGGTCGATGTCGCGGGCCGTGCTCTCCGTGATATCAGCGATCTGGTTGGCCTGGCTGGTGGCGTTTTGAATCGAGTTGACCATTTCATCGACGTTACGGGTTGTTTCGAGGAATTTCTGCGAGGAGTGTTCCAGCGCCCCGGCCATCTCTTCCAGTGACGTCGAGAGCTCACGGGACAGGGCGGCTTCATCCTGAGAGCGGCTGCGCAACGTTTCTAGCTGGCTGATCACGGCTTGTTGTTTCTGATACATGCCTTCAACCTCGGTCCTGGCGGTTTTGCCCGCCTGCAAACCGTCTTCGGCACGGGCCGAAAGATAACGACTGGCGTCGGCCAGGGTCTGGTAGTGCGGAACGAATTCATCGACGGTTTCCTGGAGGCGGGTGATGAGTTCGCTGACCTTGCCCACGGTGCTGCCGACGGCCTCGAACAGGCCTTCAAGCGTTTGGCCGTCCCTGACACGGGTTTCCTCTCCGATCAACCCATACAGCGCATGCAGCTGCTGTTGCAGCTGGTTTTTCAAGGTCTGTCTGACAAACCAGTAGGAAGCGGCGCCGAGGCAGAGCCCGGCAACCAGGCAGACCAGGACAAACCCGGGAGTGAGCGCGGCTTCGCCCAACATCATGTAGGCGACAAAGAGAAAGCAGCTGCCGACGAGCAGACCTGCTCCATGGTTGAAGATAAAGAGCTTGCGAAGATATGTGGTGCTGCCTTGTGCTGGTGTCTGCATACAGACCTCTTTACATGTAGACAATATCGATCACGATTATCATATGCGAGGCGGAACCGACAAGCAAATTACTGAGATTGTTCGCTTGCTGAAGCTTGTGGTACGATCTGCGGATCATGATCAAGGCCTTTGATACACATCTTCACCTTGATGCTTTCGATGACCCGAAGCGGTATCTGGATGAAGCCCGGTCCGCCGGTATTGATGGTTGGGTCGTGCCGGGAGTCTCGCCGGACGGCTGGGCGAAAATCCTGGCCCTCGCCGAGGGCCAGCCAGGAGTCCATGCCGCACCGGGAGTCCACCCTTTCTCAGCGAACCGGTATCGACCGGAAAACGCCGAGGAGCTGCGGCGCCTGCTGGCCCATCCCCGGGCGGTAGCGGTCGGCGAGGTCGGGCTTGACCGGCAGGCTGACGTGCCGCGGCTGGTGCAGGAGGACGTGTTTGTCGCAATGATTCGAATGGCCAGGGAGGCGGACAAGCCTCTGCTGATCCATGCTCGCGAAAGTATCGACCGGGTTCTGGAAATCCTGCAGCGTGAAGGTGCTGCGCAAGTTGGTGGTATTTTCCACGCCTTCTCCGGCAGCGTCGAGACGGCCCGCAGAATCGTCGATGCCGGATTTCTGCTCGGGATCGGCGGCGTAGTGACCTGGCCGGGGGCCCGACGTTTGCCGGAAGTTGTCCGGGCGCTGCCCGCCGCCGCCCTGGTGCTCGAGACCGATGCCCCCTACATGACACCTGAGCCGCATCGTGGAGAGTCGAACCGGCCGGCATACCTGGCGCTGGTTGCATCGAAGGTCGCGGAGCTGCGCAGCTGGAGTCTCGAGGAGACGCTGCGGGTGACCACGGAAAACGCCCGCAGAGTGTTGAAGCTTGATCGGGAGGGAGATAGCGAAGGGGGGAGATAGTCTTTTTCTACATTTCGCGCCTCGCGCTTCCCTCCTCGTCGTTCTTCATGCTAGATTTGCCCGGACCTAGATTTATGGAGACCTCTATGACTCGACCACAGCGTTTTGCCCGTCTGGAGCTTCTCTACGGAGAAGGCGGCCTGGCATGCCTGACCGGAAAATCCGTGGCCGTCTTCGGCCTCGGCGGAGTCGGCAGCTATGCCGTTGAGGCACTAGTCCGCGGTGGTGTCGGCCGTCTGACCCTGGTCGATTTTGACCGGGTCGACATTACCAATTGCAATCGGCAGATTCATGCCCACAACGGCACGGTCGGCCAGCCGAAAGTCCTGGTCATGGCGGAGCGCTGTCGGGCAATCAATCCCGACGTCCAGGTCGAGCCGTTGCAGGCATTCTACAACCTGGATAACTCCGAAGAATTATTGCAACGCGGTTACGATTACGTTCTCGACTGCATCGACCATATCACGGCCAAGCTCCACCTGATTGAAACCTGTGTGATCAGCAAACTGCCGATTATCTCCTCGATGGGTGCTGCCAACAAGCTTGATCCGACCAGGGTCTTCGTTGCGGACCTGGCGAAAACCCGGAGTTGCCGACTGGCCAGAATCATTCGCCGGGAGCTGCGTCGACGCGGCATCAGCGCCGGCGTCAAGACGGTTTACTCGACAGAGGAGTTCAAGCCACTGACTGATGGCCGCCGGGAGTCTGCCGAAGACGCAGAACACTACCAAGCCCAGCGAGCACCGCTCGGCAGCTCTTCAGTCGTCCCACCGCTTTTCGGCCTGATCATGGCCGGCGAGGTGCTCCGTGACCTCCTGGAGTTGAAAGCATGATTGACCCTTACCTCTGGCAAATTCCGGCATTGATGCTGGTTGGCGTGATCGCCGGGTTTCTCAATGTCCTGGCCGGTGGCGGATCGCTGTTGACCTTGCCATTGCTGATCTTTTTCGGTTTGCCGGCGGCGACCGCGAACGGAACCAATCGCGTCGCGATTTTCTGTCAGAACATCTTCGCGATTACCGGGTTCAAACGTCAGGGGGTCTTCCCGATCCGCCTGGCCCTGCTCTGCATGCCGCCGGCGCTGCTCGGCAGCTACCTCGGCGCCAACCTGGCCATCAATGTTGATGAGATGCTGTTTCGCCGGTTGCTCGCAATGATCATGGTCGGAGTCCTGTTGTTTATGGTTTTCGATCCGATGAAGCGCTTTCGCTCTCAGGAAAGGCCGATGACGCCGATGCGTACGGTCGTACTGATAGTCAGTTTTTTCGGTGTGGGCGTCTACGGCGGGTTTGTTCAGGCCGGGGTCGGCTTCCTGATCATAACCGCACTGCTTGTCCACGGCCTCGACCTGGTACGGATCAACGCTGTCAAGGTCTTGGTGATTTTCGCTTTTACCGCGGTTGCGCTCGGCGTGTTCATTGTGCATGGCCAGGTCGATTATGTGCTCGGCCTGTCCCTGGCGGTCGGAAATTCGCTGGGGGGCTGGATCGCGACGCATTACGCGGTGAAGAAAGGCCACGACTGGATCAAGCGCTTTGTGATCGTCACCGTGCTGGTGTTTGCCCTGCGACTCCTTCTACCCTAGTCTGCGCAATAAGTTGCGCCGGAGACGAGATATGTTATCCTGACTGGGCCTGTAATGTTATGTAATGGATTGATGTCATGCTCGAATCGATACCCTCCGCCGCACGAGGTCCGCAGCAAAAGCTGCCGGTCGTCAAACCGTCTGTGAATTCCACGGGTGGTGACGCCGTCGCCCGCCTGCTTGTTGAGCAGGGCCTGGTCACCGAAACCCAACTGTGCTACGCCAAACGCGTTAAAACCAAGCTGGTTTCTGACCGGTCCCTGATAGAAATCTTCCAGGAATTACATCTGCTGACAAACCGTCAGCTCAACCAGGTTCTCAAAGAGCAGCGCCTGAATATCCGGGTCGGTGAGTTGCTGGTTGAACTGGGCCATATCCGCCAGAGCGAACTCGATGCTGCTTTGTCGATACAGCAGGAAGACAAATCATGCAAACTTGGCGCTGTGCTGGTCGAGTATGGTTTTATCGACGAGCATCGACTGATGGAGCTCCTGGCGACGAAGCTCGGCTATCCTTTTGTTGAGCCGGTTTTCACTGAGATCGATCGCGACCTGCTGGCCATGGTGCCGGCCAAAGTGTTTTCACGACATTCTTTTATTCCGGTGTCAAAGGAAAACGGCCATATTGTGATTGCCTTTGCCGACCCACTCGACCTGGAAGACCACGAAGCTGCGGACCGGGTCTTCGGCCGTAAAATCATTCCGGCAATCGGCACCCGTCAGGCGATCCGTGAAGTCATCGAACTGCATCGCCGCGGGGCCCGGCGCAGCGCGGCTGAAGTGGCTGACGATTCGACGATCATCGGTATCGTCAACAGTCTCTTTGATGATGCGATGCAGCAAAAGGTCAGCGATATCCACGTCGAACCGATGAAAGACCGTCTGCGCATCCGTTTCCGGCGAGACGGTGTGCTCGCTGTCCACAAGGAGATCAGCCTGGAACTGGCCGCGCCGCTTGCGACCCGCCTGAAAGTCATGGCGGAGGCCGATATCGCAGAGCGTCGTCGTCATCAGGATGGTCGCATCCTTTACGAGAGCCCGCTCACCGGTATGTCTCTTGACCTGCGCGTCTCTTTTTACGTCACTGTACACGGAGAGAAAGTCGTGTTGCGGCTGATGAACAAGAAGGGCGAACTGCTGGATATTGAAGATATCGGCATGGCGCCGCGTATGCTGCGGAAGTTTCGTGACGACTCCCTTGCATCGCCAAGCGGCATTATAGTGGTCACAGGTCCGACCGGAGCCGGTAAAACCACCACTCTGTACAGCTGTGTCAATTTTCTCAACGATCTCGAGGCGAGCATCATCACGGCCGAGGAGCCGGTCGAATATCTGATTGATGGTATCTCCCAGTGCTCGATCAATCCTAAAATCGGTCTGACCTTTAGCGAAACCCTGCGTCATATCGTTCGCCAGGACCCGGACATTATCGTCATGGGCGAAGTGCGAGATACCTTTTCCGCCGAGACCGCGATTCAGGCGGCTCTAACCGGCCACATGGTGCTGACGACTTTTCACACCGAGGACACCATAGGAGGTGTGCTGCGGCTGCTGAATATGGGAATCGAGGCATTCCTGATCGCTTCGACTGTGACCTGTGTGCTCGCCCAGCGCCTGCTGCGCAGGATTTGTCTGCATTGTGCCGCGCCCTATACCCCAACCCCCGACGAATACCGCCGTCTCGGCTACACTCACGGCGACCTGGGGGGGGCCAACCTGCAGATTGGGCATGGTTGTTCAGCATGCCGTTTCACCGGCTACATGGGGCGGGTCGGGATTTTTGAGCTGCTGACCTTGAATGATGAAGTCAAGCAGGCGATCCTTGCCCGCAAGACCGTGCAGGAGATCCGCCGGATCAGCATCGAAACCTCGGGCCTGGTGACCCTGCTCGAAGATGGGATTGCCAAGGCAGCCCGTGGCCGGGTCTCTCTACCGGAGGTCCTGCGCCGCCTGCCCCGCTCAGTCAAACCTCGTCCGTTGCATGAGTTGCGACGCTTGCTTGGAGAATAGCTTTGGCCAACAGACCGCTGGCGGAAATAATCACTGAAATGATCGATGCCGACCGGGTGTGCCTGCCGGTAGATCCAGAATTGCTCGGTCAGGTCATGGCAAGCCTCGCGGACGATGGTGTCGAGTCGAGCCAGCTTTGGGCCTTGGTCGGCGACGATCCGGCCTTGATTTGCAGGTTGTTTCGTGCCGCCAACGCTTCTTTTTATGCCGGGTTGCCGAAAACCTTGTCGATTGACGAAGCGGTTACCCGTTTGGGCCGCGACAAGGCGGTCCGGATTGTTGAAGAGACTTGTCAAAGCAGCGATGGCCTCATCCAGGGAGAGCTGGTCTCGCGTTACATGCCCAGCCTCTGGCGACATGCCCAGGGGTGTGCTATCGGGGCCCGATGGCTGGCAAGGCGTTGTGGCTATCTCGCGATTGTCGACCAGGCCTATTGCGCCGGCTTGCTGCATAATATCGGCAAGCTGGTTCTGCTCGCTGCCATGCAAACAGTTGCCAATGACGGCGACCTGGAGATCGAGCTTCCCGAGTCACTGGTTCTGGAAGTCATATCTACGACGCATGTTGAACAGGGACTTCGGCTGTTCGATGAATGGCGTCTGCCGGAGGTCTACAGGACCGTAGTTTCGGAGGATCATACCGAGGAGCGGGATACCCAGAACATTATAGTCGCCCTGGTCAAACTGGCGAACAAAGGGTGCCGCAAGATTGGCCTGGGACTCGAGAAGAGCCAGGACATTGTCCTGCCGACAACCGGGGAAGCGCAATTCCTTGGTATCGATGAAATTGCCCTGGCTGAATTTGAAATCATGCTGGAAGACAGGTTTCTCAGGGGTGGGTCCGAAACACCCGGGAAAATCGCCGATTTTTCAAACTCTGCACAAGCCATGTCGTTTCGACTTTAATTCGGACGGTTTTTTGCTAAACTACTCTAGTAAATCCACTTGGTCAACAGGGGGCCGCTATGACGAAATCGATAGCACAGATATTAAAATTGAAAGGCCGGGAAGTTTACAGCATCACCCCGGACGCCACGATTTACGATGCTCTGAAGGTGATGGCCGACGCCGGCATCGGCGCCCTGGTCGTTCTGGAACAGGACCAGGTGATCGGAGTTTTTACCGAACGGGATCATGTGCGCAAGGTTGATCTCAACGGGCGTTGTTCGCACAGGGCTTTCGTTCGTCAGGTCATGTCGGAGGATGTCTGTTATGTCACGCCGGAAGTGACTGTTGATGAGGCCATGGCGATCATGACGGAAAATCGTTGTCGACATTTGCCGGTCATGGAAAAAAACCAACTGGTTGGCCTGGTGTCGATCGGTGACCTGGTCAAGGCTTCCCTGGAAGAAAAGGATTTCGTTATCAAGCAGCTCAAGAAGTACATCAAGGGAGATCAGTGATCGGTTGGCTGCTACCAGATGATGAAACAGCCGGTCCTCCCGCCTGAGTATGGGCAGACACCCCGCGAAAGGTTGTTAGACGCCCTCTCCGCAGAGCCGCTCTCTGCCAGGGTGCTCTCACAACGGGTCAGTTTGGCCGAACGTGAAGTCTTCGATCATTTACAGTTTCTGCAGAAAACCCTGAAAACCCGCGGCCAGAGACTGGTTTTGACACCGGCGACCTGCCTCGATTGTCAATTCGTTTTTCGCAAGCGTGAACGCCTGACCCGGCCGGGACGTTGCCCGGCCTGCCGCAGTACCCACCTGAGCGAACCGCTTTTTTCCCTGGAACCCTGACCGGGGACAGCTTGTCCCTGGCAGGTCTCTCCGTTTTTGTTGCTGTAAGGTTACTGCTCCCGGTCAAGCAGATACTGTCCCAGCCAGTGCCTGGCAAACTGCAGCGCGGTGCGTCCACAGCGCTTGCTCTTGTCGTGCGACCACTTGATCGCCGCCCTGGCCAACTCGTCATTCCATTGCGGCTTTATGCCGTGCTCGACGCAGAGCCTGGCGATGGTTTTTTCGACAATCTCCAGGTAAAGGCTCTGCTTTAATACGTAAAAAGACAACCAGAGGCCAAAACGGTCGGACAGGGATATCTTCTCTTCGACCGCTTCACCGTGGTGGATCTCGTTGTGGACCATCTTGGCGCCGAGGTTGTCGGTGTGAAACTCCGGCAGCAGGTGGCGCCGGTTGGAGGTCACGTAAATCAGGACATTCTTCGGCGAGGCATAGACCGAGCCATCGAGGACGCTTTTCAGAATCTTGTAGCCCGGGTCGTCCGGTTCAAAGGAGAGGTCGTCACAGAGAATGATATAGCGATAGGGTTGCTTGCCGATCTGGGCAAAAATGTCGGACAGGAAATTCAGGTCATGTTTATCGATCTGAATGATGCGCAGCCCCTCGATGGCGTACTTGTTTAGCAACGCCCGCACCAGCGAGGACTTGCCGGTTCCCCGCGATCCCCAGAGCAGTGCGTTGTTGGCCGGAAAGCCGCGCAGGAACTGGCAGGTGTTCCGCTCGAGAATCTGTTTCTGCCGGTCGATACCGACCAGTTCCTCCAGAGCGGTATTCTCGATGTTTTCAATCGGCTCCAGGTAGCCGGCAAACGAGTGGCGACGCCAGTTGGCCGCGGTTGTCCTGGCCCAGTCGATTGGCTCAACGGCTTGTGGCAGAAGCTGCTCCACTGCAGAAAGGACTCGCTCGAGTTGCTCAACGACTTCAGGCTTCAGGTTCATTATTCGGTCCTCTGGTCAAGAAGAAGTTCAGGTTTGCGCTGGGTTGTTTGACCCGTTGCTGCGCCTGAGTGAGATCATCCTGCGCAGACGGGTCAACTGGCCCTTCTCATCTTCGTCATCACGCAACAGGTTGCGCACCCGCTTGGCGGCGGCGATATCTCTGTTGGTCGCATAGGCCTCGATATTCTGCTCCATCTCCTTGAGATGGTAGAGATAGTTGACCATCAGGCCGCACGATTCCTGCATCCCCTTGGCGGACGTATCACCGAGCCAGTTGATGCGTTCGATGCGGGCGCCGTTGCCAAGATGGAAACGGGCGACCGGGTCGAATGGTGCCTGGTCCTTTTCGCGCTGTTCGTGCAGGTAGCGGGCGCATAATGAAAGCAGCGGCTCTCTTAAGATTTCGGTGACTTGCTGGTTCTGCCACCAGTTCGGAAGCTTGAAGACGGCGTCCGGTTCCGCATCAGTATCGAGCAGGCGGGCCGCTTCGCTCATGGCGTTCAGGATCGGATCCTGCTCCTTGCCCGTCGTGGCGGCTTCGATATAGGTTGTCAACCAGCGACGGAAACCCGGCAGGGGCGACAGGGTGGAAAAAGTTTTGAGGTTCGGCAGCTCCTGGCGCAGGCTGGACACCACCTGCTTGATCAGGAACGGGCCGAAGCTGATCCCCTGCAGCCCTTTCTGGGTGTTGGAGATCGAATAGAAGATCGCGGTGTCGGCTTCCCGGGGGTCGGTATCCGGGGCGCCTTCATCGAGCAATTCCTGGATGCTGGTTGCCAACCCCTCGACCAGTGCGACCTCGATGAAGATCAAGGGCTCGTCGGACATACCGGGATGAAAAAAAGCATAACAGCGGCGGTCCGATTCAAGGCGGTTATGCAAATCGTTCCAGGAGCTGATCGCATGAACCGCCTCGTAGGCCATGAGTTTTTCAAGTAAGGCCGCGGGGCTTTGCCAGGTGATGCGTTCGATCGTGAGAAAACCGATATCGAACCAGCTGATCAGCAACTCCTTGAGGTCGCGATCAAGGGCGGTGAGTTTCGGCTGCTTCGGGCGAAAGGACAACAGGTCGGCGCGCAGGTCGACCAGGAATTTGACGCCCTGGGGCAGGGCATTAAACTGGCGGAGCAGCCGCTGTTGGGGTGAAACCAGTGCCTCGCTCATGCGGTTGACAGTCTGGCGGAAGCTCTTGTCATCATCCGTTGCCAGCAGCTCCTGTGCCGTTGCTTTGATCTGTTCCCGGTCGAGGTAAAAATTGTCCACCAGGGTTTCGAGGAAATTCCTGCGTCCTGTCTCGCTCAGGGTCAGGTAGAGTTCACCGAGGATGGCGGCTCGCTGGCGAGCTGAAACTTCACCGCCTCGCCCGGTCAGGCAGTCCTCCATCAGGAGCTTGACCTTGTCTGCATCGGCGGGCGGCAGATCGGCATTCACCCTGGGCTGACTGCTCTTGCCGGAGCCGAGGATTTCGCCCCAGGCCCTTCTGATCTGTCCCCAGTCGAATTGAAAACGTGAATTCATTGCATAAACTCCATGATTCAGGCCAGCGACCAGACCGCCAGGTTGAGCAAGCCGATCAGGAAGCCAAGGATGGCACCGAACAGGTTGATGTATTTGAACTGTTCCTTCATGACCCCCATCAGAAGACCCTCAACCTGAAGTATATCAAGCTGGTTGACCTTGTCTTCGACCATTCGGGCGATGTTGAGCGTTTCGATCAGTGGCGGGACCTCTTTCTGCAGGACCTCGCCGACCTGATGGTACAGGCTGTCTTCAAGTTCCTCAAGCACATCGGCGGGCAGGCGTTCTGCCAGGCGGCCCAGCGGATGGCGATACACCAGCTCATCGATCTTGTCCTTGAGAAGTGTGTCGATCGCTTCTGCCGCTTCGGCGGACCTGGCCAGCTTCAGGACCTGGTCGCCGAGTTCGGTCTGCAGATTCTCAACCCCGTTTTCCGGGAGGTTCTCGTTGAGCAGACTGCGGAATGACCTGTCCTTGACCCGCTGCACCCCCTGCTCGGCAAAGCCGAGCAGCAGCTCGGTGGTCCGCCGGCTCTGCACCGCGGCGACGGAACGCTCGCTCAGGTAGCGTCTGGCCCCGGCAATTTTTTCATAAGGGGCTTTTTCGAGAAAACTGCTCAGCGGTTTGTCCAGCAGGTTTTCCAGGCGTTCACGCAGCATGCTGGCGACCTGCTGTTGGGTCTGCTCTTCACGCAGCCAGCGGGAAACCTCTTCACCGGCCTTGTCAAGAAATCCGGGGATCTTGTTGTAAACCTGGTCGAGATTGATAAAGCCACTCAGCAGGCCGGCCAGCCCGCCAAGGGAGTCAAGAAAGACATTGATCCCCTGTTTAGCCCTCTCGGCCAGGCGTTGCCGAAATTCAGGGTCGTACAGGAGTCCGCCGAAGCGTTCGAGGAGCGGGGGGACTTCGCGTTCAACCTGCTGCAGGAGGACTTCGACCAGGTCTGCCGGCAGCAAATCGCGCAGGGCGCGGTCACTCAACAGCAGCCGTTCGATCCGCTGATCAACGAATCTCTCCACCGCCTGGGCGGTATCGACAGAATGCAGTACCGTGGTCAGGCGATTATCGAGGTGACGCTGCAGCTCCTGGTAACGGGCGGGTGACAGAAAGCTTTCCAGGTCGCGTGCCAGCAGGGCGTCGCCTTTCTCGATGATGAAGCGCCGCATTTGCGCTTCGAACTGATCGCTGGCGAGGTAATCGGTGACCTGTCGAAGGGCCTTCGACCGCAGGGTCGAGACCAGCTCCCGAAAGCGCCGCTGGTAGCTGTCCGGCACCAGGGTGTCGAGGGCGCCCAGGTCACGATCGAGAAAGGCGCCGAGTTTGTCGTTGACAGCACTTTTCAGCTCCCGATTGAAAGCCGGTTTCTCCAGGGCCTGGCGGACATCGTCGGCGGTCAGCAGGTGCGAACCGACCATTTCGCCCATGCGCTGTGCCAGTTCGCCACGCTTGGCTGGAATAATCCCGGGGGTCAATGGCAGGCGCATGCCGAGCAGTCGCCAGGGGTACAATGGTCGAAACAGCATGCGGATGGCGATGTAGTTGGTGACATAGCCGATCAGCGCACCGAGCAGGGGTGGCACCAGGTAGGGCAGCCATGGCAGGTTGTCTAGCATGATTTTCTCTCTGCGCAGGTCATCGGTGTCTGATATGATCTTTTACCGGCATCCTGCTTCCGGTTAATATCCTGTTCGTTTCGGGGAGCATTACTCATGACTGACCATATGATTCGTGTCTTGACTCTCGACGGCGCAATTCGTGTCAGTGTTGCAGCAACCACCGTTCTGGTCGAAGAAGTGCGTCGCCGGCAGCAGACCGATCCGACCGCCACTGTCGCGGTGGGTCGACTGGCGACCGCGGCCGCCCTGATGGGCAGCCTCCTTAAAGGCAAGCAACGGATCGGCCTCATAGTTGAGGGCAACGGGCCGCTGCAGAGAATCCAGGCCGAAACCGATGCCCTCGGTCACGTCCGGGCCACTCTCAAGGTGGCGCATGCCGGTCTGCCGCCCCGTGACGGCCGCTTCGATGTCGCCGGGGCGATCGGTCATGCCGGGTTCCTGCATGTCATCAAGGACCTGGACCTGAAGGAACCTTACCGCGGCATGGTGCAACTGGTCAGCAGTGAAATTGCCGAAGACCTGGCGTATTATTTCACCACCTCAGAGCAGACTCCGTCAAGTGTCGCGCTCGGCGTCGAACTGGGCCAACAGGCCGAGGTCGTCGCCGCGGGAGGATTCCTGCTGCAGTTGATGCCCGATGCCGATGACACGGTCGTCGAGCGGCTCAGCGAACGTCTCGCCACGCTGCCACCTACCACCACGATGCTCCGACAGGGGCTTTCTCCCGAAGCGATCGCAGAGCGGCTTCTCGAGAGCGACCCTTACCGGATCCTCGGCAGCACGGAACTGGGGTTTACCTGCAACTGCAGCCAGCGGCAAACGCTTAATCTGCTGCGCACCCTCGGTGCCGATGAGCTGGACCGCTTGATCGAGGAAGATGGCGGGGCCTCGGTGACCTGCGAGTACTGCAAGGAGGTCTACACGGTAACCGCTGACGCTTTAGGCGAACTCAGGGCAAGTCTCTGATTTCCAAAAGCTGCAACGGCCCGTCCTGGGCCTTCCCCCTCAATTCTTGCCCGCCTGTCCATCAAAGGCCACGCCGGCCGCCTGAAAGGCCGGGTGCTGTCCAAGCCTTTGCAGAAGAACCGTCGCCAGCCACCCGGTCAGAACTCCAGAGAATACAGTGAAAAACAAAAACAGCGGGGCGATCTGCCAGATTGCCTCATGTTGTATGATCAGCAGCCTCGCAGCCAGAACCTGCCCCAAAGCATGCCCCGCCGCGCCGGCTGCCGAAACACCCACGGGACTTAAATACCGTCCACAGATTCGATGCATGATGATCATAACAGATGTGGCAACGATTGTGCCGGTCAATGCGAGCCAGAACCCCGGGCTGAACAGTCTGCCGAGCAGCAGCGCGCCGATTCCGACCCGGGCCAGACTGACGGTCCATGCCGCCCTGCTGTCATACAGGTAGAGGGCTGACAGGGTCATGATATTTGCCAGTCCGAGGCGCAGCCAAGGGATCGGAGATGGCAGGAGTGACTCGAGAATGTGCAGGCTCACGGCCAGGGCGATGAACAGGGCGAGAAAAACCTGGCGCCGTGCCCGGGCCAGCTTTTCCGCATCAGCGGCTGAGCAGATCATAAGGCGCATTCTCGTCGGCCGGGCTCTCGATCCGGACCATGATCCGGTTTGGCACACAGGCCAAAAGGTCTCCTGAATGCTTGGCCGGTCCCATAGAGATACAGACTTTTCGGGGGCAGGGCGAACTGGTCACATGGGCTCCTGTTGCATCGATCACGAGATGTGTTTTGCCGAGTGGGCCATCCAGGTCAACCGAGTGGAACTGATCGAGCTCGGCGACGAAGCAGGTCTGGTCGCCAGAGGTCACCACCACGCGCGTGCCTTTCGGTGCCGCCGCCAGCCAGGCAATCCCGGCAACGGAGATGCCGAGCAGCGTGAGGACGACCAGCCAGTCCCCTCCGGTCATGACCTGCCATGGTGTTTTCATGGCGAACCCGCGTAGTTCGCCCAGCCCGGGCTGGGATGCAGCGTACCGTCGGCAGCGACAATCAAGCCTTCCGAACCGGGGTATTCTGCCAGCAGTGCCAGCCCTTTCTCCGGACCGAGGACAAAGAGTGCCGTAGCCAGGGCATCGCCGAGGGCGACGCTGTCGGTAATCACTGTGACGCTTTGGCAGCCGCGGGCCGGCGATCCGGTTTTCGGGTCGAATATGTGGTGATAGCGTTGACCGTCCTGCTCGAAGAAGCGTTCGTAATCGCCGGAGGTGACCACGGCCTTGTCGCGAACCTTTACGGTGGCCAGGATGCCGCCCTGTTCGCGGGGGTGCTGGATGCCGATTCGCCATGGGTGTTCCGGGTGCTGGCCGAGCAGGTACATGTCGCCTCCGGCATTGACTGCTCCACTGGTGATGCCATGCTTTTTCAGCACGATGACTGCCTGGTCAACGATATAGCCTTTGGCAATCCCGCCGAGGTCCACCATCAGCTGCGGGCTTTGTTTGATGAGGTTGAGGCCTTCCAGGCTGAGGGCCTGGAAGCCTGTCCCTTCTAAGGTCTCGGCAATGGCCGCCTGCGTCGGAACCACCGGGTTCTCCTGGTCAATGCCCCAGAGGATCTTCAAGCGACCGAGCGTCATATCGAAGGCCCCTTTGCTGCGCCTGGCCACGTCAAGTCCCAGAGCAAACACTTCGGCGGTTTCCGGGGCAACTTTGCCGCCCTTACTGCTCTGTGACAGGCGGCTTACGTCGCTGTCCTGGTAATGCCTGCTGAGCAGCCTGTCAAGTCTTGCCATCTCGGCAAAGGCGTCATCAACCGCCGCGTCGAGCTGGCCGGTGTCCCGCCCCGAGGCAACAATCTCGACGATCGTGCCCATCATCAACTGGCTGCGACGGATCAGCTCCGTATCTCCTGAGTTCGTGCGCAGCCACCCCAATGCCAGCAGGAGAAGGATGATGCCTATGATCAGAGGTCGGTTCCAGGGCAAGGTCAGTTCTCGCAGATTTCGCCGATCAAATCGTGTTCGGACGAGTCGGTGATCTTCAGGTTGACGATATCGCCGACGACAGCCTGTCCGGAGGTGATGTAGACCTGGCCGTCCACGTCCGGGGCCTGGCGCACACTGCGACCGCGCAGCAGCAGTTCGGTCTCCTCACTGTAACCTTCTACGAGAGTCGGTTCGATGCGGCCTTTAAGGGCCAGGTTTTTTTTCAAGGAAACCCTCGCCTGGGCTTTCATCAGGCGTTTGACACGCGCCTGCTTGGTGCGTTCCGGCACCTGATTGTCAAGTTGTGCGGCGGGCGTGCCGTCCTCGCGGGAATACCGGAACGCGCCGAGCCGTTCAAAATGGCCTTCCTCGACAAATGCGAGCAGCTTGCGAAACTGGGCGTCGGATCTCTCCGGGGAAGCCGACGATCAGCGAGGTGCGCAGGGTCATCTCAGGAATCCGTGTGCGGATGCGTTGCAGCAGGGCACGGATGTCGGATTCATCGACCCGACGGTTCATGGCGGCCAGGATCCGATCGTCGATGTGCTGGATCGGCAGGTCGAGATAGTTGCAGATCTTCTCTTCTGCGGCGATCAGGTCGAGCAGCTCATCGGTGATGCCGTCCGGGTAGGCATACAGCAGTCGCAGCCAGACCAGGCCCTCGATTTTGACCAGCTCTCGCAGCAGGGCAGGCAGCTCCGGGCCGTTGCCGCGCTCGGCGCCGAAGGCCGTCACATCCTGGGCAATCAGGTTGATTTCCTTGACGCCGTTGTCAACCAGCCGTTTTGTCTCGGCGACAACCGATTCGATGGTCCGCGAGCGCAGGGTGCCGCGGATACTCGGGATAACGCAGTATGAGCAATGATTGGCACAGCCCTCGGCGATCTTGACATAGGCCGAATAGTAGGGCGACGAGGTCACTCTGGGCGTGGTGTGATCGTAGAGGTAGTCGGGCAGGCCGATCTCCTGCTGCGGCCCGCCTTCAAGGTGCCTGTCGAGTAGTTCGACGATGCGTGGCGCGTCGGCGGTGCCCATGAAGAAGTCGACCTCGGGCAGCTCCTTCTCCAGCTCCTTCTGGTAACGTTGCGGCATGCAGCCGCTGACGATCAGCAGCTTGCAGCGACCGTTTTTCTTGTAGTCGGCGACTTCGAGGATCGTTTCGACCGATTCCTCCTGAGCGTCGCGGATAAAAGCGCAGGTATTGACGATGATGATATCCGCTGCACTCTCATCGGTGATGATCGAGAAGCGCTCGACGGGCAGGTGGCCGAGCATGACCTCGGCATCAACCAGGTTTTTCGGACAGCCCAGGCTGACCAGGCTGACATTGTATCTAGCCAAAATTGTTCCTCCGGTTTTCTTCCAAGATTCGGCGAGTTATAGCACAAAACAGCTTGCGGGAAAAAGGATTCCTCTGGCAGAGGTGCTCAATCAGGGTCACTGTCTTATGAGTGTTGCCACGGGGGATTCCTCAATCGGCAAACAATGCCGGTGTCCCGCCGGTATGCCAGAACAGCACACGGTCCTTTTGGTCGAGTTCTCCGGTTCTGACCATGTCGATCAGTCCCCCCATGGCCCTGCCGGTATACACGGGATCGAGCAGGATCCCCTCTGTCCGGGCGGTGATTGCGATCGCCTCTTCTTCCAGCGCGCCCATCACGCCGTAGCCCGCGCCCAGGTAATGCTCGTTGAGGATAATATCCTCTGCGCCGAACTCGTGGTTCAACCCGGCCAGCGCTGCGGCTCGATTGGCAAGGGACAGCACCTGCCGGTCGAAAGACATGTCGCCTGTTTCCTCTTTGTCGATCCTGATGCCGACGACCTGGTAGGTTTTGCTATAGGCTTGCTTGCCCAACATAAGGCCGGCATGGGTGCCGCCGGAGCTGGATGCAAAAACGATATGGGTAAACGACAGGCCATTGCTCTGCTCGTCGAGCTCTCCGGCGGCCTCTGCAAAAGCAAGGGCGCCAAGCTCATTCGATCCCCCATAAGGGACATGGTAAGGTTTCTTGCCAGCTGGCTTTCAATCGGTCGTAAAGCTCCGGGATATCCTCCCCCTTGCGATGGTCCCCCGCCCAGTGGATGTGGCTGCCGAAAATCCGGTCCAGGAGCAAATTCCCGCTCGACTCGGCAGGTTCTTCTCCTCCCAGGACCAGGTGGCATGCCATGCCGAGCTTCGCTGCGGCCGCGGCGGTCTGGCGGCAATGATTCGATTGTGCGGCACCCGCTGTAATAATCGCATCACATCCCTGGTTGATTGCATCGCCCAGCAGGTACTCAAGCTTTCTGGTCTTGTTGCCGCCCAGGGCCAGGCCGGTCTGATCGTCGCGCTTCATGAAGATCTTCGGGCCGCCGAGAGCCTTGCTCAGCCGGGGGAGCTCAACGAGCGGGGTCGGGAAAAACCCGAGTGAAACTTTGGGAAACTGCTGAAGATTCATAATCATCTTTTCGTAACCCTCGATGCCCGTGGTTTATCATGTCAGGGGGCAATAAAGGGAAAAGCCATCCGCTGGTTTGTCGGATGGCTTTTTCCGGGTTCATTTGTCTCCTCCTATGGAAACGTGCCAAAAGGCAGCAGGCAAACAGAAGAGGCTGCCGATCAGAACCCCATTTCCTTGCCGGTCGGTCGAACCACCTGGACTCCTGCCGGAATGGCGAAATCAAAGGTTGTGTCGGGGATGCCGTAATTGATACGCAGGTTGCTGAATTCGATGATCGTGCTGTTGCCGTTGGGGTCGTAGACTGCGGTTGACAGGATCGGGAACCAGAGGGCGTTGGACCCTTGATCGTCGCCTGGTAAAGCGGTGTTTTTCCCTGAGGCGTAATTCTCACGGGACGGCGGGGCAATCGCCGGGTCTCCAAAAGGCTCCTCTTTGCCGCGATTCTGGTAACTTTCCACGGCGTAGCGGTCGACGACGATAATCAATTTGTTAATCAGCGATGAGGTGCGGTGCGGGATCATCTCGAGCACGTAGTTGCCATCGACATCCTGGTTTGGTACGGCCCAGTCGATCGCAAAGTCACGGGACAGGTTGCCAAGACCGGTGAGAAAAGCCATCGGGTCGTTCTGATCGGTCTTGTTGATCTGCTCGATGTCCGACTGGATGACCTGGCTGTTCTCCGGCAGGTAAACCCACATGGTTTTGCCGTTAGAGACGATTCTCTGGGTAGTGGGAGAGTCATATTGCCAGTGGAACTTGACCGTCGGGACGGTTCGCCCGATCCGCTCGGGCCGGTAGTCGAAGGCAACCTCAACGCGGCCATTGGCCTGCTGCAGTCGGTCCAGTGAAGCGATTTTCGATTCCTGGAAAAAGGCGGCAGAATAATCAAAAATTCGGTACTCCGCAGCGGTCCCGGGCTGGAAGGGGGTCTCCAGGGTGTTGATGACGTCGCTGAGGGCGATAGCCCAGGCGCAAGGCACCGTGACCGCCAAGCCGATACCGAGGCAGAGAGCGGTTAAAAGGGCCCTTTTGATCATTAGCTGTTCCTTTTGGAAAAGGTGACTACAGGGATACGGGGTGTTCAGTATGGGCACAGTAAACCAACATTTTGCCCGTGGCAAGGTCAAACTCAACGGTACGGCCGCGATTGCCACCGACTTCCTCGCCGACTATCGGGATGTCCAGGGCGACGAGTGTCCGTCGGGCACTTTTGGCGTTGCGTGCGCCGACGCTGTTGATCAGCGTCTGGTATGAAGTTTCAAACATATTGGCGCCGCCGGCGATTTTCGCGACCAGCGTCTCCCGGTTCGCTCCGATCCGTACCAGCTCATCAACGATCTGACAAATCCCGACGTCGACATACTTGCTCTCCGAACCGAGAGGGCTACTGCTCGGTCGGTCGGGCAGGAGCATGTGGCCCATACCGCCGAGCCTGGTTTCCGGATCATACAGAGCAACGGCGACGCAGGACCCGAGCCCGTAAGCCTTCAGAACTGTCGGTGCCCGATCGATTCTGGCTTCGGCAATACTGACTTGCTCACTCATTGATATTCTCCGGCCGCGTCGAGGAACATATCAAGTGTCGATGGATCGGGGATCAGGAAGAAATGTCCCTTGATAGCCAGGTCGCTGGATGACTCACCGATAAAATCGGTTTCCACGAGCATCGCCAGGTCACTGGATTTACTCAGATCGATCAAAACGTAGTCAACGACCGCTCCCGCCATATCGTATGCGAGCAGCGGGACCGAGGGGATCAGGGTTTTGTGTAGCATGCTGCCGAGCGCGCTGAGGTAGGCTGAAGCAAGGATGTTGCCGACCTCTTTCAAGGCGGATATCGTCACTTCGTTCATGATCAGAACCTTGCCCTGGTCACCGATCAGGTTACAAAGGAGCCGATGGGCACTCTCCTGGGGAAACAGCAGCATGATGCTGCCCCGCGCATCACCAAGGACCTGCAAGGTGATTCCGACCATCATTTTTTCCGCCCCACCGAGGTATTCAGGGACCTGGCTGATCTTGGTGATCGTGACATGCGGAACCCGCAGCTTCACGGGATGGCCGATCATCTGCGACAGGGCCGTCGCGGCGTGTCCCATGCCGATGTTGCTGGTCTCCTTCAGGATATCCATCTGGATGTTGTTTAAGTTGAGAAAGGGCATCAATTACTCCGTTATTGATTTGCCACCACTTGGTGCTTTTCCAGCAAGGCCTGCGGGTCGACCACAAAGGTGACGCGGCCGTCGCCTTCCACGGTTGCGCCGCTCAGCCCGGTCAGCAGGTTGAGGGGGAACCCGATCGGTTTGATAAAGGCGTCTCGCTGGCCGAGGAAGCCATCTACCTGCAGGCCGATCCGTTGGCCGCGAACTTCGGTGAGGATCGTCCAGGTGGTGTCGCCGGCCTCAGCTTGCGGCAGGTTGAGCGTCTCAGCCAGAGAATACAGACAGAGCTTTTCTTCATCGACGACGAAACAGCCTATGCTGGCCGGAAGTCTCTATCTCTGAAGTTGGCAGATCAAGGGTCCTCTGTACTCGTGTGATCGGAATGGCAAGAACGCGGCCTGCACAGTTGACCAGCAGGATTTTGATGATAGCAATGGATAATGGCAGATGCATCTGGAATCGGGTCCCAGTGCCGACTTCAGAAATGATGTTCAAGGTGCCGCCAAGGTTGCGAATCGCCGCCCTGACAACATCCATCCCTACGCCGCGCCCAGAAGTCTCGGTCACTTCTTCTGCGGTTGAGAACCCTGGCCTGCAGACCAGCATCAGGGCGTCGCGGTCGCTCATACTGTGAGCCTGGGCCTGGTTGAGCACGCCGCTATCAACAGCTTTCTGACGTAACGTTTGCGGGTCCATGCCTTTGCCGTTATCTGCGACTTCGATCAGAATCAGGTCTTTTTCGCGGCCGGCGGAAACGGTGACGACCCCCTCCTCTTCGATACCATGGTCTACGGCGTTGCGTACCAGGTGAACGAGAGGGTCGGTGATTTCTTCGAGAATGACGCGGTCGATTCCGACATCGGTGCCATTTAACAGCAGAGTGACCTGCTTGCCGGACTTCCGGCTCAGGTCACGTACGATGCGCGGCAGGCGTCCAGTAATGCTTTGCAATGGCATCAGACGGACCTGGAGTACGTTGTGGTGCAGGTCATCGATCAGACGACCGGCGCGCTCAAGAGCGCTGTTCAGCTCATCCCAGTTACGGTTGCTGCCGGCGGTGTTCAGCATGTTGCGGTGGGTGATCAACTCACCGGTCAGATTGACGAACTGGTCAAGCAGGTCAGTGCGCACCCGAATCGTGCGGTCCACTGCACGGCGTAGCCGTCGGTCATTCTTGCGTCGATCCTCGATGAACCGGACGTTTGCTACTCCGCTGACGTTCAGCAGGGTCTCCCTGAGCTGTTCTTTTTCCACAAGGGACGTCAACCAGGCCTGGATCTGTTCGCAGTCCCCCTCCTCGCGCAACTCGTCGATCTCCGGCTTAGAGGCTTTAAGCTTGCCGTATTTCTCCAGTTCACGCAGGATCAGTATGCCGCGAGCGGCAGCGGCCGGGGTCCCTTTTTCCAGTTCGATCAGGACCTGGAAGGTCTCAGGTTCTTCCGGAGGGGCTTTGCTGCTTTCGTCGTCGAAGGCGGCCATGGGTCTGTCAGGGCTTTTTTCCTCCCTGTCTGCGGCAGGAACCGGTTGCTTCGTCAGAAAATCTTCGGTGTTACGCTCCGGTCGCTCAGCCTGCAGGTCATCCAGCAGGCCGTCGAGAAGGTCGATGCCTTCGAGCAGGTAATCGATCGTTGCCGATGGGATATCGCCGGAATTGCGGAATCCGTCGAGCAGGTCTTCGAGGTGGTGCGACAGTCGGGCGGTGCTGTTGAAGCCCATGGTTGCAGCCATCCCCTTGATCGAATGTGCCTCGCGGAACAGGGCATCGATTGTCTCCCGGTTGCCCGGCTCCTGTTCGAGAGTGACGACCAGCTGATTCAGGCTGTTGATATGTTCCCGGGTTTCGCTTAAGAAAAGCTCCCGGTATTTGGACATGTCCATAGTCGGTCCCGGAGGCTGTCAGTCCTGCCCGACAATCCGCCTGATGGTTTCGAGAACCTTCTCTTCCCTGAAAGGCTTGACGATAAAGTCTCTGGCCCCGGCCTCGACGGCCTCGAGAACCAGTGAGTCCTGCCCGAGTGCGCTGACCATGACGACGCGCGCCTGCGGATCGGTGGCGATGATTTCCTGCAAAGCCTCGATACCGCTCTTTTTTGGCATAACGATGTCCATGGTCACCAGGTCGGGCTTGGTGTCCTGGTAGAGTTGCGGGGCAGCCTCACCGTTGTCCGCTTCAGCGACAATCTCGTAGCCGGCACGGACGAAAATGTCCTTGAGCATGTTGCGCATGAAAAGGGCGTCATCGACAACCATCACCCGTAGAGCCATATTTGCCTCCTATTCTGCAAAGATATCTTCAAGTTGTTTGGTTACTTCATCTGTGTCAAGCAGATTGATGGTCGTCTCGTCAAACTCGATTACGCCACGCACCGCAGGACGATCATGTCCCTCAGGCGGTGGCTGGAGAAGCTCCATTTCGAGGTTGACGATCCGTTCAACACCACAGGTTGTGAGCACCAGCGACCTGTGTTCCGAAGTCAGGACCAGGTGACGATGGTCACGCTGGTTCCCGGCAAAACCGAGCAGTTTCGGCAGATCAATGACTGCGAGAATCTGGCCGTGGAAATTGATAGACCCGGTGAGTACGCCCTCGGCGCGCGGAACATAGTGCAGCACCGGGTTCTCGATGATCTCCTGGATGGCATCGATCTCAAGGCCGTAGAGGTCATTGCCAAGGCTGTAGGTCAGGACCAGGGCCATGGATTTAGTCTTGATCTTTGACAAGCTTGAACTGTTTGACTATCTGGAGCATCGACTCGGACATGTTGGAGAGTTCCTTGACGGATTGGGCCATCTCCTCCATGGCGGCTGACTGTTCCTGGGTGGCAGCCGAAACCTGCTCGGTAGCGGCGGCGTTGTCAGAAACAACCCGGTCAATTTCATCGATCGCCCTGGTGATTCGTTCGGCGCTGCTGGTTTGCTGCTCGGCCAGCTCGGCGATGCTGCTGGCTTTGGATCGGGTCCCTTCGGCATTCCGGGTAATTTCCGAAAAGGCCTGGTTGGTACGATCGGCCGCTTCGCGGCCGCTTTCCATTTCATCAATCACCTGAGCCATTGAAGACTGCACCTGCTCTCCTTCTCTGCAGATCGATTCGACCAGGCCGGTGATTTCGTCGGCCGAGGTTGTCGTTGAGTCTGCGAGTTTGCGGATCTCTTCCGCAACCACGGCGAAGCCGTGCCCGTATTCACCTGCCCGGGCTGCTTCAATGGTCGCGTTCAAGGCCAGCAGATTGGTCTTCTGGGCAATGCCGTTAATGACTTCGACGAATTTGCTGATCTTCTGCAGCTGGGCAATAAAGTTGACCATCTGTTGGCCGCTGCTCTCTGCCTCGCTCAGGACCTGGCGGATACTGTCGAGGCTGGAGCCGGCCATGTCGCTGCCGCTGCGTGCCGTTTCCAGGGTCAGGTCGGCCGAGTCGGCTACCGCCTTGGCCGAACTGGCCACCAGCTTGATTGATATCGCCACTTCCTTGAACAGACGAGTTGATTCTTCGACCATCTCGGCCTGGGTCTCGGCGCCCTTGCTGATCTGGTCGGTAGTCCTGGCGACTTCCTGGGCAGAAGCGGACATCTCCTGGGACGTTCCGGAGAGGCTCTGTGATGAATTCGCGACCCGGAAAGCGATGTTACGGATATCGCCGACCAGGCTGCGCAGGCTGGCCTGGAACTGGTTCATGGCCTTGGCCAGGTCACTGATTTCGTCCGGGAAGCGGCTGCCGCCGACCTTGACATCCTCGGACAGGTCTCCCTGGCGGATCCGGTCTCCGGCCGAAGTCAGGCGGCGGATGTTCCCAGAGAAAGCACGAGAGAAAACCGAGCCGATGATCAGGCCGACGACCAAAGAACAGAGAATCGAAAATAATTGTCTGAATTCAGGCTCTATCCCTTCAATATAAGGAACAACGAGATTGACGAGAATCCCTGATACGACCACGACAATAAAGCCGATGATAAATTTGTAGCTGATTTCAATGCGCATGATTCTGCTCCTTACCGGGTAGTCATTAATCGCGAGCCTGGTTCTGCTGCCGGATTTTCAAAATCCGGCAGCTCGATGGGCTCTTCGGTGCGGCGGTAGATCCGCTCCATCGGGAATTCAGATTTAAAGTAATGGCGAATATCGCCGGTTATGGTTTCCGACCGGCCCAGGACCAGAGCACCATGCGCTGGCAGGGCTGCGGCAAAGCGCCGCAGGATCCTTTCCTGCTCGGGCCGGCTGAAATAGATCAGGACGTTGCGACAGAGGATCAGGTCCGCCGCAGGATAATCGCTGTCAGTCATGATGTTGTGAGGTTGAAATTCAACCATGTTCCGGACCGTTTCGATCAGACGGTAACGTTGCTCCTCCGCACGAAAATATTTATCCAGTACAGGCGACGGCACTTCTTTCATGCGGGAGATGTCAAAAAGGCCGGTTCGGGCTGTTTCCAGGACCGGTTCGCTGATGTCGGTCGCCAGAACGCGGATCTCAAGGTCATCAGCCGACAGGTCGTCAACCAGAAGGGCCAGAGAGTAGGGCTCCTCCCCCGCGGCGCAGCCGGCGCTCCACAGGGTCAGTTTGCTTTGCCCGGCTGCTCGTGCCCGGCGACAAAGATCCGGCAGGATTTTCTGCTCGATAACCCGGAAGGTGTCCGGGTTGCGGAAAAACTGGGAAACATGAATCGATATGGTTGCCAGGAGAGTGTCCAGTTCTTGCCGGTCGATTTCCAGGCGTTTAAGGTAGGAGGCAAAATCCGATACCTTGCAGGCCCGCAATCGTTTGGCGATCCGGCGCCTGACGCAACGATCCTTGTACTGGTCAAGGTCGAACTGGCGCAAGTTGCGCAATCTCTCGATGATAGCCGAAAATTCGGCATCGGTGAGACCGTCTCCCGTCCATATTCGCATGGATGATTCAGTCATGTCGTCTCAGCTTCTCTTCAGGGGCGACAAAAATGGTCATAACCCCTGACAAGGATGGGCCGTAATGCACCCTTCCCGTTCCGGAGCGAAACAGTTCCTGAGCCGTCTTGTACGACTCCGATGCGGGTAACCGGAAGATCCAGCTCGGCACCCAGCGCCAGCGCTGCGGCCTCGTTTTCAGGGGCCGCGGTAAAGAGCAGTTCGTAATCTTCGCCACCAAAAAGCACCAGATCCTGCAGTGCCGGTTCTTGGTCCGCGTGGTATTTAAACGCGGCCGAGACGGGCAGGCTCTGTTCTTCAATCAAGCCATCTACCTGGGATGCTTGCAGGATATGCTCCAAGTCTCCGGCCAAACCATCGGAAATATCGATCATAGCGTGGGCGATCTGCTCTTTGCCAAGTCGGCGACCAAATTCGACTCTGGGGGTCGGCCGGTGATGTCTGGCCAGTAACTCCGCACCGGGGGAACGGTTATCTTGCAACAAATGCAGAGCCATGGCGCTGTCTCCGAGGGTACCGGAAACCATGATCACGTCACCGGGTTGGGCGCCATCGCGACCGATCGCGCGACCGGCCTCCGTGCTGCCTTCTACGGTTACTGCAATGATCCATGGCCCGGGACTGCGGCAGGTGTCTCCGCCGACCAGGGTGACGTTGTAGCGCTCCGCTTCTTCCAGGGCGCCTTTGAGGAATGCATTGATGTCCTCCAGGGGGGTTGTGCCTGGACAGGCAAATCCCAGGTAGAGATAGCGCGGTGTTCCACCCATGGCAGCGATATCGCTAAGGTTGACAGCCACGGCTTTGTGGCCAAGATCTTCGGGACTGGTCCAGTCATGGCGGAAATGAATACCCTCGATCAACATGTCTGTCGAGGTCAGCAACTGGTGGCCTTCGGGGAGGGTGATTACGGCGGCGTCATCACCGATGCCGCGCTGGACGCCTTCGCCAACGGGCACCCGTTGACGAATGCGCTCTATCAATTGGAATTCGCCAAGGTCTTTAAGTTCCAAAAAGGGTGCTCCCGTAGTTCGCTTCAATAGGGTAGGCCGCCATTTTTCTTCAAGAGGTTTAATCTGTCAAGTAAACATCCCTATGCTGTCCAGGAGAAGCTGCTCTCTTCCCAGCTCTCAGGAGAGACGGCAAAGCGTCGTTCGACGAGGAAGTGGTTGCTGCCGGCGGTTCTCATCAGCAGGGTTGAGCACCGTGTCCCATAGTCTTGGGTACTGATAAAGGCCGCGGACAGCGAGCGCTCCCACTCGAGAGGGATGCCGGTGTCAGGCAGGTCGGCATCGGTGGCCAGCGTCGTATCGGCAAGGATTGCAAAGGCCCTGTCGTGGTCGATCTGTGGCTGACTCATCAGCTCGCGCAAAGCCTCTTTGCCACGTTTGACCTTTGGCCATGGAGTGTCGATGAGATGGTTGCTAAGACCGTAAATCCCTGGTTCAAGCCGTTGCGCGACGGGGCCACGGTTCGAGCAGTACCAGAGCTCTTGACCATTGCCAGCAAGCAGGTTGAATCCGGGATATGCGCCGATTTGGTTGGCAATTTTTGACAGGAAGTCCTGCGGGGAGTCCATTGGACAGCAGGTAATCTCGTACCAGCCAGCCGCGTGACCGGTGGCTATCGCTCTGTTTCATTCCCTCCCGAACGTTGGTGACGCTCGCCCAGCGCAGTCCCCTTGCCCCGAACCAGCTGCCGCCGGAGGCCAGATCGCGGCCGGCAATCAACTCACTGCACTCATCCCAGGGCGCGGCCTCCTCTGCTGGTCGGTCGTAAAACTCGTCCCGGTTTGCCAGAACCAGAAGTGGTGTCTGCTCGTTGAAGAGATGGGCGATCAGGATCAGGCACATGTCAGGGCATCCTTGCCGGTCTGGAGAGTGTTACAGTTTGGCAGATTTGGCTCGTTTAGACAATCCGGTTGCGATAACTATTATGCGGCGGCGCTTGCTGCGGCAGGATTAAACAGGCTGGTGCCGAAAGCAGGGTCAAAAACCTTTTTGGCATGGCCTCTTTCTGCCCATACAAGGAGTTTATTATCGGCTTTGGTCGAGAATGCTTTTAATCCGCCTGATGCGCGGGTTGTTCTGCCAACCACATATTGACAGTTGCAAAATACAAAGTATATTTGATTCTCTGTAGTTATGTGTTTTCCATGCATCCAGAAGGATGTAGTTAATAAACCTTTAACAATTAGAGGAGATAGGCAAATGAAAATGAGCAGACTGACAGTATTGGTAATGATTCTTTCGTTGCTGACAGCAGGGTTCGCTTTCGCAGGCAAGGACCTTGATGCGGTAAAGAAGAAAGGCTTTATTCAGGCCGGTGTGAATGGCGGGGTCTTTGGCTTCGGTATGCCTGATGAAAAAGGCGTCTGGAAAGGGCTGGATGTCGACACTGCCAAGGCGGTTGCCGCTGCAATCTTCGGCGATGCCAGCAAGGTCAAGTACACTCCTCTGACCGCCCAGCAGCGCTTCACCGCCCTGCAGTCGGGTGAGATTGACGTGCTGACACGTAACGCGACCCGTACCCTGAGCCGTGAAACGCAGCTCGGCCTGAACTTCGTCACGGTCAATTATTATGATGGTCAGGGATTCATGGTGCCGAAAAAACTCGGCGTGAAAAGTGCCAAGGAACTGGGCGGCGCAACGGTTTGCGTTCTGCCGGGTACGACCACCGAGCAGAATGCCGCTGACTATTTCCGCAGCAACAGCATGGACTGGAAGCCGGTTGTTATCGAGTCAACCAGCGAATTGGCCAAGACCTTCTTTGCCGGCCGTTGTGACGTGCTGACCTCCGATGCCTCGCAGCTGGCAGGGACCCGCGCTGTTGCGCCGAATCCGAAGGATTACGCGATCCTGCCGGAAATCATCTCCAAGGAACCTCTGGCTCCGGCCGTGCGCCATGGCGACGACCAGTTCCGTGACATCGTTGATTTCGCAGTTCTGGCAATGATCAACGCTGAAGAATTGGGCATTACCTCGAAAAATGTCGATGAGATGATGAAGAGCAAGGACCCGATGGTCCAGCGCTTCCTCGGCGTGATCGAAGGCAACGGCGCTTCTCTTGGCCTTGATGAGAAATGGGCTTACAACATCATCAAGCAGGTCGGTAACTACGGCGAAGTGTTCGAGCGCAACGTCGGCGTAAATACGACTCTCGGCATTGAGCGCGGCTTGAATGCCCTGTGGACCAACGGTGGCCTGATGTATTCGCCGCCTTTCAAGTAACTGCTTTTTAGCTGGACCGGGGAGATGCCGCTTGTCGGCATCTCCCCTTGTTTGTTATGCTGGCACTGTAGTCCTTTCCCGGGGGGCGGCTCTGAACTGCAACAGGATCTTCTTTGAATAGCAAAGATATCAATAGTATAGCTGACACGGACTTGCGGCCGAGCACGGTGCCGTTCTGGCGCGACCCGGACAAGCGGGCCATCGTCTTCCAGGTCGTGGCCCTGCTTCTGGTTGCGTTTGTCAGCTATTATCTCTTCTCCAATACCCAGGCCAACCTTGAACGACAATCGATTGCTACCGGCTTCGGTTTCATGGAAAAGGAGGCCGGTTTCGAGATCGGTGAGTCGGTCGTCGAGTATTCGGCCGCGGACACTTATGCCGACGCCTTGCTGGTCGGTGCCCTGAACACGATCAAGGTCTCCTTCATAGGGATCATTCTGACCACGATTCTTGGCACCATCATCGGCATCTCCCGCCTGTCCAGCAACTGGCTGTTGTCAAAACTCGCGGCGGGATATATCGAATTGATGCAGAATATCCCGATCCTCCTGCAGCTCTTTTTCTGGTACGCCATTTTCTACGAATCTTTTCCGTCGCCACGCCAGGCATTGAACCCGTTTGGCGGGGTGTTCCTCTGTAACCGCGGGCTGATTTTCGGCGTACCGGAGGCCCATGCTGCGCATGCCGCCATGGGCTGGGCGTTCGTGATTGCCCTGGCTGTCGGCTGGGGGCTGAATCGCTGGGGGCGCCAGCGCCAGGCACGGACCGGGCAGATCTTCCCGGCGGTCAGGGTTACCCTTGCGCTGTCGGTCGTGTTGCCACTGCTCGCCTGGTTTGCCTACGGTGCACCGACGGCCATGGATATCCCGGAGCTGCAGCGGTTTCAATTTCAAGGGGGGCGTGACGGTCAGCCCCGAATTCAGCGCCTTGTTGCTGGGCCTGGTGCTTTACACGGCGGCGTTTGTCGCCGAGATTGTCCGCGCCGGTATCCAGTCGGTCGGTCGCGGCCAGGTTGAGGCGGCCATGGCGGTCGGCTTGCGTCCCGGTCAGGTCCTGCACCTGGTGATTCTGCCCCAGGCGCTGCGCGTGATCATTCCGCCGCTGACCAGCCAGATGCTCAACCTGACCAAGAACAGTTCTCTGGCGATCGCCATCGGCTATGCCGATTTTGTGGCGGTCACCAACACCACGATTAACCAGACCGGTCAGGCGATCGAGGGCGTGGCCCTGATCATGCTGGTCTATCTCTTCTTCAGCTTGTCGACGTCAGTATTTATGAACTGGTACAACAAGAAGATGGCCCTGGTGGAGAGGTGACCCCATGACCAATCCTCCAGTCTCGACCCGCGAATATCTCAAGCCCCCGATTACCGAAGTCGGAGTAATCGGCTGGCTGCGTGGCAACCTGTTCAACAGCTGGTTCAACTCGCTGTTGACGATAGCAGTGCTGATGCTGCTCTGGCAGATCGTGCCGCCATTTTTCCGCTGGGCGTTCATCGACAGCGTCTGGAACACTCCGGCAGAGGCCTGTCGCGACATCGAAGGTGCCTGCTGGTCGATCATCCCGCGAAATATCAGTTTTATCATCTTCGGCTTCTTCCCTGACGGTGAGCAGTGGCGGCCGGGTCTCGCCATGGCGCTGATGCTTGGCCTGGTGATCTTTTCCCGGAATCGCAAGCACTGGAAGAAATCACTTGGCGTTTACTGGACAATCGGACTGATTGTCATGGGCACCCTGATGTATGGCGGTGTCTTCGGCATGCAGGTGGTTGAAACGGCCCGCTGGAGCGGTCTGCCACTGACTTTCATGCTCGCCTTGTTCGGCATGGTCGCCGCTTACCCGCTCGGAGTGTTTCTGGCGCTTGGCCGGCAGTCAAGGATGCCGGCAATCAAGACCCTCTGCGTCGTCTATATCGAGATGATTCGCGGGGTGCCGCTGATCAGCCTGCTGTTCATGTCGTCGGTCATGTTCCCGCTGTTTCTCCCCGAAGGGGTGACGATTGACAAGGTGTTGCGCGCCCAGGTGGCGATCATCCTCTTTACCGCGGCCTATATCGCCGAGGTGGTGCGTGGTGGACTCCAGGCCATGCCGCGCGGTCAGTTCGAAGCTGCTGACTCGATCGGCCTGAACTACAACCAGACGATGCGGCTGATTATTTTGCCACAGGCGCTGAAGATCGTGATCCCACCGAGCGTCGGCATTCTGCTGTCGGCATTTAAAGATACCTCGCTGGTTGTGATCATCGCCCTGTACGATGTGCTGAAGACGACCAAGGTTACCCTGTCGAACCCGAAGTGGACCGGCTACTCGACCGAGGCCTATATCTTCCTGGCGGTTCTTTACTTCATCTGTTGCTACGCGATGTCGAATTATAGCCGAAAACTGGAGAAAGAACTGCACACCGGTCGTTAAGGCCGGCAAGCCATATACTGTGAGAGTGCTATGAACGAGATTGAACAACAAGCTGCCGTGACCCCTGCTGACAGGCCGATTATCGAAGTCAACAGCATGCACAAGTGGTACGGAGATTTTCATGTGCTCAGTGATATCAACCTGCATGTGCAGCTGGGCGAGAGGATAGTTATCTGCGGGCCATCAGGTTCCGGCAAGTCAACCCTGATCCGCTGTATCAACCGGCTTGAAGAGCACCAGAAAGGCCAGATCGTCGTCAACGGCACGGAGTTGACCAACGACATCAAGAATATTGAGAAGGTCCGCACCGAAGTCGGCATGGTCTTCCAGCACTTCAACCTCTTTCCCCACTTGTCGATCATCGACAACCTGACGCTGGGGCCGATATGGGTGCGCAAGACGCCGAAGAAAGAGGCTGACGAGATGGCGATGATGTTCCTGGAGAAGGTGCATATTGCCGAGCAGGCGAAAAAGTTTCCCGGTCAGCTCTCCGGTGGCCAGCAGCAGCGCGTGGCGATTGCCCGCAGTCTATGCATGAAGCCTAAAGTGATGTTGTTTGACGAGCCGACCTCGGCGCTTGATCCGGAGATGATCAAGGAGGTCCTTGACGTCATGATCGATCTGGCCGAAGAGGGCATGACGATGCTGGTGGTTACCCACGAGATGGGCTTTGCCAAGAGCGTCGCCGACCGGGTGATGTTTATGGACGAAGGCCAGATCGTCGAGCAGAACACTCCGCATGTATTTTTCGAAAACCCGCAACATGAACGGACCAAGCTGTTCTTAAGCCAGATCCTTTAGACGCGTGACAAGACAAGAATAGGTAAATCAGATCGGGGACACATCGTTGATGTGTCCCCGATTCTGTTCGCTACCCAACCTACCGCATCCCTTCCCGGATATGCTGGGCCATGCATGCCACGGCCGCGTGGATTTCTTCCCGGCGAACGTTTGAGCACAATCTTGGCCGTCCGGCAGGCTCCGGAAAGCCATCCTCTTTTCTGAGCACGACGAAATTCCTGGGGCGCGACACTGCCAAACAGGATGGACACTGCAAGGCCGGCAGAGACGGTAGCGATGATGCCGGCGACACTTGGGCTTTGATAGGCGACGCGATAGCGCGGTTGATTGAATCGAGCGCTTCCAGGGCCCACTTGCGAAAGATACATTCATCGTGAAACACCGCCAGGGGCAAAGGGTCTTCCTCGTGGGTCAGGTGGTTTGCAGAAGTGACCCAGACGGCTTGATCGTGACGAATGATTTCTCCGTCCTTGTCCGGGTACCGTTGACCAGGGCAAGGTCAAGTTCACCATTTTCCAGGGCCGGGAACCAGCAGCGAGGTCGGTTCGCAGCGGACCGTGACCTGTACTCTGTGGATAGGTGTTGGCAAAGCGCGACAGGATATCAGGAAGAAAGCGCAGCGCATAATCGTCGATAATGCCGATGCGCACGCGATCCGGCGACATCCGGCTTGACCATCGCCGCAACGGTTTCTTCGTGCAATTTGAGCAGTCTTCTGGCATAAGGAAGGAGTGCCTCACCTTCTGTGGTGATTTAAGCAGCGCCCGATGCGTTCAAAGAGAGGCTGGCCGATCGTGTCCTCAAGGCGCTTGACCTGCATGCTGATTGCGGACTGGGTCCGATGCACCACCTGCGAGGCGTTGGTAAAACCACCAGTGTCGATGATGGCGAGAAAGGTTTTCAGTAGATCGATCTGCAGTTCCATAGGCCTTCTCATCAAAAATATTGATGTGAAAGCATTCAATAAATTCGTTTTACAAATCAATACCATGCTTGCATAGTGAAGTCAAACAAGCAGCAAGGAGGCTTCGCAGCATGGTGCTGAGCGGATTAGTTTAAAAGAGGCTGGAAACACGATAAAAATGTGGCGGGAGATTGCCGAAGAGAACGAAGTGAATTGCGGAGGCTTAGCGAAGCATCTCGCCAAGGATATCGGCATCAGCCGAGCCGAGGCCGAGCGTGAGGCGGATCGGCCATTCTGGGACTATGACCGCCGGAGACGAAGAGTTGCATGGTGAATCGGGCGGCGATGATGACCGGGTTGGTGCCGACCGGCAGGTTGTTGCCTGCAGTCATGAATTTGAGTGTTTTTGTCAGATCTTTTCAAATCGATTCAGCTCGACATTTTTGCGCGAACTATGCGGATCAAAGATCTGCCCGTTCATGGCGATATAGACCCCGGCTGAAAGAGTCTGTGCTGCCATCATCGCGCTGGCAATATTGAAGACGGCATCGGTGTGGCGAAAGCGTGCCGGCTGCATGGCGCCGGTCAGGACAATGGTTTTGTTCGCTATCCCGGCCAGGGCCCTGGCGGTGTCGATCATGGTGTCGGTCCCGTGAGTGATGACGATCTGCGCGGCACGGGAGTTCTGCGCCGCCTGACGAATCATGATACGGTCCTGATCGGTAAGCTCAAGGCTGTCCTTGCGCATCAGCGACGTGACCCGGTAGTCGACGGTCAGGTTGGCCTCGCGCAGAACTTCGACAATCTGTGGCTCGCCAACCTCGAAGGAGCTCTTTGAGTCAAAGTAGACTTTGTCGATGGTGCCGCCGGTGGTGAATATTTCAAGCTGCATATCTTCTCCCCTGTATTCCGAATGCCCAGTTAAATCTATACAGCATGGATTACTTGTCAACATAACTGTTGTAAAAATTGATGTCCAAGAGATTAATCCTGTGTCGGCGTTGCTTTTGTCAGTTGCCGGGCGGAAAAGAGAAAGGGCGCCCGAATGGGCGCCCTTTGCTTGTCATATTGTCTTTTGGGTCAGACCTGCGGACCGGCCTGGGTGTAATCGAAATCATCGTTGTCGGTGATGTACTTCTTGAAGTTCTCGATGAACATGCCGGCCAGCTTGTTGGCTGTGTTATCGAACGCATCCTTATCCGTCCAGGCGTTGCGGGGGTTGAGCAGGTTGGTATCGACGCCCGGCAAGGTCTTGGGAATGTTGAGCCGAAACCAGCGGGTCTGGTCGAACTCAACGTCGTTGATGCTGCCGTCGAGGATGGCGTTGATGCAGGCGCGGGTCGCCTTGATGCTCATCCGCTTGCCGACGCCGTAGCCGCCGCCGACCCAGCCGGTGTTGACCAGGTAGGCGTTGACGCTGTGCTTCTCCATCTTGTCGCCGAGCAGCTTGGCGTATGCCGTCGGGTGCAGCGGCAGGAAGGCTTCACCGAAGCAGGAAGAAAACGTCGCCTGCGGCTCCGTGACACCACGCTCAGTGCCGGCGACCTTGGCGGTGTAGCCGGAGAGGAAGTAGTACATCGCCTGTTCCTTGGTCAGCTTGGAGACTGGAGGCAGAACGCCGAAGGCATCGCAGGTCAGGAAAATAATATTTTTTGGATGTCCACCCTTGAGGCTCGGATCATGATTGTCGATATGCTCAATCGGGTAGGAGACCCTGGTATTCTCGGTCTTGGCATCGCTGTCAAAGTCGATCACGCCGTTGTCATCGGCAACCACGTTTTCGAGCAACGCGTTGCGTTGGATGGCCTTGTAGATCTCCGGTTCATTTTCTGCGCTCAGATTGATGGTCTTGGCGTAGCAGCCGCCTTCGAAGTTGAAAATTCCGTCGTCATCCCAACCGTGCTCATCATCACCGATCAGCTTGCGATGGGGGTCGGTGGAAAGAGTGGTCTTGCCGGTTCCCGAAAGACCGAAGAAGAGGGCCACATCACCACCTTTGCCGACGTTGGCCGAGCAATGCATGGAGAGGATCCCCTGCATCGGCAGCCAGTAGTTCATCATGGTGAAGATACCCTTTTTCATTTCGCCGCCGTACCAGGTGCCGCCGATGATGGCAATGTTCTTTTCGATGTTGAAAACAACGAACACCTCGGAGTTGAGGCCATGTTGCTCCCACTTCTCGTTGGTCAGGCTGCAGGCGTTGTATACGGTGAACTGTGGCGCGAAGTTGTCGAGGTCGCTTTGACTCGGGCGGATGAACATGTTCTTGACAAAGTGGGACTGCCATGCGAACTCGGTGACGAAGCGAACCGAGGTGCGGGTCTTTTGGTTGGCTCCGCAGAATCCATCCGTCACATAAAGGTCCTTGCCGGAGAGATATTCGATAACCTCAGCATACAGCTGGTCGAAAACTTCGGGAGCCATCGACTGGTTGATCTTACCCCAGGCAATATTCTCGAAGGATGGTTTCTGATGGACAAAATACTTGTCCTTGGGCGAGCGGCCGGTAAATTTACCGGTGTCCACCATCATGGTCCCGTTTTCAGAAATGGCACCTTCGCGGTTTTTCTTTTCCTGTTCGAAAAGCTCATCGTAAGAGAGATTGTGCTGGATCTTGCCGATACTTTTCAGTCCGAGGTCCTGGGCGCTGAGGTTTGACATTGTGTGACTCCCTGGGTTTGGAAGCTCTTAACTTCCTCTTAATTTTTGTTCCTGATTTTATAAAAGAATAGGCCTGTCACAATAACAACCTGGGTGACAAGCCGGCATTTAGTTAACTTCTGACAAGGCGTAATTCCAACCAATTCAGTAAACTATAGGACGAAATTCCAAGTAAAATCAAGCGGTTTTTCGCTGCTGTCGAGCGAACAGTCCTGCCCGTTATCCTTGTCGTCATAAATAGCTGCGGCACTTTAACAAATTTAGCGAGGATAAAAAAGTAAAAATATCGCCTGCTCCGAATTATTGTAGAATCATGCGACTTCACTAGTATTTACTGGTAAAGATTTTGTTGTTGTGAAAAGGAAAATCCGTCATGGATATTCCATTTTTAATTTCAAGAAAAATGTGTACGGTCAGGGATTGTGCCGCCATCGCTTTGTCGCATTTTAAAATATCATCTCGGGACACTGCCAACGGCGAATAACATGGTAGGATATTATTCATTGGACTTACAGGAAACCATCTGACGGGAGGCCAGAAAAATGAGTTTTGAAATTCCCAAGAACGACAAACTGCTGAAATGGGTCGAAGAGGTTGCGGGAATGTGCGAGCCGGAACGCATCCACTGGTGCGACGGCTCCCAGAATGAATATGACGAAATGTGCGAACTGCTGGTCAAGGCGGGGACCTTCCGCAAGCTTAACCAGGAGAAACGCCCCAACAGCTACCTCGCCTGGTCCGATCCGATTGACGTTGCACGTGTCGAAGACCGCACTTTTATCTGCAGCATTTCCAAAAATGATGCCGGCCCCACCAACAACTGGATGCCGCCGAAAGAAATGAAGGAAAAGCTGCAGGGCCTCTTCAAGGGATGCATGAAGGGCCGCACCATGTATGTCATCCCTTTCAGTATGGGCCCACTCGGCTCACCGATTGCCAAGATCGGTGTCGAGATCTCCGATTCACCCTACGTGGTCGTCAACATGCGCATCATGACCCGTATGGGCAAAGCGGTGCTCGATGTGCTTGGCGACGGGGATTTCATCCCCTGCCTGCATTCAATTGGTGCCCCGTTGCAACCGGGAGAGCAGGATGTGTCCTGGCCGTGCAACAAGGAGAAGTACATCGTCCATTTCCCGGAAGAACGTTCAATCTGGTCCTTCGGTAGCGGTTACGGGGGCAATGCCCTGCTCGGCAAGAAGTGTCTGGCCCTTCGGATCGCCTCGAAGATCGGCTATGACGAGGGCTGGTTGGCCGAGCACATGCTGATTCTCGGCGTCGAAACACCTGACGGGGAGAAATCATACGTCGGTGCAGCCTTCCCGAGCGCCTGCGGCAAGACCAACTTCGCCATGCTGATCCCGCCGCAAACATTTTCAGACAAGGGGTATAAAGTCACCACCATCGGCGATGATATCGCCTGGATCAAGCCAGGCACCGATGGCCGGCTCCATGCCATCAATCCCGAGTACGGTTACTTCGGCGTAGCCCCGGGGACCTCGGTTGATACCAACCCGAACGCCATGGCGTCCTGCGCCGCCAACACCATTTTCACCAACGTGGCGTTGACCGAAGACGGCGATGTCTGGTGGGAGGGGATGACTGACGAGCCGCCGTCCAAGCTGACCGACTGGCAGGGGAACGCCTGGACACCCGACTGTGGTCGTCCTGCAGCTCATCCCAACGCGCGCTTTACCTCACCGGCCAGCCAGTGCCCGTCGATCGACCCGGATTGGGAAAACCCCAAGGGGGTGCCGCTCAGTGCGATGATCTTCGGTGGCCGCCGCAAGGACACCATCCCGCTGGTCTACCAGGCGTTCAACTGGAATTTCGGCGTCTACCTCGCCGCGACCCTTGGCTCGGAAACGACCGCCGCGGCAGTCGGTGCCACCGGCAACGTGCGCCGCGACCCATTTGCCATGCTGCCGTTCTGCGGCTACCACATGGCCGACTATTTCGGCCACTGGCTATCGGTCGGCCGCTCCGTGGCCAAGCCTCCGCGCATCTTCAGTGTCAACTGGTTCCTCAAGGACGAGAATGGCAAGTTCGCCTGGCCGGGCTACGGCGAAAACATGCGTGTCCTCAAGTGGATTATCGACAGGGTCCAGGGTCGGACAGGAGCTATCGAGAGCCCCCTGGGATGGATGCCGCGCTTCGAGGACATGGACTGGGACGGCATGGATATGTCGCGTGAACAGTTCAACGCCCTGACCTCCGTAGACCGGGATGTCTGGCAGACCGAGGTGCTTTCCCACGAGGAGCTGTTCCTGAAGATGTTCGACAAGCTGCCAAAGGAACTCCTGCGTATGCGCGAACTGATCATCTCCAGCCTGTGGCGTTCTCCAGAGCATTGGGAGCAGATCGGCGATGTGCATCCGGAGGGTTGGAACGAGTAGCCTTTTGCAGATAATCTAATATAAAAAGGGCCGGTTTATCCGGCCCTTCAAACTTCTGACCAACCCCGCACGTGATGCCGGGTTGGTTTTTATTACCTGACAGGTGGAGTTTTTCTGAAGTTTAGAGTAACAGATGGTTAATCTGTTGCCCTTTTTCTTTTTGTTGAAATTCTTAAAAGCAAAACCGGCGGGGCGCGTCCCGCCAGACGCCTTACTTTTGTCCAGACGGCGACAAAAGTAAGCAAAAACGCCTTTCTCCTTGCGGAGGGCATAATTCTTTTGCCAGTCTTCAGTGATTTCTTTCAGCAATCAGTCGGATGGGAGCCGGCCCGTTACAGGGGGCCTCACGGTATTGCCTTTATGAGTGGACAGGTGAAAATGAGCAGAGTATTTGATGTGCCACCGTGGGAGAGGACCTCAAGGGCCTCGGATCCTGCGAGGGACGTGTAGACTCTTAATCGGCTGGAAAGAACTGAATTGATGTTGCCGCCCTGACGTGCAAGAAATGCCCAGCGCAGCGCAAAGCTTTCTTTTGCTTCGTTTTCTTTGTCGCTACAAAGAAAATGAAGTTGCTGTCGGGCAACCCCGACGGTTTTGATTTTGTATTTGAATTTAAGAGTCCAACCAAAAAGGACAACAGATTAACCATCTGTTGCTCTCTCTATCATAAAATTCGGCAGAACTTTGTCCACACTCTGAAGGGTCGGTTTATCCGGCCCTTTTTTGTTGTCGACAGGAAACGGTTTGTGCCTATTTTGCGCGTGTTTTCAGATAGGCCACCAGCTGCCAGATTTCCCGGTCTGTCAGCCCGCGCCAGGCAGGCATAACCGAGCCGCTCGAGAGGTAAGGCTCTACGGTCTTGCCGACTTCAATTCTCCAGAACAGGTAAGCAGGATCGCTGTCACGGAAATGCGTCTCGGAGAAATCCGGCGCCGGAGGCTGAAAAAACGCTGCTCGGCCGGAAAGCCCTTCGCTTGGCTTGCCGTGGCAGCTGGCGCACTTGTCACTGAACAGAGCGTGACCGGCCGCCAGTTGAACACTGTCCTCCATCAACCCTTGCGGCATCTGCCGTTGGGGATAGTCTGGTCGCTCCTGGCCACAGCCATACAGCAGCAGCACTGACAGGATGACGAGCTGTAACGCACGGTAGCCTGCTTGCCGAGCGGCTCTCACTTTCCACCTCGCGCTTCGAATGCAACCCCCCATGCCTGCAATTCCTTCAGAACCTTTTGCACGACCGGCTCAACCGCTGATTCGACAGTTGCGGTCAAATCGGTCCCCATTTCAATACATTCCGGCTGAACGCCCCAGACCACCAGTTTGGTTGGTACGTGTCCCTGCAACTCGGCCACGGCGAGCAAATCCTGCAGCCCCATCTGGTGGACCGAGAGCTTGCTGGCAAATGCTCGTGGCACATCTTCCCCCTCAATGCGGAAGAGCTGGCCGGGCTTGTCGCGCATGTCGAGGGCATCAATGATCAGGAGGGACTCCACATCTTCCAGGTGAGGCAGCAGGTCAAGGCCGAGGGTGCCGCCGTCAATCAGACGGATCTTTCCCTGGAAATGGTAACGGGATGAAAGCGTGTTGACCACTTTCACCCCGAAACCATCATCCGTCATGATCGAATTGCCCAGTCCAAGGACCAGGGTTGACATCAAAGGTCCTCCGGTTCGATGAAACGGTAACCGCTGAAGATGCCGCTCATGGTGCCGTTGCGCATCTTAACATCCATCAGCCAGCCGCTGTAGATATGGTTGATGATGAAGCCGGCCAGCAGCCACATGACGCCATGATGCAGCAGGCGCAGCCACTGGTTGCCGATCAGGACATTAACCCCGCCGAGAATGCCGTCCCAGAAACCACCCGGTGCAAATTGACCATACATGGCGAATCCCGAGACAATCTGGAAGATGAAGAGGGCGAAGATACCGATATAGGCTGTTGCCGCTACCGGGTTGTGGCCAACTTCGTAGGTGATCTTCTTGCCGGTAAAGGTGTAGTAGCGGAACATCTTGATAAAGTTTTTCCGCCCATCGGCCGTTATCCATGGAATAAAGGCTTTCCAGGAAGCATGCTGATTGCCGACGAACATCCAGATGATGCGCGCAGCAACCGATACGGTAAACAGGTAGGCGAACGCAAAGTGCAGAAACCTCATCCAGCCCATGACGTACATCGATGAGTCCGGAGCCGTTATGAACGGGCTGCCAATATAAAAGCCGGTGATCGACAACATGATCATGGAGATCACGTTGACCCAGTGGCAGATGCGAACCGGCCATTGCCATACGTAATGTATTTCAAGCATGGTGTGCGCCTCCTTCCTTTAGAGGACCCGAACCTTGACGATCTCGGTACCCTTGCCGTCCATGACGTGCACGGCACAGGCCAGGCAGGGATCGAAGGAATGGATAGTCCGCAGGATTTCCAGCGGGTTTTCCGGGTCGGCAATCGGGGTGCCGATCAGGCTTGATTCGTAGGGGCCCATCTGCCCGGCTGCGTCACGCGGGCCGGCGTTCCATGTCGAGGGAACCACTGCCTGGTAATTGGCGATTTTCTGGTTCTCGATACGAATGAAGTGGCCGAGGGCGCCACGCGGGGCCTCGTGGTAACCAAAGCCCTGGGCTTCTTTCGGCCAGGTGGCCGGGTCCCACTTCTCCTTGTTGAATACTTCTAGGGTGCCGCGACCCATGTTGTCGGCCAGCTGATCGAGCCAGATCTCGTTCTTCTGGGCCAGCAGCAGCGCATCGACACCGCGGGCAGCGGTACGGCCGAGCGTTGAGAAGAGCGCCGTTGCCGGGGCATTCAGCTTGCCGAGGACGAAATTGACGGTGTCGACAACCTCTTTTACGCCGGAAGCGTAGGCGACCAGCACACGCGCCAGTGGGCCGACTTCCATCGGCTGGTCCAGGTAGCGCGGCGATTTGACCCAGGAGTACTTGCCGTCGGTGTCGAGGAACTCGTATGGCGGCTTCGGGCCGGTGTAGTTGTTGCTCGTTTCACCCTCGTAGGGATGCAGACCCTTGTCATCGCCCTTGGAGTAGTTGTACCAGGAGTGGGTGACGTATTCGGTGATCTTCTTCTCGTCCATCTCCATGACATTGGCCAGGTCCTTGCCCATGATCACACCGCGCGGGAAGAACAGGCTGCCGGTGCCGGGGCTGTTGTCCATCGGGAAGTCGCCGTAAGAGAGGTAGTTGCCAACGCCGCCGCCGATCCCGGCCCAGTCGAGGTAGAAGGGTGCAACGGCCAGCAGGTCGGGGATGTAGACCTGTTCGACGAAGGCGCGGGCCTTGCGCAGCAGCTTGCGGATATGAGCGATCTTGTCGGCGTTGATGGCGTTCTGGCTGTCCGGATCGACAGGAATCGACATGCCGCCGACCAGGAAGGTCTGCGGATGCGGGTTCTTCGAGCCGAGGATGGCGTGGATCTTGATGACATCCTTCTGCCACTCCAGAGCTTCCAGATAGTGGGCAACGGCCATCAGGTTCGCTTCAGGCGGCAGTTTGTAGGCGCTGTGCCCCCAGTAGGCGTTCTGGAAGGGGCCGAGCCGGCCGGTGCCGGCAAATGCGGCGACCTTATCCTGGATGCCCTTGAAATAGGTCGCACTCGACTTGGGCCAGTTGGAGATCGACTGGGCCAGTTTGGCCGTGGCTGCAGGGTCGGCAGACAGGGCGCTGACGATATCGACCCAGTCGAGAGCGTGCAGGTGATAGAAGTGAATCACGTGGTCCTGCACGTTCTGGATGCCCATGATCAGGTTGCGGATCAGCCGGGCATTGTCGGGGATCTGGATGTTCAGGGCATCTTCCACGGCGCGGATGCTGGCCATGGAGTGGACCGTGGTGCAGACCCCGCAGAAGCGTTGGGTGAAGTGATGGGCATCACGAGGGTCACGACCCTTGAGGATCGTCTCGATGCCTCGGAAAGCCGTGGAAGAGCTCCAGGCGTCTACAATCTTGCCACCATCGATCATTGCTTCGATGCGCAGGTGGCCTTCTATGCGAGTAATGGGATCAACGGCAATTCTTTTGGCCATCGGTTAGTCCTCCTTTACGACCTTGTCTTCTTCCATGGCATCACCCTTGCGGAAGCAGCTAGCCACTCCATGGATGCCGAAGGCCACTGCGGTGGCCGCCGCCAGACCGATACCAATTTTGTCGGCCGTATCTTCAATACCAAAACCGGGGACCTTGGGCAGGCGCCGGTAGAAGGGACTCATGGTGTCCCAGAAGCCTGGCTCGGAACAGCCGATGCAGCCGTGACCAGCCATAATCGGCCACGACACGCCCTCGTTGTAGCGGACGGTCGGGCAGTTGTGGAAGGTCTCCGGGCCTTTGCAGCCGAGCTTGTACAGGCAGTGCCCCTGGCGGTGGCCGGGGTCACCGAAGGCTTCTGCGTACTGCCCGGCGTCAAAATGGCCGCGCCGTTCGCAGTTATCATGGATGCGTTTGCCGTAGGCAAACTTGGGACGACCGAGGCGGTCGACCGCCGGCAGTTTGCCGAAGGTTAGGAAATGTACGATGGTCGCCGTCAGGTTCGCGGCATTGACCGGACAGCCGGGGAGGTTGACGATCGCGGCACCCGGGACAATTTCACTGACTGACTTGGCGTTGGTCGGGTTCGGTGCAGCGGCAGGGATGCCGCCGAAAGTAGCACATGACCCCACTGCGATGGTCGCCGCAGCATTTTGCACCAGTTTCTTGCAATCTTCCACGGCACTTTGGCCGCCGATTGTACAATAGCCGCCATCGGCACCGGTCGGGATCGAACCTTCGACGATCAGGATATACTGGCCTTTGTACTTCTCCATGGCGTCGTGCTTGGATTTTTCAGCCTGGTGACCGGCGGCAGCCATGATGACATCCGCATACTCGATGGAGAGCAGATCCAGGATGATTTCACCGGCGGTCGGCTGGTTGGCGCGCAGGAAGGCTTCCGAATCACCGGAGCAGCTCTGGTATTCCACCCAGATGACCGGGGGTCGCTTGTCTTCGACAGCCCGGGCGACTTGCGGCAGCATCGTGATCGGCAATGCCAGGGCGGCGGTCGTCGCCGTGCAGAACTTGATAAAATCACGACGGCTGATCCCTCTGGCCTCCACGCGTTGGAGAATCTCCTCGGGAATTTGAGGGGTGACATCCAGGTCAGTTTTCATGGAACGACCTCCTTTAGGTGTCTGTGACTCAAAAGCTCAAACGTATTAAATTCGATATATTGTGATGGATTGTGAGCCGTTTTAAGAAAAGCATTGCTCTCTTTGATAAAGGTTAGAACAGCGTTTTGTCAACTAAAAACCCGGTTTTTCTGAAAATATTTTCATCCACCTCAGGTTGCGCACATTTAACGGAAAATTACCGTACTTATTGTCATTAAATATATCTCATTTTTTCAAATTTGCCATATCCGGAGAATAAATATTTCAACCGGCCATTTTTCGTTGTGCTGTTATAATTAACATATCGATTGAGAAGCGCGTGACAATGTACAAACTTATTGAACACACAGCGGATATGGGGATCGAAGCACGGGCGGGTTCTCTCCCGGGCGTTCTCCGGGACATGGCAAAAGGGCTTGAAAGCACTGATGTTTGGTGAGAGCCGGGCCTTTGCCAAGCTGGATACGGAGGTCACGGTTCAAGCCGAAGACCTGACCGAACTGTTGGTCTGCTGGCTGAATGAAGTTGCCTACTGGAGTGAAAAGGACAACCTGGTTCCGGCGGAGTTCCGCATCCACCTGCTCAGTAAAGCAGCCATTCGGTCAACGATTTCAGGCGAGCCCTTCGACCCACTGCGTCATACCGCAGAACGACAGGTCAAGTCGGTCACCTATCATCAGGCTTGTCTGGAAGAAGTTCCGGGAGGCTGGTATGCCAGGGTTTATGTCGATCTTTAAGGAAGGCTTATGAGTATCAAGCTTCAGCAGATCGATGCCTGCCGCTGGCGCATTCCTCGTGAAGGGGCCATGCGTACCGACGGCCTGATCTTTGCCTCCGAGAAGATGATGCAGGATTTGCGTCGGGAACAGGCTCTTGAGCAGGTCTGCAACGTGGCGACTCTGCCGGGCATCGTCGGGCCATCTATGGCGATGCCCGATATTCACTGGGGCTATGGCTTCCCGATCGGCGGAGTGGCGGCTTTCGATGCTGATGACGGGGTTGTCTCCCCGGGCGGGGTCGGCTACGACATCAATTGCGGGGTGCGGCTACTACGCAGCAATCTGGACGCTGCAGCGATCAGGCCACATCTTCATAAACTTGCCGATGAACTGTTTCGTAACGTGCCATCCGGGGTTGGTTCCCATCGTCGGGACTTCAAGTTGTCTCTCAGTGAAGAGGAAAAAGTCATCGTCAAAGGTGCTGCCTGGGCAGTCAAGCAAGGCTTTGGTGAAGCCGGCGACCTTGACCGCATTGAGGGGCAAGGTGTTATTGCCGGTGCGGATCCGGAGATGGTTTCAGCGCGTGCCATGGAACGCGGCCGCGCCCAATTGGGAACGCTTGGCAGTGGCAACCACTTTCTCGAGATCCAGCAGGTCGAAGAGGTCTATGACGAGAGCGCGGCCGACGTGCTCGGCCTCTATCCCGGGCAGGTCACGGTCAGCATTCACACCGGCAGTCGGGGATTCGGTTACCAGGTCTGTGACGATTATCTCAAGATCATGCTCAAGGCGGCCCGCAAGTACGGCATCACCCTGCCCGACCGCCAGCTCTGCTGCGCACCCTTGCAGAGCGATGAGGCCCGCAGCTACCTGGCGGCCATGGCCTGTGCCGCCAACTTTGCTTTCGCCAACCGCCAAATGATTACTGCCTGGGTCCGGGAGACCTTCGAGCAGGTTCTGAACAAGGGCCCTTCCGAGTTGCGGCTCGGCGTGATCTACGACGTGTGCCACAACATTGCCAAGTGGGAGAAGCACCAGGTCAAGGGTAAGGAACGCCGCCTCTGTGTACACCGAAAAGGCGCGACCCGTGCGTTTCCTCCGGGGCATGCCGAGATTCCGGAGGCGTATCGTCAGATCGGCCAGCCGGTCCTGATCCCGGGAGACATGGGGCGTTATTCTTACGTTTTAACCGGCACTGCCGGTGCCTATGAGGAAACCTTCGGCTCCACCTGCCATGGTGCCGGGCGGGTGATGTCCCGGCAGGCCGCGAAAAAGGCCGCACGCGGCCATGACCTGATCGGCGAGCTGGCGGCCCAGGGGGTCCTGGTGCGGGCTGCCGGTCGGGCTACGGTGGCCGAGGAAATGCCGAATGCTTACAAGGATGTTGCCGATGTTGTGGACGTAGTACATCGCGCAGGAATTGGTCATATGGTCGCCAGGTTGAAGCCGATGGCGGTTATAAAAGGCTGAAAGACAGGCACACGGAACGCGCAAAATCCAAAAGGAAAAATTATGAAAGTATTTGTGACAGGCGGGACGGGGTTTGTTGGCAGGGAGATATTGGGGCAACTGCTGTCGGCCGGGCATGAGGTCCGGGCGCTGGTGCGGGATGGTTCGCAGGATAAGCTTGCCGGTCATCGGAACCTCGAGACTCACATCGGTGATGTCACCGATGCGGCCAGCCTGGTTGGTGCCCTGGATGGCTGCGATGCGGTGATTCACCTGGTCGGGATTATTCGCGAGTTCCCCGGGCGCGGCATTACCTTCAAAAAAATGCACGTCACCGCGACGGAAAATATTCTCGAAGCCTGTGACGAGCAAGGGGTGCAACGCTTTCTGCACATGAGTTCAAACGGTACCCGTGAGCGAGGCACTACGGCCTATCACCGAACCAAGTGGCAGGCGGAGGAACTGGTTCGTGCCAGTGGGCTGGATTGGACAATCTTCCGCCCGTCACTAATCTTCGGCCGTGGCAGTGAATTCGTCAAGATGCTGACTGAACTGATTCGCCGGGTTCCGGTCGTGCCCGTGATCGGTGACGGTCAGTACCGCATGCAGCCGGTGTCTGTTGCACAGGTCGCCGTGAGTTTCGTCAAAGCCCTGGCGATGCCGGAATCGATCGGCAAGACTTATCACCAGGGCGGAAGTGAAAGTTACACTTACGACGCTATCCTTGATTTGACAGGCAAGGCAATGGGCCGGAAGCAGGTCACAAAAGTGCACCAGCCGCTTTTCATGATCAAGCCGATGATCAAGATGTTGCAGGGTTTTGAACAATTTCCGATTACCGAAGACCAGCTGAAGATGCTGGTCGAGGGGAATGTCTGTGATCCGGATGAATGGGCGCAGGCTTTTGGGTTGGTGCCGATCAGTTATGCCGAGGGCATCGGCGAGTGTGTACAGGGTTGAATTACGGGGTCCCACTCATGGTGGCCCCGTTTTGTTTCAGGCGATAGAATTTTAAAACCAATACAAACCCGGGGTCGCGCCCCCCGACGCGCCTTACTCTTTTGCCGGCCCAAAAGAGTAAGCAGAAAAGGGCCTGCGCTGCGCTGGGCATGTCTGGCTCGTAAGGACAGCAACCTCAATCCAGTTTGTTCTTGTCGACTCGGAGTCTGTGCTTCCCCCGCAGGATCCGAGGCTCTTGTGAGCCTCTCCTGTGGTGGAGGATTGAATTGGTTGGCATGCTTTTTTAGCTTTTCTCTTTCAGGTCACACGGAAAGGCCAGGCCCCTTTGACACAGGGCCGGATCCCCATCTCAGCAGATTATTGAAGTCGCTGGAACCCGGCAAAGGAGATGCCCTCCGCAAGGAGAAAGGCATTTTTGCATACTTTTGTTGCCGGACAAAAGTATGGCGTCGGGCGGGACACGACCCGCCGGTTCAGGTTTTGTTCTTAATGGCTCTAAAAAGCAAATTTGAAAAGATGCTCAACGCCCTCCGCAAGGAGAAGGCACTTTTGCATACTTTTGTTGCCGGACAAAAGTATGGCGTCGGGCGGGACGCAACCCGCCGGTTTTGTTTCTAGCAGATTCTAAAAAACAAGGTTGGAAACCATTCTCAAGTTTCCGCGGCAACCCGCAACCCCAACGCAATCATCACCGTCCCCGTAACCCCATCAAAAACCTGGCTGACCCGGGGGCGTTGCAGCCACTTTTTGGCTTGTTTGACCATCAGTGCCAACAGGCACTGCCAGATCATGGCGATGATGAAATGCAGCCCGGCGAGAAACAGCGACTGGGCCAGGGCAGAGTGGGCCGGGTTGATGAACTGCGGCAGAAAAGCCATGTAAAAGACCGCCGTTTTGGGATTGAGGACATTCGATAGAAGCCCCTCCCGAAGTGATCGCCCAAATATGAAATCATTTCCCCGGGAGGTCTCGCCGTTTGCAATGGCAAAGGTTTCCTTTTTGATGACCTTGCGCCAGCTGCAGTATCCCAGCCAGACCAGGTACCCTGCCCCGGCCAGTTTCAGGGCGCTGTAGGCCCATGCCGCCTGCAGCAGGATAACCGAGATGCCCACGGCTGAGATCGTCGCATGGATGAAGAGTCCCGAGCAGATGCCGAGGCTGCTCACAGCACCATCGCGCCAGCCGCCGCGGGCGGTGTTGCGGATGACCAGCATAGTGTCGACGCCGGGGGTCAAGGTCAGCAGGGTGATGGCGATCAGGTAAGTGGTGAGTGAAGTAATCGTCCATCGTGAGCCGGGTTCCAGTGTAAAGGTAAAAGACCTGCTTGGGTCTAGAGGTTCTCGTCCTGAGGGAACGAAGAACTGAAACTGTAGGACTTGACGACATCCTTGTCATCGAACCGGATCACCAGGTCGCGGCTCATTTTTACGCTGTATTCACCGTAGGTATAGGTGCGGAATCCGTCCTCGATGCCGGTACGCCACGGGTCGCCGAATATCTTCTGAATCTCGGCCTTGGTGGTTGTGCCGATCTCGATCTGGCGAACCTGCTGTACCGGGAAGGGTCGGCCGACCGAGGGCATGCAACCGGTAAATGGCAGACTGAGAGTCGCCAGCAGCATCAACGCTATTATATTTCTGGGAATTCGCATGACATTTATCTCCTTGTAGGTAAAGCTCGTGGACGTATTGATATCAGCCCTGACCCCGCTCCCGGTATGCCTGGGCAATACCGCCGCCAGCGGTTTCCCGGTAAAGTGAGGGCAGGGCCTGACCAGTTTCCTTCATGACTCTGGTAATTTCGTCAAAAGTGATCTTGTGCTCTCCACCGGAGAGCAGGGCAAAATGACAGCAACTTAAAGCTCTGGTCGCAGCGTGGGCGTTGCGCTCGATACAGGGGATCTGCACCAGACCATTGACCGGGTCACATGTCAGTCCGAGATGATGCTCAAGGCCCATCTCGGCCGCGTACTCAATCTGCCGGATTGTGCCGCCGTGTAGCTGGGTGGCTGCTGCCGCAGCCATCGCGCAGGCTGTGCCAATTTCACCCTGGCATCCCACTTCGGCGCCTGAAATTGAAGCATTGTGCTTGACCAGATTGCCGATCAGACCGGCAGTTGCCAGGGCGCGCAGAATATCTTCGGTGCTGCATTCAAGGCTTTCCAGAAGATAACGCAGAACCGCCGGTAAAACCCCGCTGGCACCACAGGTTGGCGCGGTAACAATCACCCCTCCTGCGGCATTTTCTTCGGAGACGGCCAGGGCGTAAGCCCAGAGCAGACCGTTGCGCTTAAAGTCGGGGCCATAGAGAGAGGCTTTACGTTTAAACGCCTGGGCTTTACGCTCTAAGCCCAATCCTCCCGGCAATACACCAACATTATCCAGGCCGCGTTCGATGGAAGCCGTCATGGTTTCCCAGACGTCTTCGAGGAAGCGATAGATTTCCTCACCCTCACAACGGGCAACGTATTCCCAGCACGATTCGCCAGTTTTAGCTGATTGTGCCAGGATTGCCTCCATCTGGTTCAGATCGTAGGTCTCGGTACGATCAGGTGATTCGCCAGCTTCCTGGAGGGCGCCGCCGCCGATGCTGTAGACTTGCCATTTGTCTATTATGCTATGGTCATCTGCCAATGCCTCGAAATACATACCGTTGGGATGCAGGGGCAGTTCTTGACCGGCTTTCCAGATGATTTCGCAAGGCGCAGGGAGAAAGGCTTCCAGCAGTACCTTATCAGTCAGATGTCCGCGCCCGGTTGCAGCCAGGCTGCCAAAAAGAGTCACTCTGAAACGCGCTGCACCGGGGTGGCGTTGCAGGAACTGCTCTGCGGCCTTGCGCGGGGCCATGGTGTGGCTGCTCGAAGGGCCGTGGCCTATGCGGTAAAGCTCTCTAAGGGATTTCATCTTGATTCACCCCGATTGCCTGGCCAGTCTTCACCCGGCTCGGCAACAAATTTCATCTCCTCACCCTGGGTCGGGTGACGAATGATCATCTCCCTGGCATGCAGGGCGATAGCGTCTGCAGCAAAGGGTCGTTGCGAGCCGTAGCGCCTGTCGCCGAGGATCGGGAATCCCCGATGAGAGAACTGGACTCGAATCTGATGATGCCGCCCTGTCTCAAGGTTAATCTCAACGAGGCTGACGCCATTGGCATAGTAAAGTCTATTATAGCTTAAACGCGCCTCTTTACCGCCCGGGGCGTCCACAATCTGCGAGGTATATTCATTTCGTTCGAGGTGGTCGATAAAACGCCCGGACAAAGGCACCTCGCCAGCAACCAGGGCCCAGTAGACTTTACGGGGTCGGAGGTTGCGAATCTCTTCAGACAGGCGTGATGCCGCCTTGGATGTGCGAGCCAGCACCACCACACCTGAGGCCGTTCGATCCAGTCGGTGTACCAGCCCGAGAAACACGTTGCCCGGCTTGTCGTATTTCTCTTTGAGCCAGGTTTTGGCCTCTTCGAGCAGCGTGACGCGACCGGTCTGATCACCCTGCACCAGTTGCCCTGCAGGCTTGTTCACGACCAGCAGATGATTGTCTTCGTAAAGGATCTGCATAACGGCCTCAAACTACACCGACTTGTGCCGGAAAGACAAGCGCATCGAATATAGTTGACAAAAAAAGTCAGATTTAATAGAAATGAAAACCGTTTTCAAAAACTCTCAGGAGAAATCGATATTATGGCCAAGTTTACAGGTGCTAAAGGCAAGCTCGTTCGCCGCTTTGGCGTCAACATATACGGCAACCCAAAATATGACCGGCTGCTTGAACGTCGCAGTCACGGTCCCGGTCAGCACGGCCCGAACCAGGCCCGGCGCAAGGTCTCTGACTACGGCCAGCAGCTGGTTGAAAAGCAGAAGCTGCGACATACCTACGGTCTTCTGGAGAAGCAGTTCCGCAGGACCTTCCGCAAAGCCCAACAGATGCGTGGTGTGACCGGAGACAACCTGTTGAGCTTGCTCGAAACCCGTCTCGACAGCATCGCTTTTCGTGCCGGGTTTGGTTGCACCCTGATGCAGGCGCGTCAGCTGGTCAATCATGGCCATATCAAGGTCAATGGCCGCCGGGTGGATATCGCATCGTTCCGGGTCAGGGTCGGTGACGTGCTCACTATCCGTGACAGTTCGGCTTCCAGAGAACTGGCGTCTCGCTACCTGATGGAAAACCCGCGTTTTGATGGCGCCGAATGGCTCACCATCGATCGGAAGGAGTTGAGCGTAACGATCAATCGTCTGCCACAGCGCGATGAAATCCAGGTTGCGGCCAACGAGCAGATGATTGTCGAGCTCTACTCGAAGTAGGTTTGCCCCTCAGATTTATTGTGATCAGGACATAATCCGCAACGCCAGGTAGGGGACGATAAAAAAGGTGAAGATGCAGATCTTGTAAAAAGCCATTCCGGCATAATGGATGGCATCGAATTGCCTGCGCTCGATTGTGATAAATCTGCTGTGCATCTTGTAGACCCAGTCGTCGGCAAAGGTGATAAAAAGAAACCACCAGAGCAGAATCCCCATATTCAATACCGCGCTCCACGCCAGCGTGCCCCGTAAAAGTTCCAAGGTCATGTGATCCTCCAGTCGATAATGGGTGTGATCTTCTCAATATACCCTGCAAACAAGCTTTTTGTTCATTTGCCATGTAAAAAAGTCTAAACTGAACGTCACGTCTTTACGGCAAGGAGTTTCAATGCGGCGTTTTGCCAATTTTTACATTATCATCTTCCTGTTCGATGCCGGACTCTCCCTGGTCGATGAAGTGCTTGCCGTTTACGGTTCGTCTGAGCCGCTTTTTACCAACGGGCGCCTGTTGGTCGCGTTCGCGGTCATCGCCTTGAGCATGGTGGTTTACGCTTGCCTGGGCATCGACCGGCGGCTGCCCAAGCGGGTCTTCCTGCCGATGACTCTTTATATTACCTGGTGCAGCGTAGCGATGTGGCCGCTCTCCGGTGTGATCGACCGCGCGTCGCTACCCTTGATCGCTTCGGTCGGCCAGGTTGCAACCGGCCTGCTTGCCATAGCGCTGTTGCGCGGCCGGGTCCTGCTGCCACCGGAAATATTTCAGCAAAGCGCCTTCAGCCTGCGCAACACACTGAGCTTCATAGCCATTAATCTGTTCCTGACACCCTTTTTCTTGATCTACGGTGGTCTCGCTCTGACCAGCTACTATCTCGAGGAGCAGACGGCCGGCTTCCTGCGCATCAGCCCGGTCGGCATCTATATGGCCGAGCGCAGCTACCATCGTGATGCCAAAGAGATCCGCCTGGCGGGAATGATCCATATCGGCAAGGAGGAATACTACGAAGACCTTGCCGATTCACTTTCGACCAAGGCAACGATTATCCTTACTGAAGGGGTCACAGATCGTCAGCACCTGCTGGAAAACAATTTCAACTACAGCAAGCTGGCCGGTGTGATCGGGCTGAGTTCCCAGGACAAGATGCAGATCGACGGCAACCTGGTCGATCTGGACGACCCGCGCCAGATGACAGGAGGTGGAGAGGAGAAACCGGATATCGCCTGGGCTGATATCGACCTGAGCCGTTTCGATCCGCAGACGGTTGAATTCCTCAACGCGATCAGCCGGACGCTGTTCAGCGGCAAACCGCTGATGGAAGCTCTCGCCGAATATAGTGTCTGGGCGAATGAAAACATGACTCCGGAACGGGTCGCCGGTGTCATGGCTGACATTATCGACAAACGTAACGAGGCGGTGATTGCCAGCATGTCAAAGTCCTTGCAACGTTACGATACGATTATCATCCCCTGGGGGGCGATGCATATGCCGGCAATCGAGGCCGCGGTCGTTAACCAGGGGTTTGAGCAGGGAGAAAAAAAGGAACGAATGAGCCTCGATTTCAGAACTCTCCCTTACCGGGAGTTGTGGCAGAAATGGTCTGCTCATGCAGCTACAGTCAGGGCTCCTGCAACATCAATCTGACGTCGATGGAACATCTCCTTACCAGGGTCTTAGTCCAAGCATCTTCAATATACCAGTGAAAACAAATGGTTTGAATGCCTGTCGCAAGTTTGTTCGTTCCGGAAAAATTTTCGCTTTGCAGCTCTACATATTGTAGAGTATAGTTATCAGCCTACAATATGTGGTAGTTTTCTGTTATGCGGGGTCTTCGGGCTTTGGGGCGTATTTTTGTGCTCCGTCCGAACAGGGCCCTTTTAGAGGATGACAAAGGGATACGGACTGATGGAAGGAAATGTGATCAAGATAGCAGTTGAGCCGACAGAAATCCCCTGGCAGGAGGCCTCACGGGATATCTGGGACAGCAAGTACCGGCTCAAGGATGCGACGGGGAAACCGGTCGATGCCGACCTGCAGGCCACCTACGAGCGGGTTGCCAGGGCGCTGTCGACGGTTGAAACAGACGAAAAGCAACAGCACCACTGGTTCGGACGGTTTTTGTGGGCACTGGAGAACGGGGCGATTCCGGCCGGACGCATTACCTCCAACGCCGGAGCACTTGAACACAAACCGGCAACTTCGACCATCAACTGCACGGTCTCGGCCACGGTTGGCGATTCAATGGACGAAATCCTGGCCAAGGTGCACGAAGCCGGCCTGACCCTCAAGGCGGGCTGCGGCATTGGCTATGATTTCTCGACCCTGCGGCCACGCAATGCCTTTGTCAACGGCGCCGGGGCCAATACCTCGGGGCCTTTATCGTTCATGGACATCTACGACAGCATGTGCCGCACTGTTGCTTCGGCCGGTGGCCGGCGCGGTGCGCAGATGGCGACCTTCGACATCTCCCATCCGGATGTGCTCGAGTTCATCAAGGTCAAGCGGGAAGACGGCCGCCTGCGCCAGTTCAACCTGTCTCTGCTGATTACCGATGAATTCGTCGAAGCGGTCAAACAGGATGCCGACTGGCCGCTCTGCTTCCCCCTGACCGAAAAGGAGCGGGAGCGGGACGGGCTGGACCTGAAAGATTCGACCCAGATCCTCTGGAAGGACTGGCCGGTCAAGGACGATTACATCCAGAACGAGGTCGGCCAGGTGGCCTGCAGGATCTACCGCACCATCCGCGCCAAGCAACTGTGGAACGTGATCATGGCCTCCACCTACGATTTCGCCGAGCCGGGCTTCATCCTGATCGACAAGGTCAACGAGATGAACAACAACTGGTTCTGCGAAGAGATCCGCGCCACCAACCCGTGCGGCGAGCAGCCGTTGCCGCCTTACGGCTCCTGCCTGCTCGGTTCGATCAACCTGACCCGCTTTGTCGAGAATCCCTTCACTGATGAAGCCTGCTTCAACTGGGAGCGCTTTCGCGAGGTGGTCGCTGTCTTCACCCGCATGCTCGACAACGTGGTGGAGATCAACGGTTTGCCCCTCGAACAGCAACGCGATGAAATCTTCGGCAAGCGCCGCCACGGCATGGGCTACCTCGGCCTCGGTTCGACAATCTCCCTGCTCGGCATGAAATACGGCGATGCTGACTCAATCGCTTTCACCGAAGAAGTCACCTTGCAGATGGCTCTGGCCGGGTGGCAGCAGGCTCTTGACCTGGCCCGTGAAAAAGGCCCGGCACCGGCGCTGATCGAGGAATATACCATCACTGCGGAGATGCTGCGTAAGCGACCGGAGATGGCTGCTGACGGAATCAAGGCGGGCGACCGTGTCCCTGGCCGCGTCCTGCATTCCCGCTACAGCCGCTACATGCAGCAGCTGGCGCAAAAAGCACCGGAGCTGGTGGCAGAGCTGAGCCGAATTTGGCGCACGCTTCACCCATCACAGCTCGATTGCACCGACCGGCACCATCTCGCTGTCGATCGCCAACAACGCCTCCAACGGCATTGAGCCGAGTTTCGCGCATCACTACTCGCGCAACCTGATCCGTCCCGGCAAGAAGAGCAAGGAGAAGATCGATGTCTTCTCCTACGAACTGCTGGCCTACCGGGAGCTGGTCAACCCGCAGGCCATGCCGGGGAGCAAGGACCCGAACAGGCAGCTGCCTGACAACTTCATTACCTCGGATGACATCAAGCCGAAGCAGCATGTGGATATCCAGGCCGCAGCCCAGAAATGGATCGATTCGTCGATCTCCAAGACCGCCAACGTGCCGAGTGATTTTCCCTATGATGACTTCCAGGACATCTACCTCTATGCTTACGAACAGGGTTTAAAAGGCTGTACGACCTTCCGCTACAACCCGGAGGCTTTTCAGGGTGTCCTGGTCCAGGAGAAGGACCTGGCAGAGACGCTCTATCGCTTTACCCTGGATGACGGCACTGTGGTCGAATACCGCGGCAACCAGGAAGTGCAATACGACAACGAGACCCACACTGCGGCCAACCTGTTCGACGCCCTCAAGGAGGGCTATTACGGCAAGCTGTAACAAGGACTGAGACAATGACCAACACCATTGACAAGAAGATCGTTTCCTACGAGGTCATCAACCTCAAGGAACAGAGAGATAAAGCGGCGCTGGAAGAGCAGAACAAGATCGAGGACATGCACGAGAATGTCGAACGGCCGGAAATGCTGGTCGGCGCCACCTACAAGATCAAGACCCCGCAGAGCGAGCATGCCCTGTACGTCACCATCAACGATATGGTGCTCAATTACGCCACGGAAAACGAGATTCGCCGGCCTTTCGAGATCTTTATCAACTCGAAGAACCTGGACCACTTCCAGTGGGTCGTGGCGCTGACCCGGGTGATGTCGGCAGTGTTTCGCAAGGGCGGCGATGTCACCTTCCTGGTCAATGAGATGAAGGCGGTCTTCGACCCCCAGGGTGGTTACTTCAAGTCTGGCGGTGGGGGCTTCATGCCGTCGATCGTCGCGGAGATCGGCTACGTCCTGGAAAGACACATGAAGATGATCGGTCTGCTCGAGGATAAGCAGATGCCTGAAGCTCACGTCGAAATGCTGCAGGCCAAGCGCGCCGAGTACGCCATCCTCAAAGGACAGCCGCAGCCGGGAGAAGACGCCGCCTTCCCCGCAGACGCCAAGATGTGCGGCAAGTGCTTCAACAAGGCTGTTATCATCATGGATGGCTGCCTGACCTGTTTGAACTGCGGCGACTCCAAGTGCGGCTGACCCAGGGGCGCAGTCGATAGGCTCCCGCCTGTATGGAGAGAAGATGATGTCGAGGACTCATTGGGACAGCCGCTGGATGGCCCTGGCCCAACTGATTGCGACCTGGAGCAAGGATCGCGGCAGAAAGGTCGGCGCGGTCATCGTCGGTCCTGACAACGAAGTCCGCTCAACCGGCTTCAATGGCATCCCCCGTGGAGTGAACGATGATGTCGAGGAGCGCCACGATGCAGCCACGGGCGAGAAGTACCTTTGGGTTTCGCACGCAGAGCGCAACGCAATCTACAACGCTGCCCTGCTGGGGGTCTCAACCAAAGGCTGCACGATCTATGTGCCCTGGTATCCTTGTATTGAGTGCGCCAAGGCAATCGTTCAGGCGGGCATCGGCCGGATCGTCTGTTTCGAACCCGACCTGTCAGATAGCAACTGGGGCAAAGACTTTGAAAAATCGCTGATCATTCTTGGTGAAGGCAATGTCGTCACCAAGCTTGTTGAACAGAAAAATTACCTGCAGGCGACAATCGACAGGGAAATCCTGGTCGGCAACGTACCGGTCGGTCCGATCGGCTGACGACAAACCTCCGGCAGGACAACACTCAGGCGCTTACCGTCCGGTATGGCGCTCGGCAAAAGTTTTGAATCGCTTCAGTCGGAAATAAGTCTCCCGTTCCCGTTCGGCCAGGTATTGGCCCATGGAATGGATGTTCTTTCGTAGTTCAGGCGCGATCCGCTCTTCGAGAATCCGGATGCGCCGCGTCAGACGCACCAACTCTTCGGCCAGGCGCCGGAACTTTCCTTCAAAGTTGGCCAGTGACAGCATCTCCTCAACGATCCCCTCGAACTCCTCGATCGCCTCGTCCAGCCAGGGTGAGCTGCCGAGCATGTCGTAAGGCCGCTCTTCGAAATCTGCGGGCGACCGTTTCATGCATGGTCAGGTCGCGAAAGCGCAGGCCGAGCAGATTGCCTTCGGTGACTTCGACGGCAATCTCGCGCCGACTGGCAGCGGCCAGGGCAACGACGGCTGGAGAGCCTTCACGGGCCTTGCTGACGTGCAGGGTATCGATGGCTCGCGCGTAGGCCAGGCTGAGCTCCTCCCGTGACTTTATCAGCGGTTGGGTGATCTTGAGAAACTCCTTGATCAGGGCCTGGCGACGTCCTTTGAGGATTGTCGTGCAGTTGTCGACGGCACGCAGACGATCTTTCATTTGCAGCAGGTTGGTTCGGGTCGGCTGGATCATCGTGTCACCTCCCGGAACTCGTCGAGCAGTTTCTTTGCTGTATCCAGGGTGTCATCCATGGTTCGGCGGGTATTCCCCTGGTGGACGAAATCTGATTCGAACCGGTCGGCAAAATCGAGAGCTTTACGGTCCTCGGCCAGCATACCGTCGCGTCCGACCACGGCCTCGAGGCGGCGCAGGTCACAGCCCTTGGCATAGGTACGGTAAAGGTGGTTAGCCAGGTCGCGGTGATCCTTGCGGGTCTGTCCTTTGCCGATGCCATGCTGCATCAGACGTGACAGGCTCGGCAGCACGTCCACCGGTGGGTAGATCCCCTTCTGGTGGAGCTCCCGGGACAGAACGATCTGGCCTTCGGTGATATAGCCGGTTAGGTCGGGTATCGGGTGGGTGATATCGTCTTCCGGCATGGTCACGGTTGGCAGCAGGGTGACCGAACCCTTGCGGTCGTGGATGCGCCCGGCCCGTTCGTAAAGGGAGGCCAGGTCCGAGTACATGTGGCCGGGATAACCACGCCGGCCGGGGAGTTCCTCGCGGGCGGTGGAAATTTCACGCAAGGCATCGCAGTAGTTGGTCATGTCGGTGATGATCACCAGCACGTCCATCTCCTGGCGGAAGGCCAGGTCCTCGGCAACCGTCAGCGCCAGGCGGGGTGCCAGCAGGCGCTCGACCACCGGGTCGTCGGCGAGGTTGATGAAGCAGACAAAGCGGCTCTGCATGTGCTCGAGAGTCTGCTGGTAGAACTGGTACTCGAAATGGGTCAGGCCGAGGGCAACGAAAACCAGGACAAAGTTGCCGCCATCCGTCAGGCGGGCCTGGCGCAGGATCTGATCGGTCATCTCCCTGGCCGGCAGGCCGGAGCAGGAGAAGATCGGCAGCTTCTGTCCCTTGACCAGGGTGTTCAGGCCGTCGATGGTTGAAAAGCCGGTTTCGATGAACTCGACCGGGTGGGCACGCGCTACCGGGTTGATCGGTGCGCCGAGCACCGGCATGCGAAATTCCGGGATAAACATCGGCAGACCATCCCGTGGCCTGAATGAGCCATCGAAGACCCGTCCGAGGACGCCGGCGCCGAGCGGGACGCGCATCACCGCATCGGTGAAGCTGACCGTGGTGTTGCACGTGTCAAGACCCTGGGTCCCGCCGAACACCTGTATCAACACCTGCTCACCGGAAATTTTCAGGACTTCGCCGCTCAGATTGCGGCCGTCCGGTGTCTCGATGCGCACCAGCTCGCCGAGGCGGGCGGCAAAGACCCGGTCGAGGAACAGCAGCGGTCCGCGGATCGCGCTGACCGAACTGTATCGATGTTCAGCCAGGCGCATTAGTCTCCTCCATGAGCAGGTCATCAAGCAGGGCCCCTTCCTTGAGGCCTTTATTGATTCGCTCGTGTTCGGCAATCAGTGTGGTGATCTGTTCGAGGGTGCTTTGCGGCGTCGCATAAGCATCGTCGGTGAAGCTGTTCTGACAAAGAAAATCAAGCCGGATCTTTTCCGCGGTCCGCATCAGCAGGCGGTCTGCATCCTGCAGCCCTTCCATACCGACCACTTCCGCCACCTCGCGCAGGGCCTCTTCACGCTGCAGGATGTCACGACAACGACTTTGCAGCCTGGCCCACTCGCCGTGCTGTTCGGTGAAATGCGCCATGGCGGTGTCGCTGTACAGGGAGTAGCTATGGGTCCAGTTGATCGCCGGGAAATGCCTGCGATGGGCAAGCTGCGTATCGAGCATGTAGAGGGCTCCGGCGACGCGCAGGCAGGCCTGGGTGACCGGTTCGGAAAAATCCGCACCGGGCGGCGATACGGCGAGAATCATGCTCAAGGAACCGTTGGCACCGCTGAGTGTTTCCACGACCCCGGCGCGCTCAATGAATCCGGAAAGCCTGGAACCAATATAGGTTGGATAGCCATCCTCGCCGGGCATCTCCTCCAACGCCGCGGAAATCTCGCGCAGCGCCTCGGCCCAGCGCGACAGGCTGTCGGCAAGGAACAGCACATTGAGACCCATGTCGCGATAGTATTCGGCCATGGTTACTGCGGTAAAGATCGATGACTCGCGGGCTGCGACCGGCATGTTCGAGGTGTTGGCGACGATGATGGTCCGCTCCATCAGCGGCCGGTCGCTGCGCGGGTCCTGCAGCTCGTTGAATTCGTCGAGCAGTCCGGCCATCTCGTTGCCGCGCTCGCCGCAGCCGACGTAGACGACCACGTCAACATCGGCGAACTTGGCGATCGTCTGCTCGAGCACCGTCTTGCCGGTGCCGAATCCGCCCGGGACGATGGAGACCCCGCCCTTGAGCATCGGAAAGAGAAAGTCGAGGCAGCGCTGACCTGTGACCAGCGGCGTAATCGGTGGAAGCTTACGTCGGATCGGCCGGGCCTTGCGTACCGGCCAACTGTGCCAGCCGAGCAGTGGCTGGCCGTCTTCGAAGTGCGCAGCCGGGTGGTCCAGCTGCAGCTTCCCGGTATTCAGTTGAGCCAGCGTGCCGTCCCGCGGAGACAGAAGCAGATGGTCGATATGTCCCTCGCGGACCTTGCCGAATGGCTCGCCGGTTTTCAGGGTGGCGCCGGCCGTGCAATCGGAGCTGAAATCCCAGCTCCGGCTGCAGTCGAGTGGAAAAGGGTCCTGCCCGCTGGAGATAAAATCACCGCTGTCTTCCTGCAGCTTGTACAGGGGGCGTTGCAGGCCGTCGAACACGCCGCCGAGCAGTCCCGGGCCAAGGCGTACTGTCAAGGGCCCCTGCGCGGTCGTGACCGGCTCGCCAATGCCGAGGCCACGATTGTCCTCGAAGACCTGGACCGTGGCGATCCGGCCCTCGAGACGGACCACTTCACCGGTCAGGCGACTGCTGCCGACAAACACCCGGTCACCGATTTTCAGGTCGGGCAGGTCGACGCATACGGTGGCGCCGCTGATGCGAGTGACCATGCCGTTCATTGCTGCAACCTCACATGATAGCCGAGAACTCTTTGTACCAGGCGCTGCAATTCGTCGACCGGCGAGGCGAGCCGGCCAGCCGGCGCTGGCAGGGTGACCAGAACTCCCGGCCAGCGATCGGTCAACTCGCGCAGCCGGACCGGGTCAATTTTTTCCAGTAGCCGGTTGTCTACAGCAATCACCCCTATCTCGGAGTCTGCAAAGGCCAGCTGAATTTTATCCAGGGCCTGATCCCGGTTCATAGTCTGCTGGCGAACACCGGTCAGGGCAAAACCGGGGGCGCTGTCTTCGGGAGTCAGAAACAGGATCTCCTTCATAGCAGCAACACCTCCTCAAGCAACTCTTGCCGGTCATCAGCCAGGATGTTTCGCAGCAACCGGTTATGTGCGGCAAGCTGGGTCTTCCAGAGGTATTCGATTACCACGGCCACCCCGAGCGGGTCGCGCCCGGCCACTCGCAACAGACGCGTCAACCCGTTGATCAGGCCCTGTTCCAGGTTGACGGCTTCCAGGTTGCGGGTCGGTAACCCTCCCAGCTTTGTGACCAGTGTGGCCAGACGATCTTCGTCACGGGCTGCCCAGATCCGGGTCAGTCGCTCAACGGAGATCGAACCTCCGGCTGTCAGTTGAGGTGCCTGGTTGACCTGCCAGCGCCAGTATTTCTTGATGATCAGGCAATTGCGCATATCGACCAGGTAACTTAAAGTCCTGCTGACAATACCCTTGCCAGAACGGTCCAGGCCGTGTTGCAGGATACCACTGGCAAGTTGTTGTTCTACACCGCCGGGGCCGTGGCTGCGCCAGGTTATGGCCAGTCCGTCGACAAACGGATAATCTTTAACGAGGGCTGATTCGAGCCGGACGATGGTGGTCTCGGCGTCCGGTGCCATGATCAACTCCTGCAGTGGTTTGGCGAGCAGTGTATTCTGACGCAGAGAGACAGGGGGGTCTTGTTCGGCCAGGAGATAGCGCAGGGCCAGAACCAGGTTGCGCATGGCCAGCAGGTCAAGGAACGGGCCAAGCCGCTTGCGCAACTGTCTGTTGAGCCGCCGGTAGACCCATGTCGATGACCTCTCCCGGAGGCGCTTCGGTCGTCCTGTCGGAGGCAAGGTCAATTGCTGCCCGCCGACAGCGAAGACGTGCCAGCAGGGCGTCTGTCGGTAGTTCAGCCGGTTGTGTCGTTGCAAGCAGTTGCATTACTGTCCACCTGTTCGCGAAGATCCTTCATCAGGTCTGGTAGAAGATCTGGCCAGGCCCTCATCAGTCTGCAAGAGAGGGAATTGTCGACGCGGATCGTGCCCTCTGCGTTGGTGACTATCAGCCCTCCACCGATTGCCTCATCGATGTCAATCGCTGCTGACGGGAATGCCCGTCGGGCGAGCTCCAGGTCCTCCGGATGGACTTTGACACTCGTCCATTGATATTCCGGAAGCTCCCGGTACAGCGCTTGCCACAGCTCCTGGCGGGAGCTCCCGATCATTTCGCCGAGAACCCTGTCTGCGATCTCCAGCAGGCGCAACTCCATGGCGGCCTCCGCATAAAGCTTGACTTCCGTGGCTCTGGCTTGTGCTTCGAACAGCAGGTTGTTGCGCAGGGCCGCTTCTTCTGCCTGCAGCGAACGCCGGGTTTCGTCATGCAGATGCTCGAGCTCCGTTTCGATCTCCTTGCGACGACCTTCGACAACCGCTTCGGCTTGCTCCCAGAATCCACGAGCGTGGGCCTCTCCTTCATGCTGCAGGGCAGTTTTCAGCTCCTTTTCACCCATGATCTACAACATCAGGAGGATCATCGCGGCAACCACGAAACCAAGGATCACCATGGTTTCAGGGATGGCGACCAGGATGATGATTGCGCCGGTCAGCTCCGGTTTTTCAGCCAGAGTGCCGGCTCCTGCAGCACCGATCCGCGACTGGGCCCAGGCTGTGGCCAGGGCCGGAAGACCTACGGCGAGTGCGGCGGCAAATGCGATCCAGACTTTTTCCATGTGCACCTCCTTGTTCAATGTCGCCTGTTCAGGGGTGACGTTTCTGCCAGGGCTCGAAGCGACGTCCACCCAGGTCGAGAAACTTGCTGAAGAACTCCACGTAATGCAGACGTAATGAATGAACCGTGGGAGCGAAAACCCCCAGCAGCAGGTTGAACGCATGCAGGGTCCCGCCAACCAGGATGCCGACCAGGATGTCGCCGGTCATGCCGCCCAGCCGGTTGGCGACCATAGCGAGCAGAATCGAGCTGAAGCCGATTGCCATGATCCGGACGTAGGAAATGATGTTGCCCATGGTTTTAAGCAGTTCCAGCGGTGCCAGCAGCCCCTCGGCGGCGATCAGCACCGGCATCAGGATGCCTACGCCGATCAGCAGGGGCCCTGTGGACAGCCAGGATTGCGGGTAGAACCAGCCGACCAGGGCCAGCACCATCAGGATCACGGCAACCAGCATGGCCAGCTTGACCAGTGCCTTGCGCGGCTGGTGACGGCGCAGTTCGGTCAGTGCGCCAAGGGTCATGCCGAGCAGGATGTGTACGACGCCGACCGTCAGCGAAAAGACGATCATCGGCACCACGGCCTTGCCACGATCGAACCAGACCGGGTGCAAGCCCAGCCAGGTTTCGCCGAGATCGCCAAACAGTTCGCCATAAAGTATTCCGAAAACCAGCGTGTAAAGAGCTGCAATTCCGAGGACTTTACCGATATCACTGGTCAGTGTATGTGCAGGAAAATGTCTGGCCAGGAAGAATGCCAGCAGCAGCAGGATCAGGCCGTAGCCGATGTCGCCGAGGATCATGCCGAACAGGACAGGGAAGAACAGGCCGATCAGCGGGGTCGGGTCGTAGGATGAATATTTTGGCAGGGGCAGCAGGCGTGACAGGATTTCAAACGGCGCAAAATAGCCGGGATTGCGCAACATTACCGGAACCTGATCAAGGTCTTCCTCGAGGATTGCCAGCTGCTCAAGTACAACCCGGCCGGAAAAAGAACGGTTCAGGTCGTCTTGTAACCTGTCGACTTCATGATTGGCCATCCAGCCCTGAACGATGAAGCAGAGCCGGGTGGTGTAGGCTGTCGCTGTCGCACGGTATAGGGCCAGCCGTTCTTCGAGCCAGGCCAGGGCACGGCGGTAAATCGGCCGCCAGCGTCGGGACATGTCCATCAGCCGGCTCTCGAGCTGGTTGCATTGGCCCAGCTGCGTCTTCAACTGGTCATGCAGAGCCGTGATGCGCTGTGGCAGGGGTAGACCGACAAGCTCTTCAGGAAGGGAAAGCTCCGGCACCTTTTCAGCAGTTAAAGCCTGACGCAGGCCGTCAGCCGATCCCTCTGTCTGTCGCAATCAGTCCGATCAGGGTCCCGTCCGTGGTCGTCGTGCTGCTGATATAACACCTCCCCTGGGTGCGCTCCTGCAGCAGACTGTCCAGATTATGCAGTTGGCGGGAATCACGAATCGTCACGCCGAAAAGCTCCAGATTGGAGTTTTTCGGCAGATTCTCGAGCAGGGGTTCGAGGGCTTCCCAGAAGCTCAGGTCATGCTGGAGGTCTTCAGCATTCCTGCGGCATTCATTAAGACTCCTGACCTGGTCCCGGGCCGTGGCAAGGTGCTGATCGACGAGTTCATCGAGCAGGCCCATGACCGGCAATGGCTGCAATGGCGAGATGCCGTTGTTGACTTCGGGTAGAAGTTCCAGAAGATTGGTGACGCGCTCCTGCATGCCCTGGAAAAAACTACGCTCCCGCAGTTCATTCTCATCGAGGACCAGGGTCTGCAGTTGCTCATCCTCTGCCAGCTCGACCCGCTCCATGAGTTGTGGGTCCGGCTGAAAGATACCCCGGTTATGCAGGAGATCAAGGGTGCTGAGAAGATCCTGTTTGGGGCCGACGATTTCAACTTTGGCCATGCGGATGATCATGATCACCCCCCGGCAGTACGCCTGCCAGATGTCGCTTCAAGACCTCTTCTAAGGTGCTATCGTCCAACTTTTCCAGGCGTTTGCACCAATCTTTTGCCGCAGCCTCGAGCTCTGCTGCTTCGCGGAGCAACTGCGCTTTTTTCTTTATCAGGGCCTGTTTGCGCTGTTCCTCTATGGCCGTCCGCTCCTCAACCAGAGAGCTCTCAAGGGTCGCCAGTTCACGCTCCTGCCATTGCCCGGCACGAACCTGTTCCCTGGCCACGTTGGCCTGAATCTGTTTTTCCAGATGAATGATGTTTTCCAGCAACCCGTCTGTCATGGCTAACCATTTATTGTTTTTAATAAAAACATTATATCAGAGTGGTTGGTCTTTGCATGTTTTGTGCGGATCGTTCGAAGTTACCGGTTATCGCTTGAAGTACGTGACCTCGCTTGAAAAATATGCTAGATTGCGACTGTCAATTCTGGATTATGGAGTTCGGACTTCAATCGATATCTGGGGACCGTATTGTCTGCTGACGTCCATCTATTGAAAACGCTGGAACGGCGCAACCGTGAGCTTGAAGTTCTCATCGAGATCGGCAAGGCTCTGACGTCGACTGTCGATCTGAAAGATATCCTGGCGGTGATCATGGATCACGTCAGCCGCCTGCTTAGCACTCAGGCCTGGTCCCTGATGTTACGGGATGGGGAGACCGGAGACCTGACCTTTGAAATTGCAGTCTCTCCGGCTGCAGAGAAACTCAAGGGAATGAAGATTGCCGCAGGTCAGGGTATCGCCGGCTGGGTCGCCGAACATGGTGAACCACTGGTGATTGCGGACGTCAGTGAAGATGAACGCTTTTCTGATCAGTTTGACAGGGCCTCCTCTTTTATCACCCAGTCGGTTCTCTGCGTACCGGTGCGCAGCAAGGACCGCATTCTCGGCGTCATTGAACTGGTAAACGGCCCGAATGAAAGGATTTTCAGGGAGGCTGATCTGCAGATTCTTTCGACGATTGCCGATTACGCGGCAATCGCCATCGAGAATGCCCGTAACTTCATGCGGATCAGTGAACTGGTTATCACTGACGATTTGACAGGCCTTTACAACGGCCGTTATCTGCATACCTTGATTGACGAGGAAATAGAACGAGTCCGTCGTTTTGGCGGCAAGCTGTCGCTGATCTTTATCGACCTCGATTTCTTCAAAAAGGTTAATGACACCTGCGGGCACATGGTGGGCAGCCGCACGCTCAGCGAAGTCGGCAGACTGATCAAAGACAACATCCGCAAGATTTGCAAGGCTGCCCGTTATGGTGGTGACGAGTTTGTCATCGTGCTGCCGAATACCGGCAAGCGAGGGGCCATGACGCTGGCAACCAAGCTCTGTGAACTGTTCCGCGAATACGACTTCCTTGATGACAACGATGACTCTTTCAGGTTGACGGCCAGTTTTGGTATTGCCACCTTCCCCGATGATGCGGATTCCAAAGATGGACTGATCCGCCTCGCCGACCAGGCAATGTATCGTGTCAAGGAATCCACGCGCAACGCCGTTATGTCGGCCTGACCCTCTACCACGAATTCCAGGGCGGAGGTAACCGATGGCTCATCGCACACCTCGTTCAGGTTACGAGAGACTCACCACCCGTCTGAACCTTTTCCCCCAGGGGGCGCCGCCCTCCGATTTGCTTTACCAGATCCTCGCGTTACTGTTTTCCACAGAAGAAGCCGAACTGGTCGCTGCTTTGCCGATCAAGCCGTTTACCGCGGAGTTGGCGGCCAGAAACTGGAAGGTTTCGGTTGCCGAGGCGGAAAAGACCCTGCAGCGGCTCGCCGGTCGGGCCCTGCTGGTTGATATCCAGGGAAACGACAAGACCGAGTATGTGATACCACCGCCAATGGCCGGTTTTTTCGAGTTCGCCCTGATGCGCACCCGGGGGGATATCGATCAGAAGCTGCTCAGTGAACTCTACGAGCAGTACATCACCGTCGAAGATGATTTTATCCGGCAACTTTTCCTGAATGGCAAAACCCAGCTCGGGCGGGTGTTCGTCCTGGAGGATTCGGTCAGCAGCGAACATGCCCTGCATGTGCTTGATTACGAGAGGGCGACGCAGGTGATTGAAACCGCCGATGATATCGGCATCGGTCTCTGCTATTGTCGACACAAGCGCCAGCACCAGGGCAAGGCGTGCGATGCTGAAATGGATATCTGCATGACATTCGATACCGTTGCGACGTCACTGATTCGCAGCGAGTACGCCCGTCGGGTTGATCGTGGTGAATGCAAAGAGCTTTTGCATAAGGCGTGGGAACAGAACCTGGTGCAGTTCGGTGAAAATGTCCGGAATAGCGTGAGCTTTATCTGTAACTGCTGCCCATGTTGCTGCGAGGCGATGATTGCCGCGCAGCGCTTCGGCCACGAGCATCCGGTGCACACGAGCAATTTCATTGCCCGGGTGGAGGAAAATTGCAGCGGCTGCGGGCTTTGCCTGAACGTCTGTCCGGTCCAGGTCATCTCGCTGGAGACCGAACAGGCTGATGGCTCGGGGCGCAAACGGGCGGTAATCGAGGAGCAATTCTGCCTGGGCTGCGGTGTCTGTGTCCGCAACTGCAGGATCAGCGCCCTGACCATGCAGCCCCGCGAGAAACGCGTCATCACCCCGGTCAATTCGACCCATAAGGCGGTGTTGATGGCTATTGAACGGGGTAAGCTGCAGAACCTGATCTTTGACAACCAGGTGCTCTGGAGTCATCGCGCCCTGGCAGCGATGCTGGGGGTAATCCTGAAGTTGCCGCCGGTCAAACGGGCCCTGGCGAGCGAACAGATCGGTTCGCGCTACCTTGGGACGCTCTGTGAGAGGTTATGACAACTGGTCGATCTGGATCAGCCAGATCATCGGACTGAGCTGCCCTGGTCAGCGATCAGGCCCGGGTCCTTTGCGATACTTTCCCCGCGATCAACTTCTGAATGCGTTACGGCTATTTAAATAACCGATCAATCAATTCCCGGTATTTTCTTTCGATAATATGACGACGCTTCTTGAAAGTATTGGTCAGCTCTTCGCCAACCTTGAATTCGTGGTTGAGAAAATCGATCTTCTGCAACTTTTCGTAGGGTTTGAAGCCGTTCCTCGGCTGTAATAGCCGGTTGATCTCATTCTTGACCCGGTCGCGCAGGGCCATGTCCTGTTGCAGGTCTTCAGTCTTGTCGGTGGTCTGGTCGAAACGTTCCGCGACAAAGTCTTTCAGCTTGTCCCAGTCGGGTACGATCAGGGCCGCCAGGCCCTTGCGGTCCTGACCGACCAGTACGGCATCACTGACGAAAGGCAGCTGGCCAATCGCCCCCTCGATGCGAGAAGGGTCGATATTTTCGCCGCTGGCGAGAACGATGATTTCCTTGGAGCGGCCGGTCAGAATCAATTCGCCGCCGATCGTCAGCTTACCCAGGTCTCCGGTGCGAAAGAAGCCGTCAGCGGTAAAGGCCTTGCGATTCTCTTCATCGTTATTGTAATAACCCTGGAAAACCTGCGGTCCGCGGACCTCGATTTCTCCCTCCACTCCCGGTTCAACCTTCTGGCCATGATCGTCGACCAGGCGCAGTTCGGTTGCGGCAATCGGTCGTCCAAGGGTGCCGTGAATTTCGCTGTTGTAGCCACGTCCGGCAATCGCCGGGGCGCATTCGGTCATGCCATAAGCGTTGGCAATGCGGATGCCGATCGCATCGATCCAGTCCTCCAGGTAGCCGGGCAGGGTCCCGCCGCCGCTCACGGCCATCCTCAGCCTGCCACCGAACTTTTCATGCAACGGGGCCAGCTTCTTCTGTGCCAGCTTAAAGGGGAGAAACAGGAATGTCAGCAGGATAAGCGCCTGGAGCTTTTCCTTGAGACCGGCCGCCCAGGCGGGTTTTTGAAAATTGCGGCAGATGCCCACGCAGCTGTCGTTGCGCACGGCGATAACGGGTCGAGATCCTGATCAACAGGTTGAACAGAAACAGGGCGCGATTGCCACGTTCCGCAACGCTTGCAATGACTTTGCTGTAGAGGGACTCCCAGAGCCTCGGCACCGTTGCCACCAGGGTCGGCCGGTAGGTTACCAGGTCATTGGCGAAGGTCTTCAGGCTGGAGTAGACAATGCAGCTGCCACAACTCAGGGCGAGCAGTTCCAGGGCCCTTTCAAAGATGTGCCAGCTTGGCAGGATTGATACCCATAAGTCCTGTTCGTTCAGGTTGACAATCGGCGGCAGGGTCTCAGTATTGAAGAGGATATTGCGGTGGTTCAGCATTACCCCCTTGGGGTTGCCGGTTGTTCCCGAGGTGTAAATGATCGTGACCAGGTCGTGTTGGGTTATCTCTGCCACCATACGCTCAAAGCGGTCGAAGTCTGCATGGCTGAGGCTGCGGTCCTTGAGGATATCATTGTAGGCGTAGATGCGGTTGAACAGGGTGTGTTTGTCGCTGCCCTCGATGAGGAAGACGGTTTTTATCTCCTTGCGGGCGCTGAGCATCTCCTGGTGACGGTTGAGCAGGGTGTCTGTTTCGACAATTATGAATGAACACTCGGCGTGATCGACGATGTACTCGAGCTCCAGAGTCGGAGTTTCACTGCCGCGCGGGACGCTGACCGCACCCAGGGCCATGAGCGCAAGGTCGGTGACGATCCAGGCGTAGCGATTGTCTGACAGGAGCAGGACACGGCTGCCACGGGTGATTTTTCGATCTTCAAAAGCCCTGGCCAGGAGGATGACGTCTTCCCGCAGCTTGGCGTAGTCGACGGTCAGCTCCTTGGTCCCGACCCGGTAGATGAAAGCCGGTCGGTCGGCGAACCTGCGGCAGGTCCCCATGATGGCCGCGATTACCGATTTGGCATGTGGCTGCCAGCTGCTTGCAGGAGTCATCCGTTTAGTCCTGTCAGAATCAGTGCTCTCGATCAGTTGCGTCTGGCAATTCTGAGCAGCCAGCTCGCCAATGCCGGGAGCAGGAGCAGGGCGCCGAGCATGTTCAGCAGGAACATGAAGGTCAGCAGTATCCCCATGTCGGCCTGGAATTGCAGGGGTGAGAATATCCAGGTTATCGTAACGATCGCCAGGGTAATGCCGGTAACCAGGACGCCGTTGCCGGTGACTTTGAGAGTTTCATGGTAAGCATCGTAGATGGTCATGCCCTCATCCAGGTGTGATTGGAAACGACTGTAAATGTATATCCCGTAATCGACACCAATCCCGACCCCCAACGCCACTACCGGCAAGGTGGAAACCTTGAGCCCTATCTCCAGTTGCGTCATCAGCGCATAAGCCAGGAGAGATACCAGGCCAAGCGGTAGGGTGATGGCCAGGGTGGCCTTGACCGAGCGGAAGGTCAGCAGGCAGAGAATGATGATCGCTGCGAAGACGTAAATCAGAATTGGGAACTGGGCTGAAGAAACTTCTTCGTTGGTTGCGGCCATGACCCCGACGTTGCCGGTTGCCAGCCGGAACCGGACCCGGTCCGTACCATTCTCATCCCGGTATGCCTTGATCGTATCCACCACGTGGGCGATGGTTTCGGCCTTGTGGTCTTTGGTGAAGATCATCACCGGCATCGTCGAGCAGTCGGCATTCAGCAGGCCGCTGCTGGTCGGGATGTATTGTACCGCTTCAACCAGGACCTGTCGGTTGCGCGGCAGGACCCGCCACTTGAGCGCGCCCTCGCTCCAGCCGGCATTGATTACCTTGGCGATGCCCGGCAGGGCAATCACCGACTGAACCCCTGCGGTATTCGACAGCTGCCAGGCGAACCGGTCTATGTTCTCCATGACATCATATTCAATGCAGCCGTCCGGGACGGTCTCGACAATCACGTTGAGGATGTCGACGCCGATCGAAAAGTGTTCGGTAATCGCCTTGCTGTCGAGGTTATAGCGTGAGGACGGGCGCAGTTCAGGAACGCCCTGGTGCAGATCGCCGATCTTGATGTCGCTGGCGCGTTTGGCGCCGAAAACCAGCAGCACCAATGCCAAAACGATAAGGGCGGCGGCCGGCCACGGTTTGGCGATGCGTGAAACACGCATCCAGAACCGGTCGGTGCGTTCAATCCTGTCGTGCAGGCGCTGCCGGTAATCGGCCGGGAAGCCGATATAGGAGAGCAGGACCGGCAAGAGGATGAGATTGGTGAAGATGATGGTCGCGACGCCGAGGCTGGCGGTGACAGCCATCTGCTGGATGACCTCGATGTCAATCAACATGATGGTGATGAAGCCCACCGTATCCGAGATCAGGGCGACCCCACCGGGCAGGAGCAGTCTGCGGAAGCTTTTGCGTGCCGCCGTGAGCCCATCTTCGCCGTTAAAAATGGCCGCCCGGTTGGCCGTGACCATCTGTACGCCATGGCTGATGGCGATGGCAAAGATCAGAAACGGCACCAGGATCCCCATCGGGTCGATACCGAAGCCGAGCCAGCTGAGCAGGCCGAGCTGCCAGACGACGGCAATCAGGGAGCAGACCATGGCCATGGCCGTAACCCGGTGGGAGCGGGTAAAGAGGTAAACCAGGCCGCCGCTGATGAAGAAAGCCGCAATGAAGAAGAGGATGACCCGCTTCGCACCATCGGCGATATCCGAAATCACCTTGGCATAGCCGATGATGTTGACCTCGATGAGGTCGTTTTCAAATTTGTCGCGCAACTCCTCGAGCTGCTGACCGACTTCGATGAAATCGATCTTCTTGCCGGTCTGCGGGTCGGTTTCGATCAGCTGGGCGCTGATGATCGCCGCCGAGAAGTCATTGGCGACCAGACGGCCGACGATCCCTGATTTGAGGATATTCTCGCGGACCTGCTCCAGACCCTTCTCGGTCGGCTGGAAGTCTGCGGGGACCACGTTGCCGCCGGCAATGCCGTCTTCGACGACTTCGGTAAACCGAACGTTCGGGGTGAAGAGCGAGCTGACCCGGCTGCGGTCGACGCCGTCGATGAAAAAGACTTCGTCGGTTGCCTTGCGCAACGCATCGAAGAATTCCGCGCTGAACATATTGCCGTCACGGGCCCGCAGAGCGACCAGGACCCGGTTGGCCCCGCCGAACTCGTTGCGATACTCCATGAAGGTCTGCATGTACTCGTGCTGTAGCGGCAGGTGCTTGGAAAAGCCCGCGTCGACATGCAGCTTGGTCAGGCCGTAGCCCATGAATCACGGTCATGACAACGAAGATGCCGATGATCAGCGGGCGTGTGCCGAAGATGAAATTCTCGATCCGGTCGAGGAATGGCGAGATCATTTCCTCCCCTCCCCGCCAGAATCTGGCAGTTCAAGGCGCTTGACACCCATCTCACCGATCAGGACCAGGGCTCCGTCGTTGGCCTGGAGTACTCTGGCAATGCCGGCCCGGTCTGCCTGGGCGTGCAACTGAAAGCTTTGGCCCTGGTCTTCGCTGATCAGCAGGGTGCCGGCCAGGCCGGCCAGGACGATTCGGCCATCACGCAGCTGGATACCATCGTTTAGAGTGGCCTGGGTGTTGCTTTTAACAGCAACCCAGCTGGTCCCGGTGTTTGCAGAGAAGAACAGGTGGCCACGCAGGCCGTACAGCAAGACCTTCCCCCGGCCCAGGGATAGACTGCCGTAGAAAGAGCCCTCGTAAGGGGACGGCAGGCTGAGCCAGGAGCGACCTCCGTCATCCGAACGGTAGATGTTCCCTGCTTCGGCGGCGATCAGGACCCTGCCGTTTTCCGTCGCCGAAATCTGGTTGAGGTGAAAGTCGACCCAGACTTCTTCCTCGGCCCAGGGGTCGTCGTGATTCGTATCGTCAAGGATCAGGGTGGCGGGGTTGAACTCGACACGTTGCCAACTCTTGCCGGCGTCGTGGGTCGTCAGGAACAGGCCGTAGGCGCCGATTGCGTAGCCGTGCATCGCGTCTTTGAACCAGAGGTCGAGGATCGGGCGTTCATCTTCAGGGGCGCTGTAAACCTCGTGCCAATGTCGCCCGCCATCGCTGGTCCGGAGTATCAGGCTGTCGTGGCCTGCCGCCCAGCCGTTGGCCGGGTCAATGAAGAACACGCTGGTCAGGGTGACCCGTGTCGGCGCCGCCTGCTGCTGCCATGATCTGCCATCGTCTTCGGAAACCAGAATATGTCCCCGTTCACCGACCACAATGATCCTGTCGCCGATCAGTTGTCCGTCAAGCAGCAGGGATTTGTCTGCCAGAGGCATGACCTGGCTGTCCGCGGCCAGAGCCGTGATTGGGGAAAAGGTGTGGAGGAGGACAAACAGAGTCAAGCCTGCCAGCAGGGTGAGTCGAGAGGATGAATGCAGAAGCTTTCGGGTCAGATCATGCACGCAATAGCCGTTCAAGACAAAACGGCCGGGCCAGGGGCCCGGCCGTCAGTTAACGTAACGCGTGATCAACGTTTGCCGGAACGACGCAGGGCCGCTGCGGTGAATTCGTTGTTGTCGAATGATACATCGAAATTATATTCCGAATGCTCATTGTTGAGGTTGATGGCAATATAGCGGCCAGACTGCAGGTCGTAGTGAGCTTCGACGGTCGACCAGAAAGTCGGCACTTCGTAGTAGTTGATGCAGTGCCCTTCGGAAACCCGCCAGAGCTGGTCGCGGCTGTCGTACTGGTCCATGGCGAGGATCTGCCAGGAGTCCTCGTCGATGTAGAAGGTGCGTTTCTTGTAAATGTGGCGCATGCCTTGCTTGAGGTTCGCTTCAACCACCCAGACGCGGTGCAGTTCGTAGCGCAGGTACTCGGGGTTCAGGTGCAGCGGCGTGAGGATGTCCTTGTACTTGAGCTTGTCGCTGTGCAGCATATAGCTGTTGTAGGGAACGTAGATTTCCTTCTTGCCGACCAGGGTCCAGTCGTAGCGCTCGGGGCTGCCGTTGTACATGTCGACCGTGTCGCTGGTGGTCAGGCCGTCGCCGCCTTCCTTGGGGTTGTCAAAAGCAACGTTCGGTGCGCGACGTACGCGACGCTGACCGGGGTTGTACAAGCCAGGCGCGGCGGTTTTCCTTGTTCTGGTCGAGGGTCTCATGGACCAGCAGGATGCGGCCGGCAACGCGGGCCGGGGCAAAGATCTCCTGCTTGAACATGGCGATGACGTTTTCCAGCTTCTCTTCGGTCATCCCTTCCTGGCTGTAGCGGAAGTCGCCCTTTTCGTTGAACTCGACCATGGTGTAGTCGCCGCCGCGGGTCATCGGCGCAACGCCGAAGTTGCGATCGAAGGCGTTGCCGCGCCAGCGCAGGATATGGTTCCAGATCGCCTCGATGCCGTTTTGCGGAATCGGGAAGGGAATGCCGTTGACGCCACCGAGCACACCGTTGCCGCCCGGTGCCAGCTCGGCCTTGGTTGCAAGCGATTTGGTGGCATCGTAGATGCGCTGCGGTGCCGAGGCGCTGCGATGAGGCGGATAGACATTCATCTTGTAGCTCGGATACGCCTCGAGCATCGCCTGCTGGCCGACGGTCAGCTGGTCGGCATACTGCCCCATGTTGTCAGCTGTGATGGTGAAAAGGATTTTGTCGGCAGCATAGGGGTCGGGGTGATGCATCCCTTTCTGATAGCCTGCCGGCGGGGTGGTGATGCCGCCTTCCCAGGCCGGGATCGTGCCGCTGGCGTTGCCGGCTTTTTCGCCGCCCATCGGCGTGAGGTCCTTGCCGAGACGGCCGCCTGGTCGGCCGTGATGGCCGCAAAGCCCGGACCTGCGAGGAGCAGGCCGGCCATGATAAGTATCGTTGTCTTGATCGTCAGCTTTTTCATTCTTCTCCCTCCTTAAAGGATTAGAAGGAATACTTGATATTGAAGGCCACGAAATCCCGGTCATTGAGCAGGTTGTAGCGATCGGCACCGAAGAAGTCGGTGTAGCTCAGGTCGCCCGACCAGGTGCTCTGGTAGCTGGCGCCGAGACCGAAGGTGATCGCCTTGCGGTCTTCAAGGAAGTTGCCACCCGGTCCCGGAGTGTTGCCATCAACATCGTGTGCCCAGGCAATGCGAGGTGAGAGAGTGACCGCACCGATTGCATTGTTGAAGTCAAGCTTGGCGACCGCACGGTAGCCCCAGGAGGTGGCGTCAGCAAAGGCATCAGGGTTCTCGGCCGATTTGTAAGCATGGACTCCGCCAAGTGGTTTGCCCGCAGGGTCAGTGTTGTCTGGGTCATCACCAAAAGCTCCCCAAGCTTGAGTCGGGTTGCCGGTGACATAGGTTCCTGCAGACTCAAGGCGCATTTTGCTCTTGCTCGGCATGCCGTGCACATGTGTGACGCCCGCTTCACCGACCAATACGAACTGGTCAGCACCAAACGTTGGCCCGAACAGCTTGGTCATGGTCATCTGGACCTGGGATACATCTTTTTCTATGTAGCCGGGAATGTAGGTAGAGAGAGTCGCTGCTGTCCCATTCGTGATCTGGTTGTCCAGAAATGCCGGATTGATCGCTCCCAGAGGGCTCAGCGCAGCCACCAATAGTTCAACATCGTCTATCTGCAACGGCGCATCTTTATGATAAGAATATTCGCCCTGCAAGGACGCTCCGAGGCTGTCCAGCGCTGTATTGAAACTAACACCGAAGACCTGAATGTCCTCGGGGTATTCAACCCTGTACTTTGCCGTCTTGGCGTACTCATTTACAAAATAGGCCTTTGCAAGATCAAGGTCGCCAGTTGTCGCTGCATTGACTTCACCGGTCGCAACGGCTGCGGCCTCGGCGGGGTGGCAAAGGCCAAAGCAGTTCGACATCATCGACTTGACTGGCGCATCTCACGATAGAGTACTCGCCCTGCAAGGCCATGCCGATGCTGCTTAGCTGGGTATTAAAGCTGACCCCATAGAGCTTGATATCTTCCAGGTACTCGAAAGTATTGGCTGTTTGAGAATACTCGTTAGTGCAATCTGCGAATGTTTGACTGCATCGCTTCGACCTATTGCACCTGTCAGGGCCTGTAAGGTGATGCTCCGCCCAGGGTGGCATTAGGTGTCACAGCGATTCCACACCTGCTGTGCAGCATCAACCCGGTCTGGGTTCCTGTTATACCACTGAAGATCGGCAGACGGCTATGGTAGTTGATATAGTAGAAACCGAATTCCGTATCATTCAGGCTGGCGCATAAACCCGCATGGCCAAGCCATATTGACCATCATCCGAAGGTTTATCGTCGCTCCGCGTCACGCAGGAATCCATCATGAAGCGATCATCCGAGATTGGTCCCGGCAGGACAAGCCCTTGCCAGCTGGTTCCGAGATCAGAACAGTCGCCGAAGCCGAGCAGAACCCTGTCGCCGCTTTTGCCTGCGAAGTCGTTGGTGCTCCAGTAGAAGCCGGCGGATCGATCTCGACCTTTTCCCAGTCATACTGGTAAAAGCCTTCGAAGGTCAGATAATCAGTCGGGCTGATCGACGCCGAGACCATGCCAACAGGTACAAGGCCTTCCTTGAGTTCTGCGCCGGGAACGCGCAGTTTGCTGACATCAAAAGGATTAATGATGTTGATACCGTTCTGGATAAAGGTACTTTCGCCCCAGCTCAAGACCTGATCACCAACGCGGATTTGAGCCGGCATGTCTGCCGAATTCGAAGTTCCACCAGACGTAAGCATCGAGAAGCTCGGCATCCTTGCCGACCAGGTCCTTCGCGTCATCTGATAGATTCGGTGCGTTCGCGGTCACCGTCTTCATTTTCGTAATCATAAAAGGCTGACCCGCGCACGAACAGCCCGAAGTTTTCGTAGTTAAGTTCCAGGTCACTGGTGATCTTGGCGAGACTGGCTGATCAGTTCATCGTCATCATAATTCAGGTTGCCGTCGTCGCCGTTAACCGAATAGGCTCTGCCGCCGTTGGCCAATGCCGACAATATCCTTGTCGCGGTCTGCCACCCTCCAGCTCATACCATACGAAAGGGTACTGTCAAGGCTCCCGTCAACCTCGCCGAATTCGAACTGGAACGCCGCTGCCGGTGTCCCCCATAACATTGCCAGCAGGACAGGCAAGACAACACCCAGCCGGCCGTGACGCTTCAATCCTTGCAGATTCATCGTGTCACCTCCTGATACGCGCAGAAATATTCTGACCATAGAAACGAAACACATCGCCTCAAATTATGAGGCAAGGTTCTTTATACAATACTCCGGCCGGAAAACAAAACGCTATTTTACTGCAGAAAGGATGCAGATAACTTCTGTAAACAGATAGATTTGTTGACGTTGATCTGCGCTGAAGGTGAATTCTTGGAAAGGCGGCCTCGACCGTTATGCGGCCGGGATAAAACACTCCCGGCGATTGACAACACGGGTGATGCGCAGTGTTTCAGGCCAGCATGGTCAGGTGTACCGCCTGGAGATGGAATTCCAGTCGGGCTGTTTTGGGGCCGGACATCTCCAGGCAGGTCAACCCGGCATTCTCGATGATCAGGTCTCCTCCCTGGGTCAGGGTGTCGGCCAGGTGGGCCAGGTGGGGCAGGTGACCGACAACCAGGATGCGGCTGTCGGTCGATTCCTTTTGCAGCAATCCGAGCAACTCGTCAGGCGACCGGTCCGGCATCAGTGCCTCGGTGGTCAGAATATCACTGTACGGGTAGCGGACCTCCTCGGCGACCAGCGCTGCGGTCTGCTTTGCGCGGCGTTTGGGGCTGGTCATGATCAGGTCGAATTCCAGTCCGAGGCGCCTGATGCCGTGAGCGGACTGTTTGGCCTGCTCAATGCCCGCTGGACTAAGCACTTTTTCAGAATTCTCTTCGGACGAGTAGGCAACTGCATGCTGCATCAGATATAATCTCATAGTACAGTCCTCTGCCGGTTGTTGAGTGTTCAAGTTGTTAACAGCTTACCCTGTTTGTTGAGCCTGTTCAATTGTCCTTCTCAGATATGTTGTCTTGAGTCGAGACGGGAGGAGAATGATGATTGCCCGATTGTTTGCGGCAATCCCCTGGACTTTTCTGCTGCCAGTGGCGGTTGTCCTCGGCCTGGCGCCCTTTCGGCCGGAGCCGCACCTGGTGGAGAAGCTGCGGATGCTGGTGAATGGTCAACTGACCGCACCGATCGATATTTTCGACCTCTTTCTGCACGGAGCGCCCTTGTTGCTGGTCGCAGGTAAGCTCCTGGCCGGACGCGTCACCCCCGTGAACGGGCAAGTGATAACCGAGAAGGTTGCATGACAAATTTCGTGACACGATTAATTATCGAGACCTGGCATATCTTTACCGATGCCGCTCCCTACGTGATTTTCGGTTTTCTGGCCGCCGGTTTGATCAAGGCCATATTGCCCGATGATGCGGTCGCCCGGCATCTCGGCGGTGGCTCGTTTGCTGCAGTGGTCAAGGCCTCGTTGCTGGGGATCCCCCTGCCGCTCTGCTCCTGTGGCGTGATCCCGGCGGCGATCGGTTTGCGCAGGCAGGGTGCCGGGCGCGGTCCTTCTGCGGCATTCCTGGTTTCGACCCCGGAGTCAGGAGTCGATTCGATCGCCATCACCTGGGCGCTGCTGGATCCGGTCATGACGGTTGTTCGACCGGTCGCCGCCTTTATCACCGGCACTCTCACCGGCCTTTTGATCAGCTTGCTGCCGGAAGAAAAGACCGAGCTGGATGTTGAACAGACCGACTGTGGCTGTCCTGATGCCGGCTGTGCATCAGCGAGCATACAAACAAGCGCCGCTGATGTCACGGGTTGTTGACGGCACCCGCTATGCGTTCGGTGAACTGCTCAAGGATATCGGCGGCTGGTTGCTGCTCGGGGTGCTGATTGCCGGGCTGGTGGCAACCCTGGTCCCGGATGGGTTTTTTGCCATGCTGTTCGAATACCAGGCGGCTTCGCTGGTGCTGATGCTGCTGGTCGGTATCCCGCTCTACATGTGTGCCAGCGCCTCGACGCCGATCGCTGCAGCATTGGTGTTGAAAGGCTTGTCCCCGGGAGCGGCACTGGTTTTTCTTCTCGCGGGTCCGGCGACCAATGCCGCAACCCTGACGGTCGTCGCGCGCTTCTGGGGGCGCAAGGCAACGCTGGTTTACCTGTCTGTGATTGCCTGCTGTTCCCTGGTGCTCGGCTGGCTGGTCAATGAATTCTACGCCTGGGCCGGTCTGGATATAACTCGCTGGGTGACTACGTCGGAGGCGCACGCAGTGAGCGTGTGGGGGAATCTGGCTGCGATGGTTCTTTTGGTGCTGATCGGGCGCGCGTTCTGGGTCTCCCGGAAACTGCCGGTTGTTGTGACAGTCAGCGCGAGGGAAAGCCGACGCGGTGTTCACTGTTGAAACGTGCGACACAAGATAAGGCGAGCCACCAACGCTAAGACACAAAGTTAACCCTGGTAAAGTAAAGACTAAATGGCGGTTCTTGGCCAGGCCTCAATTTTAGTTGTGCATCGATTTTGCAATGTCCGTCAAATAAACAGCCGGGAGCCCATAGGGGCCCCGGCTGTTGTATTTGACTGACGGTTCTATTGGTTTTATAACTACTGTGCCAGCGGAATCGCTTTGGCCAGTTCGTAGCGGCCGATCGCGGACAGCTTTGATTCAACCTGCATATACCGGAAGGCCTTCTTGCCGGGCAGAACCTTGCCCACATCGCTGGCCATTTTCTTCATGACCGCCAGGCGGTCATCCTGAATGTCATAGTATTCATCTATCAGTTTCACGGCCTGCTCATCGGTCAGGGTCTGGTAGGCGGCGGCATAGGCCAGAATCAGCTTTGCACCGCGTTGATTGACCTGGAACAGCTCTTCCTGGTGCTTCTCATAGACCGGCCAGAACGCCTTGCCTTCCGCCTCGGTCAGTTCCATGTTGTCCATGACGATCAGTCTTTTTTGATCCATCATGATTTTTTTTCGCAAAAATTGGCGTCCTCGGCAATAGACAGGAACGGAATGGCCAGCAACAGGATGGTCAAAAGAACAGATTTGATACGCATGTGCTTTTCTCCTTTGAAAGTGAAGCTTTACGCGTTACGCGGTTGGATTGTAATGACAACCCGGCGATTCAGCTGACGTCCGGATTCGTTACTGTTGTCGGCGATCGGTGCCGATTCGCCAAAACCAATCGTGGTGATACGGTTGGGGTTGACGCCCTGGCCGACCAGTGCATTCTTGACGTTTGAGGCGCGATTCTCCGAAAGGGTCTGGTTGGACTGCTCTGAGCCGGTGCTGTCCGTGTGCCCGGCGACCTGGATGGTGGTGTCGGGATACTGGTTGAGAACCCGGCTGACCCGGCTGATCTCGTTGAAAGCCCCGGCATTCAGGTTGGCAGAGCCAACCGCAAACAGGTAGTCCGACTTGAAGGTGACCGCCAGAACATCAGCGTTGCGCTGGATATTGGCGGCTTCGACAGAAGCCAGCTCGCGGCGCATGGCGGCCTCCTGCTCATCCATGCTTTTGCCAACCTGGTTGCCGATTACGCCACCGGCCACGGCGCCCACGCCCGCACCTATCAAGGTGCCCTTGGTATTGCCGCCGATCACCTGCCCCAGCAGGGCGCCGCCAGCAGCGCCGCCCAGGGCCCCGTAGCGAGTGCCTTTTTCCTGATTGTTCTGCGGCGGTGCACAGCCGGCGAGGAACAAAATAACGAGTAACAGAACGAACAATTTTTTCATGCTGATGTCTCCATGATGATTGATGTGAGTGAACAGTAAAGAATGACGGTGTCATTATAGCAGGGATTTTTAAGGATGCATCATGAATACCCTGACCATAAAGGTCAGATAAGGGTCTAGAGTATGGCCCTCTTCTTGACAGGAGTGCAAAACAGGGCACCGGCTGTTCGGAAGGGTCCCCTTCTCCAGCGACGGGTTGACGGTAAAGCGATGGACGATTGGCGGACTTCACAGGCACCCTGTTTTATTGTGCCGATTCTTTGATAACCCGGCCGGACGTAACAAACGCCCGTCCTTGATTGCCGGCCATAACGCACTCTATGATCGGTGCATTAACCTCTTCGCGGCGACCCACTTGACGATGAAGTTTGCACCGAAGCCGCCCTCTTTCTCTTTTTCCGGGATGTATATGTGCGTTGACTCCAGAGGAGCCAGGGTTACGAGCTTCAGTGTAATGTTTTTTTACCAGCTTGCCCCTTGGTGTCGTAATAATCGACCACGGTAACATGTATGGCGCGGGTAAGGTCCGTATTCCTGATGCTCAGGATATTGGCCAGGTTGTTCGGCACCGCTTTGGGAGAGCTGTAGATATTCGAATAAACCGGGACGTAAACAGTCTGCCCCCTGGACAAGACGTAATCTGTCCGCAAACAGCGGGCCGCAGCTAAGCATGACCACACAGGCAGAGCAGGCCAAAACGCGTATGGCATGATTTTTTATCCAGCTCATAATGGCTCCTGATGAAAATCAGTTGCACGGGACGAATCGTGTTCGGAATATCGTCTGATGCTTCTTGTCGACTATTTAAGTTCTTCCGCGAGGAACTTGGAGCCCATATGATAGGAAAGACCGAGTCCCGGCAACAAACTGGTTCTTGTCGTCGACGACGGGACTGTCTGCCGCATCGCCCAGAAGCCTCTTGTACTCCACCATAGCACCGATCCGCCAGCGATCGGTGATCGGGTAGCCGGTCGAGATGCTGATGTTGACATCCTTGATGCCGGCGTCTGCATTGTACTTGTCAAGACCCGAGTTTGCGGACTGTTTTGAATCGACACTGAAAAAGCTCTCCATGTAGTCGTCACTCGCCCAGGTTGTGCCGAGTTCGATAAACGCCAGCGGCTTGGTAAACGGCAGATCCGTGCCGACGCTCAGCTCGACCAGTGCGCCTTCGTGCCCGGAGTCGACTTCCTGTCGGGCCTCTGCCTTGAAACGCCACGGTTTGTTCTTGTAAGAAACGAACCCCCCTACCTCGAGGCCACCATCAATGTCACCGAGGCCCTCCAGTTTGTCATTGTCATCTTCCTTGCGCTTTGCTGCCCGGGCCGCGATCAGGCCGGCTTTGAGATTCTTTTGCCGGATGATGTTGACGCCCAGGGATTTGCCCTTGTAGAAGATCGTATTCCGCCAGGCAGCGGTGATGTTAGGGCCAAAGCCGAACTCGTAGTCGTTGGAGCCTTCATAATCGGGTGAAACGCCACCGCCCAGTCCAATTTTGAGTGTCCATTTGCGTTCACCAGCCTTGTCATCCTCAGAATCCGGAGCCTCGTTAATCTCTTCGGAAATGCCCGCCCATAGCTCGGCTTCGTCCATGGCATCACTTCCGGCCGAAGCGACGTTTGCGAAACAGAGGGTTGAAATCAGGGCTGCCGCGAGCAAAGGCAAAATTTTATGTAAGGTGTTCTGCATGTCAAACTCCTGTTCTAATGGGTAATGAAGATAAAAAATTCGGTTACTCCGGAATCGCACTGAGCTGGATCAGCGCATCAAAGGCCGTCGATCTCTGCTGGGCAAAAACGCCGAACCACCGGTCGTAAATCTTCAGGATCTGCCTGGTTCTGTACAGGTCCGCGATCACGCGATCCGCGACCAGGCGGAAGTCTGCATCATTGCGTCTGACAGCCAGCGCAAAGGGTTCATAGGAGAACAGGTCGGGAAGAACCGAGTAGTTGCCGGGGTTGCCCGAGGTCAGGGCCAGCCCGATGAGAACCACCTGGTCGGCGGCAATCGCGTCGATTTCCTCCTTGTTCAGTGCCTCGAGAGCTTCTGCCGAGGAGTTCATCAGGACAATCTCGGCTTTTGTCTGCGCTTCCTCAAGAAGCTTTTTCAGCTTTTCGGCCGTGGTCGTGCCCTTTGAAACACCGATTTTCTTGCCCTCAAAATTGTTCATGATTTTGGTTTTTTTCAGGGACATGAAGGAACCGCCGGTGACGAAGGTCAGTTGCGTGAAATCGACTTTTTCACCACGGGTAAGGGTTTTCGTTGTCGCACCGCACAGAATGTCAATCCGGTTTTCGGTCAAGGCATCAAAGCGGTCTGCAGAAGTCACAGGGACATACTCGACGCTGACATCGCTGCCAATTTTTTGCTTGACCGCTGTGGCAATTTCCTCACAGAGATCAATCGAGTAGCCGACGGGAGCGCCGTCTTTATTCAAAAAGGACAAGGGGGGCACAGACGCACGGTAGCCGAGCTTGATTTTTCCGGACTTTTGAATCTGTTGCAGGGTGCCGGTCAATTCTTGCGCGGAGAGGGGGGCAACAAAAAAAGTAACGACTAAAAAACTGGCCAGAATCCATCTCATGATAATTTTCTCCTCCTCTAAAGGGTCATCAGAATGACACGTTCAAATGGAATGAGGTTACCTTGCTATATCATCAAGACTCCTTAATTTGGCAGAGGCAGAAGCCTATTTCGCAACATGCTTCTGCCAGTCGGCGAGGAACTTCTCCAGGCCGATGTCGGTCAGCGGGTGCTTGGTTAGCTGCAGCATGACACTGTAAGGAATCGTGCAGATATCGGCGCCGATCATCCCGGCCTGCAGGACGTGTTGCGGGCTGCGTACCGAGGCAACGATGATCTCGGTGCCATAACCGTAATTGTCAAATATGGTGCGAATCTGTTCGACGCATTCCATCCCTTCATGACCGACATCATCGAGCCGGCCGACGAAGGGGGAGACATAGGTGGCGCCGGCCTTGGCGGCCAGCAATGCCTGCAAAGGCGAGAAGATCAGGGTCAGGTTGGTCTTGAACCCCTTCTGGCTCAATGCCTTGGTCGCTTTCAGCCCCTCTTCGGTCAACGGCAGTTTGATGACGATTTTCTCGGGGTCGAGCTTTGCCAGTACTTCGGCTTCGTTGATCATGGCTGCGGCGTCTGTTGCCACGACTTCCGCTGAGATCGGCCCGTCAACCAGCGAGATGATTTCTTTGAGAACATCGTGGAAATCCCGGCCACTTTTGGCGACCAGCGATGGGTTGGTGGTCACCCCGTCGACGAGGCCCAGTTCTGTTGCCGCCGCAATTTCCTTGACGTCAGCTGTATCGATAAAAAATTTCATCTATTCGCTCCTTGTATCAGGTTATATGAAAGAGATAACGCAGCAGTCAGTTGCGTTCCAGGTATTTGTCCCGGCATTCTGTCGAGCAGAAATAGCAGGTTTTGCCCTCGGCATGGGCTTTTATCGCATCGTTGCGTGGCACATAGGTTCCGCATTCCGGGTCGCGGATCATTTCTTCTCCGCGGCTGGTTTTCTCCGGCGGTGTTCCGGGTGGCTTCAGTATGGCCTGTTTGATCATCTGGAATACCGTGTAAACCAGGAAACCGACAATCAGCCAGATCAACAGACGCACCAGCATTGTGATTACCAGCTTGTGCGCATCGGCACAAGTTCCTCGACGCCGGCGCTTCCGGCCAGCTCACTGATGGTTTGCTCAAGCAGCGGGTGCCTGAGGTCGGGTGCAATGTCCCGAAGAGGTGCCAGGACAAAAGCGCGTTCCTGGAGCCTGGGGTGTGGAATGGTCAGGTTCTCATCGCAAATGACCTGGTCAGCGTAAAACAGGATATCAATATCAAGGGTCCGGGGAGCCCAGCGTACCGGGCGGGAACGCCCGAACTCGTCCTCGACAGCCATGCAGGTTGCGAGCAATTGCTGCGGCTCCAGAGAGGTCTCTATCTGCAGGGCCGTGTTCAGGAAAAGAGGGTTTTCCGGTGGGCCGCCCACGGCTTCGGTCTCGTACACCCCGGCTGCCCGGATCAGTACGATCCCAGATTGATCGACCAGCGTATCGCGTCCGCTGCGCAGGAAAGCCATCCGGTTGCCGAGGTTGCTGCCTAGCCCGAGGTAGGCTGAATTCATGACGTGTAAGACTCCCTTTCAACGGTAGGATTTAACCATAGTGGCGCAAGTGCGTCAACCACGCTGAGGCTCCTTTTGCTTCGAAGCCCTGTACAACCTGATATAATTCATCTGCAAGGGTTTCCATGAACGAATAATTGTGATCGGGTTTTGCAGCAGTCGGGAGGAGCTGATGACCAGGGACGTGGCAAAGACCACATCCTCGAACGTTTCCTGGCATGCCTTGGAGGATTCCGAAGTCCTCGCCAGAACACGAAGTTGCCGGCAGGGTCTGACCAGCAGCGAGGCGGCAGTCCGTCTGGATCAATATGGGCCCAACCTGCTGCCCGGCAAGCCGCCGCCCGGTCTCGCCACCATCTTTATCCACCAGTTCCTCAGTCCGTTGATCTACATTCTGATTGCCGCCGGCCTGGTCTCTATGGCGATTGGCGAATGGACCGATGCCGGCTTTATCTTTGCCGTGATCCTGCTGAACGCCTTGCTGGGCACTTTCCAGGAATGGAAGGCCGAGCGTGGTGCCGCGGCCCTGCAGGAACTTCTGAAAATTACCTGTCGAGTCAGGCGTGACAACCACGTTCAGGATCTTGACGCGGAAAACCTGGTTCCAGGTGATATCGTTGTCCTTGAATCGGGCGACCGGGTTCCGGCTGATGTCCGTTTGCTGGATATCCACAACCTGTCTGTCGATGAGTCGCTGTTGACCGGTGAATCCCAGGCGGTTGTCAAACAGGTGGGCGTTTACCCGGAAGCGGCACTCTTGAGTGAGCGTGGCAACCTTGCCTTTGCCGGTAGCAGCGTAACCCAGGGTAGGGGGGTCGGTGTCGTGGTCGCAACGGCACAGCAGACCGAGGTCGGTTCAATTGCAGCAGCGGTCGCCACGACTGCAGTGGTCAAACCGCCGCTGGTGATCCGTATGGAGCAGTTCGCCCGCCAGGTCAGTTACCTGGTGGTTGGCTTTGTTGTTTTGCTGGCGGTTGTTGCCTTCTCGCAGGGCACGCCGTTCAACGAGGTCTTCCTGATGGCGGTGGCCCTGGCGGTCTCGGCTATCCCGGAAGGGCTGCCGGTGGCCATGACCGTTGCCCTGTCGATTGCGACGACCAGGATGGCCCGCCGCAACGTTATTGTGCGCAAGTTGACGGCTGTGGAAGGGCTGGGCAGCTGCACCTGTATCGCCAGTGACAAAACCGGGACCTTGACGGTGAACCGTCAGACGGTCCGCCAGATCTGGCTGCCGGAAGGGCGCTCTTACCGGGTCAGCGGCGAAGGCTATGCCGGGTCGGGGGAGGTTGCCCGTCATGATGGCTCGGTGCCGGAAGCCTGCGAAACGGACCGTCTGCGAGAACTGGCCCTGGCCGGTATCCTGTGCAACGAGGCCTCCTTGCGTTTCGTTCTCGGTGAGTGGCTGCACCAGGGCGATGCCATGGACGTGGCGCTGCTGGCCCTGGCACATAAGCTTGGACTTGATCCGGAAGCGGAAATCGACCGGCACATCGTCCTTGGGGACATCCCCTTTGAATCGGAGCAGCGCTACGCTGCGCGTTTTGTCCGTGCTGAAGAGGCCACCTGCATTATCAAGGGAGCGGTTGAGCAGGTTATCGATTTTTGCGATACGATGGCCGGACCGGACGGGCCGTTGCCCATCGATCCCCTGGAAGTCGAAGGAGAAACCCTGCGTCTTGGACGTGAAGGCTATCGGGTCCTGGCGATCGCCAAGGGTCCTCATAACAGCACAGTGGATCAACCATCCCGCCGGCCCTGAGATGGTGCCGCCCCTGACCCTGCTCGGCCTGGTCGCTTTTATCGATCCGCTGCGCCAGGACGTTCGGGACGCGATTGCCAGATGTCGCCAGGCCGGAGTCCGTGTGGTCATGGTGACCGGCGATCATCCGGCGACAGCTCTCGGCATCGCCCGGGAGCTTGAGCTGGCGGCAAGTGAGGCGGACATGCTGACCGGCAAACAGCTTGAGTCGATCGATCTGGAGGCTCCCGAATGGCAGGAGGCTTTTGATCGGATCGGCGTCTTTGCCCGGGTCACGCCGTTGCAGAAGCTGATGATCGTCGAGGCCCTGAATCAGCGGGGGCATTTCACCGCGGTCACCGGCGACGGGGTAAATGATGCCCCGGCATTGCGCAAGGCCCATATCGGCGTTGCCATGGGGACCGGCACCGATGTGGCCAAGGAGACCGCATCGATCATCATCGCTGACGATAATTTTGCTTCACTGGTGGCTGGAATCGAAGAAGGCCGGTTCGCCTATGACAACATCCGCAAGGTTGTCTATCTGTTGATCTCGACCGGCGGCGCCGAAATCGTACTGTTCAGCCTGGCCCTGGTGTCCGGCCTGCCGCTGCCCCTGGGGGCGGTACAGTTACTGTGGCTGAACCTGGTGACCAACGGCATACAGGATGTCGCGCTTGCCTTTGAAGGCGGCGAGCCCGGGGTCATGAGGCGTAAACCTCGATCGACCGATGAGGGTTTGTTTAACCGGTTGATGGTGACGCAGACAGTCATTTCGGGTCTGACCATGGGGGCCCTGGCCTTTTCCACCTGGGCCTGGCTGCTTGCCCAGGGAATGGGGGTGCAAGAGGCCCGTAACTTTGTGCTATTATTGATGGTACTGTTACAAAACGTCCATGTTTTCAACTGCAGATCCGAGCGGGTTTCGGCTTTCCGGGTCCCACTGAGACGGAATCCGCTGCTGATCGGCGGGGTGCTGATTGCCCAGAGCCTGCACATCCTGATCATGCAATGGCCGTTCATGCAACGGATCCTCGGCGTTGCACCGGTCAGTCTCAGTGCCTGGCTCAACTTGCTGGGCCTGGCCGGTTTTCTGCTGGTGGCAATGGAAGTCTTCAAGTACCTTCGCCGGCGGTACATGCCCGGTTAATATCAAACTCAAGGAGTCGTCTCTCCCATGTCGAATGATCCGCGTCTGCCCATTCTGAACGTCATCGAGACCCTTGCCGATCGTTATCTCAAGGGTAAAGTCAAGGCCTTGAAGCTGGCCATGATGACACTGCTTTCCGGCGGTCATCTGCTCCTCGAAGATATCCCGGGGCTCGGCAAGACGACTCTGGCCCTGGCCCTGGCCCACGCCCTGGGGCTATCTTTCGGGCGCATCCAGTGTACCAGTGACCTGTTGCCATCGGATATTACCGGACTTTCGATCTATGATCGCAACAATAACCGGTTCAATTTCATGGAAGGGCCGGTTTTCAATAACCTGGTCCTGGCCGATGAAATCAACCGGGCTATGCCGAAGACCCAGAGTGCACTGCTTGAAGCAATGGAGGAGCACAGGGTGACGATTGAAGGGAAAACCTATCGACTCCCCGATCCGTTCATGGTGATTGCCACGCAGAACCCGGTCGAGCAGGTCGGCACCTACCCACTGCCGGAATCACAGCTCGACCGGTTTCTGGTTACGACCGGGATCGGTTATCCGCCGGAAGCGATGGAAAAGAAGATTATCCAGACCGGCAGCATCAGAGAGGGGATCCGCGAGATAAAACCGTTGTTGACGATCGACGAACTGCTGCGTGCCCGCGAGGCGATCCGCACCACTGTCCAGCTTTCCGAGAAGATCACGGAATATATCTATCTGCTCGTCTCAGCCACCCGCGAACATCCGATGCTGCTCGCCGGAGTGTCGACCCGCGGCGGTATCAACCTGGCTGAAACGGCCCGCAGTCACGCTTTCCTGGCCGGCCGCGACCACGTCATCCCCGAGGATGTCAAGTCACTCTTCGTGCCGGTTTGTGCTCACCGCCTGATTATGTACCCGGAGAACGAAACTCTGGATCGCAAGGAGTTACTGCAATCGCTGCTCGACGAAGTTCCGGTTCCTTTGGCCTGAAGCTGACCCGGGCCGGGATCCTTTATATTGTGATCACCCTGTTGCTCGGTTTTGCAGCCGTCAACACCGGCAACAACCTGATCTACCTGATGGCCTCCGCCCTGCTTGGCTTTATGGCTATTTCAGGAATTCTCGGCAAGTGGAACCTGTCGAAGATCAGGATCAGTTGCACCCCGCCCGAAGAAGTCTACGACGGCCTGCCTACCCTGTTCAGCATCAACCTGGAGAACAACCGGCGCTGGTTGCCGGTTTTCCTGATGGAGGTCGCTCTCGGGGAACAGGTCGTTCTTTTCCCGCTGGTTGACCCGGGGCAGTCGAGAAGCAAAAGCCTCGAAGCCGTTCTGAACGGTCGCGGTCAGCGGTTGCTGGCAACGGCAACAGTCAGGTCACGATTCCCGATCAATTTTTTTATCCGCAGTCTGGTCGTTCAGATTGATCGGCAGGTTACCGTCTTCCCCAGGCCCCTACCCTATAACGATCTCCAGCAGCCGGACCCCGGTGGTCTGCGCGGGGCACATGCGCACTGGATGAAAGGCCAGGAAGGTGACGTCAGCCACATCAGCGACTACCGGGGCGGCGAACCTCTCAAGCTGATTCACTGGAAGCTCTCGGCACGACACGACCGCCTCAAGGTCAAGGAGCTCTCCGCCGCCTCACACACCCCGGTTACCATCGATTTGGATGCGATTCCGGGAGCAGGTCTCGAGCAGAGGTTAAGCTATTGCACCTATCTGGTCACCCGCCTGCTGCGTTCCGGCCGACCGGTCGGTCTCAAATCTGCAGCGATGGAGATTCCCCCCGGGGCCACCCGGCAACACAAACTCATGCTGCTCAAGACGCTGGCTCTCTATGGTACGGATTAAAACACTTCTGAATCTGCTCGGCAGCGGCGTTGCCGTGCTTGCGCTGGCACCCGTGCTGCCATTCCTGTCACCTCTTGTCATCGGGGTTGCTGTGGTCGGTGTCCTCGGGGGGCTCTGGTGCGACCGTTACGGACGTTATCCTCTCAACACGTTGACTGCCACAATGGTCGCGGTTGCCGGGATCGCATATTATGGAATCCAGATCACCAGGGCCGATGTGGCGACACCGGTTGCTCAGGCCATGATTGTTCTGCTGGCCATTCGCTTGCTGACACCAAAAGAATCCCGCGACTACCTGCAGATCTTTGTCCTGGGGCTGTTCATCCTTGCCGCGTCATCGTTGATCAGTCTCGACCTTGGCCTTGGCTTCGGCTTCCTGACTTACCTGGTGCTGATGGTGTTTTGCGTCACACTCGGCCTGGTTCTGCTGACCGTGTTCGTGACTGACAAGCGCCTGGCTCTGCCCCGGGAAGATCTTTACAAGCTGGTGAAGGTCAGCCTGATCATGCCCGTCGTCTCCCTGCTCCTTATGCTGGTCTTCTTTTTCGTCCTGCCACGGACCCGCCACCCGCTCTGGAATTTTCTCAACCCGGGGGGCACTGCAAATGTTGGCCTGGCGGAAAGTGTGCAACCCGGAGCCTATGCGCGGATCTCGGCAAACAAGAGACTTGCTTTCCGTGCTGAGGTTGGGGAGATCTCCCAGGACAATCTCTATTGGCGGGCGCTGGTGCTCAACCAGCCCGAAGGGCGCAGATGGGTCAGGGTTCAGCCGCCGAAAGAGAATTCCAGGATCACCGAAGGCAACCGCACGGTCAAACTGACAATCTATCCGGAAGCGAGGTCCGATCGCTATCTGATCACCCTGGATCGGCCGTCCCAGGTCTCCGGTCCCCGAAATGTAAGCAACGACGATTATGTGTTTGTCTCAAGGTCCGCGCTTGACCACCCATACCGGCTAGAGCAGGTCAGTCACCCCGGCGCTGATCTTAAGGTCCAGAACCGGATCGATCGGGGTTTTTATCTGACCCTGCCTGAGCAGGTATCCGAACGTGTACGGCAGGTCGCCGCAGGCATCATGGCCAGTACGAAAAAGGGGCAGGGCCGACTCGATGCCCTGGCGGATTTCTTCCGCAATCAGCAGCTCAGTTATGCCCAGGACGATCTGCCCGGAGGGCCGGACCCGGTCGATGAATTCCTGTTCGACAAGAAACGCGGTTATTGCGAGTTCTTTGCCTCGGCTTACGTCACGCTGGCACGACTGTCGGGAATCCCGGCACGACTGGTCGGGGGATATTACGGAGGTGAATACAATCCCTTTGGAGGTTATTACCTGGTGACCGAAGACACGGCCCATGTCTGGGTCGAGGTGCTGACCGAAGATAACCGCTGGGTCCGCATCGACCCAAGTCAGTGGGCGGTCAATGCAACCAGCGCTTTTAATATTCGCCGGGCGGCCAGTTTGAGCGCCCTGCAGCGGTTGATAGACAGTCTTAACTACCGGTGGGTGCAGACCGTTCTGCTGTTTGATTTTGCCCGCCAGGTGGAGATCCTCAATCAAACCCGCGAGAAATTTCGTGGCATTCGATCCGGAGAGTTCGAGGTCAGGCAATACCTCTGGGTTGCCTGGTTGCTTCCCGGCACGATTCTGGTGGTTCTGCTGCGACGAAGGAAGCGGCTCTCTGCCGAGGCCCGCCTGCTGGAAGATTTCAGGCTCCGGGTACGCAAGCGTTACGGGAAGGATACGGTTTCTCCGGCAAGCGGGTTGACTGAACTCGGCGAGCGGCTTGATGATGACCGGTGTCGGGACTTTGCGAAAGTGTACCAGGGGGCGGTTTTCAGAGATCGACCGTTAAGCGAAACGGAACGGGCATATCTGAGGGAACTGCTGAAAAAAATTTAGACTTGTATTTATGCCGGGGTGCTCTGGCGTCGCCGCCGGGGCCTCCGGCGGGTGCGCCGGGTGGCGTCTCTGGAAGGTTGATGGGATATTTCGTCACGGGTATGCAGCGCCTTCTGCCAGGTGGCCAGCAACGCCCTGTCGCCGCCGCTGGCCTCTGTCCACAGGCGAAACATTTCCAGGGCAAGAGGTGTCCCCGGGTTTTGCAGGAAGCGCTTCTGTCCACGATGGCCCAGGCCGCGGGCAAAGCGATAGCAGCCGACCAGCAGCTCGCGGGCCTGGTGGCGCAGACCATGGGCCAGGTGAAAGTGGGCGCAGTAGGGGGTCATCAGATGTCCGGCGGACTGCACAACCTCGTTGATCGGAAGTGACGCCTTGACCGGGCATTTCTGCCAGAAGTGATCGATAAAGAGGGCGGCAAGGAGTACCGCTTCGTCGACCTTGCCGAGTTTTTGAAAATACCGGTTGAGCTCCTGCAATAATCTGAAGGTCACCTTTCCCGGCACATAGCCGCCCATCATCGGCTGCATCAGTCCGAGGGCTTGGGCCTGTTGCAGTACCTCCGCGCCGACGCCGTGACGGAAAAGCTCCAGCAGCTCCTCGCGGATTCTGGCCGTTGCTGCTTCGGCAATCAACGGTGCCTGCTCGGTGATCGTCGTAAGTGTGCTGTCATCGAGAGAAAAGTCCAGACGGGCGCTGAACTCAAGTGCGCGCAGCATGCGCACCGGGTCTTCCTCGAACCGAATTTTCGGGTCGCCGATGACGCGGAGTCGACGCTTCTCAAGGTCGTCTAAGCCGCCGACATGGTCTATGATCGAAAAGTCGGCGATGTCATAGAACAGGGCGTTGATGGTAAAGTCGCGACGGAAAGCGTCCTGCCGGGGAGTGCCGAACTGGTTCTGCATGAAAAACCCGTGTTCGTCAGGGTCCTCCGGGAATTCTTCAGGTTTGGGATGGCGGCGGAAGGTTGCGACTTCTATAACCTGGTCGCGGCCGAACCTGATATGGGCGAGCCGGAACCGGCGCCCGACCAGGAAGCAGTTGCGAAACAGTTGCTTGACCTGTTGTGGAGTCGCGTCGGTGCCGATGTCGAAATCCTTGGGAGTCCTGTCCAGCAGCAGATCCCGGACGCTGCCGCCGACCAGGTAGGCTTTGTAGCCGTGGCGGTGCAGCCGGTAGAGAACTTTGAGGGTGTTCTCGTCGATCCGGCGGCGGGAGATCTTGTGCTCTGAACGGGACAGTCGCCTTGCGGTATCGGGTTCTGCCCCCGGGCCTGGTGAGGAAATAGACATCTGGTTCCGGGATATTCGTGATTTGATCAATCATCGGGTCATTAAAGTCAACACTGTATAGCAGATTTCCCGTCGAGAGGAAAGCTTACCAGGAATACGCGTTGTCATCACGCAGGCGATCCGGTTATAACTTGATCTTGACTTGTCGGGTTTTTATCACAATCTCCGAAGGGATCTCGCCCGGTTATGAATCTTCTGGTTATCCTCGGGCCGACGGCCTCAGGTAAAACTCATCTGGCGGTACAGGCCGCCCGCCACCTTAACGGTGAGATTATCTCGGCGGACTCACGACAGGTTTACCGCGGCCTGGATATCGGCAGCGGCAAAGACCTGGCGGAGTACGGCGCAACGCCATATCATCTCATCGATATTGTTGACCCCGGTTGCGAATTCAGCCTGTTCAATTTTGTCCAGGAGTTCAAGCGCGCGTATCGCGAGGTTGTCAGCCGCGGGAGCCTGCCGATCCTGGCCGGAGGGACGGGGCTCTATCTCGATGCCGTCCTGCGTGGTTATGACCTGGTCAAGGTCGAGAAAAACCTGCCTTTGCGCCAGGAGCTTGAAGAGCTGGAGCTTGCCGCTCTCGTCGAACGTCTGTGCAGGTTGCGTCCTGAGCTGCACAATACAACTGATCTGACTGATCGTGAACGGCTGACCAGGGCAATCGAGATCGCTGAAGGTGAAAAACAACCTGTCGCCGAGCCGATCGATTGGCCGGATTTGTCGCCGCGGGTTTTCGGTTTGCGCTGGCAAAGAGAAGTCTTAAGGCAGCGGATCACCCGGAGACTTCGCGAACGTCTTGACCACGGTATGATCGAAGAGGTCGAGGGCCTGCATGCGGCAGGAGTCTCCTGGGAGACTCTCGATTATTTCGGGCTCGAATACCGCTTTGTCGCCCGGTATCTGCAGGGTATGTTCAATCGCAACGACCTTTTCCAGAAACTCAACAGCGCCATCCACCAGTTTGCCAAACGCCAGGAGACCTGGTTCCGGCGCATGCAGCGACAGGGGGTTGATATCTGTTGGCTTGACGCGGAAAAGGATCCTGTCACGGGCCTTCTTGCCGCCTGTCAGGATGTGATTGAATGACCGGTCCTCCTGTTGCCACACAACGTTATCTCGACAGAAATGGGATCAAGGGACCTTGGCAGCTTGCCGGAGAGGCCCGGTCCGACTTTCGTGGTGCGGTTGTGGTCCCGTCGCTCGCCGAAGGGGATCGTCTCTTTGCGACCCTGCGCAGTCTGTCCGATAACCCCCCTGAGTGGACAAACCGTTTTCTGGTCGTGGTTGTCTGCAACCATGGCCAGCGGGCAGACAGGCAGATCAGGCTGCAGAATGAAATCGACCTTGCCCGGTTGAGTGATTACGCGCACGGGTCGGATCTCTGTCTGGCCTGGATCGATGCGGTCAGCCCCGGTCTGGAAGTGCCCGCACATCGGGCGGGAGTCGGTTTTGCCCGGAAGCTCGGGATGGATCTGGCTTTGCGGTCTCTCGACTGGTCTGGAGATCCCCTGCTGGTCGGCCTGGATGCCGATACCCTGGTAGAAGATAATTATCTGCAGACCATCGATCGGCATTTTCTCCTGTCGTCTAAAGGTGCTGCGGTGCTGCCGTATCGACACCAGCCGGGGGTCGACCCGGACCAGCAGGCCGCCATTGATCGCTACGAACTTTTCCTGCGCAGCTATGTATATGGCCTGCGCCTGGCCGGGTCACCATATGCCTTTAACACGGTTGGCAGCGCCATGGCTTGTCGGGCGTCCGCCTATGTGCGCTGCGGGGGGATGAACAGTCGCAAGGCCGGTGAAGACTTTTATTTTCTGCAGAAGCTGGCCAAGACGGATGGTGTCGGCCTGTTGTCCGGCACTTTAGTCTACCCGGAGCCGCGTGTTTCAGAACGGGTTCCTTTCGGCACCGGTCGCAGCATGGCCAGGCTGCTCGCCGGCGACAAGCAGGGTGTGCGCTTCTATCCGGTTGCTGCTTTTCGCACCCTGTCCGACTGGTTGAAGCTCGTCGAATGCAACATTTCGGCTGACGCTGAACAGATTCTCTTCCTTGCGACAGAGATCTCGCCTGTGCTGGCAGGCTATCTCGATCAACTCGACTGGCAGTCGGTCTGGCCGGGAATGCAGAAGACTCATCAACGCCATCCCCGGCTTCAGCAGGCATTTCATGTCTGGTTCGACGGTTTCAGGACGTTGCGATTGATTCACTTGTTGTGCGATTCGGAGTTCGGACGTGGTGAACCGGAGGAGATCCTGCCGGAATATTTCACATGGCAGGGTTGTGCTGCGCCGGCCTCTCTGGGGGGCATGTTGGAGAGCGCTACGTGTCGCAGATATGGCATAGTACTTGACAAACGATCGAAAATCTAAAAAGCTGTGCTATGATGCAGGTAACGTCACCGACCCTGCCCGTTCTGCGGGTAGAGTAAAGAGGATGCCGATGAATGAACCAGACCTCCCCGAGTTTGAAGCGGAGCAGAAGAACCAGCGTCTTGCCACGCGGGTGCCCCTGATCGTCGAGAAAATCCCGATTGAAGACGGTCAGAAAACCTTTTTCGGTTATGCCAAGAATATCAGCCGGGGAGGGCTTTTCATCGCTACTGTAAAGCCCCGCGAGCCAGGCGAAGAGTTCACGATTGAGTTGACCTTACCGGTCAAACCCAAGCATGTGATCCGATGCCGCTGTGAGGTGCTCTGGAAACGACACTATCAGAAAAAACAGCCCTCATGAGCCGGGGATGGGGATGCGCTTCCTCGATCTTGCCGATGCGGATGGTGATAAAATTGACGCATGGGTCGAGGATCAAGTGGAAGAGCCGTCAGAGTAGTCCAAACGGTCAGAGCTTTCATCTGATTGTATCGGCAGAGCATCGCAAACAAGAGAATCAAAGGCCGATTACCGTCTTGAAAGGAGAGCATGGATGAACCAGGAGCCAAGTCTGCTCGATGCGATCAAGCAGGCAATCCAAACCGAAAAAGATGTCATGGATTTCTATCTCAAGGCAGCGGCGTTGACCAATAATGAGCGCGGCAAAAAGATCTTTGAGCAGTTGGCTAAAGAAGAGCGCGAGCATGCCGGTCATTTTTTCGATATCTATACGGGCAGTGACCTCGGTTCTTTCGAGGATTTTATCTCCACGCCGCCATCCAAGGGTCATGCCATGCTCAAGCATCTGGAAAAGGCCCTTGACGAGAATGTCCATGAGCGCAAAGCCATGGAGTTGGCGCTGAAGGAAGAGGAAGACCTGGTAAAAAGTCTGCATCATGACGGCGTCCCGCATCGTTGACCCTGCTGTCCGCGCCGTATTCGAGCGGATGGCCCGGGAGACAGAGAACCATTATGCGATTATTGAGTCGGAATATGCCCATATGATGGGCATGGTCCATGAAACGGATATTGATACCTATGTGCGTGAATAGCAGATTTAACCGATCGGCACTTTTGTTCGGCTTGTTGCTCTTGCCCATGACAGCGGCCGCTGTTCCCGGAGCCGTGCATGATCCCCATCGCCTGCCGGAGAGTGGTGAGTTTCAGAATACTATTGAAGCTCGCTGCACTATCTGTCATACGAGGGCAAGGGTGGATGAGGCAATCGGCCAGCAGGCCGACCTAGAAGAGCTCATGCAACGCATGATTGAGCGGGGGGCCATCCTCAGCGAACGCGATCAAAAGGTCCTGGGAACTTTCTGGGGTTCGCCCCTCAAGGAGGACCAGGAATCGCCAATGGAACCGAAGTAGGTGCTGGTTGAGAGTTGGAGCTTTAATGGAGCTTAGGGCAACAGATGGTTAATCTGTTGCCCTTGATTTGTTGGACTCTGAAATTCAAAGACAAAATCAAAAACCGTCGGGGTTGCTCCGACAGACAACTTCACTTTTCTTTGTAGCGACAAAGAAAACGAAGCAAAAGAAACTTGCGCTGCGCTTGGCATGTCTTGCTCGTAAGGGAGGCAGCATCAATCCAGTCTAGTTCTAAGTGACTTCAAGAGTCTATACTTCCATCGCAGAATCCGAGGCTCTGTGTAGAGGGCCTCTCCATTTGTGGAGGGTTGCCTCTACTGTGGAAAGTCTATATTTATTAAAAGCTTTGTAACCCTTCTAAGTCACACAGGAGAGGCTCACAGAGCCCTTGGATCACGAGGGCAAGTATAGCCTCATTAATCGGATGGAATTAACTTGATAGATGCTGCAGAAATCACGAGCAAAGGAGATGCCCTCCGCAAGCGAGAAAGGTGTTTTTTGCTTACGTTTTCGTTGCCGCTACGGAGAAAAGTGAAGGCGTCTGGCGGGCAACCCCGACGATTTTGCCTTTGTATTTTAAATCACTGGATTAAAATGAAAAAGGGCAACAGATCAACCATCTGTTGCCCTCTCTATCATGAATTTTTGCTGAACTTTGTCAGCAGCCTGGACCGGCCATAGGCCGGTCCTTTTTTAATCAATATCAGGACAAGCTCAGGGTTGCCAGATTTTCAACAGGGCTTCAGCCATTTCGGCCGGGCTGTCGGCAACGCTCACGCCACATTCACGCAGAAAAGCCTTCTTGCTCGCAGCATCGCCTTTGCCGCCGGAAATGATCGCACCGGCGTGACCCATACGTTTGCCGGAAGGAGCCGTGGCTCCGGCAATGAATGCCGCCACCGGCTTGGTCATGTGGTCGCGAACAAACGCGGCCGCCTGCTCTTCGGCGTCGCCGCCGATTTCACCGATCATGATGACCGCTTCGGTCGCCGGATCATCTTCGAACATTCTTAAGACATCCAGGTGGTCGGTGCCGTTAACCGGGTCGCCACCGATGCCGACGCAGGTGGTCTGACCGATATTGCGGGTGGTCAGTTGCCAGACCGCTTCATAAGTCAGGGTTCCTGAGCGTGATACGACACCGACCGGGCCCTTCTTGTGGATGTAGCCCGGCATAATGCCGATCTTGCATTCTTCCGGAGTGATCACGCCGGGGCAGTTGGGGCCGACCAGGCGGCAGCTCTTGCCCTCCATGTATTTCTTGACCTTGACCATGTCGAGCACCGGAACGCCCTCGGTGATGCAGATCACCAGTTCGATACCGGCATCGACCGCTTCCATGATTGCGTCGGCGCTGCCGATCGGCGGCACATAGATGACCGAAGCATTGGCGCCGGTTGCCTTGACGGCATCTTCGACCGTATCGAAGACCGGGAAGCCGTCGATTTTGGTACCACCCTTGCCGGGTGTCACGCCACCGACCATCTGGGTGCCATAGTCACGGGCACCCTGGGCGTGGAAGAGACCGGTGGCACCGGTGATCCCCTGGGTAATAACGCGTGTATTTTTGTCAACCAGTATACTCATCGTATTCTCTCCTATTGATTCAGTTCAGAGGTGAGCGGCAAGCATTGTGAGGAAATATATCTTCCCCTGCCCCCTTTCCGCTAACCTTTAACTGCTTTGACAATTTTTTCGGCGGCATCCGCCATGCCGTCGGCGCTGACGATGTTCAGTCCCGATTCGGCGAGCATCTTTTTGCCGAGTTCGACGTTGGTGCCCTCCAGGCGTACCACGAGCGGCACCTTGACGCCGAGCTGCTTCGCCCCTTCGATGACTCCGGTCGCGATCACGTCGCACTTCATGATGCCGCCGAAGATGTTGACCAGGATCCCTTTCACCTTGTCGTCGGAGAGGATCAGCTTGAAGGCCTCGGTGACGCGTTCGATGGTGGCACCGCCACCCACGTCGAGGAAGTTGGCCGGGTCACCACCGTAGTGCTTGATGATGTCCATGGTCGCCATCGCCAGGCCGGCGCCATTGACCATGCAGCCGATGTTACCATCCAGGGCAATGTAGGAGAGGTCGTACTGTGAAGCTTCGATCTCGTTGGCGTCCTCTTCATCGTAGTCGCGCAGGTCACGGATACGCAGGTGACGGAACAGCGCGTTGTCGTCAAAGTTCAATTTGGCATCGAGGCAGAGCAGGTTGCCGTCACCGGTCAGAACCAGCGGGTTGATCTCGAGCAGAGAACAATCGGCATCGACAAAAACCTTGTACAGGTTCATTAGCAACGGCACCGCCTGCTTGACCTGAGCAATGCCAAAGCCAAGTTTGAAGGCAACCTTGCGGGCCTGATAAGCGGCCAGTCCTACCGTGGGGTCGACGGCCTCGAAGAAGATCTTCTCGGGCGTCTTGGCCGCAACTTCCTCGATATCCATACCGCCTTCGGCCGAAGCCATCAAAGTGACCTTGTCAGTTGACCGGTCGACCAGGAAGGAGAGGTAGAATTCGTCAGCGATGTCGCAGCCATTCTCTATCAGGACACGCTTGACGATTTTGCCTTCCGGGCCAGTCTGATGGGTCACCAGGGTCATGCCGAACATCTCTCTGGCGAACTGTTTGACCTCGTCAGCGGTCTTGGCGATCTTGACGCCGCCGCCCTTACCGCGACCACCGGCGTGGATCTGGGCTTTCACCGCCCAGGGCCCTTCGCCTATGCGCTTGGCCCAGTCGCGGGCCGAGTTGCTGTTGTAGACCACGTGACCTTCCGGAACCGGAACCCCGAAATTTCGCAGGATCGCCTTGGCCTGGTACTCGTGAATATTCATGGGAATTTGACCTCCGCAGGAAATGGGTTTGTTCGCCATCCTCTCCAGGATGGCATCAGGTTTGAATCAAGAGCAAAGTTGGTGCCAGTGGTACAAGTTAAAAAGTCTCGTAAAATAAGCATTTGTCAAACAGCTGATCGCGGTTTTTTCGCATTGCTGGCCAAAACCCACCATTTCTGGAGTGACTTCGCCATTTGGTCTGACCTTTTGACCTTTGTGCGTGAGCAAGGTAGCGCGTTTGTCTGTTTTTGTCTAAATAAAAATGTTTACCTTGGCTAAAAAACACACCCGTGTCCGGCTGGTCCGCTTCAGGTCCCTCTGGCACAGGCCAAGCTGCCCACCAGTCGCGAAAAAGGCATGCAAATTTAACAATAGCCGTTCATGTGCCAACATCAATGGTCGTGTTGGTGAGGTTTTCGACTGTGAGGTTTGACCAGGGGGGGTCGCTCCGGAAGGGGTCTGTGTTCTGGTGAGCAGACCGGGCAGCCTTGCATGGCAAGAGGTTTTTCAAGGCGACAGGTGCTCAGCAACGCGTTGTCCCGGAAGATCTCCAGGGTCGGGCCGTCCGCCATGACTTCGCCTTCATGCAGCACTATGGTGCGCTCGCAGAGCTCAAAAATCATGTCGAGATCATGGCTGGTCACGATGCGTGTGTGATGGAAGCCCTTGAGCAGGGCGATAAGCAGGCGTCTTGCATACGGGTCGAGGCCGTTGGTCGGTTCATCGAGCACCAGAATCTCTGGCAGCATTGAAAGCACGGTTGCTATGGCGACCCGCTTCTTCTCGCCGCAGGACAGGTGGTAGGGGGGCTTGTCACGCAACGCACCGGCTTCGACCCGAGACAGGGCCTCACTGACACGGGCTTCGATGTCTGCCCGGGATAACCCCAGGTTGATCGGCCCGAAGGCGACATCGTCGAAGACGGTTGGCATGAAGAGCTGGTCGTCCGGGTCCTGGAAAACCATCCCGACCGTGCGCCTGATGACCGCCAGGTTCTCTTTCGTAAGCGGGTCATCGCCGATAATAATCTCGCCCGAGGTCGCGGTCAGGTAGCCGTTGAGGTGTAACAGTAGCGTCGATTTACCCGCACCGTTGGCGCCGATAATCCCGACCGATTCGCCGTGCTCAATGCGGAACGAGACATCTTTCAGGGCAATGGTCCCATCGGGATAAATGTGCTTGAGGTGCCGCGTTTCGACGATATGATGGCTCATTGCATGCTTCCTGTGAAAAGGCTGCCGAGCAACTGCGGGGCATTGTAGAGACGCAGCAGGATGAACAGGGCGACCCAGCAGACGGTGAAGATAAGTTCCGGTTTACCGAAATGACTTTGTCTGCGTGTCGAATGAATTTCGCCGGAGAAACCACGGGCCAGCATCGCCATGTGAATCCGTTCGGCGCGCTCCCAGGTCCGTAACAGCAGGTGCCCGGCCAGTGAACTGAAGTGGCGCAGGTCGAGACCGCGCCGACCGAAAGTCCGTAGTTGCCTGGCACGCGCGGTGCGGACGCCTTCATCGGTAAGGACGAAGATGTAGCGGTACAGGAACAGGAGCTGCACGGCAAAAGCCTGCGGCATCTTCAATTTTTCCAAAGCCTCACAGATCGCCGGGAAACCGGTTATCGCAACCAGGATGATTGCGGCACTGACCGTCAGAATGGCACGTAGCAGAATTGACAGGCAGGAGACCCATCCGCCCCAGATGTCGAGGGTGCCGATCTGCAGGACGACCTGCCGGTCGAAGATCGGGTTGAAGAGACCAACCAGCAGGGCAAAAGGGAGGACGAACAAGATCTTGCGCAGGATATAGCCCGGTGGCAGATCGCCGACAGCGATCAGGGCTACCGGATAAATCAGGAACGGCAGCATCGCCGAGATCTGGTACTTGTCGAAAGACACGACGCAGACGATGAAGCAGAGCGTGGTCAGCACCTTGGCCCTCGGATCGAGACGGTGTACCGCGGTCTGGCGCAGGGCCAGCAGGTCGAGCTGCTTGAAGTCGAGAAAGGAGCCGTCTATGGCCAGCATTATCCTTGCCTCCTCCTGCGCAATACAACGCCGATCAGGGTGCAGATAACCAGGGTCAGGGCGCCGCCGACGATTCCCGAAAGAGTCTTGCCAAGGCGTTGGCTTTTGTCGAGCCCTGCTCCTTCAGGCAGAGCGTAGTCAGGTAAGAACGCCATCTTCTCCTGAACAGCGGTCAGTGCTTCGTGTGCCTTGAGGTCGGGCTCCGGCAGTTCCTCCGATCCAGTGATCCTGGCGATCGACCATTCGAGGCCATCCGGTTGTTCCGACGCGAGCCAGGAAAAAAGCCCGCCGATCAACACCGCCGAAATCAGGAAGGCAGTCAATAGCGAACGCACCGGCAGTTCGCCGACCGGCTTCTCCTGTATGACGCTTTGCAGAACCTCCGGGCGGGCGCGATAGACGAACGAGACGATCAGGGCCGTGACCACGCCTTCAATCACGCCGATAGCCAGATGGATCGGCTGCATCAAGAGGACAAAAGTATCAAAGGGCAGGGAAGAGACACCGGATATGACGGTTTGCAATACGACCCCGAGAGATCCGCATTGCAAGGCCACCACCGCGGCAATGATTGCGGCAAAGACCATACGTGACTGACTCGGTTCCCTGCCTACCAGTTTGCTGTAAATGAACGGATGAGCGATAAACGCCGGGAAGACCCCGAGATTGAAGATGTTGCAGCCGAGGGCGAGCAGGCCGCCATCGGCAAAGAACAGGGCCTGGACCATCAGGATTGACGCAATTGTCAGGAAGGCCGCCGACGGGCCGAGCAGAATAGCCAGCAGCAGCCCACCGCCAAGATGCCCGCTTGAACCGGTTGCCGGGATGCTGAAGTTGATCATCTGGGCAGCAAAAACAAACGCCCCGAGAACCCCCATCAATGGCACCTTGCGGTCGTCAAGCTGTTTGCGCAAGCGTGCTGAACTATGGGCGATTATCCCTGCTGAGGCGGCCCAGAAAGCTGCGCCGACAGCGGGAGAAACGAGAGCGTCCGCCATGTGCATCGTGTGATGGCTTCCAGTGTTCAGTTGTGAGGAAAATGTACAGCAAAAGCCTGTTTAGCTGACACTCTAGAGGGGCAAGGGCTTCAGCGTCAAGGCCAAAGTGCTACGATTTACAAAATCGTAGCACAGACGAAAGGGCTGCTACCGAGCCAGCTGAATGACAAATTTGAGAGGGGTCTTGCAGCTTTTGCACAAAGCTTTGTAGCGATGCGACATCCTGTTATGCATGATGCTGGTCAGGTGGTGTTCGCGACAGTCACAACGATACAGGAAATTGCGAGGGACAATCCGTGCAGAGGTGGTCTGGTAAGCGTGGCAGCGCACAGGCTGAAGACCGTAACAGTCCTGCATGACCGCCTGCCACTCCGGCCCGTGCGGACGCGGCCGTTGTCGCTTTTTCCGGGCCTGCCAGTTAACGACCAGGTGGGCGACTTCATGAGGGATCGTCTGCTCCAGGAAGTCCTCGAAGTTTTCAGTCAACAATTTGAGGTTGATCCGCAGAAATGTCTTGCCGCTACGCTCGACCCTTGCCTGCCCCGCACAGCGTCCACGCAAAGAGAAATCGATCACGGCCTCGGGTAACCGGATGGCGTAGAACCGGCGCGCGCGATGTTCGGCCGCCCGAACTGCCGCTTCGGCAATTTGCATGATCTGTTCTGGGTTGTGGGTCGTATGCATGTCGGTCAACAGGGTCGCGTCAATCCGGGTCGCATGTATGATAGCCGGGGCAACCGAGGATGACAACTGTTTCCGTCAAGCGAGGTCATCTGCAGGGTCTTGATCAGTTCCCTGGCCGGCTGGTAGCCGGAGTGGATGCTGAGGGCTTTTTCGCAGTCGATCCGGGCCAGGGCGTATTGCTGCATGTCGTGATAGGTTTGGGCCCGACCAAAGAAACCGTCGGCACGACTCGGATTGATCTTATGATCGCGCGCTCAAAATCCTTCAATGCCCGGTCGTACTTTTTCAGAACCCGGTAGCAGAGTCCGCGATTGGCGTATCCCTGGTCACTGTCCGGATCGTACTTGATCGCGTTGGCAAAATCCTTGAGTGCCCGCTGATAGCTGCTCATGGCGAAATATGCCATTCCCCGGTGGTTATAAACCAGCCCGCGTATTTTACGGTCAAGCTGCATGCCGAGCAACTGGGTATAAAGAGCGATCGCTGTTTCCAGGTCGTGGTTGCTGTGGGCCTCAAGCGCATGCAGCATGGTTTTTTCCAGATGACTGGCCATGGTCGAAGGGATCGGCCCCATTCTCGCGGGGGGCTCGTTCGCTGTCGGGTAAGAGATGGCAATGTCGTCCTCGCGATTGACGTTGCTTACAGCAATGGCCCGTCGCTTGTGACCGTGTCTGCGGATTTCCTTCTGATAATCACGAATCTCCTGGAAGATCAGGTCTGAAAGCGTCAGCGTGGCATTCAAAGAGGCCAGCTTGCGGCGGATCGACTGATTGGGCAGAGAAATGTCTGATTTGTAGACCAGCTCGTGCTCCACTTCGGCCCAGGCATCCTGCAGGATGGTGCGCAGTTGGATTTCGCAAACTCTTTTCACGCCCGGCAGCAGCCGTCCGCGCTGATGTGTTGCAAGTCGGATCGAATGGTGCACCGAATCGTAACCGAATTCGCGGAACGAGTGTTGGCTCGCCTTGCTCTCGGTTTCAAGCAGCTCGAAATGAATCGCAATCAGGCTGGAGACGGTTTCGACATCTTCAAGGAAAGGACAGACTATGCGCAGCCCGAAAAAGTCGTTGATCGTGACGATGCGGTGGCCGCCGTTGGCGGTGTTGTGTTTGCGCAGCTTGTCGAAATACGCCTCGAAGCTCTTGACCCGAAACTTGATCGCCGCCGTGAGACCCTGTTGTTCGAGAATCAGGCGGATCTCCTGGGCAAGCTGCTGCAATGCAGCTTTGTGCGCAGGCAGCTGTTTCTCGTAGAGGGCTTTTGCCTTGCTGCGCTCTGGTAATCGGAGGTGGCCCATTGAGGGATCTTTCATGCGGCAGAACTCCGGGCTGACATTTAATGGTTGTTTTGAGCTTACATTCTAACCTGAATCGGCTCAGTTTGCATCCTGCGCCCACAGAATGAAATGCTGCCGACAGGTTGACGTTGACTCGGGCAATGGCATAGTTTACCAGATGTTATTAGGCTCCGGACGATCAAAAAAGGAAGCAGACGGATGAGTTATGTTTACTTGAATGGCGAATTCATCAAGGCCGACGAGGCGATGGTCTCTGTGTTTGACCAGGGATTCCTCTACGGCGACGGCATCTTCGAAAGTTTCCGCTCGATTGGTGATCGCATCTATCAGTTCCCGCAACATTACCAGCGGCTCCTGCAGTCCGCAGAGGCTCTCAGCTACCCGATGACATTCACCCAGCAGGGACTCGAAGCGGTCCTGATGGAACTGCGCACCAGGAACGCCCTCGATGATGCCTACTACCGGATTACCATTACCCGGGGCAAGGGTCAGGTCGGTTTTCAGCGCGAAATGGGAAATGACCTGACCTGCCTGGTGATCGGCCGCGAGTTCCAGGGGTTTGATAGTGTTTTATACCAGCAGGGAATCCAGCTGCGGGTGGCGCAGACGCGCCGCAACGCCCCGGAGGCGATCAACCCGAAAATCAAATCGATCAGCAACCTCAACAGCCTGTTGGGCAAGCTCGAAGCCCGTGCGGCAGGTGCCTTCGAGGTTATCATGCTGAACAACAAGGAGCACATCTGCGAAGGGGCTTCGTCAAATATCTTCTGGGTCAAGGATAAGTGGATATTCACCCCGGATGCATCCACCGGCCTGCTGGAAGGAGTAACCCGCTCAACGATCATGCGGCTGTGTGAGGAAACACTGAACCTGCGGGTGATCACCGGGGAGTTCAAGCTGCAGGATCTGAAATTCGCCGACGAGGTCTTCATCACCTCCACCTCGCTCGAAGTCATGCCGGTGGTCAAGGTTGATGATTTTACCGTCAATCAGGGTCTGGTCGGGCCGGTTACCCATCATTTGCGGCAGGAGTTGCATCGGGATATGGGTAAGCTGCCCTGAAGCTTTACCTGTGTCGAACACGCTAAAAACTGATCTTCTGGAGAACTCTGACTAAAGAAAAACATGCGAAAAATAAATAACTTGCATTGTCCGGAATGGACGTGTTAAGTTAGCTCCAAGTTAAACGTTTGTGCAGCAGTTTGCCGGGCACGATTAAAGAGTTAATCAGTCAGGAAAAACCACACAGACCTCTTAGGGCTATGTGGTTTTTTTGTTTTACGCAGCAGGCAGGATTTGCACACCAAGCAGAGTGTTGAAAAAACACGAGGAGTAGAAAAAATGGCTGAAGGTACAGTAAAGTGGTTCAATGACGCAAAAGGGTTTGGTTTTATCGAGCAGGACAACGGTCCGGACGTTTTTGTCCACTTTTCGCAAATTCAGGGAGATGGCTTCAAGTCTCTTGCCGAAGGCGATCGGGTAAGCTTTGACGTCTCTGATGGCGCTAAAGGCCCCCAGTCTTCGAATGTGCAGAGGGTCTAACCTCTTCTTTGCACGAAGATAGACAGAATAGCCCTGCGGATATTCCGTAGGGCTTTTTTTTGGCACTGCCTGGCTTTGAGTTGGATTCTGGGTCAGGTGCGAAACCAAAGGGGAACTTCATGGGTCGTAAGCCGAATTATGGTTATGAAAAACGCCAGAAGGAAATAGCGAAAAAAGCCAAGAAGGAAGAGAAGAGAAAGCGCAAGTCTGGTGAAGAAGAAACTGCCGTTGAGGAGGAAAGTGTCACTCCTGCAGAATCTTCGGACAACGTTTTAACACCGCCAGATTAACCGGCCATCTCGTCCCAGGCCAAACAACTAGGGAGTCAAGTCATGCCAAGCACTACGCTTGCCGCCGGCGATCCAATCGAGTCGCGTTGCACGAAATGCCGTAAAATCACCAATCACATTATCGTCGCCATGGCAGAGGACGCACCGGCCAAGGTCCAGTGCAACACCTGTAGCGGCCAGCACAAGTATCGTCCGCCCACGGTTCGAAAAAAACCCGCGCCGCGCCGCGCCGTTGATCCGGCAATCGCCGAACAGAAAGAGTGGCTGAAGCTGCAGCCTGATATAGAAGCCAAGGCAGCCACTACCTACACTATGGAAACCGCCTTCAAGGTGGGCTCCGTGATGAAGCACCCCAGGTTCGGCCTCGGGCTCGTGCAAGGCAATCTCGGCCCGCAGAAGGTTGAGGTCCTCTTTGAAGACGGCAAAAAAAAGATGCGCTGCCTGTAGGCAATTACACCCGCGACCGGATTATGAAATTAAACAAAGAGGCGCTCGATTCGAGCGCCTCTTTTACGTTCCATCCACGTCTCCGTCAATGCAGTACGCTGGCCCCGTAGCCCGCATCGCGCAGGCCGGTCAGGATCTCCCCGATATGTTCCGGCCCCTTGGTTTCGAGCTCCAGGTGAACTTCCGCCTGACCCAGGGGGACGCCGGTGTTGCGACGGTCGTGACTGACGTGGAAGATGTTGGCACCGAGCTCTGCGACCAGGGCCGCCAGGCGGGCCAGAGCCCCGGGCGAGTCGTCCAGTTCGATCCGGATCATGAGGAAGCGGCCTTCGGCGAGCATCCCCCGTTCGACGACTCTGGAGATGGTCTGCACGTCAATGTTGCCGCCGGATAAGATCACGACGGTCTTGCCGCTGGCCACTCCGGGTTTGCCGTAGAGCAGAGCCGCCAGTCCGACTGCGCCGGCACCTTCCACGACCAGCTTGGATTTCTCCATCAGGCCGACGATCGCATGGGCGATCTCCTCTTCCTCGACGGTGACGATCTCGTCGACCAGTGCCTCGATGACCGGGAAGGTCAGTGTGCCGACCTGCTTGAGGGCAATCCCGTCCGCCAGGGAACGGGCCGCCGCCAGGGTGGTGATGGCGCCGGCCTGGCGCGACAACAGGGCCGCCGGGGCACTGGCGGCCTCAACCCCGACTATGCGGATATCCGGCCTGATCCCCTTGGCCGCGGTGGCGACCCCGGAAATCAGTCCGCCGCCGCCGATCGGTACCACCAGGGTGTCCGCATCGGCCAGATCGGCCATAATCTCGAGGCCGACCGTACCTTGGCCGGCCATAATCAGCTCATGATCGAAAGCCGGCACATAGAGCATCTCCAAGTCCTTCTCCAGTTGCCTGGCCAGGACGGTGGCCTCGTCGTAGTTGACCCCGTGCAGCCTGACCTCCGCGCCGTAATCGCGGGTGGCCAGAATCTTGGCGATCGGCGTGTTCTCCGGCATCACAACCAGTGACGGAATCTTCGCCTGGGTTGCGGCGAAAGCCACCCCCTGGGCATGGTTGCCGGCCGAGGCGGTGATCAGCCCGTTCCTCAGCAGCGCCGGAGGCTGTTTGTCGAGGAAATTAAGGGCGCCGCGGATCTTGAAGGATCCGGTTCGCTGGAGGTTCTCGCATTTGAAGTACAGCGGGTAGCCGAGGCGCTCTGAAAAGTGGTGGGAATAGATCAGCTCGGTGCGGCGAAAGCGCCCCTTAAGGTTTGTTTCTGCTGCACGAATGGCATCGAGATCAAACATCTTGCTCCTCCGGCGGTTTTTACAAGGATAACTGCTGGAGGGGCTTAGACAACAGTTTCGTTTTAGTCCGGAGGGACTCAATCAATGCGCGCCCTGTATCGGGGTGGTTACAACCCGGGCCCGATCGACGGCATCATCGGCCGGCAGACCATGGCTGACTGTCAACGCCTTCCAGAAAGACTTCAACCTGACAGTGCCGATTACCTGATCATCGAAACGGTCAGGGCCCTGGACACTAATTACTGAACGTCCCGGTAACGTTAACCCTTAGCAAGCCTGAATCGTGAATCCTCCCGATTTTTTTGCTCTGTTGACCGGGCTATTCAGCAAAGCGCGGGATGCGCTGCACCGCCAACAGGGAGACCAGGCTGAGCAGGGCTCCGGCGACAAACGGGATGCGGTAATCGATCATCCAGAGGGCACCGCCGATCGCCGGCATGACCACTGCGGCAATGTGGTTGATGGTGAAGCCGACCGCCATGCTCGGCGCAATATCCGCCGGGTCTGCGACCTTCTGGAAATAGGTGCGGATGGCGATGGCAAAGTTGAACAGGATGTGGTCGAGGATGTACATCGCGACCACCAGCAGCTTCGAGTCGGTAAAGGCATAGACCAGGAACACGCCGATCAGTCCGCCATATTCGATAGACAGAATCCAGCGCTCACCGAAGCGGACAATCGCCCGGCCGATTGCGGGGCTTAGCACGAAATTGACGGCGTTGTTGACGACGAACAGCAGAGTGATTTCGGTGACCGTGAAGTGGAAGACCTTGACCAGCAGATAGACGGAGAAGGCGATGAAAATCTGCCGCCTGGCCCCGGCCATGAAGGTCAGGAAGTAATACAGGGAGTACCTGCGCCGGAAGATCATCTTGCGGTGCTGCGGCGCCACCTGCTGGTGGGTCGGGTCCTGCAGCAGTCCCCAGATGCCGGCAGCCACAACCAGGCCACCGATCGTCAGGAACATGACCTTGTAACTGAACACCATCCCCATCAGGTAAAGCAGCAGGCCGACGACGATACTGGTCGCCGCAGCGAGGCTGCGCAGCCGGCCGAAGATCAACGGAGAGGTCGCGGTGCTGAAATATTGCAGGGTCAGTGACTGGTTGGTGGTTTCATAATAATGAAAGCCGAAGCTCATGATCAGCGTGGTGATGATCAGGCCGGTAAAGCTCGGAAAGAGCCCCGTCAGTGCGGTGCCGATACCGAGAAACACGATGGAGAGGGCCGAGAGCCGGTGTTCCCTGATGACCAGCATGACGAACACCGCCAACAGGGCCAGGAACCCAGGGATTTCCCGCACCGAGCCGATGATCCCGACCTGCAGGCCGTCAAGGCCGGCGATCTCCACGGCGAAGTTGTTGAACAGGATCATCCAGCACTGCAGCCCGACTACTGAGGCGGCCGTCTGAACAATCAGAAAACGCAGCATGGGGCGCTGTTCGCTTGTCACCATCCAGGGAGCCTTTGTCGATCTGGGGAGCACTTCCGCGGTTGTCCCTCGATGGCTATTTGCGTCGCTGTGGAGTTCGCGGGGTCTTGCCGGGAGGGCGCTTCGCTGCCGGCCCTTCGGACTGTTTCGGTCGCGCCGCGGTGACGCTGATGCAGCGGTCGATCAGGTAGGTGCCGTCCAGTGAGAGCGCATCCTTGGCCTGGGCCGGGGTTGCCATGCGGATGAAGGCTGAGCCTTTGAAGAGTCCGGACTTCGGGTCCTTGACCATGTGCACCGAGTTTACCGTACCGAACAGGACGAACAGCTTGCGCAGATCCTCTTCTTCGGCGGAGAAGGAAATTTCCGAGATGTAGAGTTCTCTGCCACTAACCGGGGTCTTCATGGTCACAATCTTTCACGGTGCAGGACGCCCGGCATCCGGGAGTCAGTACGGGTCAAGCCGGAGGGACACTCTCGATCCGGTTCCGTCCGTTGTGCTTGGCGGTGTACATTGCGTCATCGGCCAGGCGGATCAGGTCTGTAATCGTGGTGATTTTTTCATGCGGCATCACTGCGACGCCAATACTTACGCTGATCCTCAGCTTGCTGAGCGGGCCGGTAAACTCGATATCCTGGATGCTCTGGCGCAGCCGTTCGGCGACCAGATTCGCTCCTTTGAGCGAGGTCTCCGGCAGGAGCAGGGCGAATTCCTCGCCGCCGAAACGGGCCGCTGAATCATACTGGCGCAGCGTCGCCTTTATCTCCCAGGCGGTGGATTGCAGGACCTTGTCGCCAAGCTGGTGGCCGTAGGTGTCGTTGACCTGCTTGAAATGGTCGAGGTCGACCATCAGCAGGGCAAACGGACTGCCGACCCGGCTGCTGCGGTCAAACTCCGCCTCGAGGGTGGTCATCATGTGCCGGCGGTTGTGCAGTTCGGTCAGCGGGTCAGTCTGAGCCAGTTTCTGCAGCAGCTGGTTGTTCTCTTTGAGGTTGTCCTGCAGGGCCTTGATCTTCAGGTGAACCTTGACCCGGGCCAGTAATTCCTCAGGGCTGAACGGCTTGGTCAGATAGTCGCTGGCGCCTTGTTCGAGAGCCTTGACCTTGGTCTCCATCACGTCATGGCTGGTCAGCAGCAGGATCGGAATGTCTTGCAGCTCCTTGCGGGCGCTGACCATGGCCAGGAACTTGAAGCCATCCATGCCCGGCATTTCGACATCGCACAAAACGATGTCGATCTTTTCATTGAGCAGGGTTTTCAGCCCCTCGAGACCGTTGCCGGCCTCAAAGTAGTCGCTGAACAGGTCGGTGCCGTGCAGGGTATCGAGAATCTGCTGACGGACCGACTTGGTATCATCAATGATCAGGATCGCATTGCCCATCCAACCACCTCTCCGCAATAACGAAAGCAACCTTGCTGATTCCAAGATAGCCGTGTTTGTCGTTCGCGTCCAGACCGATTAAACTTTTTGTTGAATTATCAACCGGGATTGCGCACACTTGATCAGTGACCGTTCACCGGTTTCTTTTCTGGACCGGCCAGGAAGAAAACGGCAGACGAATTGAGACTCTTTAAAAGTTTAAGGGACCGCTTATGAAAATCGCCATATTGGGGCTTGCCCAGACGGGCAAGAAAACTCTCTTCACCCTGTTGACCGGTCGGCCCGTGCCGGCCACCCGCAAAGCCGGAGAGTCGATCGAGGGCGTGGCCTCGATCCGCGACAGCCGGGTGGACGCCCTGAGCGACCTTTACCGACCGAAAAAAACCACCTACGCCGAAAACCAGTTCGTGCTCTGCCCCGATGTCAGCGACAGCGGCAGCACCTCGCGACTCTGGATGGACCCGGCGCGACGCTGTGATCTGCTCTGCGTGCTGATCCGGGCCTTCGATTCGCCGGATGTCTTCCACCCCTCCGGCTCGGTGGACCCGGAACGCGATCGGGCGTTGATTGAATCGGAACTCTTGCTGGCCGACATGCAGCTGGTGGAGACCCGCCTGCAGCGCCTTGCCAAGGAGAAGAAGGGCGGTCAGACCCAGACCCAGATACTGGAGGAGGAGATTCTGAACCGTTTCAGCGCGGTCCTGGAGGAGGAGAAGTTTCTCTCCACGGTGAAGCTCGAGCCCAACGAGGAGCAGGTGATCAAGAGCCTCGACCTGGTGACCCGCACACCGCTGATTTACGCCTACAACGTCTCCGAGGATGAGATCGGCAAAGATTTCGGTGCCGACGTGTTCAGCATCTCCTGCGAGATCGAGAGTGAGATCGCCGGCATTGAAGACGAAGTGGAGCGCCTGGAGTTCATGACCGAGTTGGGGATTACCGAGCCGAGCCTTGATCGCATCAATGCCGCCCTGTACGATGCGCTGGGCCTGATGAGCTTCTACACCACCGGCGAGGACGAGTGCCGCGCCTGGACGATCCGCAAGGGTTCCACCGCACCGGTGGCCGGCGGCAAGATCCACAGCGATATCGAGCGCGGCTTTATCCGGGTTGAAGTAATGAAATTCGACGACCTGATCGCCGCCGGGTCGGAGCAGAAGGTCAAACAGGCGGGCAAGATGCAGCTCAACGGCAAGGATTATGTAATCGAAGACGGTGACATCTGCCACTTCCTGTTTAATGTCTGAAAAACTTCAAGGAGCTTGACGATGAAGATCACCAACCTGCAGCAGTGCGAAAGTGGTGTCGTAAATATGGAAGGCGCCTCCGGAGCGAGCCGTCAGGTGCCGATCGGCAAAGCCGATGGTGCGCCGAACTTCTCGATCAGGGTCTTTACCCTGGAGCCGGGTGGACACACGCCCCACCACCAGCATCAGAGCGAGCACCTCAACTACATCCTGGAAGGCAGCGGCGTGGCCCTGGAAGGGGACACCCCGAGACCAATCCAGGCCGGCGATTTCGTGCTGGTCAAACCAAACGAAAAGCACCAGTACCGCAACACCGGGGACAGCCCTCTGGTCTTCATGTGCATGGTCCCAAGCCAGTACGAGTAGGTATTGCAGGCGTCGTACATCGGGGCAGACTGAAAAAGAGTTTTCCCCGGACGTGTCTTTATTCCGGTTTTTTCTCCGTATCCAGAAACGGCTTGAGCAGATCGAGCGGCAGCGGGAAGATGATCGTCGAATTTTTCTCGGTGGCGATCTCGGTCAGCGTCTGCAGAAATCGCAGCTGCAGCGCGCCGCTTTCCTTGTTGATGACGCCGGCAGCGTCGGCAAGCTTCTGCGATGCCTGGAATTCCCCTTCGGCATGGATCACCTTGGAGCGTCGTTCACGCTCGGCCTCGGCCTGGCGGGCCATGGCGCGCTGCATCTCCTGCGGCAGGTCGACATGCTTGATCTCGACGTTGGAGACCTTGACTCCCCAGGGGTCGGTCTGCCGGTCGAGGATCTCCTGGAGTTGCTGGTTGATGCGGTCGCGATGCGAGAGCAGTTCGTCGAGTTCGGCCTGGCCGAGCACACTGCGCAGCGAGGTCTGGGCCAGCTGGCTGGTGGCGTAGAGATAGTCCTCGACCTCGATCAGAGCCTTTTCCGGCTCGACGACGCGGAAATAGAGCACCGCGTTGACCTTGACCGAGACATTGTCCTTGGTGATCACGTCCTGCGGCGGCACGTCCATCGCCACGGTGCGCAGGCTGACCTTGACAAGCTTGTCGACCACCGGGATGACGAAGCGCAGCCCGGGCCCCTTGACCATGGCGAAGCGGCCGAGACGGAAAACCACGCCGCGCTGGTACTCGTAAAGGACGCGAACCGCGCTGCCGATGATGCTCAAGATCAGCACCAGGATGACCAGCCAGAGAATCAGTTCAGTCGGAATCATGATATTCCTCCTCTGCTGCGGGAGCTGCTGCCGGCTCGACAGCCCGGACCAGCAGCTTCAGGTTCGGTTCGGCACGCACGACCTCGACCTCGCTCCCCTCGTCAATCGGGGCTTCGGCGCGGGCATCCCAGTATTCGCCGTGCAGGTAGACCCGGCCGCGCGGATTCAGTGCGGTGACGGCGGTGCCGTGTTCACCGATCATTCCTTCGAGGCCCGAGAAGAAGCGGGTTTTCTGTACGCGCACCACGAAATACAGTACCAGGCTGATGAAGCCACCGCAGACTGCCACGGTTGCCGCAATCACCGCCCTGGAAATCTGCAGGTAGGGCTGCGGGCTCTCGATCAGGATCAGTGAGCCAAAGGTCAGGGCAATCAGGCCGCCGACCGTGAGCATGCCGAAGGAGACCACCTTGACCTCGAGGATGAAGAGAATGATGGCAAGCAGGATCAGCAGGGCACCGACGTAATTGACCGGCAGGGTTTGCAGCCCCAGGAAGGCGAGCAGCAGGGCGAGGGCGCCGATCGCGCCGGGTAGAATCACCCCGGGTTGGGAGATTTCGAAGAAAATCCCGAGGATGCCGAGCATCAGCAGCATGTAGGCGACATTCGGGCTGCCGATGGTATTGAGAATTTCCTGGCGCCAGGTCATCTCGGCGTAGCTCACGGTCGCGCCAGCGGTGTCGAGGGTCCGGGCCTGGCCGTTGCGCAGGTAGGTGCGGCCATCCAGCGCCGCGAGCAGGGCAGCCTGATCGGCGGCAATCAGGTCGATGACCTTGAGTTCAAGCGCCTCTCGGGCCGCGGTCGAGATCGACTCGCGGACGATCTGCTCCGCCCAGTCGCGGTTGCGGCCGCGCTGGTCGGCGATGCTGCGGGCGTAGGCCACCGCGTCGTTGACCACCTTTTCCATCATTGTCTTGTCCTGCGCACTGCCGTTCGAGCCGCCGACTCCGATCGCGACCGGGTGGGCCGCACCGATGTTGGTGCCCGGGGCCATCGCGGCGAAATCCGCAGCGAGCGTGATCAGGGCGCCGGCTGATGCAGCCCGGGCGCCGGAGGGCGAGACATAGACAATCACCGGCAGGCGTGAGCCGAGGATCTGCTGGATGATGGTGCGCATTGCGCTGTCAAGTCCGCCGGGCGTGTCTAATTCGATCATGAAGGCCCGCGCGTTACCGGCGTTGGCGGCGTCCATTTCGGCAGTGATGAAGTCGGCGACCACCGGGTTGATCACCCCGGCCACCCGCACCGCACGCACCTGTGCTGCGGGGCCGTCGGCGCAATGCAGCACCTGCGGGCCGGACAGTAGCAGAACAAGCAAAACACTGAAGAACAAGTACCTGGTCATATCCCTATCATATCAAGGGTCGGCAACCTGTCAAAAAAGCTGCCGCGTCCGACTGCAGCCGGAGTTCCGGCCGATCGATTCAGGAGAGGCTGGACAGCCGGTACGTTTAACCGGTATCCTTGAAAAAATTGCTTTCGCCCGCTCCGTTTACCCCAACCAAAAGGCAAGCTAATGACTGAGATTGATCAAGCCCTCGAGGCCCTGCGGGCCAACCCCGACGACCACAAGGCCCAGTCCGGTTTCTATGACCTGTTCCTTAATATGAGTTTTTTTGTCCCCACTATCAACGAGACGGTTGATTCGGATGGCGAGGGTGGCAAGGAGCAGATCGAGGTGCCGTTGATTGTCGAAGCCGACGGGATTGACTACCTGGTCTTTTTTGATCAGCAGGAGCGACTCAACGAATGGGCCGAGGAAGAGGTCCCCTGCCTGCAGCTGCCGGGGCATGTTCTGGTGGAGATGACTCCAGACAAGCTGCATTGGGCGATGAATATCGGTACGCAATACAACAAGCAGTTTGCCCCGGACGAAATCGCCTGGCTCAAGGATGTGGTGACGCGGTGCAAGGCGGAAGAGCTGCATTAGGCGAGGGGCAAAAAAATCATGCGCGAGGCGTGAGGCGCGAAAAAGCCAAAACATTTTTGGCCACAGATTCAATCGGATCAAATCTGATTATCAAAGACAAAAAAACCTGGATGAACAGGGATGTAGGGGATGAATAAAAAAGCGCCAGGACCTCAAGGTCCTGGCGCTTAAATTCTTACGTGTCCCTCGTACCGCGTACCGTCTCCTTAAAACAACAGTGACGAAACGGCCCCTGGGCGTCCCTGATTCGACTGCTTTGCTCAACAGCCTGCCGCATCTGCTCCCTTTTAAAGGAGTTACGCTGCGTGATTCAGGTCCTGTCCGGGCCGTCTGGCTGTGTCCCTACACCATCGTTCACCCGCAGGTTTTTTACGCGCTCCATAGTGGCTTATTTCGTCACTGTTTGAACTAAAGTTTACCGGCGGGTCGGCCACTGTCAATACAACTAAAAAATTATAATTTCGGGTAATTTGCTAATGAAAAAAGACACAAAAAACAATTAGTTAGAGGTTTATCCCGTAACTTTCCAGAAACACAGAAAGCAGGCTCCAAGCTTAACGCCACCGCTCACCGTCCCATTGGCAAATCGTAAAAAGCCCCGGACGGGTGCCGGTGATCGCTAAAGACTGCTCTGCGTCGCTGAGGTAGATGGCGCCCGGGCCCATGGCGCTGAAACCGTGCTGGTCGAACTTGATGCATGGGCGGTCGTTGCACGGTGGATAATCGGGGCTTGAAAAAGAGATGGCATCCCCCGGTGGCATACTGATATTGCTGCAGGCCCGGCGATTGATCCCGGGCACCCAACCGTAGGTCACCCCGGGCGGCAAACTGGTCTGCCACAGTCGGCCCGATTCGCCGTTCTCTGCAAAGCCATTCCCGTTGTGATCCCGCCAGCTGTAAGCGGCATAGCTCTGCGTCTCCTGTTCAAATACCAGGAAATGTCGCCGGGCCACCAGTGCCCCGTTGTTCATGGTCAGGTTGCCGGAGATCTCCGCCCGGGCCTGAAGTGCCTTGAGATCTTCATAAAGTTGTTGCCCGGCGCGTTTAAGGTGCCAGCCACGGGCCAATTTTCGACTCCCCAAACTTACCGTGCATACTAGGATGCCGATCAGGGCGATCACCAGCAACAGCTCCAGCAGGGTGAAACCATCGGCAGTACGAATCGGGTTGCATGCCCCGCCGTACGGAGGTCTGGTCATAGTGGCTTCCACGACAGGATCCGGACGGATCCCATGGCCCCGCTCGGCCCGGTCAGGCGGTTCGCTGTACCGAACTGAGTTGTCTCTCCCTTGATGTCCACCGACACGATTATCCCGGGTGATGCGACAACCCGGCCAACGGTCGCCGCAGAGGTCTCCTTGCTTGAACTTTCCGCACCGTCCATGTCGATGTCACAAGTCTTCCAGCCGTCACTTGTTGGTTGATTCGGGCCTGTGGCAGGTAGCTGGTCGCTGTGGCAAAAATTACGTTACCGAAAGCGTCGAGAAGCGGGGTTGTCCAGACCTTCTCGCCGGTCTGCAATGGATATCGCCAGCGCAGGCTGCCGCCGTCAGTTGAAATGTTCACCGCATAAAGAGCGTATTGAACAAGATCGCTGGCTCCCGCGACACCCCCGGTGCCGAATACTGCCACTTTGCCTTGCACGGCGACACGGCCTCAATTGGTTCCCCGGCGCTGCCGGGTACGGTGAACACCGGGCCCTCGCCATAGGCCCGACCATCAGCCAGGTCGAGAGCCCAGAGCTGTCCAACAAGGTCACCGAATACCAGGGTGTCATGACGATTATCCCCGTCAAGATCCATCAGTGCCGGGACAGCTGGCGTCGCTTCGGCGACCGGCCCTGATGCGGCGTATGAAGTGCTGAACTGCCAGAGCAGCTGGCCGGTTGTCAGCGACACCGACAGTGCGTGCAATCCGGCAGAACCGGTCTGCGGTGTATAGTCGGTAGTCAGGTAAAGACAGTCAGACGTGCCGTCCTCGCACCGGGCCAGGGTGACGCCACGGGTCCGGCCGACCCCGGAGCCGGGCAGCGGCATTTCCCATAACA
>CAVRQQ010000011.1:0-151203 GCA_963723355.1 uncultured delta proteobacterium
GTTATTCGCGCACAAAGGTATCCATGTCGGTCTCATGAACCATACCCATCAGGCGGGCATACTCGGACTCAATGATCTGGAAATGATGGTCGGTTGACTTGGCGTTTTCTTCAAAAACTTTGCGAACCTCGGGATTTTCGATTTTTCCGGCCAGGGCACGCAGGTGCTCGGCGAGGTTCTTCTCTTTTTCCATGGCGAGTTCCATCGCCTTGCGCTCATTGAACGTTTCGGCCTTGACTTCGTTCAGTTCTTTCATCCAGTCCGAATCCTTCTCCGCGCTGGAGTTGAGAAATTCCTGCAGATCGGTGATGTCGTCACCGGGATAAACATTGTAGAACCATTCGGCATGCTCGCGTTCTTCACGTGCCAGCAGTTCGAAGACCTTCTTGGCTTCGGCGTTTTTCATCATTTCCGCGCCACGCAGATAAAATTCCATGGCGTTTTTCTCGGTCTGCATTGCCCGGCGTACGGCGTCTTTCACTTCGATGTTGTCAAACATGTCATCCTCCTCAGAGCTTTATATTAATATTTTACAGAGTATTTATCAGAGTTAGAGAATTCAAAGACGGGGAATATTACCAGAAAACATCCCCACGCCAAACGAAAAATTGCTTCTGCGCAGATTAAATCAGATAAGGCGGACTGAGCATCCGCCTTATCTGGTTGAAATCCGGTCGGTTCACCTGGCTCAGGCTTCAGCGGCAGGTGGTACGAAAGTGCGCTGGGCGAGCTCCTCGTCGAGTCGCAACAGGCCGTTGCCGTCGTCGCCGATGCGCTCGAGTTTTTTCACGATCAGGCCGAAGCTGGCCTCTTCTTCAACCTGCTCGGTGACGAACCACTGCAAAAAGATTTCTGCTGCGTGGTTGTTGTCTTTACGCGCCTGGTCGACCAGCTTGTTGATGCTGGCGGTGACGAATTTCTCATGCTCAAGGGAATACTCGAAGCATTCGAGGGGTGAAGCGTAGTCATTCTTCGGTGCGTCAATTGCGCGCAGATCGGTTCGTCCTCCGGCTTCACAGAGAAAGTGGAAGAATTTTTCGCCGTGAGTGAGTTCTTCCAGCGCCTGGACGCGCATCCACGACGCCAGTCCCGGCAGGTCTTCCGATTCGAAATATCCGGCCATGGCGAGATACAGGTAACCGGACAGGAATTCATTTTTCATCTGCTCGTTCATTGCGTCGAGCAATTTGTCGCTAAACATTTTGACAGCCTCCTTGAAATTGATGGGTGTTTTTTTATCCACATACAGTCCTGTTAAAATTTATACCGCAGTGACAGCGGTTGTGCAATACTGCAAGCTAAAAACAGGGCAGAATGTCATGTTTTCAATGGCCGGTTTTATAAATGTCACCTGGCATGATACTTCGGACAGCCAAAACAACCGAAGGTTGGGTGATTGCGCGGCGCTGTGTTAGGATGAGGCCGTTGGACTCGAGGGTTTAAATTACGCATTCTTGCCACGGGAACTCCCTTAAATGATTGTTCATAGTGCAGACTTTGTCACCAGCGCCCCGGCCCTGAAAAGCTGTCCTCCTGCAGACTGGCCTGAAATTGCCTTTGCCGGCCGCAGCAATGTCGGCAAGAGCAGCCTGATCAATTGCCTGCTCAACCGCAGAGGGCTGGTGCGGACGTCCTCGACTCCCGGACGTACCCAGTTGCTGAATTTCTTTGCCATCAACCAAGCCCTTTATTTTGTTGACCTGCCGGGTTACGGTTTTGCCCGGGCGCCGCGTTCGGTGCGCGAGCAATGGCAGCCAATGGTGCACGGCTACCTGCACGGGCGGTCAACGCTTAAAGCCGTTGTCTGGCTGCTCGATGTCCGCCGCGACCCGAGCAGTGAAGACCTGCAATTCCTCGACTGGCTGGAAGAGAGCGAAATTCCGACGATTCCGGTTGTCACGAAGGTTGACAAGATCAGCCGCAACCAGTTGCAGCGACGTATGGCGAAAATAGCCGGCAGTACAGGACTCTCTGCAGACCTGTTCACGCCTTTTTCAGTCCTGAACCGGCAGGGGTACGACGAAGTCTGGGAATTGATATCGGCCGTTCTGTAATAGAAGTTTTTTCAATGACTCCAAACCTGGGGCTTGTCAATGCAACGTACACGTATTTACCTGGTGCGACACGGCCAGGTTGAAGGTTATCAGCAGAAACGCTACAACGGACAGATCAATGTCCCCTTGACCGAGCTCGGCAAAGAGCAATCTGAACGGGTCTGCGCTTGTCTGTCTGATATCGCTCTGGACGCGGTCTATTCCAGCGACCTGGACCGCAGTCGCTATGGTGCCCGCTTGATCGCCGACGAACACGGCCTGGTCCGTGGTTGCGGAAGATGCCTTGCGCGAAATTAATTTCGGCGACTGGGAAGGTCGGACATGGGTCGAGCTGCAGGAGGCTTACCCGCAAGACTGGCAGAGGCGTCTGCAGGACCTGACCAACTACCAGGTGCCGGGCGGGGAGAGCCTGCAGGATGCTGCGGATCGCATACGGCCGGTGATCAGGCGTATCCTGGAGAAACACCCGAATGGCGATGTTGCTCTGGTGGCGCACGGCGGCGTGAATCGCATCATTCTGCTGGATGCAATCGGTGCCGCGCTGGAGCAGGCGTTTTCCATCGAGCAGGACTATGGCTGTCTGAACATCATCGACTATCTGGATGATGGCCTTTCCGTTGTCAGGCTCCTGAACGGTACTGCACACCAGAATCCCTGATGGTAGCGGCGTCTTGATCTAACGGAGCAGGGTTGACGGGGCCACGGGGAACGAGTATAGAGTTGACTTCAGACTGTTCACAGGGGGGCACTCCTGTGATCGGCAATGATCTTTCTTCAGCAGCTATAGCCAGGAGGATGCAGGCAAATGAAAACGATCCATGTCATCGGCGCCGGGATTGAAGGCCAGGAGGGGTTCAGTCGCAGGGCCCTGGAAATTGTCGAACAGGCGGACATCTTGATCGGTCGTGCCGGTCAACTGGCGCTGTTCCCCGACTTCAAAGGTGAAACCCTGGTGATTGAAGCCAACCTTGCCCCGGTTGTGGAGTGTCTGGCGGCGGCCAAGGGAGCGGCTGTTGTGCTCGCCTCCGGAGACCCGCTGTTCTTTGGCATCGGGCGCTACCTGCTACGTAACCTGCCGGATGCCGAACTGGAATTCGTGCCGAATGTGAGCTCGGTCCAGTATGCTTTCGCCAAGATTCGCGAGCCCTGGGACGATGCCGTATTTGTCTCGGCCCAGGGCCGGGGTATGAAGGGTACGGTTGACCAGGTTGTCGCCCATGACAAGATCGCTATTTTGACCGATGCAGTGAACACTCCGTCGGCGATTGCCACCGAACTGATCGAACGGGGGCGTGATGGCTACACGGCCTACCTCTGTGAAAATCTCGGCACGCCGGAAGAGGCGATTACCCGTACCGATCTCAAGACCTTGCCAGACCTTTCCGTAGCACCATTGAATGTCCTGATCCTGATCAAGGAGTACGAAGCCGGTGGTGACGGTGCCGGCCCCTGCCTGGGGATTCCGGACGAGGAATTTGCCACGGTCAAGAAGCTGATCACCAGGGAAGAGGTCAGGGCCGTGAGCCTGGCCAAGCTGCGCCTGCGCCACGATATGATTCTCTGGGATATCGGTGCCGGTTCCGGTTCGGTCAGCATCGAGGCGGACCACCTGATGCCTAACGGTCAGGTTTTTGCCGTGGAGCGCAACTCTCAATGTCTGGCCTATCTGAAGAAAAACCTGCAGAAGTTCAACTCCCGCAACATCACCCTGGTCGAGGAAGAGGCACCGCATTGTCTCGACGATCTGCCGGATCCCGACCGGGTGTTCATCGGCGGCTCCGGAGGCCATCTCTGGCAGATCCTTGAAGCTGTCGATGGCGCTTGTCGACCGGCGGACGCGTCGTGCTCAATTCAGCCACCCTGGATACCCTGACCGCGGCAACCGAGTTTTTTGAGAATGCCGGTTATGAACTGGAAGTGACTTCGGTCAATATTGCACGGACCCGGCCACTGACCGATTACAAGATGTTCGAGGCCTTCAATCCGGTCTTTATCCTGGCGGCCATCAAGGAATAGTTTGTTTGTTTTTGTTATCAGATGCGAGCAGGGGAGGCGTTTTTGACAGGTTGGTGAGTATGACTATTGACTTTTTCAGAGGAAGGGCAACCGATTAACCATCGGTTGCCCTTTTTTATTATACTCAGGTATTCAAGTATAGAATCAAAAACAAAACCCGGGGGTTGCGCCCCCCGACTGCGCCTTACTCTTTTACTGGCCTAAAAGAGTAAGCAGAAAACGGCCAGCGCTGCGCTGGGCATGTCTGGCGCGTCAGGGCGGCAACCTCAACTCAGTCAAGACTGTCCGACGAAATGTCTACACTTCCCCCGCAGGACCCGAGGCTCTTGAGAGCCTCTCCTTTTGTGGAGGGTTGCAACGGTCGTCATTGTTTTCAGGCTTTTCCCTGGTAGATCACACTGCAAGGAAGGCCCCCTGTAACGGGCCGGCTTATTAAACTCCGTCGTTACTGGATTTCTCTGAAAACTGGCAAAGGAGATGCCCTCCGCAAGGAGAAGGCATTTTTGCATCCTTTTGCTGCCGGGCAAAAGGATGTCGTCTGGCGGGACGAAACCCGCCGGTTTTGTCTTTCAGAAAAAGCACGAGTGCAACTGATACAGGAGTTTGGTCTGGACTTGTCACGGATGAATTGGTATTAATTATTGTGATAAAAATAGCGGTGAAAACATCCAAAAAGGAGGAACTCTTCTGATGAGCAATACGGTCCACTATTCTGAACTCGGCCTGGTCAACACCCGGGACATGTTTGCCAAGGCCGTTGACGGTGGTTATGCCATCCCGGCCTACAATTTCAACAATCTCGAACAGCTTCAGGCTATCGTTACCGCCTGTGCCGAGAGCCGCTCGCCGGTCATCATCCAGGTCAGCAAGGGTGCCCGCGAGTACGCCAATGCGACCATGCTGCGCTACATGGCGATGGGCGCGGTGAAGATGGCCCAGGAGATGGGCGCCGATCTCCCGATCTGCCTGCATCTGGACCATGGCGACTCCTTCGAGATCTGCAAGTCTTGCGTCGACAACGGTTTCTCCTCGGTTATGATCGACGGCTCGCACCTCTCCTACGACGAAAATGTTGCCTTGACCAAAAAGGTCGTCGAGTACGCTCACCAGTTCGACGTAACGGTCGAAGGCGAGCTTGGTGTTCTGGCAGGCATCGAGGATGATGTCCAGGCGGAAAAGTCAACTTATACCAAGCCCGAGGAGGTCGAGGATTTCGTCAGGAAGACCGGCGTCGACTCGCTGGCGATCTCTATCGGCACCAGCCACGGTGCATTCAAATTCAAACTGAAAGAAGGCGAAGACGTGCCGCCGTTGCGTTTTGACATCCTCGAAGAGATCGAAAAGCGTATTCCGGGTTTCCCGATCGTCCTGCACGGTGCCTCGAGCGTCGTCCAGGATTATGTCGCCCTGATCAACAAGTATGGCGGCAAGATGGAAGGTGCGATCGGCGTCTCGGAGGACCAGCTGCGCAGGGCGGCCAAGAGCGCGGTCTGCAAGATCAATATCGATTCCGACGGACGCCTGGTCGTGACCGCCAAGATCCGCGAGTACCTGGCCAACCATCCCGGCGAATTCGACCCGCGCAAGTATCTCGGGGCCGCCCGCAAGGAGTTGATCGAACTGCTCAAGCACAAAAACGAGGCTGTACTGGGAAGTGCCGGGAAGGCATAAAGGCTTGTCGCGTGAGGCGCGAAGTGCGAGACGCGACAAAAGATTGATAAGCACTTAAATCGGCGACAGTTACCTGATCACATCCGTTGTGATGATCAACAAGGCAACTGTCGCCTTTTTTATTTTCCTTTGCCGTGGTCTGTCATGCTCATGGGCAAGGGGATAAAGGTCACATCCAGCTCGATTTTTTCTCCGCCGCGTTCAACCGTCAATTTTGACTGGTCGCCGCTGACATGTTGATTGACTGCGTAGACCAGGTCGAAGTTCTCTTCGATTGCAGTATCATCAAGTGCGACGATAATGTCCCCCTCTGCAACGCCGGCGATCGCCGCCGCCGAGTTCGGTACGACGGCCTCGACAACCACCTTGCCATCCTCCTCCCTCATGCGTACACCGAGCTTGACACGCTCGCCGGGCAGTTTCTCGTATTCCGTGTAGGCCAGGTAGTCGTAGGGAACCATCGGGAAAGTCGGCAGACGGACATCCATGAGTTTGTCCTGCATCTCGGCTGGCACAACCAGCTCCAGGCTGCCGACCAGAACGTAGGATGTCGGCATGCGACGGTATACGCGCCTCGGTATGCCGAAGCCGTGACGGACGTGATAACCGCCGGCAATCACCACCATGCGATGTTCCTGCCCCTGGTCGGCCATGTGCCTGACGATGTTCTCCGCCATACTTTCATCCCAGAGGGTCTGGACGCGCAGAAAAGCCTCGAACATTTTCGGGCCCTGACCGTGCCCCGCATATATCGATTCGACCATGGCCCGCTGGTAGCGGTCGTCAAGATCCATTTCCGGCAGCTGCGTGCGGGTCTCGTCGTCAAGTTCAGCCAGGTCATGCATGCCGACTTTTTGACGGAGCTCCCTGTTGACGTTAATGCCGACCACAGGAATCTTCGCTTCGCGTGCGTAGTGCAGGATGTCGGAGTAATAGGCAAAATCCATCCTCCAGTTGCTGTACCAGTCGGAAGTCTTTCAGAAATTCCTTTTCACTCAGTTCGCCGGCCACCCACTTGTCGAGAACCTCCTGATGGCCCGCGTTAAACATCTCCATGCCCAGACTGACCTGGCCCGGATAGCGCTCTGCGGCAGCTTTCAGAACCTGCAGCTCCTGTCTGTGTGACGCCGGGTTGTCGTGGGTTTCACCGACATAGATGATGCGGGCGTCGGTGACCGCCGCCATCATCTGCTCTGCGGTGACCTTGACGCCGGTTGGCAGATGGACAATGTCGCCAACCGCCGGGTCGTTATCGGGGTAAGGGGATTCAGGGTTGCCGATCGGTTGTTGGGTCATGGTGCAGGCCGTCAGGGTCCAGAAAAACAGACCGGAGAGAAGTGTCAGGAGGATGCCGTGTCGTTTCATTCGTTTCGCCGTTGGATATTGAAAGATGGTTATCAGTTGGTTTGTCAATCAATCATCAATATACATCATTACCATATTCCGGGAAAACTGATTTGACCCGAGGTCCTTTTTCAGTTGACAACCAGGGTGGTAAAGGGTGAAAAGGGCAGGATATTTGGTGATCTTGACTGACAGGTTCAACCAGGACCGGGAAGGAAGCTGCAAAATGAGCAAAGTCATGATTATCGGCGCCGGCGGCGTCGGGCGGGTTGTTGCCCACAAATGTGCGCAGCGCACAGACATCTTTTCTTCGATTACGCTGGCATCCCGTACCCGTTCCAGGTGTGACGCGATCGCTGCAGAAATCACAAATACCGAGATTAAAACCGCACAGGTCGATGCCGACAATGTCCCTGAATTGACCGCCTTGCTGCAGCAGGAACAACCGCAGCTGGTGATTAACGTGGCGCTGCCCTACCAGGACCTGACGATCATGGATGCCTGCCTGGCTGCCGGTGTCGATTATCTCGATACCGCCAACTACGAACCGCTCGACACGGCAAAGTTCGAATACCGTTGGCAATGGGACTACCAGGACCGTTTCCGCGAGAAAGGCTTGATGGCACTGCTCGGCAGCGGCTTTGATCCCGGGATGACCAACGTCTATACCGCCCTGGCGGCCAAGAACTACCTGGACGAGGTGCAGGAGATCGACATCATCGACGCCAACGCCGGCAGCCATGGCCAGCCCTTTGCCACCAACTTCAACCCGGAAATCAATATCCGCGAAGTCACGGCTCCCTGCCGTCACTGGGAAAACGGCGAATGGGTGGAAACCGATGCCTTGACCACCAGGCGATTGTTCGACTTCCCGGGCGGGGTCGGGCCGATGAACATCTACCGCATGTACCACGAGGAGATGGAGTCGCTGGTCAAGCATATCCCGACGATCAAAAAGGCCCAGTTCTGGATGACCTTCTCCGATAATTATCTCAAGCACCTCGAGGTCCTGAAGAACGTCGGCATGACCCGCATTGACGAAGTCGAGTACCAGGGGCAGAAGATCGTGCCGCTGCAGTTCCTCAAGGCGGTCCTGCCCGACCCCGGCTCGCTCGGGCCCCTGACCAAGGGCAAGACCTGTATCGGCGTGATTGCCCGAGGGATCAAGGATGGCGAGCGCCGGCAGGTCTATATCTACAACATCTGTGACCACGAGCAATGCTACGAAGAGGTCAACTCCCAGGCGATCAGCTACACCACCGGGGTCCCGGCCGTGGTCGGCGGCATCATGATGCTGACCGGCAAATGGCACAAGCCCGGGGTGTGGAACATGGAGCAGTTCGACCCCGAACCATTCCTCGCCGAGGTCGGCCCGATGGGCTTGCCGCATGTTGTGATTGACAATGGATACTGGCCGCCACTTTAGAGGGATTTTTTAACGCAAAAGCGCGAAATAAACTTAAAGGCGCAAAGGTGACCATTAAAAATATGGTTTAAGAATCTTGTTCTTTGCGTCTTTGCGTTAAATAAAGGTTTTGATTTGACCGGTATCGACATCCCGAAAATTCTCGAACTGGCACCATCGCCGGCTTATGTCATCGATCTGGGGCGTCTGCGGCACAACCTCGCGATTCTCGACGAGGTGCAGCAGCGCAGCGGGGCGAAGATTCTCATGGCGCTGAAGGCGTTTGCCATGTGGAGCACTTTCCCGCTGATTCGGCAAACGCTGCAGGGGGTGTGTGCCTCCTCGCCATGGGAGGCCCGCCTGGGGCGGGAGACTTTTGGCGGCGAAGTCCACTCTTTCGCCGCAGCGTTCAAGGAGCGGGACATCGTCGAACTCCTGTCGATCTCCGATCACCTGGTGTTCAACTCTTTTTCCCAGCTGGAAGGTTTTCGACCTTTGTGGGAGCAGGAGCAAAAGAGGGTGTCGATCGGTCTGCGGGTCAACCCCGAGCACTCCGAAGGGCATACGGAAATCTACGATCCCTGCGCGAGGAATTCGCGCCTCGGTATTCCGCGCCGGGAGTTCGATGGCAAATCCCTGGCCGGTGTAGAAGGACTGCACTTCCATACTCTCTGTGAACACCTTTTTGAACCTCTGGCCAGAACCGCGAAAGTGTTCGAGGAGAAATTCGGCGAGTTTCTGCCGGGGATGAAATGGCTCAACCTTGGTGGCGGCCACCATATCACCAGGGAGGGTTACGATATCAACGGGCTGGTGGACCTGGTCAAATACTTCAGGGACAAGTACGACGTCAAAGTCTACCTCGAACCCGGTGAAGCTGTTGTTATCGGCACCGGTCTGCTGGTCGGCGAGGTGTTGGACATAGTGCCTAACGAGATCGAGACGGCAATCCTCGATGTTTCGGCAACCTGCCACATGCCCGACATCCTGGAGATGCCCTACCGGCCGGAAATCCTCGGTGGCTACGATCCGGGCGTCAAGCAATACACCTACCGCCTCGGCGGGCCGTCGTGCCTGGCCGGTGATATCATCGGCGACTGGTCGTTTGAAAAACCTTTGACCCCCGGTGATCGCCTGGCGTTTCTCGACATGGCCCATTACACCATGGTCAAGACGCACAACGTTCAACGGTATCCAGCATCCGCACCTCTGTGTTTATGAACCCGAAGTCGCGAATTTACGCGTGGTGCGCAGTTTTGACTACGAGGATTTCAGGGGTCGGCTCTCCTGAAGCAGGTTCCGATTATTGCCAAGTGAGGCGCGAAGTCACTGCGTTATTTTTAACGCAAAGGCGCAAAGGAGCTAAGGCAGGCGCAAAGAAAAGATTTTAACGTAAATTTATAGTCTCCTTTGCGTCTTTGCAGTTTATTTTGCGACTTTGCGTTATCTTTTTCGTTGTCTGTTACGCCATGCAGTTGGTGGTGCGATTAATAAAGGGTGGTGAAGATGGAACGCTGGACTACAAAACAGGCTGCCAAGGTCTACAACATCGATAACTGGGGAGATGGTTTTTTCTCGATCAACCGTCGCGGACACGTCTGTGTGCACCCTTCGCCCCATTCGAAATATTCCATCGATCTGCGCGCGCTGATGGACGACCTGGTCAAGCGCAAGATCAAACCGCCGATCCTGCTGCGCTTCATGAACGTCCTCAAAGGCCGGATCGACGCGATCAACCGCGCCTTCGACTACGCCATCGAAGAGTACGACTACCCGGCCGGCTACCAGACCTTTTTCCCGATCAAGGTCAACCAGCAGCGCCAGGTGGTCGAGGCGATCACCGAGTTCGGCAAGAAACACAACATCGGTCTCGAGGTCGGCTCGAAGCCGGAGCTGGTCGCAGCGATTTCCTTTGCCACCGGCAAAAAGCTGCCGATCATCTGCAATGGCTACAAGGATAACGATTACATTGAGACCATCCTTTACGCCAACAAGATCGGCTACGATATCACCATCGTCGTCGAGAAGCTCTTCGAACTGGAAAAAATCATTGCCATGTCCGAGCAGACCGGGATCAAGCCGAAACTCGGCATCCGGGTCAAGCTTTCCTCGAAAGGGACCGGCAAGTGGGCCACCTCCGGCGGCAGCGATGCCAAGTTCGGCCTGAAAATTTCCGAACTGCTTGCCGCTATCGAGCTGCTCAAGGAACACAAACTGCTTGGCCAGGTCAAACTCCTGCACTTCCACATCGGCAGCCAGATTACCAAAATCGACAAGATCAAGAACGCCCTGGTCGAGGGGGCGCGCATCTACGCCGAAATGAAGAAGATGGGCGTCGGCCTGGAGTATCTTGATGTCGGCGGCGGATTGGGGGTTGATTACGACGGTTCCAAGTCGAGCTACTTCTCGAGCGTCAATTATTCGATCGAAGAATATGCCAACGACGTTATCTACCAGGTGAAGAATATCTGTGATGCTGCCGGAGTGCCCTGCCCGAATATTATTTCCGAATCGGGCCGCGCCATCGTTGCGCACTACTCGGTACTGGTCACCAACATCCTCAATACCAACACCCAGAACGCCCTGCCAGATTATGATGACGTGCTTGAGGATGCCGCAAAGCTCTCACCGACCGTGAAAAAGCTCTACGATATCTACCAGAGCCTGGACCGGCATTCGCTGCGCGAGGATTACCATGACACCCTGCAGTTGATCCAGGAGGCGGTCAGCCTGTTCAACCTCGGTTACCTGAACCTGCACGAGCGTGCCCTGGCAGAATGGCTCTGCAACAAGATCTTTCTCGAAATCAACGAGATCGTCGGGCGCTTGAAGGATGTCCCGGATGATCTGCAGAATTTCCAGTTGAGCCTGCGCCAGACCTACTTCGCCAACTTCTCACTCTTCCAGTCGGTCCCCGATTCATGGGCGATCGACCAGCTGTTCCCGATCATGCCGCTGCAGAGACTCAGCCAGAAGCCGGATGTGATGGCGACCATTGCTGACATTACATGTGATTCCGACGGTGAAGTAAACAGCTTTGTCGGCGAAAATGGCCGCACCAAGTACCTGCCGCTGCACAAGGTCCAAAGCGACGAAGAATACTATATCGGTTTCTTCATGATCGGCGCCTACCAGGAAATCCTCGGTGACATGCACAACCTGTTTGGCGATACCAACGCCGTACACATCACCTTCAACAAGAAAACCAATTACATGATCGATACGGTCATCCAGGGCGATGCGACCTGGGAGAGCCTCAAGTACGTGCAGTACAAGGGGCCTGAGATACTCAAGCACGTTCGGGACAACCTGGAAAAAAGGGTCGCATCCCGCAAGGTTTCTTTTGAGGAGACCAGTCATTTCATTGAACTGCTCGACAGGATGTTGATGTCTTATACGTATTTGGGTGAGTAGCGGAAGCTGGCGACTAGGGACTGGGGACTGGTTCATGATTAAAGACAAATAAAAAAGGCACTTCAGATTGAAGTGCCTCTTTTCAATCATCCAACTCTTTCTTCGCGTCCTCTCAGCTCTCCCGCTTCCCCGCCTTTCGTTCATTCATAACCTTGTAGGCGCAGAACTCGCCGCACATGGTGCAGGCGCCGTGCTCTTCATCAACGCCCGATTCGGCGCGGATGCGGCGGGCCTTCTCGGGGTCCAGGGCGAGAGCAAACTGGCCTTCCCAGTCAAGCTCTTTGCGGCACTTCGCCATGGCAATGTCTTTCTCGATTGCACCAGGTACGCCCTTGACGATGTCTCCGGCGTGGGCGGCGATGCGGCTGGCGATAACGCCTTCGTGGACATCCTCTACGGTTGGCAATGCGAGATGCTCACTGGCGGTGACGTAGCAGAGGAAGTCGGCACCGGCCGCAGCGGCAAGGGTGCCGCCGATGGCGCAGGTGATGTGATCGTAGCCGGGGGCGATGTCGGTCACCAGCGGGCCGAGTACGTAGAAGGGCGCGCCGTGGCAGAGGCGCTTCTGCAACTGGATGTTGGTCTCGATCTGATTTAACGGCACATGTCCCGGTCCCTCGATCATCACCTGGACACCGGCTTTCCAGGCGCGCTGGGCCAACTCACCGAGCAGGATCAGCTCGTGGATCTGCGCCCGGTCGGTCGCGTCGGCCAGGCAGCCGGGACGGAAACCGTCGCCCAGCGAAAGGGTGGCGTCGTAGGGCTTGACGATTTCCAGAAGACGGTCGAAATGCTCGAACAGGGGGTTCTCGGCATTGTTGTGGGTCATCCACTCGACGGTGAAGGAGCCGCCGCGTGAGACCACCTCCATGATGCGCCCCTCGTTGTCCATCCGCTCGACGGTGGCTCTGGTGACGCCGCAATGCACGGTGATGAAGTCGACACCGTCATCGAGGTGCTTGACGATACCGTCGAAAATCTCGTCGACGGTCATGTCGACCATCGCCTTGCCCTTGCGGGTCACGGTATCGACGGCGGCCTGGTAAAGCGGTACCGAGCCGATGCAGGTGGTGGTCTGGTTGATGATCGCGGCGCGAATTTCGTCGATCGGGCCGCCGGTCGAGAGGTCCATGATCGCATCAGCCCCGGCAGCCACCGCGACACGGGCCTTTTCCAGCTCCTTGTCGATGCTCGTGTCGTCCTTGCTGGTGCCGATGTTGGCATTGACCTTGGTTCGCAGGCCCTTGCCGACCGCGAGCGGGATGCCGTTGCTGTGCCGGTTGTTGTGGCAGATGATCGCCGTGCCTTCGGCGATGCGCTGGCGCAGGATCTCCGGGTCAATATTCTCGGTCGCTGCGGCCTGCTTCATCTTGTCTGTGACAACGCCCTGGCGGGCGAATTCGAGTTGGGTCAATGTCGCTTGTTTCTTCATAAAACCTCTTTAGGTGAAAGGTGAAAAGTGAAAGGTGAAAAGTGAAATCCGTTTCTTATTCAGTCACTTTCCCCTTTTTTCATTTCACTTTTTACGGCCTTTGCGCCGGCAAAATGATTGATCGGCCCATGTCCACCACCGATCGGGTAGGCGTGACGGATCGCTTGATTGATAAATAGTTTGGCGGACTCGACGGCCCTGATCAGCGGCAGGCCCTGTGCCAGCAGCGTGGCAATCGCCGCGGAATAGGAGCAGCCAGTGCCGTGGGTGCTGGTTGTATCGATGCGCTCTGCCGAGAGTTTCTGAACCGTGTCGCCGGCCAGCAGTACGTCGATAGCGTCGCCGTCGCGATGACCACCCTTGAGCAGAACGTGCCGCGGGCCCATGGCCTGGATTCTCTTCGCCGCTTCTTCCATCTCCTCCAGAGTCTCAATCTCCAGTCCCGTCAGGGCTTCAGCTTCGGGAATGTTCGGTGTCAGCAGGTAAGTGCCTGGCAGCAATTCATGACGTACGGCATCCATCGCATCCTGCTTCAGAAGTGCCGCGCCGCCTTTGGCAATCATCACCGGGTCCACCACGCTGAGCAGCCGGTATTTACCAATCATTGCAGCGACTTCAGCAACGATTTCGGCACTGTAGAGCATGCCGGTTTTGACCGTGTCGGTGCCGATGTCATCCAGAACGACCTGTGCCTGTTTGACGATAAATTCTGCGGAGGCCGGTGAAAGACCATGGACGCCAAGAGTATTCTGCGCGGTCAGGACCGTGATCGCGCTGGTGCCGAATGAGCCGAGCAGGGCAATCGTCTTCAAATCAGCCTGGATTCCCGCGCCGCCGCCGGAATCAGAGCCGGCGATTGTCAGCACCCGGGTCGATTCCGGAGCTTGCCTGGTGTTGAACAACAGAGACAGCTCCCTCGCCGCCAGGGCAGGGGCTGGGTCGTCGGCAATTGTCGATATGACAGCCAGGGCGTCAGCTCCGGCGGCAATGGCTTCGGCAGCGTTCATCGCCGTCGATGCCGCCGATCGCGACCAGCGGAATCTTGACTGCCATGCGCACCTTGCGCAGGGTCTCGATCCCGATCAGCTCCGCATCATCCTTGGTGCTGGTCGGGAAGATGCTGCCGACACCGATGTAATCGGCCCCGGCCATTTCGGCCTTCAGGGCCTGGTCGACTGTGCGGGTGGAGACGCCGATCAGCTTGCCCGGGCCGAGCAGTTTGCGGGCGTCGTTTACCGAACCATCGGCCTGTCCCAGATGGACACCATCGGCGAAACAGGCCAGGGCCAGTTCCGGGCTGTCATTGATCAGGAAGGTGGCGCCGGCCTCTTTGCACAGCTTTACGAGCTGGCGGGCCAGGTTGACCTGGGCATCAGGCGAGCGTTCCTTGTCCCGGTACTGTACAACCCTGGCCCCGCCGCGCAGCCCATCACTGACAGTCTTCAGGATGTGCTCCTCGGAACCTTGTGGAGTAATCAGATAGAGCCCCTGGATCATATTTTCACCTCAGTGAAAGGGGAAAAGTAAAAAGTGAAAAAGAAAGAACCCTTTCCCCTTTTACATTTTACTGATTACTGAACAAAAAAAGCGCCCGGCTGGTGCCACGGCGCTCTACCCGGTGTCGGGTGTGCTCGTTGCTGTCCAGTCCGCTTCCCTCCGCCGGTATGATCCGGATCAGGTTCCAAGGGTCGTTTCGCCATGAGACGAAACTCTCAGTAATCTTCTACTCCCCTAGCGGTGGTACAGGTGTTTTCAAAACATTCCGAACCGGGAAAATCTCATGATGCGATCAATGAAGATTCTCCCGTTATCGGCTGACCAGACAGCGTAGAATATTGATCGATCGGCTGTCAACTTTTAAAGGCGGGGACTTGAAGGCAGGGACTGGGGGCTGGAGGCTGGGGGCTGGAGGCTGGCAGAAACTGGATTCGCAGGCTCGAGCGCCCAGTCCCCGTCAGTACCAGCCTCCAGCCCCCAAATACCAGCCCCCGCCTTTAAGGCTTTACAGATTTCAAAGTCACATGATTTAATATTGCCTTCTGATTTGCCAATAAATTTACCCGGAGTTGTTCATGTCCGCCCGCCGACCGACCCGCGCTGAAATCGATCTCGCTGCCCTCCGGCATAATTTCCGGGAAGTCCGGAATACCGTCGGTGACGATTGTGATATCCTGGCCGTGGTCAAGGCCGATGCCTACGGCCATGGCGTCGCAGGGGTTGCTCCGGTCCTTGCCGATGCCGGTGCCAGCATGTTCGGTGTCGCTCTGGTCGAGGAAGGCGTCGAATTGCGCCGGCTGGGTATTGAGCAGCCGATTCTCGTGCTCGGCAGCGCCTTTCCTGGCCAGGAAAATGACATCCTGGAATATCGTCTGACCCCCGTAATCTATGACCTGGATTGTGCCCGACGGCTGGATGGTTTCGCCCGCAACGCCGAAACAACCATCGACTACCACCTCAAGGTGGATACCGGGATGGGCCGTCTGGGCTTCCGGGTGGAACTGCTCGATGAAGTTCTCGCGATCCTGAAACAGCTGAAAAATTTGAACATGGTCGGACTCATGAGCCACCTGGCCGTGGCTGATGAACCCGAGCGGCCGTTGACCTCTGTGCAATACCAGGCTTTTGTCGAGGTGGTCGCCAGGGTGGAAGAACATGGTTTCAAGTCCCCGCTATCGCCATATTGCCAACAGTGCGGGGATTTACAGCCGTGCTCTTTCCGGGTGCAACCTGGTGCGGCCCGGGATTTGCCTCTATGGCGGGTTGACCGGCGGTCCTTATGCGGAAGAGTTCACCCAGCAGCCGGTGATGCATTTCATCAGCCAGGTCGCCCAGCTCAAGGATCTCCCTCCCGGGGGAGGAGTCTCCTATGGTCACCGGTTCGTGGCCTCGCGGCAGTCCCGGATCGCTGCGATACCGGTTGGCTATGCCGATGGTTACAACCGCCTGCTGACCAATCGGGGCGATGTTCTGATTCATGGACACAGGGCTCCGATCGCCGGGACGGTTTGCATGGACTGGATTCTCGTCGATGTCACCGACCTCCCGGAAGTTCAGATCGGCGATCGCGTGACCCTGCTCGGCCGTGACGGTAACGAATTCATCAGCGCCGAAGAGTGGGCAGACAAGGTGAGCTCTATTACCTACGAGGTCTTTTGTGGCATCAGCAAGCGGGTGCCGCGGGTCTATGTTGATCCGGCTGCTAACGTGTGAGGTAAAGGCGGTCAGCAGCTGGTACTATACAAAAACCAGGCGTCGGAACTCAGTCTTGATTGTCTGCATTCAGAAGTAAAAATATTGACCACGGATGTCCCGAAAAGGGTTGCCTAGCTACATGAGCCCATGTTAGATAAAACCTCCCTTATGACCAACCGGGTGCTGGCCGTTTAAACTTTTGCGGGCAATGACAGGTCTAAATATTTAACGCGAAAGCGCAAAGAGTTTAAGCAAGGGCGCAAAGTGAACTACATTTTGTATCTGTTTTTACTTTTTAAGATTTCCCCTTTGTGCTTTACCAGACATTCCTTAGTGCTTTTGCGTTAATTTAACCAACAAATTCAAGAGGTTCTGCCATGGCTGTGATCAAACGAGCGTTAATCAGTGTTTCCGACAAAACCGGCATCGTTGAGTTTGCCGAAGGCTTGAGCAAGTTCGGTGTTGAAATCCTTTCTACGGGAGGCACCGCGAGCATGATGCGGGAAGCCGGACTTAAGGTGAAGGATGTCTCCGAACACACCGGCTACCCGGAAATGCTTGACGGTCGCGTCAAGACCCTGCACCCGAAAATTCACGGCGGCCTGCTCGGCCTGCGCGACAACCCGGCCCACGTCGCCAAGATGGCAGAACATGACATCACGCCGATCGACATGGTGGTGGTTAATCTGTACCCCTTCGAAGCAACCGTTGCCAAGCCCGACTGCACCCTCGAGGACGCCATCGAGAATATCGATATCGGCGGCCCGACCATGCTGCGCAGCGCCGCCAAGAACAACCAGTCCGTCACAGTGGTTGTCGATCCTGCTGATTATGCTGTGGTTCTCGATGAGATGGCCGCCAACCAGGGTGACGTTTCCCGCGAGACCAACTTCCGCCTGGCGCTGAAGGTTTATCAGCGCACCTCCGCCTATGATGCCGCCATCTCCAACTGGCTCGGTCGGCGAGTCGATGCGGAGAGTGCCGATTTCCCGAGCGCCTTGACCTTCCAGTACCAGCGTACCGAGATCATGCGCTACGGCGAGAACCCGCACCAGAAGGCGGCCTTCTACGTCGAAAATGATATCCAGGAAGCCTCGCTCGCCACAGCCCGGCAACTGCAGGGCAAGCAGCTCTCTTATAACAATATTGCCGATACCGATGCGGCTCTTGAATGCGTCAAGCAGTTCAGCGAGGGCCCGGCCTGCGTCATCGTCAAACATGCCAATCCATGCGGTGTCGCTTACGGTGACAACCTGCTCGATGCCTACCAGCGCGCCTTCAGTACCGATACCGAGTCGGCTTTCGGCGGCATTATCGCCTTCAACCGCGAACTCGACGCTGAGACCGCTCAGGCTATCTGCGACAAGCAGTTCGTCGAAGTGATCATCGCGCCGAAGGTTTCCGCTGCTGCGGTGGAGGTGGTGGCGAGCAAGAAGAACGTTCGCCTGCTCGAATGCGGAGAATGGCCGTCGCAGCCGGCGGCTCGCCTCGACATGAAAAGGGTCAACGGCGGTATGCTGGTCCAGGACCTCGACATCGAGCTGACCGCGGAGCTGAAGGTGGTCAGCAAACGCCAGCCGACCGAAGCCGAGATGAAGGATATGCTCTTCACCTGGCGGGTGGCCAAGTTCGTCAAGTCCAACGCGATTGTCTACGGCAAGGACGGCATGACGATCGGCGTCGGCGCGGGCCAGATGAGTCGGGTCAACTCGGCGCGGATCGCCGCGATCAAGGCCGAACATGCCGGGCTCGAAGTCAAGGGCGCGGTGATGGCCTCTGATGCCTTCTTCCCGTTCCGTGACGGGATCGACAATGCCGCTGCCGTAGGCATCAGCGCGGTCATCCAGCCGGGCGGTTCGATCCGCGACGAAGAGGTGATTGCCGCTGCTGACGAACACGGTATGGCGATGGTCTTTACCGGGATGCGACATTTCAGACATTAGAGGCGGAGGCTGGGGACTAGGGGCTGGGGGCTGGCGTTTTGCCAGCCCCCAGTCTCCAGCCCCCGCTTCACAGGAAGGTATTGAGATGAAGATTTTAGTCATCGGTGGTGGTGGTCGTGAGCATGCGCTGGTCTGGAAGATCGCGCAGTCACCTCTGGTGGAAACGATTTATTGTGCTCCGGGGAATCCGGGGATTGCCAATCTGGCTGACTGCGTGCATATCCCGGCGGATGATATCGAGGCTCTGCTGGATTTCGCCCAGGCCGAAAAGATCGATCTGACCGTGGTCGGCCCGGAAGTGCCCCTGACTATGGGTATCGTCGACCGCTTCCAGGCCGTCGGTCTGGAGATCTTCGGCCCGAATCAGTCCGCCGCGCGGATCGAGGGGAGCAAGAGCTTCTCCAAGGACCTGATGAAGAAATACGCCATCCCGACGGCGGCCTATGAGACCTTCACCGACCGCGATGCTGCCGTCGCCTACATCAAGGCGCAGGGTGCACCGATCGTGGTCAAGGCTGACGGCCTCGCCGCCGGCAAGGGCGTGATCGTGGCCATGTCGGAAGATCAGGCGATCGCCGCTGTCGATGACATCATGCTCGACAAGGTGTTCGGTGCCGCTGGTGCAAGTGTCGTGATCGAGGAATTCATGGATGGCGAGGAAGCGTCCTTCTTCGCCTTCACCGACGGCCGGAATATTCTGCCTTTGGCTTCGTCACAGGACCACAAACGAGCCTTCGACAATGACGAAGGGCCGAACACCGGCGGCATGGGAGCCTATTCGCCGGCCCCGGTGGTGACGGCAGCGCTGCACAACGAGATCGTCGAAACGATTGTCAAGCCGACGATCGCCGGAATGGTCAGTGACGGCTGCCCTTACAGCGGGATTCTGTATGTCGGATTGATGATCAAGGACGGCAAGCCGCGAGTGGTCGAGTACAATGCCCGGTTCGGTGACCCGGAAGCCCAGCCGCTGCTCATGCGCATGAAATCCGACATCGTTCCGGTCCTGCAGGCCTGTGCTCGCGGCAACCTCGACCAGGACTCCATCGAATGGCACGACAAGGCCGCGGTCTGCGTGGTCATGGCTTCGGGGGGCTACCCGGCATCCTACGACAAGGGCTTCGAGATCACCGGTCTGGATGCCGTGCTGGCAATGGATGATGTCTATGTGTTTCATGCCGGGACCAGCTTTCAGGACGGTAAAATCGTTAACACCGGCGGCCGCGTCCTCGGGGTCACCGGGCTTGGCAGCACCGTTGCCGAAGCGATCGAATGCGCCTACAGTGCAGTCGACAGGATCGACTGGAAGGGCGTGCATTTCCGGAAGGATATCGGCAAGAAGGCTTTGAATCGCTGAGCGGTTTAAAGCCGGAGCGTGGTACGTGGTACGGGGGACGCGGAAACCTGAATAAAGTAAAATGCCAAAGATCAAGGCGAAAAATTCAAAATGTAGAGTCAAATGCAAAGTTAGCTTTTGCAATTTTCATCTTTCCCAAAAATGAGAGGTATGAACTATGAGTAAGAACCCTTTGGTTGGAATCCTGATGGGCAGCGACAACGACTACGAAATCATGAAAGAGACCGCGCTGGCTCTGGACCAGTTCGGCGTTCCGTTCGAAATGACCGTGTCGAGCGCCCATCGCACCCCGGAACGGACCGCGAAGTTCGTTCGTGAGGCAAAAGGGCGTGGCATCAAGGTGTTGATCGCCGGTGCCGGTGCGGCGGCTCATCTGGCCGGGGTGGTGGCGGCCGAAACCACACTGCCGGTGATTGCCGTGCCGATTGACGCGACGGCCCTGAACGGCCTCGATGCCCTGCTGGCGATGGTGCAGATGCCTGCCGGCATTCCAGTGGCGACCATGGCGATCGGCAAGGCCGGTGCCCGCAATGCAGGGATCTTCGCGGCACAAATCCTGGCGGTTGACGACGCAGAACTTGCTGCAAAACTGGTGCAGTTCAAGGCCGACATGGCGAAAGGCGTCGAAGCCAAGGCGGAGGCTCTGGGCAAGAAGCTGGCGGCTGATTTCGGCTGAGCCTGTTGATCGCCTCTTTGGCGCTATCCATACGGCTGTCGCCTTATGCTTTTACGTATATGCACAGTTCCGAATTGTTCTTAGCCGTCTTGACACAGGAAGAAGGGTCATATTACCTTGAACATGCTGGCTGTCGTATCAGAACAGTGGCATGTTTCTGATGCGACAGCATAAATTTTTTGAGGGTGTTGGCCTGCGTGGTCTTCTCCCTCTTTTTCAGGAGCAAACAACTTGAGCAAACAACAGAGTTTCACCGACCAGCTTTGGGACTTTTTCTGTTCCCTGAAGCTGGCGATCTTCACACTGATCCTGCTCGCCTTGACCTCGATCATCGGTACGGTCATCCAGCAGAACAAGTCTCCCCAGGAGTACATGGAGATGTACGGCATGAGCGAGTCGACCTACAAGGCACTCGATGCCCTGCAGTTCTTCGACATGTATCACTCCTACTGGTTCCTGTCGCTGATGGGGATCTTTGCCGTCAACCTGATCTGCTGCTCGATCAAGCGCCTGCCACGCATCATCAAGGTGGTTCGCGAGCCGGTCCTCAAAGCTGATGATGGCCTGTTCCGTACCTTTTCCAACCGTGAAGAGATCGTTGCGCAAGGCACTGTCGAAAGCGTGCGCGACAAGATCGTTACCGTGCTCGGCAGCAAGTTCGCCAAGCCGGTGGTCACCGACGAGGACGGCAAGAGCCTATCTTTTCGCGCAAAAAGGCGCTTTTTCCCGTTTCGGCGTGTATGTCACGCACACCTCGATCCTGATCATCTTTATCGGCGCCATGATCGGCAACGTCTGGGGCTTCAAGGCGTATGTCAATATCGTCGAAGGCAAGTCGATCGACTCGATCTGGCTGCGGGGCAGCCAGGTGCCGTTCCCGATCGGGTTTGAAGTGCGCAACGATGATTTCAAGGTCGAATTCTACGAGGGCGGCGGTCGCCCCAAAGAGTACAGCAGCGACCTGGTGGTCCTGGAGAATGGCCAGGAAGTCATGAAAAAAACCATCGAGGTCAATCACCCTCTGACCTACAAGGGGCTGACCTTCTACCAGTCAAGTTATGGTACGGCCGGCGACCCGATCTATCGCTTCAGTGTCAAGAATCGGGCGACGGGCGAGACGGTCAACGTCATGGGCCCGCAGGGCAAACACCTGAGCCTGCCCGGTGGCACGTCGCTGATCCCGATGGGCTACGCCGAGAATTACCAGAACTTCGGCCCGGCCGCCCAGGTCAACATCGATACCGGCAACCACCAGCACGGCACGCCGTTTCTTGTGTTCAAGAATTACCCACAGTTTGATGAAAGGCGCGGCGGCGATTACGGGGTCACCCTGCTGGACGTCCAGCAGAGCTACTATACCGGCCTGCAGGTCGCCAAGGATCCCGGTGTCTGGGTGGTCTGGCTCGGTTGCCTGCTGATGGTGCTCGGCTCCTGCGGCGCCTTCTTCCTCTCCCACCGGCGCATCTGGGTGACCATCGAGCCGCTGGAGAAGGGGATCGGTGTCAAACTCGGTGGCAATGCGCACCGTAACCAGCCGGCGTTTGCCCTGTTCTTTGACGAATTGAAAAAAGACCTCGACGACGCGTTGTCGTCCTGACGGAGGAAATATGGACAGCTCACTTTTGTTTAATATCACGACGATTGCCTACTTTGCCGCCATGGTGGTCTTCATCGTCTACCTGACCTCCAAAAACGAAGCGATCGGCTTTGGCGCCACGCTGATCTGCTGGGTTGGCTTTATCGCCAATACCGGTGCGATCGGCATGCGCTGGTACGAGGCCTATGCCATGGGCTACGAGCAGGCGCCGCTCTCCAACCTCTACGAGTCGGTGGTCTTCTTCGCCTGGTCGATCCTGCTGATCTACCTGCTGTTTGATCTGAAATACAAGCAGCGCGCGATCGGCGCCTTCGTCATCCCGTTTGCCTTCGCTGGCATGATCTGGGCGCAGTGGAGCCTCGATGCGACGATCGCCCCGCTGGTGCCGGCGCTGCAGAGCAACTGGCTGACCTACCACGTCATTACCTGTTTTATCGGCTATGCGGCCTTTGCCCTGGCCTGCGGTGTCTCGATCATGTACCTGATCAAGGTCGGCAAGGAAGAGAAGTCCGCCGAAGAGTCACCGATTGGCGGCCTCCTGGGCATGTTCCCCAGCACCAAGGTGCTGGACGATCTCAACTACAAGGCGATCATGGTCGGCTTCCCGATGCTGACGCTCGGCATCATCACCGGTGCGGCCTGGGCCAACTACGCCTGGGGTACTTACTGGAGCTGGGACCCGAAGGAAACCTGGAGCCTGATCGTCTGGTTCATCTACGCCGCCTTCCTGCACGCCCGCTTCACCCGCGGCTGGGTCGGTCGCCGTGCCGCCTGGCTGTCGATTTTCGGCTTTGCCGCGACGATCTTCTGCTACCTCGGCGTCAACCTGGTGCTCTCCGGCCTGCACTCCTACTGGTGGCGGCTAACGGGAGCTGTCGCGGCACGTGAGTGCGAGGGCGAAAAAACTGAAAACAGACAAGGGGACATGTACTCGTTACATGTCCCCTTGTTTTTCCATGCAATGAAAGCTTTTTCATGACGTCTCTGACTAGACGAAACCCTGGATGACCTGACTATCGGTGGCCTGAAGATTATTCAGGCGAAAAACGGTTACCGGTTTTCTCTGGACCCGGTGCTTCTCAACGGCTTCATCTCCGGGATCAGGAACTGCAGCGTTCTCGACCTGGGTACAGGCAACGGCATCATCCCGCTGCTTTTGTCTGCACGCAACGAAGCACTGTCAATCACCGGTGTTGAAGTACAACCGGAGATGGCGGAGCGGGCCGGACGAACAATCCAGCTGAACGGGCTGCAGGCATCGGTCACGATTGTTCAGGGGGATATCCGCGATCTGCCATGTGACGGGCTGGAGGCCGCCGCATTTGATGTTGTGACGGCGAATCCTCCGTACCGGGAAGCGCGGTACCGGCCGGGTGGCCGTTGATGATGAACGGGGCATGGCGCGCCATGAGCTTGCCGGTGGGCTGGATGCCTTCTTGCGGGCGGCGGACGCCATGCTCAAAAGTGGCGGCAACTTTTATGTCGTCTATCTCGCAGAGCGCCTTGCGGAGCTCCTTACCGGGATGGCCTCATTCAACCTGGAACCGAAACGGCTGCGCTTCGTTCATCCCCGCGAGGGTCAACCTGCCAGACTGGTTTTGGTCCAGGGCCGCAAAAACGGCAGGCCGGGCATGAAAGTTGAGCCGCCTCTGGTTGTTTACCAGGGCGAAGGGCGGGATTATACCGACGAGGTTTTAATTATGTATGGACTTGGGGAGAGGATAGAAGGAAGGGGTAAGGGCGTGATGGATAACCACTAACCACTAACGGCCCCCGCCTTTAAAAGTCTCATCTGTTTCTGCAGGAACTTCTCCATCTCATCTCTCAACTCGGTGTCTTTTACGGCACTCAGCAAATCTTCTACCTGCTTCTTTTCCTTGTCATCCAGCTTGACCATGCGCCACGCCGGTGGCGGCTCCACCGGTTTGTCGGGGTGCACGTCGACCTTGCCATGCTTGAGGTAAAGGTCCTTGATCGTCGCTTCGCCCAGTTCGGCATTCAACCGGGAAAGGATCTTGGGCTTCATCAGCTGCAGCTGTTGCATCCAGGCCGGCTGGTCGACGTTGATTTCCAGGATGTTTTCGCGAATCCTGACCGGACGGGTGCGGGCGGCAATCTGCGGCCCAACGACATCGTTCCAGATGATCAGAGCCTTGTACTGGTGCAGGCGTTCATCGAGGCCCAACCCATGGAGCAGTTTGTCGACCAGGTCTCCGGCCAGGGCCGGCTCTCTCATTTTCGGGCGACGTGGTCTCCTCAAGGATGGCTCCGGCGATAAAGGCGGCTGCCGATCATCTGTCCGGCAACGGCCAGGGCAATCGAGAAGGGGACCATCTGCCAGCTGATATTGTTGGCGATCCTGAGGCCGATGATAAAAGGGACGGAGAGATGGATGTAGACGAACCAGCGCACCGAATACTTGGGAGATCCCATCCGCAGGTAACCCAGGGGGATGTTGCTGAACAGAGCGAAGAGCAGCAGACTGATTACGGCAATGCTTATGTTGATGTTCAAGAAACCGGCCTTTCAGAAGCGATATTATTTAATCAGTCTATGCTTTGCGTTTGTCGGAAGTCAATGGTTCGAAATGGGAAGAACGAGGAGCGAGGTGCGAGGTGGGAAGTTCGACAAAGCTTGACAGATTACAGGACGCTCAGAATTCTCGCACCTCGCACCTCGCACCTCGCACCTCGCACCTCGCACCTCGCACCTCGGCTTCCATTGACACTCTGCACGGCGCGTTGTACACTCGCAAAGTTTATGTTAACCCCGCAAAGTGAGACCCTGCCATGGATCAGAAACAACAGCTATTGCTCGATGCCACCAGGCGGCTGATCCGGCGCGGGGCCTTTCCGAATCTTGCGAAACTCCTCGCCAAGACGCACCCGGCAGACATCGCCCACCTGTTCCGCTACCTCGAACTGAAGGAGCAGCGGATTCTCTTCAACCTGATCGAGGATGCAGAGAAGAGCGCCTACGTGCTGGCGGAACTCGACCACGTGGTTGGTGCCAAGCTTCTCGAACAGCTCGACAAGGAAACGATCACCGAAGTCCTGCAGGAAATGTCTCCGGACGACGCGGCCGACATCATCGGCAACATGCCGGATGAGCTGGCCGACCAGATCCTCGACATCATGCACGACGAGGATTCGGACGAAATCGAACACCTTCTCCAGTACGATGAAGATTCGGCCGGCGGCATCATGTCGACCGAGATCTTCTCGTTGAGTGAGGACCTGACAGTTCATGATGCCATCGAGGCGATCCAGCAGGCCGGCGACGTCGAGATGGTCTTCTACCTCTACGTGGTCAACGAAGCCGGGCAGCTGGTCGGGGTGCTCTCCCTGCGGCAGCTGCTGACTGTCCAGCCATCGAAAAGACTCTCCGACATCATGATCCGCGATGTCTTGAGCGTGCGCACCGACATGGACCAGGAAGAGGTCGCACGGATGGTCGAGAAGTACAATATCCTCGCGGTGCCGGTCGTCGACGAGATGAACAACCTCAAGGGTATCATCACGGTTGACGACATCATCGACGTCATCCGCCAGGAGGCGACCGAGGATATCTACAAAATGGCTGGTGCCAGCGAGGAGGAGCTCCTTTATGGCAACAAGTCGTTCAAGATCGCCAGGCTGCGTCTGCCATGGCTGCTGGTCAACCTGTTCGGCGGCGTGATCACCGGCTACCTGATGTGGCTGTTCAAGGTCACTCTAAAGGAGGTGATCGCGCTGATCTCGTTCATCCCGGTGATCACCGGCATGGGCGGCAACGTCGGCGGCCAGTCGGCGACCATCATGGTGCGCGGCTTTGCCACCGGTCGGATCGATTTCACCATGATGCGGCAGGTGTTTTTCAAAGAACTGCGGGTCGGGATGATTATGGGTGCCGTCTGCGGTGTGACGGTTGGCCTGGTCGCCTGGGCATGGCACGGCAACCCCTTCCTCGGCATTGTGGTCGGCGTAGCGATGGTGGTGGCAATGTCCGTCGCCTCCTCGATGGGTGTGATCGCCCCCGCCGCCTTCAAAAGACTCGGTATCGACCCGGCGATCGCCTCGACTCCTTTTGTCCAGACCGCGAATGATATCACCGGTATTCTGATCTACTTTGCCACGGCGACGGTGTTTATTTCTTTTTTGCATTAGCAATATTCTCTGCCTGTTATTGATAGAGAAAATCAGGATCACAAAATGATGGCCATTTGGAACTAATCCAAATGGCTATTTTCTTGATTATCTTGTAAGTCATTTCGCCATAATCAGGCATTGCCCTCTGCATCATTTCGGATAATTGTTAGTCAAGAAACCTATAAAATTATTATTAATTCATGAGTCGCAGCCTTATTAATTCCTGTTAAATATCAAGTAATTAAAATATTCAGTGAGAAATTTGTGAGTAATATTAGTTGCTTCCCCAGTATTCTACAGTAGCATTGGTGCGAATTTTGCTTGGTACTTTCTAATGTTTTTGTCGTTTTGCGAAACATTAATCGAAGAGCCATAAAGACGATACCAATATCAGAATGAATATTAAGTAGCTGGCAAAGGGAAAGATCTCATGAAAATGTATAAAATATTCGTCGTGGTTTTCACCTGTTTTTTCTTTCTGTTTCTGTCCTTTGCCAAGTCCAATCTATGGCGGCCTGCTCCCCATCGGTCAAGCTCGGAGGATATCCTGATACATTTACGTCCATCCAGGCCGCCTACAATTACGCCAGCACGGTCCCGGAATTGGAGACTACCCATTTTACCCTTCTGCTTGCGGGCGGGATGTTTACTGAAGATTTCGTCCTCAATGGCGGCGCCGTCGTCCTCGACGGCGGCTATAACTGCTCCTTCATCACCAAGGACTCAGCATCAAATGTGAACGGGTCGATCACCATCGGCTCCGGGTCCCTCACCTATGCGGCGGACACGGGATGGCCTGGCGGTCACGTCATCGACCCAGTGTGAATTTGACCGCGATGGCGACGGCTACTCCTCGATCGGCTCCTGTTCAGGCACGGCCGATGACTGCAACGACAATAATCCCAACGTCTATCCCGGCGCTCCGGAAATTTGCGACGGCCTGGACAACAACTGCTACGGCCAGGTGGACGAAGGCCTGGTGCCGGTTGACGCGGATGGCGACGGTTATTTTGCCATCGACTCATGCGGTGCCGGTCTTGACGACTGCAATGACACGAATTTCAACATCAATCCCAACGCTCTCGACGTCCCCTACGACGGAATTGACCAGGACTGCAGCGGCGCGGATTTGACCTTTGCGGCGGACAATGACTCCTGCGACGGTGCAGCTGCCATGGCCCGGATGATGCGATGGCCGCTGCACATATCGGGAACATAGCGACGGACACAACCTGTGTCCTCTGTCATGCCCCCCCGGTGAGCAATGTCTTGTCCGGCCATTACGGGGATACGGTCCGTACCGCCGGCAACAACCTGTCCGCCGGTGCGACGATCAACTGTTATTCCTGTCATGATACAGACCGATTCAACCATTCCGGCGGGATTGCCCTTGGCAATGGCACCAATACCGTCTGGGGCCAGGTCGCGACCCTCGGGTGTCTACGTTTCAGACCTCAGTTGCGATTCCTGCCATCAGGACCGCGCCACGGGCCATGTGACAGCCACGGCGCATAACAACCGGATCATCGAAAGCCGCTGCGGCGAGTGCCATACCAGCGACAACTCGGCTCTCGGCTCAGCAGGGAGCGGCACTCTGGCCAGCGCTGCTGACGTCGACGCCCTGCACGGTGTTGTCTCGGCGATGCACTGTGCCCTCTGTCACACCTACAGCGGCACACGGCTTGAGGCCGGCGACGTGCGGCAGACCATCCAGCAAGGGCTGGACGGGACCCCGGTCAGCTGTACCGACTGCCATACGGCCCAGCGGACCAATCATTATGAAGGCTTTACCCATTCCGGGGAAGTCGGTCCGAACGATCTGTCCTATGATGCGCCGGGTCAGCCCTGCGGCAACTGCCATGTGGTCGCGAACTGGACGCAAATTGACAACGTCGAGCACAATGTTCCGACCAACGGGGCCGGGTCCTGTGCCACCTGTCATAACAGCCCGCGCCAGGAGGTCATCGACGCCCTCGCCCTGGGTGCCACCCCGACCTATTGCCTGGATTGCCATTCCGATCATGTACTTGACCCGGCACGTCGACCATGTGGAGCTCGGTTATGTGACGGACACGACCACCTGCCTGACCTGTCACGACTCGGAGCGGTCAATAACGGCACCGTGACCGTGATCCACCTGAACAATTGCCTGCACTGCCACACGGACACGACCAGCCTTGCTCTGCAGCCCGGGGTCCCGGTCGGCGGCGGCGAGTGTGTGACCTGCCACACCGGCAGCTGGGACGTCGAGCATACCCCGGCCATCGACCATACCGTGCTGGTGACCGTCGGCAGCACCAGCTGCGCCGACTGCCACGACGACACCCTGGTCAGTGCGGCGCCCGAGACCCACAACGCCTGCGGCAGCTGTCACGATGCGAATGGCGGCCTGATCGGCTCGGCGTTCGGCACCTCCTTTGCGATCAGCGGCGACTGTACCAGCTGCCATACCGGCACCTGGGAGGCCTGCATACCGACCGGCGACTCGACCATACCGGTCTGGTCACCGTCGGTGCGACCAGCTGTGCCGACTGCCACGACGACACCCTGGTCAGTGCTGCGACCGAGACCCATAACGCCTGCACCAGCTGTCACGATGCCGGCACGGCGCCCTGATCGGTTCGGCCATCGGCCAGACCGGGTCTGGCGACTGCACAAGCTGCCACACCGGCACCTGGGATGCGCTGCATCCGACCACCACCTTCGACCATGGCGTCCTCGTCACCGTCGGCTGCGACCAGCTGCGCCGAGCTGCCACGACGACACCCTGATCAGTGCGGCGGCCGACACCCACAACGCCTGCACCAGCTGTCATGACGCCACAACCGGCGCCCTGATCGGCTCGGCAGTCGGCAGACCCGGCTCCGGCGATTGCGCGACCTGCCATACCGGCACCTGGGAGGCGCTGCATCCGACCACCACAACCGACCATAGCGTCCTGGTCACGGTCGGCGCGTCCAGTTGTGCGAGCTGCCACGACGACACCCTGGTCAGTGCGGCGGCCGAGACCCACAACGCCTGCGCCAGCTGTCATGACGCCGCAACCGGCGCCCTGATCGGCTCGGCGATCGGCAGCCCGGCTCCGGCGACTGCACCACCTGCCATGGCGCGGCATTCGACACGCTCCATGCCGGGCATATCCATACCGTTGGAATGGGCCGCCGGACCTGTCTTACGACCCACCGGGTCAACTCTGCAGCAATTGCCATGTCGTCTCAACCTGGGCCGAGATCAACGACACCGAGCACAATGTGCCCACCAACGGGGCTGGTTCCTGTTCCACCTGCCATAACAGCCCGCGGCAGGAGGTCATCGACGCCATCACCCTGGGCGCCGATCCCGACCGTTTGCCTCGACTGCCATTCAGACAAGCTGTTGACCGTTCACGGCAATGAAGACCATAGCGCTCTGGGCTATGTGACCTTCGGTGCGACCACTTGCCAGACCTGTCACGATCCGGGTGTGGCCGCCGATGGGACGGTGACAGTGATCCATCTTGGAACATTGCGCCCACTGTCATACCTCCGCCCCGACCCTGCAGCCCGGCATCCCGGGCGGTGGCGGCGACTGCGCCACCTGCCACACCGGCAGCTGGGACGCTGAGCATACCCCGGCCATCGACCATACCGCCCTGGTCACGGTCGGTACGACCGAGCTGTGCGAGCTGCCACGCCGACACCCTGGTCAGTGCCGCGGCCGAGACCCACAACGCCTGCGCCAGCTGCCACGATGGAGACGGCGGCCTGGTCAGCACGGCGGTCGGCACCAACTTCACCGATGGCGGCGACTGTGCGACCTGCCATACCAGCGAACTGGGAATGCACTGCATCCGACCACCGGCACCGACCACGGCGGCCTGGTCACCGTCGGTGCGACCGGTTGTGCCGACTGCCACACCGACACCCTGGTCAGTGCGGCGACCGAAACCCATAACGCCTGCGCCAGCTGTCATGACGCCACAACCGGCGCCCTGATCGGCTCGGCCATCGGCCAGACGCGGCTCGCGGCGACTGCACGACCTGCCACACCAACACCTGGGAGACGGTGCATCCGACCACCGCCTTTGACCACGGCGGTCTCGTCACCGTCGGTGCGACGAGCTGTGCAAGCTGCCACAACGACACCCTGGTCAGTGCCGCAGCCGAGACCCACAACGCCTGCATCAGCTGTCATGACACCAAACCGGCGTTCTGATCGGCTCGGCCATCGGCCAGACCGGATCCGGCGACTGCGCCACCTGCCACACCGGCAGCTGGGAGACGCTGCATCCGACCACCGTCACCGACCACAGCGGCATCGTCACCGTCGGTGCGACCGACTGTGCGAGCTGCCACGACGACACCCTGGTCAGTGCGGCACCCGAGACCCACAACGCCTGCATCAGCTGTCATGACGCCACCACCGGCGCCCTGATCGGCTCGGCCATCGGCCAGACCGGATCCGGCGACTGCGCGACCTGCCATGCTGGCGGTTTCGATGCGGAACATGCGGGATATACCCATACCGTTGCCCTGGGCAGCGGCGATTTGACCGACGGCGTGTCCTGCGGCGCCTGCCATGTGGTCGCGACCTGGGCCGAAATCGATGCCACCGAGCATAATGTGCCGACCAACGGCGCCGGCTCCTGCTCCACCTGCCATAGCAGCACGCGCCAGGAGGTCATCGATGCGATCACCCTGGGCGCCAACCCGACCAACTGCCTGCCGTGTCATTCGGGTAAGGACGTCACGCACGGCAGCGTCGATCATGTGGCGCTTGGCTATGTGACTGCGGGTCCGGCGACCTGCGCGACCTGTCATGATCCGGCTGGCGCCGATGCGACGGTGAGCGTGACGCATCTGGACAATTGCGCCCTCTGTCATACGACGGTACCGGCCCTGCAGCCCGGGTTCGGTTGCTGGTGATTGCGCGGCCTGCCACGGCGGCACCTGGGAGGCCGAGCATACCCCGGCCCTCGACCATACCGCCCTGGTCACCGTCGGAACGACGGGCTGCGCCGACTGCCACGACGACACCCTGGTCAGTGCATCCGCTGATACCCATAACGCCTGCGCCAGCTGTCACGATACAGACGGCGGCCTGGTCAGCACGGCGGTGGGCACCACCTTCGCCGCCGGCGGCGACTGCATCACCTGTCATACCAACACCTGGGAAACGGATCACCCGACCACGGCCTTCAACCACGGCAATCTCGTCACCGTCGGTGCGACCGGCTGTGCCGACTGCCACAGCGATACTTTGGTCAGTGCGGCAACCGAGACCCACAACGCCTGTGTCAGCTGTCATGACGCCAATACCGGTGTTTTGATCGGCTCGGCCGTCGGCCAGACCGGGGTCCGGCGACTGTACCACCTGTCATAGCCGGCACCTGGGAGGCTGTGCATCCGACCACGACCTTCGACCATAGCGGTCTCGTCACCGTCGGGCGACGGCGTGCGCCAGCTGCCACGACGACACCCTGATCAGCGCATCAACTGAAACCCACAACGCCTGTGCCAGCTGCCACGACGCCACAACCGGCGCCCTGATCGGCTCGGCGATTGGCCAGACGGACTTGGCGACTGTACCACCTGCCATAGCGGCACCTGGGAGGCCGAACATACCCCGGCACTGTCCCATAATGCCCTGGTCAAGGTCGGCAGCGACCGACTGCGCAGCTGTCACGACGACCGCCCTGGTCGATGCGGCAGACCGAAACCCACAACACCTGCGCCAGCTGTCACGATCCAGACGGCGGCCTGGTCAGCACGGCGGTCGGCACCAACTTCGCCGCCGGCGGCGACTGCGCGACCTGCCACGGCAGCACCTGGGATGCCCTGCATCCGACCACCAACTTCGACCATGGCAATCTCGTCACCGTCGGTGCGACCGGCTGTGCCGACTGCCACGATCGACACCCTGGTCAGCGCGGCGACTGAAACCCATAAGCCTGCGCCAGCTGTCATGACGCCACCACCGGCGCCCTGATCGGCTCGGCCATCGGCACACCGTCGCTGTCGGTGGCGACTGCACCACCTGTCATACCGGCACCTGGGAAGCTGAGCATCCGCCACGACTGTCGACCATAGCGGGCTCGTGACGGTTAGTGGTACAGACTGTGTGGGCTGTCACGATGACACCCTGATCAGTGCTGCGCCTGAAACCCACAACGCCTGTGCCAGCTGTCATGACGCCACAACCGGCGCCCTGATCGGCTCGGCCATCGGCACCAGCTTCGCTGTCGGTGGCAACTGTGCTACCTGCCATAGCGGCACCTGGGAAGCAGAACACACGCCTGTCATGGACCATGGCTGCCATCGTGACCGTCGGCAGCACCGGCTGTGCAGACTGTCACAACGACACCCTGATCAGCGCGGCAGCCGAAACCCACAACGCCTGCGCCAGCTGTCATGACGCCACCACCGGCGCCCTGATCGGCTCGGCGATCGGCACCAGCTTTGCTGTCGGTGGCGACTGCACCACCTGCCATAGCGGCACCTGGGAGGCCGAGCATCCGACTGTCAACGACCATACAAGCCTCGTCACCGTCGGTGCGACCAACTGTGCAGCCTGTCACGATGACACCCTGATCAGCGCAGCGACCGAAACCCATAACGCCTGTGCCAGCTGTCATGATGCCACTACCGGTGCCCTGATCGGCTCGGCCATCGGCACTTCCTTCGCTGTCGGTGGCGACTGTACCACCTGCCATAGCGGCACCTGGGAGGCTGAGCATACGCCTGTGATGGACCATAGCGGGATAGTGACGGTTATTGGTACAGACTGTGTGGGCTGTCACGATGACACCCTGGTCAGTGCTGCGACCTGAAACCCACAACGCTTGCGCCAGCTGTCATGACGCTACAACCGGTGCCCTGATCGGCTCGGCCATCGGCACCAGCTTCGCTGCCGGCGGCAACTGTGCTACCTGCCATAGCGGCACCTGGGAAGCTGATACACCACGCCTTCATGACCATGGCTGTCATCGTCACCGTCGGAGCAACCGGCTGTGCAGACTGCCACACCGACACCCTGATCAGTGCGGCAGCCGAAACCCACAACGCCTGCACCAGCTGTCATGACGCCACCACCGGCGCCCTGATCGGCTCGGCCATCGGCACAGACCGCTGTCTGGCGACTGCACCACCTGTCACACCGGCACCTGGGAAGCGGATCACCCGACGACTGCTTTGATCATGGCGGCCTCGTCACAGTCGGCGCCACAAGCTGTGCCAGCTGCCACGACGACACCCTGGTCAGTGCCGCGCCAGAAACCCACAACGCCTGCGTCAGCTGTCACGACGTCAACTACCGGCGTCCTGATCGGCTCGGCGATCGGCCAGACGGAGCCTGGTAACTGTGCCACCTGCCATACTGGCGGTTTCGATACGGAGCATGCTGCATATACTCATACCGTTGCACTGGGGGCCGCAGACCTGTCTGGCGGCATCTCCTGCGGCAACTGCCATGCCGTGGCGAACTGGACGGAAATCGACACCAAGCACAATGTCGATACCAACGGCGCCGGTTCCTGTGCCACCTGTCACAACAGCCCGCGGCAGGAGGTGATCGACGCCCTGGCGCTGGGCGCCAACCCGACCAACTGCCTGCCGTGTCATTCAAATGAATCGGTGGCGCACGCGGACCATGTTGCGGCCGGGTATGTGACGGTCGGTGGTGTTCAGGACGTCTACGGGACAACCTGTGCAAGCTGTCATGATCCCGGTGGAGCCTCGGATGCGACGGTCGCTGTCACCCATAATGGCGACTGCGCCCTCTGCCATACCACCATTCCGAACCTGCGACCGGGCATTCCTGCCGGAGGCGGCGACTGCGTGACGTGCCATAGTACGGCTCAGCATACTTTATGGAGTCGCTATTCGGCACAGAGTTGCGGCACTGCGGCTTGTCATGACATGAATGGTGGTCCTGGCAATACCATGCACGATCTCCATAACCCGGTTGGCGGCTGGTCGGATCGTAATGCTGCCACCAGTGGCATGACCTTCCCCTATGCGAGCAATCCGGAGATGTGGCAGAGCAATTGGCCCATGAACCCGGAATGTGCGACTTGCCACACGGCGTTTGACGATGATTCCAGCGGGGCCGGATGTAATGCCTGTCATGGTTTCAAGATAGGCAATCAAAAAGGATTACTGCACGAAAGACATGCTGGGAAGGGCAAGGATCCCGGTTTTGCGAACGGTACTTGTGGCTCATGCCACAAAAACTAACCAGCTGGTTCGTGAACAGATATTTCACAAACCTGAGAAAATTATGCGTTTGGGTAGAATCCGGAAGTAGATATTAGCGACCCTGGCAAGGGAGTGAACAATGGTTGACGGCCTTCACTGTAAGGCCGTCAACCCGATTAACTGTCTGCCTTGTCATTCAAATGAATCGATAATCCAGGCATTCCTGCCGAAGGCGGTGATTGCACGACCTGCTACACAGAGAGTGTGCGTACTTTGTAGGAACGCTGTCTATAATCCTGCTCAACGGCCAACTGTCTTCCCGGTTTTGTCGGCGGTCCGCCTGATCCTCTCCACGAATCCCACAACATTGGCCGCTGGTCAGATCTTACATAAAAAGGAATATGACGCTGGTCCTGGCCTATTTGGCCATCCCAAAAAACAGTTCAGAAATAATAATTGTTCAGGGTATATCCTATAATGCGGGAAAGAGCTGGGAGGGTGATCGCTGGTTCATGCGATCTTAGAAAATTGGGAATAGTCTACGAAAAAGCTTCCTATCAGTCGGATTTATGACAAAATAGCATCCTGTAAATGGTAGGCTATTGCCAATGGCTGTTTTACGATACAGACGAAACCAGCAGTCTTGCTCCTTATGAAACTGGAAGTTTCCTCCGCCATCATCCTCCACCACACCGATTACGGCGAAGCCGACCGGATCGTTACATTCCTGACCCCTGATCATGGACGCCTCAAGGGTTTTGCCAGGGCGGCACGCAAAAGCCGCAAGCGTTTCGGCGCGGCGCTGGAACCGCTTGCCGAAGTTCAGATGCACTGGGTTTCCAGAAGCTCGGGAGACCTGGTCAGCCTGCGTGACGCCGATTTGGTCAAGCTGCGTGCCGGGCTGCGCCGCGACCTGGAAACCCTGACGCTGGCCGGTTATGGCTGTGAGCTGACCGAAGTGCTCTTTGATGATTCGGGGGCCGGGGTCGAGGTCTTCCAGTTACTGCAGGCTTTTCTGGACCACCTCGACAGCGAAGGGTTTTCGGTTGAAGCCCGGTTGCTTCTGGAAATCCGCATGTTGTCTCTCTCCGGTTACATGCCGCACCTGCAGCATTGTGCAGATTGTTCCAGCCCATTACCGGCTGGACAGGTCAGCTTCTCTGCATTCCATAACGGCAGTCTGTGCGCTGAGTGTGATGCCGGCCGGGTCGCTATCAAGGTGGACCGGATGACGCTCGGTACCTTCGGCCGGATCCTTGAAACACCCCTGACCCGTTTCTCCGGTTTCAAACTCAGCCCTCAGTCGCGGCAGGAGGGGCAGGCTCTACTCAATGATGCTTTGCGATGTCATTTACATCGGCCGTTGAAGAGTTTGGAGATGTTGGATCGGTTTAGTCCGGAGGAATAATTTCGGGGCAACAATACTTAACTTGTATTGCAGCCCCGATTTTTGGCGATTGAATTGCTAAAAGCAAAAACAAAACTTAAAAATCAGAATCCGGGAGTCGCGCTCCGCCGGTTTTGTTTTTGTTTGTGATAGAAAAAGTCCCCCAAATTTAACAAAGATTAATAAGCTTGTTTTGCTACTGCAACAACTCATCCAAGTCTTGACAGGAAAAGACCCTCAAGCTAAGATGCCAAGCCTGTTTCATCGTCTGTATAATTGTATACAGTATACGTTTTCAGCTTCACTTAAAGAGCTTAATTCTGAATAAAATATGTGAGTTTTGAGAGAAGGAAATAGCGAGATAAATTTGTTCTGTTGGTTGCTCCATCTCCCTATTCACCACCTTCCTATCTCCCTCGCATCTCCGGAGGACTCGTGACTTTTCAAGAACTGATTCTGGCACTGCAGAACTACTGGGCCAATCACGGTTGCATCATCCAGCAACCTTACGATACGGAAAAGGGAGCAGGGACTTTTCATCCCGCAACGTTCCTGCGTGCGCTTGGTCCCGAACCGTGGAACGTGGCTTATGTTGAGCCTTCACGCCGGCCGACAGATGGCCGTTATGGTGAGAACCCGAACCGCTTGCAGCATTACTACCAGTTCCAGGTGATTCTCAAACCGTCGCCGATGAATATCCAGGAACTCTACCTGGACTCGTTGAAGAGCTTCGGGATCGACCCGGCCAAGCATGACATCCGGTTCGTCGAGGATGACTGGGAGTCGCCGACTCTCGGTGCCTGGGGTCTCGGTTGGGAGGTCTGGCTGGACGGTATGGAGATCACCCAGTTTACCTATTTCCAGCAGTGCGGCGGCATCGACCTCAAGCCTATTCCGGGTGAGTTGACTTACGGCATCGAGCGCATCGCCATGTACATTCAGGGTGTCGATAATGTCTACGACCTCGACTGGGGTGGCGGCATCAAGTACGGTGACGTTCACCACCAGACCGAGGTTGAGTTTTCCACCTACAATTTCGAGGAAGCCGACACCGGCATGATGCTGCAATTGTTCGACATGTTCGAAAAAGAGTGTATCCGCCTGGCCGAGAAGGCCCTGGTCTTTCCCGCGTATGATTACGTACTGAAATGCTCCCACGCCTTCAACATGCTCGATGCCCGCGGCGCCATCTCGGTCACCGAGCGCGCCCATTACATCGGCCGGGTACGCAACCTGTCGAGGCTTTGCGCCGAGGCGTATGTCGCCCAGCGTGAGAAGATGGGTTTTCCGTTGCTGAAGAGCAAGGGCTAGGGGTGAGTGGCAGGAGAAAACTAAAAATTAACGCAAAGAGCGAAGACGCAAAGAAAGCACTAAAAACTAAAAAAATAAGATTATCAATTACTCCCTTTGCGACTTTGCGTCTTGAGTGAGCAAAGCGAACGGGTGTTAAATAGCTTTTATATTGGAGCAATCAATGGCTAAGGAAATATTCCTTGAAATAGGCACCGAAGAGATCCCCGCCGGTTTTCTGCCGAAGGCGATGGCTGATCTGGAGCGGATGATCCGCAAGGAGCTGGAAACGGCGCGTCTCGAGTTCGGCGAGGTGAAAGCTTTCGCTACGCCCCGTCGTCTTGCCCTGTCGGTCAGCGAAGTCGCCGAGGACCAGCCGACCCTGCGCACGGAAGCGATGGGCCCGGCGAAACAGATTGCCTTTGATGGCGACGGCAACCCGACCAAGGCGGCGATCGGCTTTGCCCGCGGCCAGGGCGTTGATGTCACGGCATTGAAAACCGTCAAGACCGACAAGGGCGAATATCTTTTCCTCGAAAAGGAAGAACCCGGTCGTCCGACGGCGGAACTGCTCAAAGAGGTCCTGCCACGCCTGGTGGCCGGTCTGTCGTTCAAAAAATCGATGCGCTGGGAAAACCAGGAGGTTCGTTTTGCCCGGCCAATGCACTGGATCGTCGCCCTGTACGGCGGTGAGGTAATCCCCTTTACTCACGGCAACCTGACCAGCGGCAACCTGTCACGCGGTCATCGCTTTATGGCACCCCAGGAGTTTGCCGTCACCGGAGTGGCCGACTGGCTGGACGGTTGTCGCAAGCACTTTGTCACGGCCGATCATAACGAGCGCAAGGCGACGATACGGGAACAGGTGGAAGCGACAGCCCGGGCTGAAGGTGGCAAGGCCGCTATCGACGAACGCTTGCTCGAGGAGGTGACTTACCTCGTCGAGGACCCGACTCCTCTCTGCGGGACCTTTGAAGAAAAATATCTCCAGCTGCCGCCCGAGCTGCTGGTGACCTCGATGCGTGAGCACCAGCGTTACTTCACAATCGAAGACTCGGATGGCAAACTGCTGAACAAGTTCATCACGGTATCGAATACCCGCCCTGAGGATAAGCAGGTCGTCATCAAGGGGAACGAAAAGGTTATCCGTGCCCGTCTCTCCGATGCGATGTTCTTCTGGGAAGAAGATCAGAAGATCAAGCTGGAAAGCAATCTGGAGACCCTGAAGAACGTTATCTACCAGGCCAAACTCGGCTCCAGTTTCGAAAAAGTCGAGCGCTTTACGCAGATCGCCAGGGGCCTGGCCGAGCGTTTCGAACCGGCTGCGGTTGCCCTGACCGAACGTGCGGCGCAGCTGGCCAAATGTGATCTCGAGTCGAAGATGGTTTACGAATTCCCTGAACTGCAGGGGATCATGGGCCGGGAGTACTCGCGCATCGAAGGCGAAGACCCGCGTGTCTCGATCGCAATCTTCGAACACTACCTGCCCACAGAGGCGGGCGGCACTCTGCCTTCGGATAATATCGGCGCGTTTGTCTCGATTGCCGACAAGATCGATACGATCTGCGGCTGTTTCGGTGTCGGTTTGATCCCGACCGGTTCCGCCGACCCTACGCGTTGCGCCGCAGCGCTATCGGCGTCCTGAATATCATTCTCGATCGCGGTTACCAGATCAGCATTCCGGAACTGGTTGAGCAGAGCCTCGGTCTGCTCGAAGCGAAACTGACCAGGCCGCGAGCCGAAGTCCAGGTTGACGTGGTGGAATTCATCCGTTTGCGGCTGGCCAATATGCTGACCGGCCGCGATATTGCCACCGACGTGGTTGACGCGGTCCTGACTGCCCGGTTTGATGAGCCCGGCGATGCCGTCGCGCGCGTTGATGCGCTAGCGTCTCTAAAAGGTGCCGCTGATTTCGAGCCGCTGGCGGTTGCCTTCAAGCGGGTTGGCAACATCATCAAGGGTGGTGTCGACAACGATGTCCAGGCTGGGCTCTTCGAGGCCGATTGCGAACGGGCACTGGCAGACGCCATCGACTCGGCTCGCCAGGCGGTCGCTGACCAGGTTGCCCGGGGAGATTATGCTGCTGCGCTACAGACGATCGCCAGACTGCGTGAACCGGTCGATGCCTTCTTCGACGGGGTCATGGTCATGGCCGAGGACGACATGATAAAGGCCAACCGGCTGGCCCTGCTGACCCAGGTCGCCGCGCTGTTCGCCGACATTGCAGACTTCACACGGATCGCCGCTTAGGAAACTAAGCGGCGGTTTTATTTTGGCTGAAAAGTGCCGGGCATTTTTTCCGGTGGACTATAAAAAAGCCAATGGTCAGGCAAAGGTGAAGGAGTGAAAGGTGAAAAATTGTTTGTTGGCTGCTTGCCATTGATTTGTCACTTTTTACGTTTAACCTTTCACTGAATCTTACATATATCAATCTCAACGGGAGGAAGCGATAATGGCAAAGTTTGTTTATTTCTTCGGCAACGGCGAAGCCGAGGGACGCGGCGACATGAAGAACCTGCTGGGTGGCAAGGGCGCCAACCTGGCGGAAATGACCAGCATCGGTTTGCCGGTTCCGGCCGGTTTCACCATCAGCACGGAAGTCTGCACCGAGTTCTACAAGAATGATCGCAACTATCCGGCGGGCCTTGAAGAAGAGGTCAACCAGCACCTGGCGAAAGTCGAACAGCTGATGGACAAGAAATTCGGCGATTCGCAGAACCCGCTGCTGGTCTCCGTGCGTTCCGGTGCCCGGGCCTCGATGCCGGGGATGATGGATACGGTCCTCAACCTTGGCCTGAACGACAACACCGTCCAGGGCGTGATCGCCCAGAGCGGCGATCCCCGCTTTGCCTACGACTCCTACCGTCGATTCATCCAGATGTACTCCAACGTGGTTCTCGATCTGGACGGTGATCTCCTTGAGCACATCCTTGAGCAGATGAAGCACAATCGCGGCGTCACCGAAGATACCGACCTGACCGCCGACGATCTCAAGGAACTGGTCGGCCTGTTCCGGACCAAGGTCAAGGAGGAGCTCGGCCGGGATTTCCCGATGGACCCGAAAGAGCAGCTCTGGGGGGCGATCGGCGCGGTTTTCAGTTCCTGGATGAATGCCCGGGCGATTACCTATCGCCGGCTCAACAATATCCCCGCCGAGTGGGGGACCGCGGTCAACGTGCAGTCGATGGTGTTCGGCAATATGGGCGACGACTGCGCTACCGGCGTTGCCTTTACCCGTGATCCTTCCACCGGTGAGGACTACTTTTACGGCGAGTATCTGGTCAACGCCCAGGGCGAGGACGTGGTCGCCGGTATCCGCACACCGCAGCCGATCAACAAGGCGAAGCACAAGCCGGGCGACCTGCCGGCGATGGAGGATGTGTTGCCTGACTGTTACGAGCAGCTCGCCAAGATCCGTGAAATCCTCGAAAAGCACTACAAGGACATGCAGGACATCGAGTTCACCATCGAGAAACACAAACTCTACATGTTGCAGACCCGCAACGGCAAGCGCACCGCCAAAGCCGCCGTGAAGATCGCCGTCGACATGGTCAGCGAAGGTCTGATCAGCCAGAAAGAAGCGATCATGCGTGTGGCTCCGGAGCAACTCGACCAGTTGCTGCATCCTTCTCTTGATCCCGATGCGCCGAAGAAGGTGGTTGCCAAAGGATTGCCGGCATCCCCCGGTGCTGCGAGCGGACAGGTGGTCTTTTCTGCCGATGCGGCGGAAGAGGCCGCCAAGATCGGTTTGAAAGTGATCCTGGTGCGCGTTGAAACCAGCCCCGAAGATATCCACGGCATGCACGCTGCCCAGGGGATCCTCACCGCACGTGGTGGTATGACCTCACATGCGGCAGTGGTCGCCCGTGGCATGGGCAAGTGCTGCGTCGCCGGTTGCGGCGAAATCAAGGTCGATTATGCCAACGAACAGTTCACCGCCAGGGACGGCCAGGTCTTCAAAAAAGGCGACGTCATCACGCTTGATGGTTCCACGGGTGAAGTGATGCAGGGCGAAGTGCCGACGGTGCAGCCCGAGCTGTCCGGCGAGTTTGGCTTATTGATGGAGTGGGTTGACGGGATTCGTCGCCTGCGCGTACGCACCAATGCCGACACCCCCCACGACTCCCAGGTCGCCCGCGACTTCGGCGCCGAAGGGATCGGCCTCTGTCGCACCGAGCACATGTTCTTCGAAGGCGATCGCATCATGGCTGTCCGCGAGATGATCCTGTCGGCTGACCTGGAGGGCCGTAAGCGCGCCCTGGCCAAGATCCTGCCGATGCAGAAGAGTGATTTCCTCGGCCTGTTCCGGGTCATGAAAGGGCTGCCGGTGACGATACGTCTGCTCGACCCGCCGCTGCACGAATTCCTGCCGCACACCGACAAGGAAATCGAAGCCCTGTCAGAAGATATCCATGTCCCGGCCCAGACCCTGAAAGCCAAGGTCGAATCGCTGCACGAGTTCAACCCGATGCTCGGTCACCGCGGCTGTCGCCTGGCGATCACCTTCCCGGAAATTTACGACATGCAGGTGCAGGCGATCATGGAAGCGGCCTGCGAGCTGATCAAGGATGAAGGCTACGATATCGTGCCCGAGATCATGATCCCGCTGGTCGGTGAAGTGAAGGAGTTGGCGATCCTGCGGGCCAACGCCATCCGCGTTGCCGACGAAGTCATCGCCCGCTACGGTGTCAAGGTCACCTACCTGATCGGCACCATGATCGAACTGCCGCGCGCCGCTCTGACTGCCGATGTGATTGCTGAGGAGGCGGAGTTCTTCTCCTTCGGCACCAACGACCTGACCCAGACCACCTACGGACTGTCACGTGATGATGCCGGAAAGTTCCTGCCGTTGTATGTTGAGCAGGATATCTACCCGAACGATCCCTTCGTCTCGATTGACCAGGCCGGCGTCGGTCAGCTGGTGAAGATGGGTTGCGAGCTCGGCCGCAAGACCCGTCCCGATATCAAGCTCGGCATCTGCGGTGAGCACGGCGGTGAGGCCTCATCGGTGAAGTTCTGTCACCGCATCGGCCTTGACTACGTCTCCTGTTCACCGTTCCGCGTGCCGATCGCCCGGCTGGCTGCAGCACAGGCGGTGCTGGAAGAGGACTAAACACGGTGAAGATCGTTGTCCTTGACGGGTATGCGACGAACCCGGGAGATCTTTCATGGGACGGATTGGCCGGGTTCGGCAAACTGGCGGTTTATGATCGCACCCCTGCTGAATTGACTGTCGAACGCGCCGCCGGGGCCGAAGCTCTGATTACCAACAAGGTGTTCATCGGTGCCGCCGAGATGGCTGCATTGCCGGACCTGGCCTATATCGGCATCCAGGCCACGGGTGTCAACGTCGTTGACCTGAACGCTGCGCGACAGCATCGGATTGCTGTCGCCAACGTTCCCGCCTACAGTACCGCCTCTGTTGCCCAGCATGTTTTTGCCCTGCTGCTGGAATTGGTCCGCGGCGTCGGTCGGCACAATCAAAGGGTCAGGCAGGGCGCCTGGACCAACTGTCCGGATTTTGCTTTCCAGGACACACCGCAGATTGAATTGGCAGACAAGGTGTTCGGCATTGTCGGGTTTGGCGACATTGGCCAGGCCACCGCAAAGATTGCTGCGGCTTTCGGCATGCGCGTCCTGGTTCACACCCGTAGTCCCGATCCGCAAGCCTTCCCGGAGATAGATTATGTCGGACTCGATCAGTTGTTGACTGAAGCCGATGTCATCAGCTTGAGCTGTCCACTGACAGCTGAAACCGAAAGACTGATCAATGCCGAGCGTCTTGCCAGGATGAAGGCATCGGCCTATCTGATCAATACCGGTCGCGGTCTGCTGGTCGATGAAGCTGACCTGGCTGAGGCGTTACGCGACGGCGAAATTGCCGGCGCCGGCCTCGATGTCCTGTCCCAGGAACCGCCACCCTCGGACAACCCGTTGCTTGATGCGCCAAACTGCTTCATCACCCCACACCTGGCCTGGGCAACCAGGGCGGCAAGACAGAGGCTGATTGATGAACTTGTCGCTAACCTCAAGGCCTTCCTGGCTGGCGAGTCGCGAAATCGGGTTGATTAAAACCGGTTCGCGGGACGAGGAACGCGAAAAGCTGAAAGGCTTTAACGCAAAGATGCAAAGGATAAAGAAAGATTTGCCACCATAAGAGGTGCTTGAGGAAAAGGTTTAGGCAACACTCACATGCAAACGACCAACCTTTTCAATCACTGCCTCCAGCTTGTCGCCACTGACAATCCTGCCGACGCCGGACGGTGTACCGGTCAGCAGGATATCACCCGCCTCGAGGGTAAAGTATGCCGAGGCGGTGGCAATCAATTCTGCGACCGATCGCATCATGTCTCCGGTGTCGCCATCCTGGCGGACCTCATCATTAACAGTCAATTTGATCTGCAGTTTTTGTGGATCGCCAACTTGGTCTGCGGGAACGAAGGCTGAGAGCGGACAAGCTGTGTCGAAGGCCTTGGCAATCTCCCAGGGCAGGCCTTTTTCTTTCTGGGCGCTCTGTATGTCGCGCAGGGTCAGGTCCAGGGCTACGGCATATCCTGTCACGTGGTCCAGGGCGTTGTTCGCATCGACGTTTTTGGCCTCGGTGCCGATCAGGACTGCAAGCTCGACTTCGTGATGACAATCACTTGAATGGGGTGGGATGACGATCGTTCCACCTTCACCGATAATCGAGCTGGCCGGCTTGATAAAGATCACCGGTTTGTCGGGGATCTGGTTGCCGAGCTCCCTGATGTGCTCGACGTAGTTGCGACCGATACAGACAATTTTGCCAACCGGGATGTCTTTATTGCCAAGTTTTACGGTATGCATATTGATCTCCGTGACAAGTTTAGGGATTCAGTGACTGGATAAAATTTAACGCAAAGATGCAAAGGCGCAAAGAGAAACCGTATCAAAATGTAGTTGCTGGTAAATAATGTGCATGTCAATCCAATTCCATACTGCTATATTTAAACATCGAATAATTTGACACGTTCAAGAGAAGATTCATGTTCCTGCCGATCGGTGACGTTCCAAATCCCAAAACAACCCCTTATGTCAACTGGCTGTTGATCGGGATCAATATTGCCGTTTTTATCGTCGTGACGATGCCTTTGAGTGCAGCAAAGCCGGCCCTCGATGACCCTATGTTGCTCGATTACCTGAATGCGATCGGGGCGCAGGGGAATTGGCCGGTGCAGCTGATTTACCAGAATGTCTCGGCTTACGATCTGGTGGTCTTCAAGTATGGTTTCCGGCCGGCGGTGTTTTCCCCGCTGAGCATGTTCACGGCGATGTTCATGCATGGCGGGTGGATGCACCTGGCCGGCAACATGCTGTTCTTGTGGATTTATGGCGACAACGTCGAACATCGACTTGGACATGTCGGCTACCTGGTTGCTTATCTTGCCGCCGGGCTTGCCGCGACGCTGTTTTTCGCCATGTTCGTACCCAACTCGCAGATACCGATGCTTGGCGCGTCAGGGGCCATCTCCGGGGTCCTCGGGTTTTATTTCCTCTGGTTTCCGCGCAACCGGATCAAGGTTTTTGTCTTCCTTTTCCCCCTGATTATGACCACCCTGCTGATCCCGTCCCGCATCGTCCTCGGGGTCTACTTGGTGATCGACAATATCCTGCCTTTTTTGACCCGCCCGGTAGAAGGCAGCGGGGTCGCCCACGGCGCACACATCGGCGGTTTCCTGGCCGGCCTCGGACTGGCCCTGGCAATCGATCGTCTGCCCGGCCTGTTGAAGATGAAGGGGACCATCCCGAAGCCGAGCCGCAAGCGGGCTAACCTGGTGGATGCTGTGACAGATATCGTTCGCTCGATCGACCGTGACGACCTGCCGCATGCGGTGTCACGGTATGCGGAACTGGAAAGTCGTGCGCAACGCGGACAGATCTCGACACACAATCTTCTCGTCATCGGTGACTACCTGTTGGCCAGTGGTGAGCCGGATGAGGCGCTGACGGTCTACCGAAGACTGATCGCTGAACGGCCCGGGGACCGGAACCTCGACCGTGCCTATCTGGGGGCAGGACGTGCCATGCTGCAAAAAGACCGCTGTGAAACCGCGGCCTGGCACTACCTGGTTGCCGCAGTCGATCTCGCACAATCATCGCAAGTAGCCGAGGATGCCCGGCGCTATATGAAGATGATTGATCAGGCGGGGGATGGAGATTAGGGCCTGGAGGCTGGTCATCCTCGCCCCGAAACCATGCTCGTATGGAGTCAATAAACAAAACATAAACTCGTGGGGTGGACTCGCTTTAACCGTACCCTAGTCCCCAGCCCCCGCCAACGGAATCTATGTACGATTACCCTCTTTACCGTCCGCCGAGCGAGGCACGCAGCCAGATATTCCAGATCACCCTGGGGTGTTCGCAAAACCACTGCACCTTCTGTGGTATGTACAAAACCAAACATTTCAAGGTTCGACCTGTTGCCGATATCAGAGCTGAAATATCACAAATCCCTGCAGTACACAGACCGTACGTACAGAGAGTTTTCCTCGCCGACGGCGACGCGTTGATCTATCCCCAGGCGGGTCTTGTCGAAATCCTTGATTTACTTGCTGAAAATTTACCGAAGCTCACCAGGGTCGGCATCTATGCTTCGCCCAACAGCCTGAAGAGCAAGTCGGTCGCCGAGTTGACCGTGTTGCGTGAAAAGAAGCTGCGAATCCTTTATTTCGGCTTGGAAAGTGGCGATGCGCAAACCCTGTCTGCCGTGCGCAAGGGGTTCACGCCGGACGAGATGATGATCCTGTGTCGCAAGGCCCAGCAGGCCGGAATGAAGCTCTCGGTCACCGCAATTCTCGGCCTGGCCGGGCAGGAACGCAGCCGGCAGCACGCCCGGGCCACGGCGGCATGGGTTACAGAATTGTCGCCGGAATTCTTTTCGCTGCTGACGATGTTCCAGCGTCACAACGATGACTTTCTGCGTTCCATCACCCTGCAGACCAATGGCGGGATTCTCGAAGAAGCACTCGAAATTGTCCGTCACCTTGCCCCGCAGAAAACCATTCTACGTTCCAATCATGTCTCGAATATCCTGCACCTGGCGGGATCCTACCCGAAAGACCGTGAAAAGATTATCGCCCAGGCCGAGCAGACGCTGATAAAGGCCAGGGAGCACCCCGTGTGGTTTAATGAGGTTCCGGATTATTCAGAAGATAATTTTTAAGAGGGGCAGATTCTGGATTTCCGGCAACATGTAATGAAGATGTTGCCCTTATTCATTTTCTTTAAAAGCAAACCCGGCGGGTTGCGTCCCGCCTGGCGCCTTACTTTTTGTCCAAGCGGCGACAAAAAGTAAGCAAAAAACGCCTTTCTCCTTGCTGAGGGCATCTCCTTTGCCGGGTTTCTGTGACTTCAAGAAGCGCATGTGATGGGGATCCGGCCCTGTGTCAAAGGGCCTGACCTTTCTGTGTGACCTAAAAGGGAAAAGCTTGGTACAGTGACAGGAACCTAATTCTATTGTTGAAGGAGGAAATGAAGTAATGGTCACAGAATTTCTCTTCAATCAGTGTTTATCAGATTTGATCTGTGTCCATATGTTTTTGTCGCGTCCCGCGTCACGGGTTAAAAGGAAACAAGATCGGAATAATCAGCGTCGCGATGATCCAGACCAAGATATTCAAAGGCGCACCAACCTTGGTGTAGTCGAGGAACTTGTACCCTCCCGGACCCATGACCAGTGCGTTCGACTGGTGGCTGATCGGGGTCATGAAGCACATCGAGGCGGCGATGGCGACGGCCATGAAGAAGGGGCGTGGAGACACGGCGAGCTCAAGCGCGGTGTTGTAGGCAATCGGTGCGACCAGCACGGCCGCTGCTGCGTGGCTCATCACTTCGGTGAGACAGAAGGTGATCAGGAAAACCGCTCCGAGCACGATCCATGGCCCGTATGAGCCGACCCCCTCGATGATCAAATGGGCCAGAAGCTCTGCGGCACCGCTGTTCTGCATGGCATGACCAAGCGGCAGGGTGCCGGCGATCAGGATGATGATCGGCCAGTCGATGCTGTCGTAGGCCTCTTTGATCGTCAGGCAGCGGGTCAAAACCATGATCAGAGCGCCAAAGGTTGCGGCGACCATGATTGGGATGACTCCTGTGACCGTCAGCAGTATCACCCCAAGGATTGTACCGACGGCAATCGGTGCCCGCCGGGGGCGATACGGAACAGGGTTGACGCCGCCCAGAACCAGGAAGCCATGTCCCTTGGCAAGGTGTCGGACTTTTTCTTCCGGTCCCTGCAGCAGCAGTACGTCGCCAAACTGCAGAACCACGTGTTCAACCTTGCGGACCACCGGTGCGCCGCTGCGCCAGATTGCCAGAACGGTCAAGCCGTGGGTGCTGGAAAAACGTTCCTGGCTGAGGGTCTTTCCGACCATGTCACTGGTCGGGTCGAGTGAGGCTTCGACAACCACAAATTTTTCATCCGAAGTGCCGGGAAGGGGATTGTCCCGTTCCGGGACGAAAAGAATCCCTTTTTCCTCCATGACCTTGAGGATTCCTTCCGGGTCTCCCTCCAGAAAGAGAATGTCTCCTGCGCGAAGTTTCCGATTGCGTTTCGGTTGTAGATATTTTCTTCTATTGCGCAGCATGGCGCGGACTTTCATGTTGAATTCCCGCTCCAGTTTGCTCTGGCCGATCGTCTTGCCGTCCAGCGGAGATCCTTCGAGAATCTCTATTTCAGTGATGTATTCCTTGACCTGGTAGGCTTCGGTCAAGGTCCCCGATTTTCTTATCGGAAGGAGTTTGTGGCCGAACAGGGCCATGTAGCTGATGCCGCAGGCGAGCAGGACCAGGCCGAGGGGGGTAAAGGAAAACATCTGGAATCCTTCGCCGGTATATTCCAGGAGGAGTTCATTGATCAGGATATTGGGGGGGGTGCCGATCAGGGTGCAGACGCCACCGAGGAGTGAACCGAAGGCGAGCGGGATGAGCAATTTGCTGGTCGGAAGCTTGGTCCTTCGGGCAATCATGATAACGATCGGCATCAGGACCGCGGTCGCACCGATGTTGTTGATGAATGCCGAAAAGAGAGCCACCGTACCCATGATCGAGGCGATCATCAGAGACTGGTTGTGCCCTGTTCTGTCGATCAGTCGCTCGCCGAATTTGGAAATCGCACCGGTGTGGGAAATTCCGGTACCGAGGACAAACATGGCGGCAACGGTAATCACGGCAGGGTTGCTGAAACCGGCGAAAGCCTCTGCCGGGGTGACCAAGCCGGTCAGGGTGACCGCCAGCAGCACCATCAGGCTGACGACGTCCATGCGCAACCATTCCGTGGCAAAGAGAATGATGGCGATCAGCAGGATGGCAAGGGTGAGAGCGATGTCCATGTATGGCCTGGTAATGATTTCGATGGTTTAGCTTGTCGTTACTATTCTACTGGAGATTGGGCCAAGCTCAAGTGGAGAATGTCTTTACCGCTAATTCCGGGGAGGCAGACGCGATGATGGCAGAGATCAGGGCGATGCCATGTGCCCCCGCTGCACGGACCTCGGCAGCTCTTTCCGAGGTGATGCCACCGAGGGCGAAGACCGGCAGGGGCTGTTCCTGCAGGCTTCGGCCAGGGCGTTCAACCCCTGGGGAGCCCCGTAAGCAGCCTTGGACGGAGTGGCATAGACGGGGCCGAAAGTGACGAAGTCGGCACCTTGCTCACAAGCTGTCCGGATCTCATCCTTGCTGTGGGTGGAAACCCCGATGAGCATCTCCGTCCCGACCTGTCTGCGAACAGCCTCCGTCGGTCGGGAATGTCCGCCAAGGTGGACACCATCGGCCTCCACGGCAAGGGCAACATCGACATGGTCATTGATCAACAGGCGGGCGCCGTGTTGACGGGTCAAGGTGCGAAGTTCCTGTGCCAACGGCAGAAGCTCGTCGGTGGAAAGATCTTTCTCCCGGAGTTGGACAGCTTTCACACCGCCTCGTAATGCGGCTTCAATGACGGAAAACAGGGTGTGCCCGGCAGGGACCTGGTGACGGTCGGTGATCAGGTAGAGATTGAAGTCGACGGGATTGGACATCTTAGCCACCAAGGCACAAAGACACAAAGGAAATGGTCGCAATCGATCTTAGGCTGTCTTTTTAAACAATCGGTTCTCCCATGAGAACTCATTACAGATTACTTGGGGTCTTAGTGTCTTCGTGGCAAACAGACAATCAAACAATCTTTTTTTGCAAAAAAGCCCCATCCCAATCCTTCCAGACCGGGTCATAACCGCGTGATCTGAGAATATCAGCAATTTCGGCCGGTGTGCGGTCGTCATCGATCGTGAACTGTTCGGTGGCGGAGCCTTGTTCGGCATAACCGCCGGGGGCGGTGCAGGAACCGGCACTCATCTGGGTGATGCCGAGGGGCAGCAGGTTATCCCGCAAGTCAGCGCTCTCCCGGGTAGAGAGGACCAGCCCGGCGTCGTGCAGCAGCAGGCGCATGGCGCACATCAGCTGGACGAACTGTCGATCGGAGACCGGATGGGGAGGCTGGAAACCACCTTCTGCAGGGCGCAGACGAGGGAAAGAAACCGTCAGCAATGTGCGCCAGTAATGGTGTGCCAGGTAGCGACCGTGCAGACCGGCGAAGAAGGCCTCGCTGCGAAAGTTCCCCAACCCCAGCAGGAAGCCGATGCCGATTCGTCGAAGACCCGCTGCCCCGCCGCGTTCAGGGGTTTCCAGGCGGAAGCGGTAATCCCGCTTGCGGCCGCTCGGGTGCAGATGAGCATAGAGCTCCGGGTCGTAGGTCTCCTGGTAAATCGTCAGGGCATCGACGCCGGCATCAACCATCTCTTTGTAGCCTTCGGTCTCCATCGGGTAGACCTCGATGCCGATCGAGGAAAAGAGCGGCCGGATCCGCTCGGCAGCTGCGGCAATGAAGTCGTTGCCGATCAGCCCCGGGGCTTCACCGGTCAGCAGCAGGATATGACGGAAACCCTGGTGCGTGCAGGATCCGGGCATCTTTTTCAACCTCGTCAAGGGTCAGGGTCCGGCGCGGTATCTTGTTGTGTACCGAGAATCCGCAATAGAGACAGCTGTTGTGGCATTCGTTGGAGAGATACAGGGGCGCGTAAAGCAGGACGGTGCGGCCGAACCGGCGCAGGGTGATGGCATGGGCCTTCCGGGCAATATCTTCAATAAAGTCCTCGGCTGCCGGTGACAGAAGGGCCATGTAGTCGCGGTTGTCGAGTTGCTCCGCGGCCAGTGCGCGTTGCACATCCGCTGCGGTCATGGCCTCGATTTCGTTGAGGACCTGTTGCGGGTCGTATGTTTGAATAATGTCGTAGAAGCTCATGTAATCACATTGATCGGCAAGGCTGAAATTTAAGTCAGTGGCACTTTTAACGCAAAAGCGCAAAAGTTAAGTAAAGATCACTAAATATTCTTTTTGATCTTCTTTGCGTTTTTGCGTCTGTAAAAACGTGTCCTGATTACTCTCTCAAAAACCCCGTCAACGGACTACTCGCTTCCGCCTTGTCCTGTTGTTTGCCGAGCCCGGCGAGGTAGGCTTCACGGCCGGCCTCGACGCCTTTTTTGAAAGCGACGCCCATGGCGCCCGGGTCACGGGCGACGGCCAGGGCCGTATTGACCAGCACGGCGTCGGCGCCCATCTCCATCGCTTCCGCGGCATGGGATGGAGCTCCGAGTCCGGCATCGACGACTACGGGCACTGTGGCCTGCTCGATGATGATGGCGATGTTGTCGCGGGTCCGCAACCCCTTGTTGGTGCCGATCGGCGCGCCGAGTGGCATGACCGTCGCGGTGCCGGCTTCCTGAAGATGCTTGGCCAGGACCGGGTCGGCGTTGATGTAGGGCAGGACGATAAAACCTTCTTTGACCAGGACTTCTGCGGCCTTGAGGGTTTCGATCGGATCCGGCAGCAGGTAATAGGGGTCCGGCGTGACTTCGAGTTTGACCCAGGGTTCGCAACCTGCTGCACGGGCAATCCGGGCCAGGCGAATCGCTTCCTCGGCATCGCGCGCGCCGCTGGTGTTGGGCAGCAGCAGGTAGCGTTCGGGGTCGATGTGCTTGAGCATGCTGTCCTGGGGATTGTCGACATCCACCCGGCGCAGCGCAACGGTAACGATCTCGCTGCCGGAGCCTTCCATGGCCGCCACCATCGCCTCGTTCGATGCAAATTTACCGGTCCCGACCATCAATCGCGATTTAAAGGAACGTCCGGCAATTATCAGTTCATCCATTGTAAACCTCAAGAGAAAGGGACTGCGGGACGTGGGACGTGGGACGCGAAAAGCCTTTGACTCTCCTCGTACCGCGTGCCGCGTTCCTCGTGCCGGGATTTATCCACCACCGACAAAGTGAACGACTTCCAGAGTGTCGCCGTCGTTCAAGGTGGTTTCCGCAAGTCTCTGGCGCGTGATGATGTTGTGATTGTGCTCGACCACGACCTGAAGACAATCCAGCCGCAGTTGATCAAGCAATTCCTGTACGCTGGTGCCGGCTGTCAGCTCGTACGGTCTACCGTTGAAAGTGATTTCCATCAGGCTTCGCCCTCCGGGGCCTTGCCGAGCAACAGACGCAACACAGCATTGGCCTGGTGGTGTGCTGCCACACCGACACGGGGAGCCATCAGGCCTGTTCCCGGCGCTGCCGCAGTCGTGCCATCGCCGCAGAGATAAAGATTGTTTGCGACCCGTTGCGTTCTAATCGAGTTGGCCGGTCCGAATCCTGCCATGCCGGAGCCGGTTACGATCGATCGGTCCGGGAACCGGGCGGCGAATGTTTCGATCAGCATAACCTTCTGGTCTGCCAGGTCGAAGGCTTCGACCAGGATCTGGGCGTGGCCGAAGACTTCTCCGATGTTGGCAGGATTCAGACGAAGGTGACAGGCGGTGGTCCGCACGTGCGGATTGATGCGGGCCAGGGTGTCACGCAGGGCGTAGACCTTGGGCAGTCCGATCTGGTCAACGAAGTACTGCTGGCGATTCAGGTTGGAGGGTTCAACGATATCAAAGTCGGCAATGATCAGGTGTCCGACGCCGGTGCGGGCCAGCGCAACCGCAATCGCCGAGCCGAGGCCGCCGACACCGGCAATGCCGATCGTGGCGCCTTTGACCGCTTCGTGGACGCCGGGAGTGTGCCGCGCCGTCAGCAGGGCGTCAAGTTCGTCGGCACCGGGCACCTCCCCGCGTCGGATCAGGACCACCTGGTCGCCATTGTTCAGCAAGGTTTCTGCGGAAGCCGGAAAACCGTTGACGATGATCAGATCGGCATCGGTCTTGATGCGATCTCTGACCGAACCGGCGGTCTCATTCGCCTGTGCCGTGTGGTTCTGTTCGTTGACCGTAATCTGCATAGTCTGAAATCTTCAATTAATGCAAAGCTGCAAAAGATTTGGGTTCAAGACAAAACAGCTCTATAACTCAAAACAGGTTGTCCTTGCCACTAAGACACGAAGTCACCAAGCAATGAGTCTTTAGAGTAAAAATGATATTTATCAATCTTGCAATTTTGATGTTTACAAAAAAAGACAAGTCTTTACTCCGTGTCTTGGGGTCTTAGTGGCTAATCTTTAGGTTATAGGCCCGGAAACAAAAAGAGCCGCATAAGGCGGCTCTTTCCGGTAAAATCCGAAATTTGCGCCGCTTCCCTACGCCGGCATAACCCGGATCAGGTTCAAGGGGTCGTCCGCCGCGCAGACTCTCAGTAGTTGCTACTCCCCCAGGGCGTGTTGCTTGATCTGTGTCGTGAAGATTAACAGGCGGCTTCAGCCGTAGTCAACAGGAAAGCCGCCTTTTCGGTTGTCACGATGAAAAGCTTCGACTAGGATGGAGTCCCTCCCGATAGTTCGGGTTGTCACTTATCTTGTGAAAGGATCTGCCGGATGAGTATTTCCACCCGTTTCCGGGACATCTCCAGAGATGTTGCGGATTTTCATAAAAAACTGGTTGGCCAGTCTGCGCAGGCCTCCAGTGGTGTCAGGGATGTCAGAAAAGCCAGCGCCGAGCTTGCCGAGTGGGCGGAACAGGTTGGCGAGATCCCCCGCATGAGCCTCGAATACAAGCTGACACCGGTCCTGCTGAAGGCCCACAATAACCTGGACCGGGCCCGTCTCACCTTTGCAGAAGAAGATCTTGATGAATCAGTAGCGACAGCCTGGGAATTGCAGCAGAAGATTTACCGATTGCTTAATGATTTGTAAAACCAAGAAGCGCGAAGTGCGAGGCGCGTGGCGCGAAAAACATTAAAACCTTGACCGCTTTTCCCGGGTTGATAGCCTTAGCTAGCCCCTAGCCCCTGCCAGCCCCTAGCCCCTAGCCCCTAGCCCCAGCTCCTTAGATCCTCTTAATCGCCTCCCGCCACTGTCCCAGCAGCGTCTCCCGCCAATCATCCGTGGCCTGAGGCTCGAAACATCTTTCTTCGTGCCAGCCTTTCGCCAGCTCCTCGGTGTCACTCCAGAATCCGGTTGCCAGACCGGCGAGCATTGCTGCTCCCAGGGCGGTTGTTTCGACTGTTTCCGGCCTGGAAACGGGTCGGTTGATAAGGTCCGCCTGCATCTGCATCAGCAGGTTGTTCTCAGCGGCCCCTCCGTCTACCTTGAGGACCGAACCAGGGATTCCCCGGTCATCGGTCATGGCCATAACCAGATCATGAATCTGCAGGGCAATCCCTTCCAGGGTTGCCCGTGCCAGGTGTGCAACGGTCGTCCCTCTGGTCAGGCCGGTAATCTGACCACGTGCCTCACTCCGCCAGTGTGGTGCACCCAGCCCGGTCAGGGCCGGGATGAATACGACACCGTCACTACCTGAAACCTGCCGTGCCAGCTCTTCGATGCCACCCGAAGACTCTATCAGGCCCATGCCGTCACGCAGCCATTGAACGGCTGCGCCTGCGATGAATGCACTCCCTTCCAGGGCATAACTTGTTTTGTCATCCAGCTGCCAGGCAACAGTTGTCAGTAAACCGTGCTTGCTCAGGATAGGCGTGTCACCAATATTTTCGAGGATGAAGGCTCCTGTGCCATAAGTACACTTCGATTGCCCCGGCGAGTAGCACGCCTGGCCAAAGAGTGCTGCCTGCTGATCGCCAGCCATGCCGGAAATCGGGATGCCGTCCGGCAGGAAGTCGAGAGAGCTGGTCTTGCCGTATACCTGGGATGACGGGACAATCTCAGGGAGCAGCGTCCTGGGGACTTTGAGAGGTTTGAGCAGGGCGTCATCCCAGTCAAGTTTTTCCAGGTCCATCATAAGGGTTCGAGAGGCATTGGAGACATCTGTCACATGGCTTTTTCCACCGGTCAGTCTCCAGACCAGAAAGCTGTCAATGGTACCGAAAGCCAGGCGACCCGACTTTGCCCTGGCCGCAGAACCGTGAAGGTTCTCAAGCATCCAGGTCAATTTGGTCCCGGAAAAATAGGGGTCGAGGACCAGGCCGGTGCGACGGCGATATGTCTCTTCCAGACCCTGATTTTTCAGGTTTTGACAGATCTCTGCTGTGCGGCGACATTGCCAGACGATTGCATTGCCAATCGGCTGCCCGCCATTCCTCTCCCAAAGAAGTGTCGTCTCGCGCTGATTTGTAATACCTATGGCTTGAATTTGACCGGTCGATATGCCGGTTTCCTCGATCAAGTAGAGGATCGCTTTGCGTGTCGATGCCCAGATCTCCTCCGGGTCGTGCTCGACCCATCCAGGCTTTGGGAAATGCTGGGGAAATTCGATGGTTTGTCGTCCATGGATGCACAGGTCATGGCCGATCAGCAAAGCTGTTGTGCCGGTTGTCCCCTGGTCAATCGCTAGAATATATTCCGTCATGTTTACCTGCCTGAGGCTTAGAGATTGCCGGATGCGAATGATGCTGTCCTGCCTAATTCAGTATAAGAGTCCCCGCTGATCAGTCAAGGTGATCTGATTGTAGCTGTTTCTCTGATGGTTTGATGAATTCAAAGAGACTAGCCTCAACACCTGGAATCGATTATGTTGGTGTCTGGAGCTTACGGTCAATTCTTACTCCAGGGCAAGTTCTTAAGCATGCATGAAGTTGGCGCTGACCAGTGCCTGGAAATTGATGCTCTCTTTATTGTGGCCGAACCTGGGTCATATTTTTTATGCCGGAACACGGCAGGAAAAGGCAGGATGATTTTATGGACAAAAAGAAGCCGCAGGAAGTCAAACTCGAGATACAGCTTGACGAAGAAGTCGCTCAGGGAGCTTACGTCAATCTGGCGGTCGTCAACCATAACGAATCGGAGTTCGTCATTGACCTGATCTTTGTTCAGCCCCAGGCGCCACGGGCGAAGGTTCGCTCGAGGGTGATCCTTTCTCCGCAGCACGCGAAACGTTTTGTCGCTGCTTTGCAGGAGAATATCAGTCGCTATGAAAAGAACTTCGGCGAGATCAAGCCGACCCAGCAGGTCGTCGATGAGCCGGCAGGACATTATCACTAGTTGTTGAGTGCCATGTATCGTAACACAGCCCATCCGCGGGTATTTAAGGTGAAGTCGGGCAAGGTGCTCAGTTGCACTTTGGGGCGTCTGCTCTTAAACTGAACAGGTAGTGGTTTCGGTCCTGGCCCGCCTGATCAACAAGCCGGGCGGTGCGATCGATGCCGAGATAATGAAAAAAAGCGCAATAGAATTAGTGTCGCAGGCAGCTTTAAGGAGCTTTGTTGACGGATGATGAACCAAATTGATCGGCGTACATTTATTCGCCGCACTGTTCAGGCGGCAATCGCAGCTGCCGCGGGTGGTTTGCCTGCGCTCGACCTGCTGTCTCTGCCTGCGCAGGCAGCACAGGCCCCTCCGCTGGCGGTGCGCAAGGGACAGGATATCCCGCTTCTGGTGCGCGAGACGATCAGCGCCCTGGGTGGCATGGAAAACTTTGTCAAACCGGGCGAAGTCGTTGTCGTCAAGCCGAATATCGGCTGGGACCGCACCGTGGAGCTGGCGGCTAATACCCATCCCGGTGTTGTCAAGACCCTGGTGCAGCTCTGTCTTGAGGCAGGCGCCAAACAGGTTCGTATCTTTGACCGCACCTGTAACGATGAAAGGCGTTGTTACACGCAGAGCGGGATACGCTCTGCCGTGGAGTCGATCCGGTCTGAGCGTGTCAGTCTTGAATACATGGATCGCCGTGCCTATAAGGAGTTGACCATAAAAGGCGGTCAGGCATTTGATCGATGGGAGTTCTATATGCCGGTGATCGAGGCCGACCGTCTGATCAACGTGCCGATTGCCAAGCACCATTCGATTTCACAACTGACTCTCGGCATGAAGAACCTGATGGGCGTGATCGGTGGCAACCGCGGCCGGCTGCACCACAATATCGCCGAATCCCTCTCTGATATCGCCTCCGTCATCCACTCCGACCTGACCGTGGTCGATGCCACCCGTATCCTGACGGCCAACGGCCCGCAGGGTGGTCGACTCAAGGATGTCCGTAACCTGGACACCCTGATCGCTTCCCCGGATATCGTCGCGGCCGATGCCTATGCCACGACCCTCTTTGGCCTCAGCCCGGAACAGGTCCCGACGGTCGTTGCGGCAGCCCGAAGGGGCTTGGGGGTCATGGACCTCGAGCAGGTCAGAATGGTTTGAAACAATCCTCCTGGACATACGCCCGCCGGTTCAGCCAGAGCTTCTGCCTGGCCGTCTTCCTCTGGCTGTTCCTGCAGACCGAATATCGCGGAATTGACCAGTTGCCTTACCCGGTCAGCCTGCTGTTCCGGATCGACCCGCTTGCGGCACTGGCGGATTTTCTTGCCCCTGGGCCGTTTGGCTGGAGCATCCTTTGGCCGGCCCTGGTCGTGTTGCTGCTGACCTCTCTGTTCGGGCGCTTCTTCTGCGGCTGGGTCTGCCCGCTCGGTGCAACCCTCGATGGTCTTGGCAAGCTGGTCGGACGCGGCCGGCGGGCCTTTTCACCCGGCTGGCGGCGTGTCAAGTACTACCTGTTGATTGGCCTGGGTGCGGCGACCCTCTTCGGTGTCCAGCTGCTCGGGCTCTTTGATCCGCTGGCAATCTTCCTGCGTTCCCTGACCCTGGCGGTTTACCCTGCCTACAACTACGGGCTGAACAAGGTTTTTGACTTTTTTTACGCAAACGATCTGCCGCTGGTCTCGCCCGTGGTCAAGAATTCATATCCGCTGTTTCGTGATTACCTCATGGCTTTCCATCAGCCGGTCTTCGCCCTGGGGCTCTTTACTTTCCTGATCTTCCTGACGATTGTACTCCTGGAGCGGGTCGAGCACCGTTTCTGGTGCAAGAATCTCTGTCCGCTGGGAGGACTGCTCGGTATCTGTTCGCGATACGCCATCCTGCAGCGAACCCCGCAAAGGCTCTGCGCCGATTGTCAGGCCTGTGACAGCCTCTGTCGTTCCGGGGCGGTTCGCAATGCCGGTCTCATGCGCAGTGAATGCCTGCTCTGCATGGACTGTACAGGCTACTGCCCTGAGGAGCGGGTGAGCTTCGGATTGCGCCACGGTGCTGCGTATGACCCGGGGGTCGACCTGCAGCGTCGGGGCGTGCTGACTGCCGTGGCCAGTGGTATCATGATCGCGCCTGCAGTGCGTATAGGGCCGGTTACCTACGAGCAGAACCCCTACCTGATCCGTCCGCCGGGGGCAGTTGCGGAAGAGGAGTTTTTGCAGCGCTGCGTCCGTTGCGCCGAATGCATGAAGGTCTGTATCGGGCGCACCCTGCAGCCGGCCCTGCTCGAGGCCGGCCCGGTAGGGCTGTGGACGCCGCTGGTGGTGCCGCGGATCGGTTACTGTGAGTACAACTGCACCTTGTGCGGCCAGGTTTGCCCGACCGGTGCGCTTGCCCCGTTGAAACTGGCAGAGAAACAGAAGAACGTGATCGGCCTTGCCGTGATCAAGAAAGATCGTTGCCTGCCCTTTGCCAAAGGGGTTGAATGCCTGGTTTGCGAGGAGCACTGTCCGACCGGCGAGAAAGCGATTGTCATGGAAGAGCAGGATGTTCTGGTCGATGGCCAACTGCGTCGGCTCAAATTGCCCAGGGTGGTTGATAAGCTCTGCATCGGTTGCGGGATCTGCGAGACCAAGTGCCCGGTGGAAGGTGCCAGCGCCGTCCGGGTTATCAACCAAGGGGAGAGCCGCCGCAAACGTACCGAACTGCTGGCCGGCCCTTACGGGTAGCACGATGCGCACTTTCCTTTTGATTATAGCGGCCCTGTCACTGTGCGCTCTCGTCTCTGCCGATGCGGGCAGAATCAGCTTCGGAAGTTTTGCGAAGTCCGGGCTTGAAGGGTGGGAGACGAAAATCTTCAAAGGTGAAACGGATTACCGGATCGTCGAGGATGACGGGCGGAAGGTGCTGCAGGCTAAAAGTCAGGCTGCGGCCTCAGGCCTGGTTTTTGAGACCGAATATGACCCAACCGTATATCCCGTGCTGTCATGGCGTTGGAAAATTGACCACATTCTCACCAGGGGGGACAGCCGCACCAGGTCCGGTGATGATTATGCCGCCCGTATCTACGTGATCTTCCCGCACTGGTTTTTCCCGAAAACCAAAACACTTAACTACATATGGGCCAATCGCCTGCCCAAAGAGTCTTTCCAGCCGAATGCATTCACCGGCAATGCCATGATGATAGCTGTCGAGAGCGGAGACGAAAAGGCCGGTCAATGGATTTCCGTACGACGGAACATTATTGAAGATTATCGCCGGGCTTTCGGCGAGGACCCACCGAATGTGGGCGCGATCGCGATCATGACTGACACCGACCAGACCGGGGAGTCGGCAATTGCCTGGTATTCCGACATTGAAGCCTGTCGACAATAAGTCCTTTTCTTGGACGCATCCCTGTCGAGACAAGCAATTTCTGTTTTTGAGGATATAATTAAAGGCAGAATAGTTATCTTATCCCGACTGTTTGTGTAAGGGAGGTCCTATGTCACTGGTGAAAACCTGGTATACCCCGGAAAAGGCGGCAGACAAGTTCGGCATTAAACTCTCTCAGTTGATGGAGTGGGTCGAGGCAGGCCTGGTGCGGGCGGAAAAGGAAGCTGACGAGGTCGTGCAGGTCAATATCGATGATGTGCGCATCGAGGTAGAGGCGATGGTCGGACGTTCCTGAACTTGACGGATGGCAAACCGGAAAAAAGCGGACAGAGATTTCTCTGCCCGCTTTGCCTTTCAACTCTGTCGGGTTGAGTTAACAACTCCCGCCACAATCGCAACTTGGCTCTTCACCGGTCAGCCAGCCGTTGATGATGGCGCTGGCACAGCCGACCCCGGCTTTCACCTTCAAGGCTTCGACCGGGCAGTTCCCGGCACAGGCCCCGCACTCGATGCAGGCGTCCAGGTCAACAACCTGTGCCTTGCGCTCCTCGACTTCGAAGACCCCATGCGGACAAACCACGGCACACATGCCGCAGCCAATGCATTTTTCCTGGTCAAGCTCAAGGGTGCTGACATTTTCCAGATATCTTAGCTCACTCATCGAAAGCCTCCGCGGGCGGTTGTGAATTATTGTTTAACAATCGGTTTATTCCATTCGGCAAGATGCTGCTGGATAAAATCGACCACGCGCTGCTGCTCTTCCTGGCCTTTGCCGGTCACTTCGAAGGGTTCCCCGAAGGCAAAATGAATGGTCCTGTCAGGGAGTATAGGGCCGAAGTCCTTGATCTTTTTGCCGGCTGTCCAGGCCCAGGTCAGCAGTGCAATGGGAACCACGAGGGCGTTGGCCTTTTTCGCGAGCTTGATGCCGATGCTGTTGAACTGCCTGGTATCGAATTCCACCGTGCGGGTGTGCTGGGGAAAGATGACCAGTGAGCGGCCTTGCTCAAGACGTTTGGCCCCTTCTTCCATGACCACCTTGAGATCGTCGCGCGGGTTGACACGATCAACCACAACCGGGTCGCGGGTTTTGACGACGTTGCCGAAGACCGGGTAATCGACCAGGCTGCGCTTGATGACGTAAGTCAGGTCAAAGACGTGCGGCATGATCAAAGAGGGCAGCACGAAAGTCTCGAGCGTGCTCATGTGGTTGCCGATGAACACACACGGCCGGTTGAGTCCCATGAAGTGCTCTATGCCGGTAATGTCAAACCGGCAGCCGGTCTCTTCCAGGATCCGGACGACGGCAGCGCTGCTGTCATGCCATGACTTCGAATTGTAAATGCCGCGCTTTGCCTCGGAACTGGCCTTCCAGACGACCAGGAAGTTCTTCAGATAAAAAGACACTGACGGAAAGAGTCGGGTCAGCCAGCCGATTTTGCGCTCCGGACTGTGATATTCGGTGCCCTGGTAAAATGCCTTGATGTCGTTCATGGTGCGTTCTGTTCTAATGTCCTTGTTTTTGTGCTACGAAAACGAAAGATGATAAATGCGGTTGCCATGCTCAGCCCGGCACAGACAAACAGGACATTCAGGCCGAACCAGTCGCCAATATAGCCCAATATCAGAGATCCTGCAAAGATTCCCGTATCGATACCGCCGGTAAAGATCCCGGTTGCCTTGCCGCGCAGATCGCCCGGCTCGTTACGTACGGCCATGGTGTTTAAAAGTGGGAAGAGCAGGCCGTGGCCGATACCGGAAAGCACGCCGGCAAAGCAGAGCATCGACGGGTTGTAGGTAAAAGGCAGTATGAAAATTCCGGCAATGTAGAGGAGGATGCTGTATGGCAGAATGGTCCGCTCGCCGACTTCATCCGCCAGTTTTCCACCGATGAAACGGATTGCAATGGCGCCCCCTGAATAACAGAAAAAATAGATCGAAATGTAGCCCAGCCCGCGCTCTTCGGCAAGTGGGGCGACAAAGCTTCCTGTCGCAGCCAGGCCCACCCCGAACATCAGAGAGAGCAGCCCGACGACAATGAATTTCTCCCGCCTGAGCAGGTCGAAAAAACTCACATGACTCTCTGTCGCCGTGACCTGCCGTGTGTGGCTCTCTTTTAGTGGTTGATGCGCGAGCAGGGCCGTACCGGCCAAAGCGCCGGCAACCAGGAACAGGCCGGGAAAACCATAACGCGCCAGAGTCGCTTCCGCCAGGACCGGGCCGATTGCAATGCCGAGCAGGCCGGAAATGCCGAACATGCCGATCCCCTCGTTGAGGCGGTCTTGCGGCAGGATGTCTGCCATGAAAGTGAAGACTGCGGTAAAACAGATAGCCAGTCCCACGCCATGTGCGAGGCGGAGCAGGATAAACAGGGGGTAATCAGCACCGAGCGGATCGTGCAGGCTCATGTAGAGCAGGGGGGAGGCCACCATCAGGATGCTGCCGAGAGTGTAGCTGCGCTTGCGTCCGATGCGGTCGATCATGCTGGAAATCCAGGGTCGGCAGAGTGCGGACGCCATGGAGAATATGCCCATGACCATGCCGATATCACCCTGGCTGCCGCCTTGCTCCATGACATAAAGCGGGAGCAGGAAAAACGCACTGAAGCTGGCCGTGTGGCAGAGGTTTGCCAGCGCCATGGCCCAGAATGCAGGTGTGTAGAGCATCGGATCTTAACCGTTCGGAACGGGGTTCGCGGGTATTCTGTCCTGTAGCAAAGGGGTAGTCAAGAGTAACCCGCAGAAGTGTGAGGTGAGCAGCGTGAAAATAAAGATCATAAAAACCGGGGACAGTATAACTGCCCCCGGTTTAATCGATATAGCCGCTGCCGATTGCGGTGAAGGGCAGATCCAGACCCAGCTCGGGGACCTGTTTGCCAATCCAGGCAATGAAGGTGTTGCTGTTCGGCCCGGGAAAGACCTTGTAGGTGGTTTTCCACGGGTAATTTTCGGCCGCCTTGTGTACGGCATCGATCAGTTCATCGACTCCCGTGCCTCTGTGTTCTACAAGAACCCGTGGTGTTTCGCCGAACCAGTAACGATCGGGAATGTCTTTGTTGATCCGCATAACCGGTTGGCCGCGATGCCCGCGCCAGCCGACCACATCATAGACCGTGTAAGAAGGTTCATCGGTGCGTTTCGCGGCAATCCAGGTGTGAATGGCGAACCAGCCACGCCAACCCCAGGCTCTGGCGCCGTAGACATGCAGGACGGCTTCCTCAGTAACGACCGGATCGGGTGCTATCCGCGCAGATTCGCGGCTGGCAGTGCGCCAGTCTTTGTTGGATGAACAGTTAACCAAGGTCATACCTATTAACAGGACCATCGGCAGGACGATCAACATTTTTCTCAAACAGCGATTCAACAGAAACTCCGTTCCTCAGTTTATCGTATTGTAAACCGAATCGGCGTTTCGAGGGAAGCCACGTGACAATTTGTTGCGGAGATGTATGACAAGACAGCTAAAATCGCCCAACCGCAACCAGCCGGTTCTTCCAGTATGGGGCTTTCAGGCTGGCATAGCTGACGCCTTTGCCGGAGGAGGGGGCGTGGATGAAACGTTTGTTGCCGGCATAGATGCCGACGTGGGCGATCTTTTTCGACGAGATGGTGAAGAAGACCAGGTCGCCCGCCTGCAGATTACCCGGGTTGACCAGTTGGCTGGCTCTGAAGATATCCTGCGAAGTGCGCGGCAGCTTTAACCCGGCCTTGGCATATGAATACTGCACCAGACCGCTGCAGTCGAAGCCGCGCGGGTCTGCACCGCCGTAGCGATAGGCGACACCGAGCATGCTGCGGGCAGTATCCAGGGCCATCGTCCCGACATTTCGGCCCAGAGAGCCAAACTCGGCAGGCGCTGTTACCTTGCCGGGAGTGTTTGCCGATTTAGGCGTCGGCCCAGGTGCCCCGGAACAAGCAACCAGCAAAACAACCGGCAGCAAAAAAACCAGTTCAAAGGCCATTTTTCGTAAACTATGGGACATAAATCGTCCTTTTCGGCGAGTGAGAGCAATGTCTGAGCTCTTAATCAGTAGAATGTAGCAAGCATTGTTCCAAAATTGTTCAGATGACAGTAAATATCAGGGATTGCCCTTTGCCATGTGGTATCAAATTGAGGTATCTTGAAGATGGATTTTCAGCAAGGGAACGGAACAGGATGACAGACGAACTGCAGACAAATTATCTCAATGATTATCGCCCCCCGGGGTATCTGATCGATAATATTGCCCTTCACGTTGAGCTGGCACCCGAAAAGACCCGGGTGAGGGCCAAGCTGCAAGTACGAGCAAACCCGGAAAATCATGAACAGCAAGATCATCTTTACCTGCATGGCCGCCGGCTTGAACTTCTGAGCATCATGCTCGATGGCCTGGAGCTTGCCAGTCATGAGTTCTCTCAGGATGACGAAGGGATGACGATCCCCGGTGTCCCGGAAACGTTTGTCCTGGAGACGCTGGTCGAGATCAACCCGCAGGCCAACACAGCACTCGAAGGGCTTTATCGCGCCAGCGACATCTATTGCACCCAGTGCGAGGCCCAGGGCTTTCGTAAAATCACTTTCTTCCCTGACCGGCCTGACGTCATGGCCCGCTACACGACAACCCTGGTGGGGGACATCGACAGCACTCCTGTCATGCTGGCCAACGGCAACCTGACTGGCTCAGGGGTGCTCGAGGACGGACGGCACTTCGCGACCTTCGAGGATCCTTTCCCGAAGCCGAGCTACCTGTTTGCCCTGGTGGCAGGTCGGTTGACGATGATCGAGGACCGTTACATCACCATGACCGGTCGCGAAGTCAGCCTGCAGATTTACGTCGAAGAACGTAATCGCCACAAGTGTACCCACGCCATGTTGTCGCTGAAGAACGCCATGCGCTGGGACGAACAAACCTACGGCCTGGAATATGACCTCGATGAATACAAGATCGTCGCGGTTGACGATTTCAATATGGGGGCGATGGAGAACAAGGGGCTGAACGTGTTCAACTCCAAGTATGTCCTGGCCCGGCCGGAGACGGCCACGGATGCCGACTACCAGGGGATCGAGGGTGTTATCGCCCATGAGTATTTCCACAACTGGACCGGCAACCGGGTCACCTGTCGCGACTGGTTCCAGCTCAGCCTCAAGGAAGGGTTGACGGTATTTCGTGACCAGGAATTCTCAGCCGATATGGGCTCCCGTGCCGTCAAGCGGATTGATGACGTACGCCTGTTGCGCAACATCCAGTTTCCCGAAGATGCCGGTCCAATGGCGCACCCGGTCCGTCCCGATTCGTACGTCGAGATCAATAATTTCTACACTGCTACGGTTTATAACAAGGGCGCCGAAGTGATTCGCATGTACCAGGCCTTGCTCGGCGAAGAGGGATTCAAAAATGGCCTGAAACTCTACTTTGAACGCCATGATGGTCAGGCGGTGACCACGGATGATTTCCTTGCGGCCATGGCCGATGCCAACAATTTCGATCTTGATCAGCTGCGCACCTGGTACAACCAGTCTGGCACACCGGTGCTCGATATCTCGGGCGATTACGACGAAGAGGCACAACGGTTCAGGCTGCACGTCAGTCAGTCCTGTCCGGCCACGCCCGGCCAACCGGACAAGCAGCCCTTCCTGATCCCGCTGCAGGTCGGGCTGGTTGGGCCTGACGGCCGGGATATGCCTTTGCAGCTTGCCGGCGAGGATCGCATGGATGGGCGACTCGCGTATATTGCTTGTCACGGCAACGGAACAGACTTTCGATTTCGTCAATGTGCGGCTTGCTCCGACCCCATCGTTGCTGCGTAATTTCTCCGCTCCGGTCAAGGTCAGCTTCCCTTACAGCCGTGAGGACCTGGCGTTCCTGTTTGCCCACGACAGTGATTCCTTCAATCGCTGGGAAGCGGGGCAACGCCTGGCGACGGATGTAATCCTGGAAATTGTCGCAGCTTTTGCAGAGGATCGGAAGCCGGGGGTCCCGGAGACCTTCATGAGAGCTTTCCGGACCGCTCTGACAGACAGTCAGGCCGACCCGGCACTCCTGGCGCTGGCCTTGACGTTGCCGGCGGAACCGGAGTTGGCCGAGGCAATGGTCGTCGCCGATCCTGTAGCAATCCATGCCGCCAGGCAGATGGTGCGCAAGGCCGTGGCAGAGGAACTTGGCCAAGGACTTCGAACGGGTCATGGCGGCCATGCAGGATCACAGCCTGTACTCTCCCGATCCCGACGCTATCGGACGGCGCAGCCTGAAGAACCTTTGCCTGGCCTATCTCTCGCTTATCGATGACGCGGAGATCCATCAGGCCTGCTTTGATCAGTACGTCGATTCCGACAACATGACCGACCGCATGGCGGCCCTGACCTGCCTTGTGCACAATGGACTGCCGCAATACCAGGAGGCTCTTGCCGCGTTCTACCACAGGTTCCAGGATGACCCGCTGGTCGTCGACAAGTGGTTCAGCCTGCAGGCGACAGCCCCCCGGCCAGGGACTCTTGACCAGGTCAGGGAGTTGATGGAACATCCGGCTTTCACCATGCGCAACCCGAACCGCGTGCGTTCCCTGGTCGGTGCTTTCGCTCATGGCAACCCGGCGTGTTTCCATGACCTGTCCGGCGCCGGTTACGCGTTCGTTGCTGACCGAGTCCTCGAGCTGGATACGATGAACCCGCAGGTTGCTGCCAGGATGCTGTCGCCACTCAGCAGGTGGAAACGCTACGGGCAGGGACATCAGGAACTGATGCGTGAACAGCTTGAGCGGATCCGGAGGCAGGCACAGTTATCGAATGATGTCGGTGAAATTGTAGAAAAGAGCCTGCTGAACTGATGGACTGTTTAGTTGTCGAATCGGTTCAACGCTTCAAAGGCACCGTGATGCCAATTCAACAATCAAATTGAGATTGAGATGAATCCTGTGAATCAAGATGTCCTGATTATCGGCTGCGGCGATATCGGCGTTCGGGTGGCCCGGATTTTACAGGCCTCGGGCAGCAAGGTCGCCGGCCTGGCCCGCTCCGTGGAGGCTGCGGAGCGTTTGCGTGGTTTCAATATTGAGCCTGTCATGGGCAATCTGGATGATGCCGATTCCCTGGAGACATTGCCGAGCAAGGGAAAACTGGTTTTTTACCTCGCCCCACCTCCCGGCGGCGGTCCGATTGACGGACGCATGCGCACGTTCTGCGAGGTTGTCGGTCCTGGTCAGGCCCCGGAAAAAATCGTCTATATGAGCACCAGCGGTGTGTACGGTGATTGCCATGGAGCCCGGGTCACCGAAGCGACGCCGGTCAATCCGCAAACCAGCCGCGCACAACGCCGCGTTGATGCCGAAAATGTCCTGCAGGAGTGGGGGCGGACTAACGGCGTGCCAGTGGTCATCTTGCGGGTCACCGGTATTTATGGTCCCGGCCGACTACCTTTGGCAAGGCTTCGTCAGGGACATCCGGTGTTGAAGGAAGCAGAATCGCCGCCAACCAACCGGATTCATGCCGACGATCTGGCCGCGGTTTGTGTCGCCGCCGCGGAAAAAGCCGCCGATGGTGATATCTTTAATGTCAGCGACGGGCAGTCAGGGACCATGACCGGGTACTTCAACGCGATCGCCGATCTCCTCGAATTGCCGCGACCGCAACAGGTTAGTATGGAAGAAGCGCAACAGGTGATGAATCCGATGATGCTCTCCTACCTCCAGGAAGCCCGGCGCATGGACAATCGGAAAATGGTCGAACAACTCGGTATCATCCTGCAGTATCCTGATCTCGAATCAGGGTTGAAAAATATTGTTGCGCAACTCGATCACCCCGGGATGGGTTATTTGGGCTCAGTGTCGCCACTGAGCCCGGAACGCGGGACGAGGTACGAGGAACGTGGAAAGCCAAAAGTCAGAATCAATCGTTGTTATTCATGGCAAAATTGTCTTTTTCTGAAGGATTGTGAAACATAAGCAACTAAATAGAAAATCCGGAACGTGTCAGTGGGTTTGTGGGCGTCGAAATTCGCGTCCCACGTCCCGCGTCCCGCGTCCCTGATTCCCGGAGGAAATCATGAAAAAAGTGGCAATCATCGGAGCCGGTATTTCCGGTTTGAGTACAGCTTATGCTGTGGAACGTCTGGCCGCGGCGGCCGGGATCGACGTCGCCGTGACGGTCTTTGAGCGTGACGAGCGTACCGGCGGTAAAATATGGAGCATCAGGGAAGAGGGATACCTCTGCGAATGGGGCCCGAACGGTTTTCTCGACAGCAAACCGATGACGCTGGAGCTGTGCGACCAGCTCGGGATCCGTGACCAGCTGGAGCGTTCCAATGACAATGCCCGCAAACGCTTCATCTACAGTGGCGGCATTCTCAACCGGCTGCCGGAAAACGGACCGATGTTCCTGCAGTCGAAGCTGATCAGCTGGCCCGGAAAGATCCGCCTGGCCCAGGAATTCATCAAGCCGAAGCGCACCGACGGGGTCGATGAAACGCTGGCTGAATTTGCCCGTCGAAGGCTTGGTCCGGAAGCACTCGACAAGTTGATTGGCCCGATGGTCTCCGGCATCTTTGCCGGAAATCCCGAAACCATGAGCCTGAAGAGCTGCTTCCCGCGGATCCACGAACTGGAACAAGAGTTTGGCGGTCTTCTCAAGGCAATGATCAAACTGGCCAAGCAGAAGAAGGCCGAGATCAAAGCCGGCAAACAGGTCGCCAGTGCAGCCGGACCAGGCGGAGTGCTGACGTCCTTTGTCGGCGGCATTCAGGAGTTAACCGATGCTACGGTCAAGGGGCTCAAGGGCAAGGTGCAGACCGGCAGTGCAGTAACCGGCCTGAAACCAATCTCCGGTGGATGGGAGCTTGAGTTGACTGATGGCGATAAATTTGATGCTGATATCGCGGTCTCTGCTGCACCGGCGCATATCCTCAAAGATCTTGTCACACCCTTTGACGAAGCTCTTTCCGGTCTTATTGCCGACATCCCTTACGCACCGATGAACGTCGTCTGTTTCGGCTATGAACAGGGAAAAATTGCACGTGACCTGGATGGCTTCGGCTACCTGATACCCAAAAAAGAAGGGTGCGCGATTCTCGGCACCCTCTGGGACTCAAGCATTTTCCCGCAGCGAGCCCCCGAGGGACATGTCCTGCTGCGTTCCATGATGGGTGGCGCGACCAACCCTGATGCTATAGGTCTGAGCGATGCCGAGGTCAAGCAGCGGACCATGGCAGAACTGAAGAAGATCATGGGGATTGTCGTCGAACCCGATTTCGTGCGGGTCTTCCGTCACCAACGAGCCATTCCGCAATACGTCGTAGGTCATGCCGACCGGCTTGTGGCGATTGATGACAGCCTGAAAAAGCATTCCGGCCTGATTCTGACCGGTAATGCCTTCTTCGGCATCGGTCTCAATGATTGTGTCAATGCCGCCAACAAAGCTGCTGAACAGGTTGTTTCATGCCTGAAAAAAACCGACTGATGCAGTCCGGTCTCTTCAATCGTCTTGAAAGTATGAGTGATTGCTCATACAGTGGGGCATTAGTGAAGAGGGAGTTTGCTGTGGGTCTCTGTTTTGGGGAGTTTTCGTGAGATTATTAACGCGTTCAGATTTCGACGGCACATGCTGCGCAGTCCTCTTGAAGGAACTTGGCCTGGTCGATGAAATGGTCTACGCCCATCCCAAGGACCTGCAGGATGGCAAGATACCTGTGACGAAAAACGACATCCTCGCCAACGTTCCCTTTGTGCCGGGTTGCGGGCTCTGGTTCGATCATCACTCAAGTGAACAGGAGCGCAACGGCCTGACCGGGAAATATGAAGGACTGAGTAAAAATTCACCGAGTACGGCGCGTGTTATCAGCGACTACTACGGGGCTGACAAGTTTACCAGGTTCGAAGAACTTCTTGAGCAGGTTGACAAGATCGATTCGGCGCAACTCACAGAGGCAGAGATCCTTGATCCGAGCGGCTGGGTTCTGCTTGGATTCCTGGCCGACCCAAGAACCGGGCTCGGTTATTACCAAAACTTCAGAATCAGCAACCTGGAATATTGTCTCAAGATGGTTGAGATGATCAGGAGCATGACCATAGAAGAGATTTTGGCCCACCCTGATACGGTCGAGCGCACCAAGCTGTACTTCGAAAATACCGAAAAAGCCAAAACATTTTACAGAAAATGCTCCTGGGTCGACGGGTCGATCGTCATCTCGGATTTTCGTATCGTCGGTCTGGCTCCGCCCTCAAATCGTTTCCTGGTTTATTCCCTTTATCCTGAAGCCAATATCTCGATCCGCATGATGGACGGGAAAAACAGCGAATACGTTTCCTTTTCTGTCGGCTACAGTGTCATCAACCGGACCGCGACAGTCGACGTCGGCTCCTTGATGCTCAAATTCGGTGGAGGGGGGCACAAGGTTGTCGGAACCTGCCAGGTTCCGTATGAGCAGGCGGAAAGTATTCTTGATGAAATGATTCAGTTTATTAAGTCGAATAGCTAAATGACGGGCGACAGGTCTGTTGCCTCAGGCTGCGGACAAAGTTCAGCCAGACTTCACGATAGAGAGGCAACAGATTATCCATCTGTTGCCTTTTGCGTAGTCGATAATTTTGTTACACACTTTCCACGCCAACGCTGTGTCCGATAAATCATTTCACCCAGAAACACATCTTGATCATCAATCTCTGCAAGATTACCCCCTGTCTGCCGTATGTCCATCTGCCGGTTTTCTTGTGGGTTGCCTGTGTAATTAAATTATGTTAATTTTGCAAATCAATGATTATTCAAGGGGGTCAAAAGATGCGTAAATTACTGTTGATTCTATCGGTCGGGATGGTTGCCGTACTTTTAACCTCAACCCTTGCCTCCGCTTCGCAAGGTTATCAGGATATCGATGCTGCTGGGACGAAGGCCTTGATGGAGAATGCAGACGCACTGGTCGTTTTCCCCCTCAGCCCTATAGAGTTTGACAACAAGCACATCGAGGGCTCCGTCAATATCGTTATGGACATGCTGGAATATGATCTGCCAGAGGATAAAGAAAGACATATTGTTTTTTACTGCCTGGGAATCAAATGCGTTGCTTCCTGGCGAGCTGCCGAGAAAGCTGTTGAACTGGGTTACAAGAATGTTTATGCCTTCCGTGAGGGGATCCCGGGCTGGGAGAAGGCCGGATATCCACTGGTGACTGTCAAACCTCTGCCTGATGTCGAGGTTGAGCAGGTATCGACTATGGAATTGGCAGCCATGCTCGATAAAGACGATGTCACCCTGGTTGATATCAATCTCGATGAAGATGCGCACAAATTCCATATTGACCACCCAAAACGTGTACATATCCCGCTCGATGAACTGAATGTCAGCGTGGAGCAATTACCACGGGACAAGAGGATCGTGGTGATCTGCCTGAAGGGTAAACGGTCCCCCACTGCCGTGAAATACCTGGTAGGCCAGGGTTTCACAGATGTTGTCATGGTCGAGGGTGGTATGCAGAAATGGGTTCTGGAGGGTCGGCCGGTGAAACGGGTCAGCTGAGGTCAAGAATTCTTACGCGCACCCTGTCTCGTCAGCCGTTCAATATTTTGTAGAAGGTGTTGTGGAGATCTTCTGATAGACAGCGATGTTCCCTCTGCCCGGGAGCGTCGCTGTTTTCATTGTTCCAGCACCCTTGTTACGATTGCGTTTGCAGAACTGTCGTCATCCATGTGGATCGCAACAGCAGCCTTGTAATCCCCGGCAATCTCCAGATCGAGCACCCGGTATTCCCGATGGTCTTCAGAACTTGGCACGTGGATACCCGCGGAAATCTCATTCATGTCGGTTTTGTTGATTGCGTGGAAGAACCCTGTGCCGAGTGCTTTGACATAGGCTTCCTTGCGAGTCCAGAGGGTGAAGAAGAACTCCCGCTGCGCTAACGGGTCTTTCACCTCGGCCAATTGTGAAGCTTCATCTCCGGACATGAAATGACGTGCCAACTGAAGAGGGTTGCTTGTCTCCTGAATCCGCTCAATATCGACGCCGATTTCGCAATCTTGACAGATTGCAATCAGGAGTCTGTCGCCACTGTGGGACAGACTGAAATTCAGTTCGTGCCGGCCAGCAGTCTTGAGGTGCGGTTTGCCGTGTTGTCCATAACGATAGCCGATTGAACGGGCATCCGTTTGCAGGTAACGGCAGAGTGTCTGTCTGAGAAGATGGTGGGAGATGAGAAAGTCCTGTCTGGCGCGTTCCACCTTGAACCTGTCTGCACGGGCCAGTTCTTCAGCTGAGAGGCAGGATAGGGCCTCTGCCACGAGGTGGGTGTTTTCTCCGAATCGAAACGAATGTATAAAGATATCAGTCACCCATCCTCCCGTACTCCGTCGTTAGAGGCTTGATCGGATTGTATCTTGTCCTGGCTATGCAGGGCAACCATCTCCACTGATGCGAAAGCGAGCAGGTGCCTTTTGCCGGATGAGGTCCGGCGGACCGGATTCGCACTTCGATGCACTTTAATGATATACTTATCCGCATGTCCCGATTTGTCTTGACCCTGATTATGATCTTCTGCAGCACCTTGCCTTTCGAGGTGATGGCTGCCGGTCACGTTGAGCAACAGCTCTCCATTCTCCTCGAACCGGCAGCACATCGGCTCACAGCAAAGACGACCATCACCCTGGCTGGCGACAGGACTGAATGGCCTGAACTGTTTCTGCTCGCCCCACAGGCGAGGATCGAGGCTGTCGTTGCGGATGACCGACCCCTGGCGTTCGATTTTAACCGTGGGCAGTTACGGATACCCGCCGCTGGTACGCGATCGGCACTGGTTATCAGTTACACGGTCGTATTCGATGATCCCGTCCCCCGGGAGCTGGTTGGTATTGAAGACCCATCCTACGGTGTCAGGGCGACGATCATGCCTGAAGGGACATACCTGTCTGCTTCGTCAGGCTGGTATCCCAATGTCGTCGATATCCCCCAGCAATTTACCATCACGATAACCGGATCGCAGAGATTTGACCGGCGTGACATCCGGTCGCCTGATGAATATCAGTAGAACGGAAGCCGGTACGGTAACGACCTGGCAAACCGTTCTGCAGCCGTCTGCCATGGCTCTGGCCGCGGGACCTTACCAACTCCGGCGCGACAGCCTCGGCGAGATCCAGCTGCTGGCCTTTTTCAGCAAAAGCAATGCCCCTCTGGCTGCCGGCTACCTCGAATCGGTCAAAGAGTACCTGTCACTTTACCGGGAGCTGTTCGGCCCTTATCCCTACGAAAAATTTGCCATTGTCGAAAATTTCTATCCCACCGGTTACGGGCTGCCGGGGTGGACGCTGCTGGGCAGCAGCGTGGTCCGGTTACCCTTTATCCGCACGACCAGCCTGCCGCATGAGATCGCTCATGCCTGGTGGGGCAATGCGATAAAAGTCGATTATGCGTCAGGCAACTGGGCAGAAGGCCTGGCCACATATGTCGCCGACTATTATCTGAAAGAACGCGATGATCCGCGGGAAGCTCTCGAATATCGCCGGAAAATCCTGCGTGACTACGCTGCACTGGTGGCTGATGGAGACACCCTGCCACTCTCCGCATTCCGCAATCGCACATCCAGAAGTGACCAGGCCGTTGGTTACGGTAAAGCAGCCATGGTCTTTCATATGCTGCGTGACCTGATCGGTGATCAAGCCTTCTGGGCGGGGTTGCAGCGTATCGCCCGTGATGGTCTTGGTAAAGAGTATGGCTGGGTAGACCTGCAGCGTCACTTCGAAGCGGTTTCCTCCGTCGACCTGGAAAAGTTCTTTGCCCAATGGATCGGGCAGCCTGGCGCGCCGCACCTGACCCTTGCCGGGGTCGAGGTCACCGATAGCGGGTCAGGTTGGCAGGTCTCGGGCAGTCTTGGCCAGAACGGGCCGGCTTACGAGCTTGCTGTGCCGATGCAGCTGATCACCGAGGACCGGGTCCATGAAGAAGTGATCCGACTGACCGGGAAGCAGCAAACATTCGCATTCACCCTGCCCGAACAGCCCATCAGTCTCGTCGTTGATCGTGACAGCCGACTTTTCCGCATGCTCGACCCGGCTGAGCTGCCGGCCACCGTCAATGACCTGCGTGCTTCGAAGAGTCCTCTGGTGGTTGTCGCCTCGGGATCTGAGGCTCTGATCGATGCCTCCAGAGATCTGTTGCGGGGTTTGCAATGGCATCAGGCGGCAGTTATGAACGAATCGGCATACCTGGCCTCCGCTTCGTCCGGCATGGATATCCTCTTCCTCGGTTGGCCGCAAAGCGAGGCATTACGACCTGACCTGCCGCCGGAAATCATGGCGTCTGAGCAGGAGTTTGCCGTCGACGGCAAGTTGAATGACGACAACAGCGATGTCCTCTTCATGGTCGGGAAAATGGATCATGCCGATCAGGTTGTCGCCTACTTCCTGCCCGGCTCTGTTGCTTCTGCACGGGACACGGCTCGACGCATCCCGCACTACGGCCGTTATAGTTATCTCGCGTTTCGAGACGGTCAAAACCGGGTCAAGGCAACCTGGGAGCCTGACAATTCACCTTTGCAGCGACACTTTTATAAGGACATAAAGCGATGAAATCGACAAGTAAAATGACGCTCAGCATACTGCTGGCCTGCATGGTCTGGCTTGTCCCTGCTGCGGTGCTGGCTCACCCGCACCTTCTGGATGTAAAGGATAAAATCGAAGTTTCCCCTGAAGTCATGCTCGACGATCTACGTAAGGCACAGGTCATTTTCGTCGGCGAACTTCACGATAACCCCGGGCATCACCAGGCTCAACTGGCCATCATCGATGCTCTAGACAACGATGAAACCCCTCTTGCGATTGGTCTGGAGATGTTCCGCCGCGACAGCCAGGAAGATCTGGATGTCTGGACCGCCGGGAGTTCATCTGTTCCGGAGTTTATGCAGGCGTTTAATAATAACTGGGGCATGTGGCCGGTATACAGCGGGATATTCATGCATGCCCGCAATGAAAATGTGAAGATGGTCGGCCTGAATATTCCGCGCTCGATTACCGGCAAGGTGGCCAGAAACGGCTACAATTCGTTGTCGAGCGAGGAGCGCCTGCTCCTCGGCAACGTCCAGTGCGAGGTCGACCAGGCTTACGGCGAATACATCCGACAGGCCATGGGCGGCCATGGCGGCCACGGTACCCACTTCCTCTATTTCTGTGAAGCACAGTTGCTCTGGGACACCATTATGGCGAGGAACCTGGTTGATTTTCTCAAGGAGAACCCGGATTTCCGGGTCGTGGTGCTGGCAGGCAGTGGTCATGCCTGGAAATTCGGTATTCCCCGACAACTGGTCGAGCAGGCCGACATCAGCTACCGGGTGGTTCTGCCGGAAATTATCGGCCGTATCGACCGCCGGAATGTCAATGAAAAGCTTGCCGACTATTTGTGGCTGGATGAAGGGCCTGACGGTTGGGGATTCTAAGCGACGGGCGCGGGATGAGGAAATCTCAGTCTTAGGCCGGTTCGGCCAACAGCAGCCGATTTTTCGGCGTGATCTCTGACGGGATTGTCTGCGTGTAGATCCGGTAGCCTTTGCTCTTCAGGCAGTTGGCCCTTGTAATATCCACCGCCATGGGCCCATCGACCCATCCATCCAGGTTGCCCTTGTCCGATTCATCAGGTTGTGACAGCAGGGCAATACGGCGACACGTGCTCCGGCTTCCGCTGCCCGGTCCAGCACCAGGTCGGTGAGACCGCCGCAGGCGTGTACGGAGACGACCAGGTCCCGGGTTGAAAGCGGAACATCTCCCAGTGACTTTTCTTCGAACGCAATCCTTCCCTCCAATCTCGGCCATCTCTCCACCAAGACCTCATGCAGTTTGCCCGCAGAGGCCGGGATCGATCGGTCTACTGCGAAAGCTTCCGGCGAGGTGTCGTCGAGCAGCAGGAGCAGGGCGGCAGTTAAACCGTGACCACACGCCAGGTCGACGACGCGCCCGCCGCGAAACCTGCGTCTTATCCTCCGGGCCACTTCCCAGGCTTCAAAAAGTTCCTTGCGCGGCAGACACCCGGCTTCGCAAACGGCTCGTCCCACCTTGTCGAGCAGGGTGTCGCCGGGGAAGAGAAACGACTCTTTGTCCGTCAGGCGGTTTTTCGAGGAAAGATCATAGGAGTCGGGTACGTGGGAAGAGGGCAGTGGTCCGAGGGAAACAGTTTAAATGCGCCTCGCGTTACGTGTCTCGAGCCTCCCTGTTGCCTTGGCAACTAATACAAAACGGTGCCTCCGGTTGGGCTTTCAGTCTGGCATAGCCGATCACTTCTTCACATTCCACGCACAGGCCGTATGCATCGTTGTGGTATCGACGCAGGGCGGCTTCGATACGCGTTAAACGGGTTTGGGCGGTACGACGATTGGCCTGCACCATACTCTGTTGCTGCATGGCATCCATACGCGAGAGTCGGCCAATCGGTTCATCGAGACTGACCGGTTTTGCTCCGTCGGTGGAGTCTTCGAGCTGTTTCTGCAACTCTCTTCGCAGTTCAAGTAACGCCCGGTGCAGTTCAGTCAGTTGTTGGTCTGTCAGCTCGTGCATCGCCGCTCCGACAGGTTGTCGATAAAATTGCTGATTACCCTGGCACCATCTTCGGGTCGGGCCAAGAGGATAATATGCGGGCCGCGGATTTGAACCAGCTGTGTTTGCGGCAGGTGTCGCTGGAGCTGGCTGCGGCACGTTCGGGAACCAGGCGGTCGTGACTGGCCTGGAGGTAAAGACAAGGGTTGTTGTAGTTCGTCTCGGGCGGAGGCGGCAGCTCAGCGAGAATCTTCAGGCGCTGTGACAAGGCGGACAGCTTAACGCTCGCCAGGGCTTTTTGAAAAAGTGCGACGGCCTCACGGTCTGCCGAGCCAAGGCAGAAGAATCGGCAGAGCAGACTCGTCGCAAACAGTCTCAGGAGCGGACCCTGGGGCAGGAGACGGGCCAGGTCGAGCAGAAAGGGCTTCGGGTAGCGTTCGAAGGTTGCGACAAATACCACCCCGACCAGGTTTGCCGGAGGCTCCGCGAGTAGCTGCAGAGCGATCGGGCCGGAAAAAGATTCGGCAAGCAGCACGAAGGGCTTGTCCTTCGGCAACCGGGCCCTGGCGAAATCAATGTGCTCCGCGAAGGTCATCGGCCTGTCCCCGGGATAGCGCACGACAACCGGCTCGATGGTTGAGGGCAGATGCTCAAGCAGCGGCTCGAAGACCAGGCCCGTGCCATCGAGTCCGGGGAGCAAGATCAAGGTTGTTTGTTGAGAGGCCATAGATGTTTGTCTTTCCAAAAAACAAAAGTTTGCAACGCAAAGGCGCAAAGGTGTGATTCAAGATGCAAAGAAAAAGTTTTTCAAAAAGAAGTTAAAAGCACGTTTCTACTTTGCATCTTTGCGTTAAAATTTATTTTCGATTGTTGAACTGCTGCGATGTTACAATTTTCAACTGACATAGCCCAATTCAACGGTTCAGCCTGCCTTATTTGATCTTCCTGCGATACAGGTCAGTTTTCAGGCTCGAGACCCGGTCAAGAAACAGCAGCCCGTCGAGGTGGTCAAGTTCATGCTGGATGGCGACCGCTTCGAACCCGCTCGCCTCGATGACGCGAAGCTGGCCGTTGCGGTTGGTGAATTCGACGACGATGTGCTCGGCCCTGGTGACATTGCCGGTGTAGTCAGGCACGCTCATGCAGCCTTCACGCATCATCTTGCTGCCGGACCTTTCGATGATCTCCGGGTTGACCATTTCGAGCAGGCCGTGATTGTTGTCCCTGCCGAGCTTGCTTTTCGAGACATCGACCACCATCACGCGCTGCAGAACGCCGATCTGTGGCGCGGCAACGCCAACCGAATGACCGGCATCGAGCATGGTGTCGACCAGGTCCTGCACGACTGCGACAACGCTTTCGTCAATCTCCTCGACTGGTTCAGCGACCTGCTTGAGAATCGGATCCGGATAAACCCGGATGGTACGTACGGCCATGGTCAGAGTTCCACGGTCGGGATGGTGCGTACGTTAATGTCGACCTGCAGTTCATCGCGGATTGGTGCCAGCCAGTTGTCGACATCCTCTTCTTCGACTCCTTCGGGCAGGGCTGCTTCGATAACCATCACATAAACAGGACGATCTTCGGTGCCGACCAGCTTGGTGTTCAGGTCGGTGATGTTGACCTTCTTCTCGCCAAGCACATTGGCCACCCGGTAAACGATCCCCGGTTTGTCAGAGCCGTATACGGAGATCATGCAGAGGTCGCCTTCGATATGTGAGCGAATTTCGCCGCCCGGCTTGAGAACCCGCAGGGCAACGGTCAGATCAGCATCTTCCAGGGGCTTGAAGGCGTCGCCAAAGCTTTCCCGGTCGATGAATTCCGGGTGGCCGAGAATCAGGATCATGGCGAACTGGCCACCGAGAATCGAACAGCTCGAATCGGCAAGATTGCAGCCCTGTTTGAATAGAATCTCGGTGACCTGGGAGACGATCCCGGGGCGGTCGCGACCAACAATAGTCAGTGCGAAATGGTTCATGGCAGACTCCCTCTTTGACAAGTGCGATTGAATAACTTTATCTTTTTATCATAATTTGGCAGAGGAGACACTAACTCTTTGGAATGTGGTACGTGGCCCGTGGCTCGTGGATTTTGGTTGTCCACGAACCGCACACCACGTACCACGTACCGGTTTAAGCATGCTAAATCCTAAAGATTTAAAAATTGATTACTACCGCGGCTCCGGTCCAGGCGGCCAGCATCGCAACACCAGTGAGACGGGAGTGCGTATTACCCATCTGCCGACCGGTATTGTCGTAACGGCTACGGAATCACGTTCCCGGCACATGAACCAGCAACGTGCCATGGCACGCCTCGAGGAGAAACTCGCCGCGCGGTTGAGAAAGCGGCGGCCGAGGATCAAGACCCGCCCCGGCAAGGCTGCCATTGCCAGGCGCCTGGATGCCAAGCGCAAACAGGGGGACAAGAAACGTGATCGCAAGAGACTCGATTGCTGATCAAAGCTGAAAAGAATCATTGAAAATATGACGATCCGCATTGATCAAATTTGATCAGCATTCGTTGAAAAGATTGCGCCCGAGTCTTTGGTTTAGTAGATGAAGCGAAGTAAGAGACCGTTCAGCAGGATGGTTCCCAGCACCAGGCCGAGATAGAGATGCAGGCCGATGCGGAGTTTTTGGGCGGTTTTTTCGATGAAGAGGGTTTTGCGCTGGACCCGGGTGGTCCAGACAGCGAAGGCGATCGCCAGGCCGGCAACCAGGCTTTGCAAAAATGGCAGTTGCACCAGCTTGAAAGGCGGCAGCAGCAGGGTGGCGGTGATCATGCCGAGAATCCAGAAATGGCTGACGCTCAACAGTTGGTGACCTGACATCTTGCCCGGCAGAACCTTGAACCCGGCTCGCAGCAGTTCCTCACGGTCGGGCATGGCCAGCAGCCAGTAGTGAGGCACCTGCCAGAGGACCATCAACAGGACCAGGGAGAGTGGCCTTGGATCGAACGGGTCACCACCTGCCGCAATCCAGCCGATCAGGGGCGGCAGGGCGCCACAGGGGGTGCCGGCGATCACGGCCAGAGAAGAGATCCTTTTCAACGGAGTGTAGACAGCCAGATACCAGACGGTTGCACCGAGGCCAAGCAGGCTGGCCGTGGTGCCGGAGGTGGCAAGCAGGACGCCGAGACCGCCGCTGGCCAGGAGCAGGCCGACTGCCATGCCGGCTCCCGGGGCCAGGGCACCGCAGGCGAGTGGCCGGCTACAGGTGCGGCGCATCAGGGCATCGGTGAAGCGTTCCTGGACCTGGTTGAGGACCGAGCAGGCAGAACTCAGCAGGAAGATCCCCCAGACGACGCCCCAAAGCTTCAGCCAGGGCAGGTAAGGGCTTGCAGCCAGCGCTCCGGCCAGCGCCGAGAGGGCGACCATCGCCGAGAGCGGCAGGCGGATCAGGCGGCTCAAAGCCGTAAGGTTGGTCATGGTCCCGGAATGACTTTGCGATGTTTACTCCAGCGTTTCCATCCAGCTTTGCATCGCCTTGATGTCGTCATCACTCAATCCCGGATAAGGCGGCATGGCGGGCGGGTAACCCTCGGTCACTTCTGCGCCGGGTTCCCTTATAGCCCGAATCAGGTAGTCCGTGTCTGCCTGGACCTTGACGGATTGGCCATCTTTGGTGACGGAGCGTTCGCTGCCGATCAGCCCTTTGAAGCTCGGACCGACTTTGCGGGTGCCGTCGGTGCTGTGGCAGCCAAGGCAGCCATTCTGACTGGCCAGGGCCTTGCCGCGCTCGACGGGGTCAGCCGGTGCAGCAGGCGTCCTCTACCGGTTTGTCAGCCTCTTCCTTTGCAGGTTCCGGTTGCTGAGCTGATTGAGCGGCCGGCTTTTCCTCTGATGCAGGTTCAGCCTGTGTTCCTCGCTGCCTTTTGAGTCCATCAGGTAATCGAGAATCCCGGTCATGTCTTCTGCCGGGATGCTTCCGGCATACGGGGGCATGGCAGGCGGGAAGCCTTCGACGATATCGGCATTCGGTTCGAGAATCGATTTTTCCAGGTAGTCGCGATCGGTCGTCAGGGTCCGGCTTTCAGCCGTTCGTGACAACATTAACCTGGCGGCCGCTTATCCCCTGGAAGGTCGGGCCGACCGATGGTGTGCCATCGATGGAGTGACAGCCGAGGCAGCCGTGCTTTTGCAGCAGGGCCTTGCCGACATCTGCTGCGACCGGTTTATCTTCAAGCCAGGCGGCAAATTCGGCAGGAGGAATCGCTTCCACGGTGGTGATCATGGCAGAGTGGGCGACGCCGCAATACTCGGCGCAGAAGAGATCGTAGCTGCCCGGTTCTTCGGCGACGAACCAGGCATAGGTTTCCATCCCCGGAACCGTGTCTCGCTTGACACGAAACGCCGGGACATAGAAAGCGTGCAACACGTCCACGGAAGTGAGCCTGACATTGACCGGCTGACCGACCGGCACGTAGAGCTTGTCGGAGGTCTTGCCGTTTTCGTAGGTGAAGAGCCACGACCACATGCGCGCTGTCCCCTGGACCGGGATGGCATTGTCAGGGACCCGCCGCAGCGACAGGTAGCCTTCCCAGCCGTACCAGAACATCACCATGACCAGGATCGAAGGGATGATCGTCCAGGTGACCTCCAGCCAGACATTGTGGTCCTTCTGGCTGAGCGGCGTCGGGTAGCGTTTGCGGCTATAGCGCCAGGACAGGTAAACCACGGCAATTGTGATACCGAGCAGTGCAACGCCGCTGATGCCGAAGATGACGTAGAAGGCCGTGTCGACAGCCTCGGTTGTGGTGATTAAAGGTTGTGGATTCACATCAACTCCTACCGATAAAGAACATCAAAGAAGGTCAGGCCGATGAAGATCGCCAGGATGGCCAGTGCTGACAAAAGCGCAATCTTGAACAGCCAGCTTTCGTATTTCATGTGCATGAAGACCGCGACCACCAGTGCCGACTTGAGCGTGGCAATGCTCAAGGCCACCCAGATATTCAACGGGCCGAGGTTGTATTGCGCGACCCACACGGTGACGCCGGTCAGGATCAGCAGCGCGATCCAGATGACCATGAAGGTCTTGTACGGGACAATATGTGCGTGTTCTTCGGACATAACTACCTCATTTGAAAATCATATTTAACGCAAAGGCGCAAAGGCGCGAAGAAAGTCAAACATCTAATGGTTTAAAAGCAAAGCCTTGGTTTTCTCCTTGGCGTCTTTGCGTCTTGAGTGAGCGTAGCGAGCGGGCGTTGCAAGATTGTGTTTTCCGCGTGCCACGCACCGCGTACCTCGTCCCTTTCCTTTAATGCAAAATCAAATAGTACAGCGGGAAAATAAAAATCCAGATCAGGTCGACCAGGTGCCAGTAGAGGCCGGCGTTTTCCAGGATGACGAAATCATCAGCGTTAATCCGGTCATTATTGATCAGGATCATGCTCCAGAGCAGGACCAGTGCACCGATCACCACGTGGATGCCGTGCAGCCCGGTGGTCAGGTAGTAGATGTTGAAAAACACCATCTCGCCGGGCTGCAGCTCTTTCAGGTGCGCCGAGCCAGGATAAATACCATGGTGAATCTTGGCGCTCCACTCGAAGTACTTGTTGATCATGAAGATCGCGGCGCAGGCGATGGTGCCGCCGAGCAGGCCCAGGCAAAGTTTTTTGGCCCCGCGACGCAGAGCGGTGATCGAAACGGCGACAAACAGGCTGCTGGTCAGCAGCACCAGGGTGTTGCCGCCACCGAACCAGACGTTAAGCTCCTTGCCGGCGGTAATGAATTCCTTGGGATAACGCGCCAGGTAGACCGAATAAAGTATAAACAGCCCGCCGAACAGCAGCACCTCGGTAAAGAGGAAGAGCCACATGCCGAACTTGGCGCCGGTATAGTCCTTGTGTACATGCCCGCTCATAGAATGCCTGCCTTTTTGAAGTCGTAAGGGCCATGCGTGACCACCGGATCCTCCTCACCAAAATTAGAGTGCGGCGGCGGCGAAGGGATCTGCCATTCGAGGCTGGCGCCTCCCCAGGGGTTGTCGCCGATCGGGTCGCCTTTGAACAGACCGCGGAAGATGTTGACGAACATCAGGACCAGGCCGACGGCCAGGATCCATGAGCCGATCGTGGCGAGCTGGTTGATCCCGGTGAACTCGGGGACGTAGTCGTAGTAGCGACGCGGCATCCCCTGCATGCCGGCGATCTTCATCGAGATGTAAGTGATGCAGAAGCCGACGAAAATGATCCCCCAGGCCACCGTGGCAATTTTTTTGTCATACATGCGGCCATAGATTTTCGGCAGCCAGTAATGCATGGCGGCGAAAAACGCCATGCCGGTGCCACCGAACATGACGAAGTGGAAATGGCCGACCACGAAATAGGTATCGTGCACGTGCACATCTGTTGCTGCCGCGCCCAGCACGAGACCGGTCAACCCGCCAATGGTGAAGAGCAGGATGAAGGAGAGCGCGTACAGCAGCGGCGGGTCGAGCAGGATCGAGCCCTGGTACATGGTCGCCAGCCAGTTAAAGACCTTGATCGCCGACGGGATGGCGACGATAAAGGTCAAAAACGAGAAGACCAGTACGGCCATATCGCTCATGCCGCTGGTGTACATGTGGTGCGCCCAGACCAGGGAGCCGGCAAAGGCGATGGCGATACTTGAAACGACGATCGCCTTGTAACCGAAAGCCGGCTTGCGGGCAAACACGGGGATAATGTCGGAGACCACCCCCATGCCGGGCAGGACCATGATGTAGACCGCAGGGTGTGAGTAGATCCAGAACAGGTGCTGGAACATGATCGGATCGCCGCCCTGGGTCGGATCAAACAGGCCGGTGCCGATCACCCGCTCGGCGAACAGCAGGGCGACGGTGATGCCGATCACCGGGGTGGCGAGGACCTGGATCCAGGCCGTGGCGTAGAGCGACCAGGTGAAGAGCGGGATGCGCATCCAGGTCATCCCCTCGGTGCGGAGCCTGTGGATGGTGGTAACGAAGTTCAACCCGGTCAGAATCGACGAGAAACCGAGGACAAATACTGCCATCGCAGCCAGCGACACGTTGGTGCTGGTCTGGGCGGAAAAGGGCACGTAGAAGGTCCAGCCGGTATCAGGTGGCCCGCCGCCGGTAAAGAGCGAAGTCACCGCCATCAGGGCGCCGATGACGTAGAGATACCAGGAGAAGAGGTTGAGCTTCGGAAAGACGACGTCGCGAGCGCCGATCTGGATCGGCATGATCAGGTTGCCGAAGGCCGCCGGGATGCCGGGGATGATGAAGAGGAAGATCATGATCACGCCGTGCAAAGTGAAGGCGGCGTTGTAGGTCTGGGGCCCCATGATCGTTTCTCCCGGGGCAAAAAGCTCCAGGCGGATCAAAAGTCCGAGAATGGCCCCGACGCAGAAGAAGGTGACGATGCACCAGAAGTACAGCAGGCCGATGCGCTTGTGATCGGTTGTTAACAGCCAACCGAAGATGCCGGGGTAGTTGCCTTCATCGAAAAAGCCGCGGTTGCTGGTTGCCGTGGCAGTTACATCACTCATAAGTTCTTATCCTTCGCCGCGTTGGTTTTCTTGTTGGGCTTCTTGCCGCCGAATATCAGGAAGGCGGCAAAAATCGCCAGGGTTGTCAGAATGGCTGTTGCCGAGACGCGCAAGATGTTGAATACATAAGTCTTCTGCTCCGGGTCGAAACTGAAACAGTACTGTACCATTTTACGGATCGTGGTGCCTACATGCCCCTCTTTGGCTTCGTAGAGAGCCAGGGTCAAATCCTTCGGGACCACGTGGGTGCCGTGCAGGTAGCGCACGATCATGCCATCCGGGGAGACCACGAAAAACACGACCGGATGCAGGAACTCGGTCCCGACCTTCTGGAAGCGGTAGCCGGCGGCATCAGTGAGCTTGTGTATGGTATCAAGGTCGCCGGTCAGAAAACGCCAGGCTTGATCCGGATACTGGTTTTTCATCGCCGCATAGTAGGTGTTGCGGCTACGCTCGGCCAGTTCGGGTTTCTCGTTTTCGTCGAAGCTGAACGAGATCACCTGATAGTCTTCGCCGGCCTTGAGCTTGAGGCCCGGCAACACGCGGGCCAGGTCGCCCTGCAGAAAATGGCAGACGTTCGGGCAGCGGTAATAAACCGGTGCGATTATCGTCGGCATGGTGACCAGTTCAGCCAGCTTGACCGGTTCGCCCTGTTCGTCGTAAAAGGTCAGGTCGAGAGGGATGTAGGTGCCGAGCTTTTCATCGAGGCCGACCTTGGCTGCGCCGTCCTCGTCCATTACCGGATGCACATGCCCTGCCGCCTCATCGCTCACCGCGGCATGGCCCTTGTGATCCATCCCGCTCATGTCGTCTGCTGCCTTGTGGCCCTCGGTCATTTCAGCCGGTTCGTTATGTCTGTGCTGCGGAACGGCAGCAAGCGCCGGGATGTAGAACAGGAGAAGGGAGACAGACAGGGTGCAGACGACTGCTGGAAAAGTTTTTGCACACCACCATCTGCCAACAGTTTTTAGCATAGTCATAGGTTTCTGTAAGGTTCGAGAATTGATAAGTGGATAATCCCGGTAATAATATCAACTTTGGGAAATTTTGCAATTGGTTCTCATACGTTGCGCGGATTGCGAAGACCAGGGTCTTCTGGTAGCATGTGAAGCCGGAAGCGAAGGAGAAGGCCATGGATGAACTGACTGCACGGATCATTGAACTCGAGATTCGCTATACTCACCAGAATCAACTGATTGAGGAGCTGAACTCGGAATTGACAACGGCGAACAACCGGATTGACCGGCTCGAGCGTGAGGTGGGCGCCTTGCGCGAAATGCTTGGCAGCATGGGTCCAGAGCTTACCCAGTCTCCCGATGAATAATCATGACTGACGATCTCAAACGCATTTTCCTTGAAGCATGCGTCCTGATCGCTTTTGGTGCGCTGTTCGGCCTGACCATGAACCACCAGCTGGTTCTCGACGCATTTGCCGGCCGCCTGGTGCCCCAGCGTCCGGCAATCAATGCGGAACAGGAGCTTCAGCAGGATGTTACGATGGCCCTGCCGATGCCGGTTCTGCTTGAAGAGGTCCAGCAGCTGATGACCGATGGCGGGTTGCTTGTCGATGCCCGCAGCCCGGAGCTGTTCGCGGCAGGGCATATCGAGGGGGCGGTCTCCCTGCCACTGGCTGATATCGATGACGTCCTCCCTGACTTTATCGCCCGTACCGAAAAAGAACGGGTTGTCGTGGCCTATTGCAGCGGTTTCGGCTGTCCCGATTCCTTCGACCTCGGCATGCGGCTGATCGAGGAAGGCTTACAGCGATGTCCGGGTATTTGAAGGCGGCTACCCGGAATGGCGGGATGCCGGGCTTGCGGTCGCGGGAGAGGACCAGTGAATCGGTTTCAATGGTTCTTATACCATCTGGCCAGGTTGTCCCTGGCCCTGGTTTTTGTCTATGCCGGTGCGGTGAAGATCCAGGACGTGGTCGCGTTTGCCGGCCATGTCGCGGCTTACCAGATCCTCCCCTACGCCATGAATTACCTGGTCGCGGCGACCCTGCCTTACGTGGAGTTCCTCGCCGGGGTGCTTCTGCTTCTGAATGTCCGGGTTCGCCCGGCCCTGGTCGTGATCGGCGGTATGACCCTGATTTTCATGGTTGCGCTGGTTTCGGTGCTGTTGCGGGGGCTCGATATCGATTGCGGCTGTTTCGACCCGGCCGGCGGGCAGGATGTCAGCGCCGGGATGGCCCTGCTGCGGGATGTCGGGTTGATGGTCCTGGTGGTGCTGACATGGTGGCTGCGCAGTCGTTTAATGACCGGAAGCGCGAAGCGCGAGGCGCGAGGCGAGGAAACCTTCTAAGTCATTTTTGACACGCTATGTGTTACTGTCTGCTTGTCGCTCGAGTTGTCATGTTATTTTGTAAGCTGCAGAGTGTCAGAGTAAATAATCATAAATCAAATTTGATGACTGTTTTTCGCGCTTCCCACCTCGCGCTTCGAGCTTCTTTATGACCTGGAAACAACAACTCGCCAACAGCATTACCACCCCTGAACAGCTCGCCGGGTATTTTGATATCGACCCGGAGCCGTTGCGGGCGGTGGCTGCCCGTTACCCGCTGCTCATCACGCCTCATTATTTCAACCTGATCGAAAAGCCGGGCGATCCGATCTGGCGGCAGTGTGTTCCTGACCTGGGTGAACTGGCGGTCGACGACCTGCCCGAAGATTCTCTGAACGAACAGGCCTATGCCCCGGTCCCGGCAGTGGTGCATCGCTACCCGGACCGGGCCTTATTGATGGTGTCGGGACAGTGTGCAGGGTACTGCCGGTTCTGTACCCGCAAAAGCCGGGTCGGCACCAGGGCGTTCTGTTTCTCCAGGGCAAAGATCGATGAGGGGATTGCTTACCTCTCCGAAACACCAGAAATCAGAGACGTGATCCTGACCGGCGGCGATCCTCTGCTGCTCAACGACGATCATCTCGACGACATCCTGTCGCGACTTTACCGCATCCCCCATGTCGAGATGATCCGCATCGGCAGCCGTGTGCCCGTCACCCTGCCGGACCGCATCACGCCGCAACTCTGTCAGATTTTATCGCGTTTTCAGCCACTCTACCTGAATACCCACTTCAACCATCCGCGCGAACTGACAGTCGAGAGCGCCGCAGCCTGTGGCCGCCTGGCTGACGCGGGTCTGGCGCTGGGCAACCAGACGGTTTTGCTCAACGGCGTCAACGATGATCCGGTCGTGATGATCGAACTGTGTCGCGGTCTGCTGAAGATGAGGGTGCGTCCCTACTACCTGCATCACCTGGACCAGGCCCGTGGCACATCGCATTTCCGGGTGCCGGTAGAGCGCGGCCTGGAGATTATTGCCGGGATGCGTGGTCAGGTCTCCGGACTCGGTATTCCGCAATACGTAGTCGACCCGCCCGGAGGTGAAGGCAAGGTTCCGCTGCTGCCGGAAAATCTTCTGGGAATGGGGGGAATTCTCAGGGTCCAGACGGCTCGTGGCGTTGTCGAACTCCCGAACCGCCGGCGGGATGTTGTCTAGCAGCGGTTCTCGGCCCGGCTTCTGGTACGCTGGCTGATCTGTCTGTTGTGCTTTGTGAGCTGTTGGGAAATCCGGTTGGCTTCCGCGTCTGACAATAAACCCTTCTCCACGAAATACTGGCCGATTCTCTTCTGCAGGGTCCTCTGATAATTCAGCAATGCTTCGACCTGGTGAGGCTTGAGGTGCCCGAGCTCAATCGCTTTTTTACCGAAACGTACCGCCTGGCCGCGGTGTCCTAGGATCTGGGCTGACCTTGGCTTCGGACAACCAGCCCCACTTCTGTGCTATGGCGCCAAGCGTTGGTCTCTGTCGCCTCTGCCACACCAGGGCCTCGATCAATTGTTGATAGGTCACTTTGCCCTGGTAGAAGCTGTACATGCCGAATTCAAGCGGGATCGACGGGATCGACACCGGTTTTGGGTGCGGTCTCTGCTGTGTGCTTTGCCGTGGCGTGCTTTTCGCCCGGTACGATGCTGTTTGCGCAGGCCTGTTCTTGAAGGAGGCCGGGCGAATACGAGGACGCTTTTCAAGGTATTCGATCAGCAAATCGTAGGCCTGGCGGATTTCCCGGAAACGTTCTGTCTGCTGTTGGCGGATGAGCGGCGAGGAACTCGCGTGGGCGTCGGGGTGATGGGCCTTGGCCTGGTTGCGAAAAGCTGTTTTGGCGCCGCTGGGCTGGAGATAATAAAGGAACTCGTGGGACAGGTTGACTTCCTTGCCGAACAGGGTTCGGCAGGCATTGAGCAGTGCTATTTCAGAATTAAAATACATGGGCGTCAGGGCTTTGGAAGTTTACCTGTCCTTTCTTTTTTATAGCCTGTCGGCCGGATTGAAAAACAAGCTCCTTTTCGTTTTTGGCGGAGATTTTTTTCGCCTTGTGCCGCTACAGATCGTCGGGGGTGAATGCGACGACATCATCGATTTTTTCTGCACCGGTCATCAGCATCACCAGGCGGTCGAGACCGAGGGCGATCCCCGCGGCTTCGGACATTACCGCAAGCTCGGTGAGGAAGCTCTCCGGCAGCGGGTAGGGTGTCTTGCCTGCGGCCCGCCGCCGCTCCTCATCTGCGGCAAATCGTTTGCGCTGCTCGAGCGGATCGGTCAGCTCTGAAAAGGCGTTGGCCAGCTCCAGCCCGTCGATGTAGAGCTCGAATCGTTCGGCCACTCGCGGTTCTCCGGGTTTGACCCTTGCCAGGGCTGCCATCGCTGCCGGGTATTCAGTCAGGAAGGTCGGCCTTGCTTTGCCTAGGTTCGGTTCGACCTCGGCGGTCAGGACTTCCTCAAAACAACCGGCCTCGAGTGCCTGGTCAAGGTTCATCGATGCATAGCTGGAGAAGGCTTCGGCAAGCGTCAATTTCTCCCAGGGTGCCGCCAGGGATATCTGCCGACCCGATCGGGTCAGTTTCCCCTCCGGGACAATGCTCTGTAAAAGCGCGGTGCACTCGGCCATGAGATCGTGGTAGTCAATCCCGGACCGGTACCATTCAAGCAGGGTGAACTCCGGCAGGTGATGCCGCCCAAGCTCACCCTCGCGCCAAACCCGGCAGATCTGAAAGATTTTTTCATGGCCTGCCGCGAGCAGCCGCTTCATTGCCAGCTCCGGCGAGGTGTGCAATGCCCAGTCCCCGCTGGGCACAGCATCGATATGCGGTTCCGGGGCGTTGGCGGGGATGCGGTGCGGAGTCTCCACTTCGAGGTAGCCCTGCTCTACGAAGAAGGCGCGGACTTTCTGCAGGATGGCAGCCCGTTGCAAAAGCAACGATTTTTTCCTCGACAGGGACCAGTTCAGTCCCGTCACGATGCCCCCTCGTCCGGCTCAGTACCGAAGAATCTCTTCAGGGTGGCCATTGAATCTTCCAGCATCAGGTAGAGGCTCGGGACCAGCAGCAGGGTTATGAGTGTGGCAAAGAGGATCCCGAATCCGAGCGAAAGCGCCATGGGGATCAGGAACCTGGCCTGGCGCGAGGTCTCAAAAATCATCGGTGCCAGCCCGCCAAAGGTGGTCAGGGTGGTCAGGATGACCGGGCGGAAGCGGCGGGTGCTGGCAGCACTGACCGAGGCAAAGGCACTGTGGCCTTCAAGCCGTTGCCGGTTGGCATAGTCGACCAGGACCAGGGAGTCATTGACGACCACGCCAGCCAACGCAACCATGCCCATCATGCTCATCAGGCTGAGGCTGTAACCCATGATCAGGTGCCCCAGGACCGCTCCGACAACGCCGAAAGGGATCGCCAGCATGACGATCAACGGCTGTAAATAGCTGCGGAACGGGATCGCCAGCAGAAAGTAGATGGCGGCCATGGCCAGGATAAAGCCCGTCATCAGGCCTCCGGTGCTTTCTTTCATGTCTCGCCTGGCGGCCCTGGTAGCCATAGGTCAATCCGGGGAAGTCGCGAACCAGTTCGGGCAGGATGTCACTGTTCAGGGTGGCCTGAATCCGCCCGGTTTCGCTGATCGGTTCGACGCCTGCAGAGACGGTGACGGTCCGCCGGGCGTCACGCCGGTTGATCGAGGTGAAAGCCCTGCCGCGTTTGACGCTGGCGACCTCGAAGAGCGGCACGAAGGTCCCGGCCGGTGTGCGGATCATCAGGTTTTCGATGCTGTGCTCAGTGTTCCTCTGGCCTTCGGGCAGGCGGACACGCACGGTGATCTCGTTGCGGCCGCGCTGCTGACGCAGGGCCTCACTGCCGGAAAAAGCGTTGCGAACCTGCCGGGCGATCTCGCGTGAGGTCAGCCCGAGACTTTCACCGTTGGCCGTGATGCTGAAATCGAGCTGCTCCTTGCCCGGGGTGAAGCCGTCATCGATATCCTTGACGTTGGCGAATTCCTCGAGCCGCTCGGCAAGAGCGGCGCTGGCCCGGTCCAGGATATCCGTATTGCGGTGGGACAGTTCCACGGTCAGTGCCGCGCCACCGCCGGGCCCGCCACGGTCCGATTCGTAACGCAGTGACTCGAGACCGAGAATCGGACCGACTTCTTCGCGCCACAGCCTGGTGACTGAGCCCGTGTCAAGCGGCCGGACTCCCGGAGGCTGCAGGTAGGCGGTTATCTCTACGCGGTTTTCGTCGACGAGCGCAAATATCCCCTGCAGAAGCTGACTGTCGCCATTGCCGGCAGCGACGGCTTTCATGCCGTCCACCAGTTTCTCCTGGACCAGACGGGCGTCCTCCATGGGGCTGCCGGCGGGCAGAACGGCTGTCACGACTGCCCGGTCCGATTCGACTCGCGGCATCAGGATCATGCCGATGCGGCCGCTCAGAGCGTAGGTGGTTACCAGCATCAGGATGCACAGGCCGATAGCGACGGTCATCCACCGCCAGCGGATGCACAGCTCGAGTACCGGCCGATAGCGATTTTCTATGAATCGGGAAAGTCCGGTGCTGAACCGCTGCTGCAAGCTGTGCAGACGTGCCGTCAGGCGGCTGGTCGGGGCGCTTCGGGTGTGGGCCAGATGACTCGGCAGGATCAGGAGGGCTTCGACCCACGAGATGATGAATACAGTTATGACGACAACCGGTATCGCTTTCCAGATCTTGCCCATGAAGCCGGGCACAAAGTAAAGCGGCAGAAAGGCCACGATGTTGGTCAGAATCGCAAAGGTGATCGGGATCATTACGGTGCGGGCGCCGATCACGGCGGCTTTGGCATAACTGTGACCGCGTTGACGGTATTCGTAGATGTTTTCACCGGCGACGATGGCGTCATCAACCACGATGCCCAGGGCGACGATAAAGGCGAACATCGAAATGATATTGATCGATACGCCCATGACCGGCAGGAACATCAGCCCGCCGAGGAAAGAGATCGGGATGCCCATGGTGACCCAGAAGGCGAGTTTGAATTCGAGAAAAAGTCCGAGTAGAAGCAGCACCAGGATCAGGCCGATAAAGGCGTTTTTCAAGCAGCAGGTTCAGGCGTTGTTCGTAGATCTCGGAACGATCGCGGTTGATGTCCCACTCGATACCGTTCGGCAGGTCCGCTTCGATCAGTGTCATGGCCTCCCTGACCGCACGGGAGACACCGATTGGTGTCTGGTCGCCGACCCGGAAAACGTCGAGGCCGATGCTGCGCTGGCCATTGTAGGTGGCGTAGCGGTCACTGTCTTCGAAGGTTTCCCGAACCGTGGCGAGGTCTTCGAGAAGAACGACCGTGCCCGCGGCGGTGCTGATAATCGGTATGCGGGCGAACTCCCGCGCCCAGTCACGCCGGTCGGTGACCCTCAACAGGATGTCTCCGCCACCGGTTTCTATCGCCCCGCCGGGGATCTCGGTAGAGGCGGTATTGATGATTTGCGCGATCTGGTCGAGAGTCAGGTCGTAGGCGCGCAGGCGCTCCTGCGGCACGTCGACATGGATCTCCAGGTCACGCGCGCCGGAGAGGTCGATCTGGGTGATGCCTGGATCCTGCAGCAGTCGGTCGCGGACCTGCTCTGCCGTTTCGCGCAGGGCCACGTTCCGTGGTGTTGCCGTAGATCTGCAGGTTGAGGACCTCGCGACGCCTGGCTAGCAGCGAAACCTGGGGGTCCTCGGCATCTTCAGGGAAGGTGCGAATCCGGTCGACTTCCTGCTTGATCTCCTGGTAGATCTTCTGCTGGTCTGTGTCTGTATGCAGCTCGATACTGATGGAGCCCACGGCCCTCGGATGCGGTGGAGGTCATCTCCTTAATGCCATCGAGACCACGGACAGCTTCCTCGACGACCAGGACGATCCCTTGCTCGACTTCTTCCGGGCTGGACCCCGGGTAGGCGACGCTGACCGAGACCCTGTCGAGTTCGAAATCCGGGAAGACCTCTTTCTTGATTTTCCCGGAGACAAGGAAACCTCCCAACAGCAGGGCGATCATCAACAGGTTTGGCGTGACCCTGTTGTAAGTCATCCAGGCCAGCGGGCCTCGCTGCCAGGGCTCTCTGCGTAAACGCTTCATTACTGGCTGGAGCTCCCGGAATTCGAGGGTTGGTCTTCTTCGCCCATGATCCTCAGCGCCATCCCCTGCACCGGTGAAGGCAGGTTGGAGGTGACAAGCATTCTCGTCAGCGCTGATGCCGCCGGTGACGAGCACCTGATCGCGGGCGCGGAAGGCGATCTCGACCGGGCGGATGTCGAGGTTGCCCTGCTCGTCCATGACCCAGACCCGGTCACCATCACGGATCAGGTCACGTTCGATCATCGCCGCCCGGGGCAGAGTCGTTCCTGCAATTTCCACTCGGACATAACTGCCAAGCAAAAGCTTTGGTTGTCCTTCTGACTGCTTTGCCAAAGCCAGTGGATCGGCTACTTCGACAAGCAGTTCGACCATGCGGCCCTGTGTCTTCGACGGTGGCTGCCATCCCTGCTGCATGACCCTGTCGATATAGACCCGATCCCCAGGAAGCAGAATCGTAGATGCGTACGGCTGAACCCTGCTGACCAACCTTGATCCATTTGACCTGGCTGGCAGCGATCGGGGCTTCGACCCAGTAGGCGTCGCTGTCGACCAGGGTTGCCAGGGTTGTCGACGGGGTAACACTGGTGCCGAGGTTGACCTCCCGCGTGATGAGAACCGAATTGAACGGCGCCCTTACCGTGGTCCTTTCCAGATCAAGCCGGGCCTGTTCGAGTCTGATTTTAACCTCCTCCAGAGAGGCCTTGCTACTCTCCAGCTGGGGAATTCGCAACATCAGGTCGCGTTCCTCATTACTGACTTTTTCCCCGAGCAGTTCGTACTCCTTGAGGGCCACGCGCTGTCTGCCGAGTTCTATCCGCAGGTCGGCTTCAGCCCTGGCGACTTCACTGGCCAGTTGTTGCACTGCCAACTGATAGTCGTTCGGTTCGATGGTCAGGAGAACCTCGTCTTTATTGAAATAACCGCCGGGAACCAGTTTTTCGCTTATCGAAGTAATCTTGCCACTGACCTCGGGTTTGAGGATTACTTCGTTCTTTGGCCTGACCGTACCCATGATGCTGATGGTCGTCGTTTGCGGGCCGAACTCCGCCGGTCTGACTTCGACGGCGACCGCATTGCGAATTTTTTGCCGCGGCTTGGCCTTGGGGCCGGACTGCATCATCCAAACGGCGATGCTGGCACCGATGGCGACCACGACGATCGGCAGCAGCAGTCGCAGCAGGTTTGCAGGACGATTCGGGTTCGGTGATCCATGGTGTTGTTGCTGGTCAGAATCCATTCGCTTACCTCGTGAAATTTTCGGTCCGGATCATCGGCTTAAATCCCAACCGCCAGCCAGGGCACGGCAAAGGTTTATGCGGTTTTCATAAAGCGCACCGCTGGCAGCGACCCTGGTGCGCTGCAGCTGCTGCTCGGAGAGGATCGATGTCAGTACGCGCTGGTAATCGACTGCCCCGTTCAGGTAGCGGTCGCGAATTCGTTCCGTCGCCTGTGCCGCCAGCTCCAGCTGCCGGTCAAGGCTGCGCAGATATTCCAGCTGTCGCTGCTCCCGGACCAGCGCATCTTCAACTTCAGCGAGGGCCTCGAGGATCGTCTGGCCGTAGCTGTGCAGGGCCGCCGAGGCGACCGCACGGGTTCGATCGACTTCCGCCCGGCGGCGTCCGCCGTCGACCAGCGGTGCCAGCAGGTTGGCTGCAATGGAGGACAGCCAATCATCGAACAGGTCCTCAATCTCTTCATTCGAAGTTGTCGCCCGCCCGGTCAGGCTGAGACGTGGGAAGCGGTCGGCGACTGCCGCTGCGACGCGTTGGTCGGCGGCCTGGATCTGCAGCCACGCCGTGCGAACGTCCGGACGTCTTTCGATCAGCTCGCTTTGCAGACCGGTGGCCGGGAGAGGTGGCAGATCGCCAAGAGTTGTTTGCGCGAACTGCGGCGCCTGGTCAGGGGTTAACCCAAGCAGGATGGCCAGCTGATTGAGAAGAACCTGCTCCTGTGCTCTAGCCAAAGCCAGCTCGCCACGACGATTTTCCACCACCAGGCGCTGTTGCAAAAGGTCGGCGATACTGACCTGTCCGGTCCGGAACTGCAGGTTGACCAGCTCGAGGGTTTGCTGGTTGGTGAAAAGCTGCTGTTCGAGCAGCATTATCTGCTCGCGTTGCTCAATCAGCCCGAACCAGGTTGAGGCGACTCTTGCGGTCAGCGTCAGAGCCGCTGTTTGCAAGGCCTCAGCGCTGGCCATGGCGTCCAGTTCCGCGGCCTCCTGGGTCGAATTGATCCTCCCCCAGAGGTCGATTTCATAACTTGCCGACAGGCCGAGGCTGAAATCGTTGAACGACTCGTCGTTAGAGTCCGAACGCAAACGTGTGCTGCTGCCGACTGCTTCGCCGCTCAGCTGTGGCCAGAGCTCGGCCCCGGCTCTGCGGGCCACGGCGCGGGCCTGGTCCAGGCGGTCCCAGGCAGTCAACAGGGAGAGGTTGTCACTCAGGGCTGTTTCGATAAGCTGGTCGAGGGCCGGGTCGGCGAAAGTCAGCCACCAGCGATCGGGCAAGGACTCCTCACCGGAGACGGAGAATTGCCCCTGGGGCTGGTAGTCAGCAGTTTGGGTTGGCGTCCCGATCGAACATGCCGTCAGGGCAATGATCGTACATAGGCATAGCCAGCCACGGGCTCTGTATGGGAGTGTACCGGTTTGCATGGTTCCCTTTATGACTTCAAGTACACTTGCCCGGGTGCAGGCAGGCGACATTGACGTTGCATATATCTTAGACGAAACAGCAGGGGAAAAGTGTTAAAAAAAACGTCCGCTGGCGGACGTTTTTGGAAAAATATATCTGACTGTGATTACTCTTTGACGCGGGTTACGTATTCGCCGGTTCGTGTGTCAATCTGGATCAGGGTGCCTTCTTCGACGAAGCCGGGGACCTGCAGGGTGTAGCCGCTTTCCACCGTCGCCGGTTTGTTGTTGCCTGTGGCGGTGTCGCCCTTGACCCAGGGGTCTGTCTGGGAGACTCGCAGGTTGACGAAGTTGGGCAGGGTGACGCCGATGCCACGCTCGCCGTGCATGAGGACCTTGACTTCCATGTTGTCGACCAGGAAGTACTTGTCATCACCGAGGATCTCGCCATCAATGGTTGCCTGCTCATAAGTCTTCTGGTCCATGAAAACGTAGCCGGTCTCGTCCTGGTAGAGGTACTGCATGTCGCGCTCATCCAGGCTGGCAGGTTCGAAGCTTTCACCTGAACGGTAGGTACGGTCGAACAGTGCGCCGGTGATCATGTTGCGCAGTTTGCACTTGTAGAGGGCCTGGCCCTTGCCCGGTTTGGTGAAATCGAACTGGGCGATAACGTGTGGTTCGCCGTCAATCATTACCTTAAGACCTTTTTTCAGGTCAGCACAGCTATACATAAAAACTCCTTCAAAAGTGGATGTCCGTTCATTGCGGGAGCTGATTTTATACACAAAAGGCGGGCTTGTGTCATCGGTTTTTTACATGCAGCCAGTTGGCAGAAAAGGACGGTTCCAACGGTAACCGGGCGCTGGTGGCCCGGTGATGAACTTGGCAAGGAAGAGGGAGCGATGTCAGTCTAGGCTTCGACTTTTTGCAGGATGTTATCAATGACTGCCATCAGGAACAGGCACAAGAAGATATAAAAAAGGCCCTTGGCAACCCCTGCCGCAACCGCAGAGGCCGTGGTCAGGCTGATCAGGGCAGCGGTTAAAGCATTAAAGAAGAGGATTTTGTCCCATCTGAGTTTTGTTCCGATACATTTTTTTGTTTTCATTTTTTGGTCTTTCCGGCTCATCCCTAGTGGCTCCTGATGTCGCAGATCACCATGACAATGCAATTATTACCAAGATAGTAAAGCATTATGCGTGCCATGTTGTAAGTATCTGTTTTTACATTTAAATTTTATAGTTTTTTGACCTGAGATTGCCTTTTGACGAGGTATTTTGTGATAAGCAGGCACAAATCTTGTGTTTTGACGTAAGATTATTGAAGACTTTTCTGTGATACTTAAAAGCCTTGTTATACGGGGCGGGTCAAATCCCGCTTCATAGCCGGCAGGACTTGTGCTAGATTCACGCTTTCTGAAAAAAGAACAGTCTCTGATCTATATTAAGGAGAGAAACAACATGACATCCAACGATCTGAAACGCGGTCAGGTCATCCTGCTCGATACAGCACCCTGCCTGGTCCTCGATGTGTCCAGCCAGTCGCCTTCGGCGCGTGGCGGCAGCACCCTGATCAAGACCAAGTACCGCAACCTGCTGACCAGCCAGGTTCTGGAAAAGACCTTCAAGGCCGGAGAGCGTGTCGATGCCGCCGATTTTGAGAAACGCAAGGGCCAGTTCCTCTATGCCGACGGTGACAACGGCATATTCATGGACCTGGAAAGTTACGAACAGTACGAGTTGGGTGACGAGATGTACGGGCCGGTGAAAGGGTTCCTGCTCGATGGCACCGAAGTTGTCCTGGGAGTCTTCGAAAGCCAGGTCGTCTCCGTCGAGCCACCAATGACGGTTGAGCTCCTCGTCACGGAAACAGCTCCGGCAATCAAGAACGCCACAGCTCAGGCCCAGACCAAGGAAGCGACCCTCGAAACCGGTTTGAAGATCCAGGTCCCTGCCTATCTCGAATCTGATGAGAGGGTCAAGGTTGACACCCGGGAGGGGCGTTTTATTTCCAGGGCTTGAAAACCGGAGCGCGGGAGGGTGACGCGAAACGCGAAAATCATACAATGAATAGGGGCGGCCCGAAAGAGCCGTCCTTTTTTTATCTTTTTCGCCCCTCGCCCCTTCGCGCCTCCAGATTTTTGCAAATCTGCAAAAAGTGTTCATTCCCTCCTCGCAGTTGTGCAAAACCGTGTTTTATGGCCTTTCTGGTTTTTATCTAAGTTGCTGTAATAAAAGTTTTATTTGTCTAATTCACGGCACCCTGAATAACTCCCTGCCGATTTACCATTCGAAACCACTGCTGCTGTTTTTGCATTTCTGCAAATAACCCATTTCCCGGTGATCTGCTTCTGGTTGTCTGGAGACTTCTATAAGTTACTGAAATTAATAGGTAAAAAGTATTTTTCCAGGGTGGCATGAGGTTGGTACATGAGTTGCCAATAGTATCTGGCGTAAACGGACAGACAAAACAAAGGCAGACAATGATCGAATCGAACCCTGGACATCGCAGAAGCAAGCCGGTCATTGGTGCCATCAAGGTGCGCTGGCCGCTGTCGTACCGGGTTCAACAGTTAAATCAATACGGAATGGATAACTCATACATGATCACCAAGGAGGCAGACATGGGTAAGCAGGGTGTTTCATCAAAACGTGGCTGGACTGTTGTAATGGCCGGTACCGGCATTAACCTGGCATTGGGGATTCTTTACACCTGGAGTATTTTCAAGGGTGCCATTGCCGACTCGATCGCTGGCGGCGGCGCCGGCGCCTTTGCCTGGGACAAGGCTTCGATCAATGATCCCTATGCCACGGCCTGTCTGATGTTTGCCCTGGCAATGATCGTTGCCGGCAAGGTCCAGGACAAGTTCGGCCCCCGGATCACCTGCATGATCGGTGGCCTGATGGTTGGTGCCGGATTTATCTGGATTTCCCAGACCACCAATTACTGGTCATGGATCGCAGGTTTCGGCGTCATGGCAGGGATGGGGATCGGTTTCGGTTATTCTTCAGCTACGCCTCCTGCACTCAAGTGGTTTCCGCCAGCCAAGACCGGCCTGATCGCCGGCATCGTGGTCGCCGGTTTCGGTCTCGCCTCTGTCTATATCGCGCCGCTGGCCCAGTACCTGCTTGGAGCCTACGGCCTGCAGCAATCGATGATGTATTTCGGCATCGGTTTTGTGGCGATCACCTGCTTCTTTGGCATGTTCCTCGCCAATCCCCCGGCAGGCTACGTTGCTGACCCGGATGCTGCCAAATCAACGGCCAAGGCGGTTGTCAGCGAAGACAAGTCGCCCTCCGAGATACTCAGGACGGCAAAGTTCTTTACCCTCTGGACCTGTTTCTTTATCGGCGCCGGAGCCGGCCTGATGGTTATCGGCAGCGCCAAGGGCCTGGCCAAGGCCAGCATGGGTGAGATGGCCTTCCTGGTCGTTGCGATCATGTCGGTCGGCAATGCTGCCGGGCGGATCGTCGCCGGTGTGGTCTCCGACAAGATCGGTCGCGCCAACACCCTGGTGATCATGCTGGTCTTCCAGGCCGCCCTGATGTTCCTCGCCATTCCCGTCATCGACGGCACTTACAGCAACCCGCTGGCGATGCCTCTGCTGGTGACGTTCATGGTCTTCAACTACGGCACCAACCTGTCGCTCTTCCCGTCGTTCGCCAAGGATCTCTGGGGTGCCAAGCACTTCGGCATGAACTACGGCATTCTCTTCTCTGCCTGGGGCGTTGGCGCATTTGCCCTGGTACGGGTATCCGAAATGCTGCGCGTCAAGACCGGCGGTTTCACCATGTCCTTTGCCGCTGCCGGAGCCCTCCTGGTGGTCGGTGCCATGCTCGCCGGCACCCTGAAGACCCGCAAGGCCGAAGTACCGGTTCTCGAGGGTGCATTCGAGGAAGAGGAGGATCTGGTCCTTTCAAAGGCAACCAACGAATAGTCCTTCACAACCGTTTAAACCCTCCTTCAGGTATAAACGGCCGCGGCCCCGCCAGAAATGGTGGGGCCGTTTTTTATCACTCGCTATAAAATCAATACTGCCGGGCAGGATCAATCCACAATAGTTGCATCACCAATGGCCGGAGTTGTAGTAGACTTGTCAAAGGAGACCTTCGAATAATCAGTTGAAGGGGGTTATGTGACCGAGCCTGAAAAAGAGCGATATACCCAGATCGTTGCAAAGATGCGCGAGGAAGAACAGTTGCGCCAGGCCGGATACCGGGAAAAGGCCCTGAAGCTTTTCCCCCATGTCTGCGCCCGGTGCGTCAGGGAATTCGAAGGCAAGAAGCTTCGCGAGTTGACGGTCCACCACCGGGATCATAATCACGACAACAACCCGCCCGACGGCAGCAACTGGGAACTGCTCTGCATCTACTGCCACGATCACGAGCATACCCGTGGTGTACAGGAACAACGCGACAAAGAGGGCCCCTCAGATCGCCCGGAAGGGCCTTCCCTCTCACACTCGCCTTTTGCCGATTTGAATGTTCATTTGAAGCGGTCCAAGTAGCACTTTTTTGGTCATATCTATAACTTGTTAAAGGCTTTAGCTTTTTTTGCAAGCATTTGAAATTATAGAAAGATCGATACCAGGTAATGTGATGGGTTTCATTTGATATAATAGTCGCATTCCAATAGCTTCTGACAAACTTGCTCAAGTTTGTTTAATGAATAGCATGGATTTATAAAGCAGAACCGGGGAACAGAAATTAAGGGAGAGATACATTGAGTTACGAGATGGAGGTCACTTTCATGGGGGACCACATTGAGGCCCGTTCAATTGGTGAGAAGAGTTACCAGACGGCTGAAAAGCTTTGGACTGAGATCACCCGGGTATGCCTTAAGCAAGATTGCTACAAGGTGCTTGGCATTGCCGTATCCACAAGGCAGATGTCAGTGATGGATTCGATCAACCATGATGCGCTCTTTAAAAAATTCGGCGTGACTCCCAAGTATAAAATCGCCTGGACCGAATCGAACAGGAATGAATTTGACAAGTTGAAGAATCTGGAAACTATTCTTGTCAATCGTGGCTTCAGGGGCAAAGTTTTTGCCGATGTGGAAGAAGCCAGGGCCTGGCTTTTGAAAGACTAGCATCATTCATGCTTTTGCAGCATCTGCAGAACACCTGTCACTGTGGTTCAAAAGTACAGAGCCGGAATGGTATCAGGTCATCCGGCTCACATCTAACGGAATAGCATGCGCAATCTTTGGCTGATCATCTTTTTTGCCACCCTGCTCTGGTCGGGAATCGAGCCGAAGGATTACCCGACCTGGGTGCTCGAAGTCCTGCCTGCCGTGGTCGGTTTCGCTGTCCTGGTGGCGACGCGCCGCCGCTTTCCCCTGACGTCCCTGGCTTACCTTCTGATCCTGGCCCATTGCATCGTCCTGATGGTCGGCGGCCATTATACTTACGCCGAAGTGCCGTTGTTCGACTGGATTCGCGACGGGTTCGGTCTGGAGCGCAATAATTACGACAAACTCGGACACTTCATGCAGGGCTTCGTGCCGGCAATCGTCGCCCGGGAGATCCTGGTGCGCAATGCGATTATCGCCGGCAAAAGCTGGATGTCTTTTCTTATTGTCTGTATCTGTCTGGCGATCAGCGCTTTTTACGAACTCATCGAATGGTGGGTGGCGATCCTTTCAGATGAAGCCGCCGAGGCCTTCCTCGGCACCCAGGGATATGTCTGGGATACCCAGTCGGACATGATGTATGCCATGATCGGCGCGATTGTGGCGTTGGTGTTGTTGTCGAAGTTGCATGATAAACAATTAAGCCGGTACGTGGAACGCGGGATGCGGGACGCGGTTTAACCACCAGCTAACCAAGTGCAAAGAGGCCACGGTGCAGAATGCTCTGCCCGTGGCTTCTTGTTTTTGAATTACCTCGTTCCTCGTACCGCACACCGCGTACCGGGTTTAAGGCGCAATCGGCATGTCGTAATCGGTGATGATAACATCCATGTTCAGCAGGAAGCGGCCGAACTCGTTGAAGGTCATGCTGGCCGGCTTGACCAGGAAGAGTGCAACGATACTGACCACGGTGGCGGCGGCCACCCAGTTGAGGACCAGGTTGCGCAGTTCCCAGTTCGGTTCCTCCTGCTTTTGTTCGTCCGCACGCTCTTTGGCTGGCAGCTTGTCCGCTATCTGGCGCATGATCTTGCCGGAGCTGAGGAAGATTACCGCGGAAATGGCGAACTGGGGAAGGATTTCCAGCGAGGCCTGACCGGTCCCCAGCAGGCCGGCATAAAATGCCAGGACGCCAAGTCCGAGAAATGTCATCTGCCGGCTGAGCTTTGCGTTCATGCGCTGAAATCCTTTTTAAACAATTGTCCTATAAAGAAATTATCGATATCCGGGGCTCCTGTCAAGAACGGATCTTGCCGGATTTGACCACTCCCGGCTGAACTAGAGAGAGCGCTTCGCCGCTGGCATAGCGCAGGCCGAGATAGAGTCCGGGCAAACTGCTGGTCAAACCAACCAGCGCTGAGCCATGCAGGATGGCGGTGCTGCCAGCAGCGTGAGCCATGGCGAGCATCAGCAGGAATGCTGTCAGCATGGAGAAAACCGTTTGGCAGGTGCGGGTCAGTTGGTCGAAACCCTGGCAGATGATCAGGCTGAACAACCCCCACATGGCGAAATAGCCGGTCATCGGAATCGCCCCCGGCATCGTACCGTATCCGGCTCTTGGCAGGATATCGAGAGCGAGGATCGAGAGCCAGAACAGGCCGAAGCCGGTGAAGGCAATGGCACGCAACGGCCTTCTCTTCAGGGCGTTCAGTCCCGCGGAGATCTGGCCGACCGCACCGAGCATGAGAATGATCGCCAGCAGGTGCAGATTGAATGAGAAGGTCGGCAGCTTGTCGAGGGCATAGCATGCCGTGGTGATGCTGTAGCTGAACAGCCCGAGCACAGGCAGATTGTCAAGATGGTTGACTGGTCGTGCCGGCGTCGGTGGCGTCACCGGCAAGGCCGGCTCCGGTATTTGAATCCGATCGGCAAGTTCACGGTATTTCTGGCAATCCCGGTACTCGCAGGAGCAGAACTTGATGATCATGCTGGCGTCGTGTGACGAGATATAGCCGCAACCAACGTCGCAGACATCCTCGTCATGATCGAAGTAGGGACAAACCGCGGAGTCTTGCATATGCTCCTCCTGTGTTGGCTTCAAGCCTTAGGGGTGACCGGTAAAAATTGGGCCCGGCAAGGCAATCTGCGATATGAACTACGGCCGGGCCCCATGGAGTCACATGATTCTAAAGAGCAAGGCATGTACCAAGATTCATTTTCTCGGGTAATACCGGCTTACATACTGTGATTACAATTAGTTATGTATTTTTCCGGCGAGCGGTGGACGGCCCTGGCCAGGGTGGGGATTTGCACAAATGCAAAATGGCAATTTTCACTTTTGCATTTGTGCAAAGAATCGGGGAGAAGTTGGTTGGTTCTGCAGCTTAAGGCTCGATCTGCTTTTTGTCGATGCCGTACCTCTTTAGTTTGCGGTAGATGGTCGCCATGTTCATGCCGGCCTCGGCGGCGGCCTCTTCAACATTGCCGCCGTACTTGCGCAACAGGCGAGTCAGGTAATCGGTCTCGAATTGACCCAGCGCCGAAGAATAGTCCTTGTGGTCTGTGGCCGGTCCGGTGCGGCCGGTCTCGATCAGCTGGGCGACCTCCGGCAGGCCGATGTAATTGCCGCTGGAAATGGTCATGGCGGCTTCGATCACATTGCACAGCTGGCGAATGTTGCCCGGCCATGTGTAGCTGCGTAATGCCTGCATGCCCTCCGGCGTCAAGCCTTTGAAATCTGTACCGAACTTCGCATTCTGCCGACGTATGAAATGAGCGACCAGAAGAGGTATGTCCTCTTGGCGTTCGCGTAGCGGCGGCAGGTGAATGTTGATGACGTTCAGGCGATAGAAAAGGTCCTCGCGGAAAGTCCCCTGGGCGACTTCCGCGGTGAGGTCGGAATTGGTCGCAGAAATGATGCGTACATCCACCTTGGTGGGCGCCGTATCGCCGAGTCGACGAAATTCCTGTTCCTGCAGAAACCGCAGCATCGTCTTCTGCATGTTGAGTGGCAGGTTGCCGATTTCATCAAGGAAGAGAGTGCCGCCATTGGCTGCCTCAAGCAACCCCTTGCGGTTCTCCATGGCCCCGGTAAAAGCCCCTTTCCGGTAGCCGAACAGCTCGCTTTCGAGGATATTTTCCGGCATGGCACCGCAGTTGAGGGCAACAAAGCGGTTATCGCGACGTGCCGAGTTGTGGTGTATCGCCTGTGCGACCAGCTCCTTGCCGGTGCCCGATTCGCCGGTTATCAGTACCGAGGTGTCGCGCACGGCAACCTTGGCAACCTTCTCCAGAAGCGCCCTGATGACGGGTGAGGCGCCGATGATATTCTCGAACTTGAACTGTCCTGATAGTTCCTCGCGCAGTTCACGGTTCTCCTCGAGGAGTTCATGATGCTGAAGAGCATTCTTGACCCGGTAGACCAGTTCATCGGGCTCAAACGGCTTGGTCAGCATGTCATAAGCCCCCCGACGCAGTGCCTGGATCGACATCTCCACGGTGGCGTAGGCCGTAATCATGATGACCGGCACTTCCGGATCCCGGTTGCGGACATGCTGCAGTACTTCGAGGCCGTCCATCTCCGGCATCTTGATGTCGCTGATGATCAGGTCGTAATCACCGGCACTGAATTCGGCAACCGCCTGGACCGGTCGGGTGAAGCTTTTGACCTGGTAGCCCTGGTCCCTGAGAACCGCTTCCATCATGCGGCAGAGACCTTCTTCGTTATCAACCAACATGATGCGCTGGGGCGTCATTAAAACTCCTCCCGTTCGAGCGGCAGGCGGATCGTGACGGTCGTCCCGTGCTTGGGGCGGCTGGTCATCTGGATGCTGCCGTGATGCTGTTCGATAATCTGTCTGGTGATCGCCAGGCCGAGGCCTGTTCCACGTTCCTTGGTCGTATAGAAGGGTTCGAAGATGCGCTCCAGGTCCGCTTCGTCGATACCGCTGCCGGTGTCGATAAAGGTAATCACGGCGTCCCCCTCTTCCTGAATGGTGCTGACTGTAAGCTGGCCGCCATCGATCATGGCCGCGCCGGCATTGAGGATCAGGTTGATAGCCACCTGCCGGATCTGGTCTCCGTCGATCGGAAGTGTCGGCAGATCATCGGCAAAATGTTTGGTCACCTGTACACCGTGCATGTCAGTGTGGTTCGCCGCGAAACTGATGATCTGGTCGAGCAGCTGGTTGAGATCGGTTTCGGCAAATTCCGGTTGAGGGGTGCGCGCGTAGTTGAGCAAATCCTGGACGATCTTCTTGCAGCGTTTGCTCTCACGCTTGATCTCATGGATGAAGTGGTGGTTCGGATCCTCGGGGTCCAGCTTGTTTTCGAGATACCCTGCGTAGCCGAGGATGACGCCGAGCGGGTTGTTAATCTCATGGGCAACGCCAGAAGAGAGAATCCCCAGTGAGGCCATCTTGCCCTGTTGGGCGAGGCTGGCTTCGAGTTCGCGGTTGCGCTGCAGATGACTTGTCATGCGATTGAAGGTGAGGGCGAGTTCGCCGAGTTCATCCCGACTGGTGATTTCCATCTGCCGATGGAAACGCCCGCGCTTGATGTCGCGGATCACCGATGTCATATGGCGGATCGGATCGGAGAGAACCTTGGCGGCAAGAAACACCATCAGGATTGACAGGCTGGCAACGATAATGGAAATCAGGCCGAGGCTGCTCAGGATCCGCCCCTTGATCAGGTTGGTCTCACGGTAAAATTCATCCTCGTAGGAACCGACCGCGACGATCCAGTCCCAGGGCTGATAATGCAGGTAACGGACGATTTTGTCGCGCGGTTTCTCTTCTCCAGGGTTCTGCCAGGGGTAGCGGATCCATCCCTCGAGCCGCTCGCACATCTGCTCGATAAACGGGACTCCGTTTGAATCCCTTGAATCATAAATGTTCTGGCCCTCGGCTTCAGGGTGGATCATCAGGTTGCCCTTGCGATCCATGCAATATATGTAGCCGGTCTGTCCGACCCGCTTGGCATTGATCCTGGCTTTCAACTCAGCAAACGCCTGGCGCTCTGCATCGGGGTTTTCATAGGTTTCTTCAAGGTATCCGCCGGTGGCGATGATCCAGTCCCACGGCTCATAGTAGCGATAGACCACCATCTTCTGCCGGGCACGTGCGTCGCCCAGCTCGACATTGCGCCAGGGGTAGACGATCTTCAGCATGGTGTCGGTCTTGGTCTGAGTCGCCGCCTTGCACATGGTGCGGATAAAATGTCTGCCATCTTCGTCCTGCTCTGCATAGACGTTCTCACCTTCCCGGGCTATGTGTACGGTCAGGTCGCCATTACTGGTCATGGCATAAATGTACCCGGTTTCGCCAACCTGGACTCTTTTCAGTGCGCTGCGTGCTGCGTGCATGGCACTGTCGAGGTCGATCTCCCCTTTGCGGTAAAGATTGTCCTGGGCCTCGACCATGTTGTAGGCGAGATTGGTCAGGCTCGCCAGTTCATTCTCGGTAGCAAGCTTCCGGTCTTCCTGGTAGGTCAGGAACTGCTGGTTGTGCGCATCAAGGAGGTCTACGGTAAAAGCAGCAAGGTGATCGAGATCGTCCTTGCTGGTCTGGGTGATGCCGAGATACGCCTGCTGGTAGGCGATCCAGCCGACCACTGTGCCGACCACAACAATCGGGACCAGTACCAGTGGCAGAACGACAACAGTCATTTTCCAGCGGATTCTGAGATTGTTGACGAATTTAAACAGATGGAGGCTCATAGTCGGATTAATGTTTCTTCAGAAATGAGCCGATTATGCTGCTTATGGGATAAAAAAGCAAGCTAGGTAGGGACGGAAGTGCGAAGCGCGAGGTGTGAAGCGTGATTTTTTGATTTTTCGCGCCTCGCATCTCGCATCTCGCGCTTCATTAGTAAAGTTCGAACTTCAAAAACCGACACTCGATCGGCCCATTGAAGAGGACGATGCGGCGTGACGGCTTGAGGCCAATGCGTTTCGACAGGGGCAGGTTGCCAGTGAAGACCCAGGCGGTCCATCCTGTCCAGCGCTGCTTGAGTGTGTCGCCGATCTTGCGGTAGAAATCTTCAAGTTTTTCCTCGTCACCGATGCGTTCGCCGTAGGGTGGATTGCAGACCAGCGTCCCCTGGCCGGCCGGCGGGTCGAGCTTGGCAAAGTCATGTTGTGACCACCTGATGCTTGAGCCGATTCCGGCGCTCTCCGCGTTGCGTCTGGACAGTTCGACGGCGCGGCGGTCCCGGTCGCTGCCGAACACCAGGTTGGCCTCGAGTTGCCCGCGCCGCTGCTCGGCTTCTTCGAGCAGATGTTTCCAAACGGAGCCATCAAAATCCGGCCAGCGCTGGAAGCCGAAATTCGGCGAGAGCAGGCCGGATGCAGTGTCACTGGCAAGCAGGGCCGCCTCCAGGGGCAGACTGCCCGAGCCACACATCGGGTCGACGAAGTGTGACTGACGGTCCCATTCACTCAGGGCGACCAGTCCGGCAGCGAGGGTCTCCTTGAGCGGCGCGATGGTCGGGTCGCGTCGATAGCCACGGCGGTGCATGCCGGTCCCGGCCAGGTCGAGACTGACTGTGCACTGGTTTCGGGCCAGGTGCAGGTTGATCCGCAGGTCGGGATCTTTCGGTTCAACATTGGGTCTCTCGCCGCAACGGTCCCTGATTCTGTCGACGATGGCGTCCTTGGTTTTCAGTGCGGCAAAACGGGAGTGAGTTAGTTCGGAGTCTCGCAGGTTGGCATCGACGGCCATGGTCATCTCAGGTGTCAGGCGGTCTTCCCAGGCGAGAGAGTAAACCCCTTCGTAAAGAGCGTCCTGGGACGGACAGTGGAAGCTTTTAACCGGCAACAGCACACGATTGGCAGTCCGCAGCCAGAGACAGGCGCGGTAGCCATCTGCCATGCTGCCGGTGAAAGCGACGCCGCCGTTCCCGGATTTTACATTTCGACAGCCGAGGTTTTTCAACTCGGCGGCAAGTACGTCCTCGAGCCCCTTGGCCGTGGTGGCAAAAAAATCGATTTGATTCATGGTCTTTAGTCAGTGCTGTCGATCTGTCTCGAGAGCAGTTTCGGGAAGCCGGAAGGTCCTGCGGTAGGTGCGGATTTCAAGTACGGCAATCTTGACAATACTGACAATCGGTACACCAATGATCATGCCGATTACACCGTAAAGTTTGCCGCCGGCGATGATAGCGAAGAAAACCCAGAGGGGGTGCAGGTTGGAGACCCGCGAAATCAGGATCGGGATAAGAATGAAATTGTCGATCAGCACCTGGGCAATCAGGATGTAAAGGATGACGATCCACCAGAACTGAGGTCCCACGCCCAGGTCGACAAAGGCGATCAGGATTCCCGGGATCATGCCAATGATCGGCCCGATATAGGGGATCAGGTTGGTAACGCCAGCGAAAATGCCGAGGATCGAAGCATAGCGGATGTCTGTCAGTGAAAGTCCCAGGGTGACGACCAGTCCTATGATGATTGCTTCGAGAATGCGGCCACGAACGAAGTGGCCAAGCTGGCGGGTCACCAGATGGCTGAGGTCGTGCGCCATTTCGAAGTGGCGATTGGGTGCCATCGCTGTCAGAGCGCGCATGATTGCCTTGCCGTCACGCAGGAAGAAGAAGGTGAAGAGCGGTACGATGACAAACAGGCCGCCGACTTTCATGGCTGATTGTGGCGTGCTGGTCAGAATTGCTGCAAGCAGCTGCTCCCCCCAGCCCCGGACCTTGCTTGGCAGGTCGTAGCTCTCAAAGACTGGAAAACGGTTATGCAGGTTTTCCAGCAGTTGTCTGAGGAATTCGGTCAGCTTGGCAGTATAGCGGGGGATATCAGTGGTCAGGTTGCCCCAGAGTTCCTGCCACTGCGGCAGGAGCCATAACGTACTCACCAGGAAGATAGCGAGGACAAGCAGGTAGACAATGAAGATGCTGCTGGTTCGATTGAAATAATTGCTCAGCTTGGCAACCGGCGGTTCGAGCAGAAAGGCAAGTACCAGCGACAGCAAAAGGGGCAGGAAGAGCACGGAGAAGGCCGTGCGCGTCACGCCGATAAATGTGGTCGCCGAAGAGTAGACGGCCAGTCCGCAGGCAATTGCACTGGTCAGAATCAGGAACGCAAGCAGGACCTGGCCACGGGTCCAGCCTCTGCGGCTGGGCTGATAGTCCCTCATGTCTCAACTATCTCCGTCGGCAGTTGTTCGCCGATCAGTTTGTTGAGGTTGCGGATTTCCTGACTGGCGGTCTGGAGACGCTCGCTGACAATCCGGGTCAGGCCAATCAGGATTCGGCTGGTCAAGGTTGGCTGGCGTTCGATCAGCTCCAGCAAGTCGGCACGGAACAGCCCGATCAGTTCTGTCTGTTCCGTGGTGCGTGCGCTGGCGCTGCGCGGTGCCGGTGCGGTGAGGGTTGTCTCGCCAAAGAAATCACCGGGGCCGAGGAGTGCGAGCTCATCGTCAGTGCCCTGCTGGTTTTTGGCAAGGATACTGACGCCGCCGCTGCGGATCATGTACATGCCGGTGCCGGGGTCGCCTTCCTCGAAGACAACCTCTGATACGCCGTAGTTGCGCACATGGACCATCTTCTCCAGCACGTTGAGCTCCCGTCCGTTCAGCTCAGCGAACATCGGCAGGTTGTTAAGGAAGTAGGCCAGTGAATCTTCGTCATGTTTCTTGCGAAAGATGTTGTTCCAGAGTGGGTCCATTGGTCTCTCCCGTCACTTGCCGTTGAGCCTGTCCTGAATATCCACAGGGATCGGTTGATTTATCCGGTAATCCTTGAACTTCATCTCCAGGTCCTCCTGAAGACCAGGTCGCCGGATGGTGCGCAGCATCCTTGACGGCAGGAAAGCCCCGTCGATGTTAGCGAACTGGATTTCAAAAAGATCATCAACCTTACCATCGGGGCTGGTCACTTTAAATCGTTCAGGGATATGACCGTTGGCAACTTCGATATAACGGATCTCAACAATCAGTTGCAGTTTGTCCTCGGTGACAATGCTCAACTCATTGACCGTTCCGGTGCTGACGTCGATGTCAAAGACCAGAGCGTTTATCTGTTTTTGCGGCAACCGCAAACCGTCTGTGTAAAAGGCCTGTTCCAGGTCAGTTGGTTGGGCAAAAGTGATTTCCAAATGCTGAATCATTTTGTCGGCAAGGGCAACTTCGCTCTCTGTGATTTTGGCGCCCTTGACAAGCTTCCGTCTTTGCCCGGCCCGCTCGGTCGGAAGCAGCATCTCATTCGGTTCGATCGCCAGGTTGGCAGAAACCTGCTGGACCACTTTTTCGACATAGGGTGTCATCTGCGCATTGCTGGCGTAAACCAGATTTCCGCCTTTGCGTTGCCAGAATTTGTTGATGACAGGCGGTGGCGGCGGCTTGACGTCCGCAGGGAACTCCTCAGTCAGGCGAGCCATGAGCTCTTCGATCAATGTTGTTTCGACAGATGCAAGGTAGTTCTGTAGCTCGGGCTGAGCCCGCTGTCTCGCTGCAACGACCGACTCAAGGATGGCCAGATCGTCTGCTGCAAATAAAAGAGATGGTATTGTCAGGATCAGGAGCGCTAGGCTTGCGAGAAATGATCGAAGCATGCCGGTCCACCTCCGTGAAGCACTGGTTGACACCCGTCATGGGCATTGATAATTTGCAAAAGCCCTCGTTTGAAGTGGGCTTAAAATCAGTATATTATGAAGATAATCGATTGTTTAGGTAGTTGCAAGGAGCTTGTGTGACAAGTTTTGATCTGCGCAAACAGCCGACGGCCACCGGGGTCTACCTGATGAAGGATGCTGCCGGTGAAATTCTCTATGTCGGTAAAGCGAAAAACCTGCGCTCACGGCTGCGCAGCTATATGCAGGCTGATCGCGATACACGGCCGCAGATCAGGTTCCTGATGGAGCGCGCTTCGATTATCGAGACGATTGTCACCGATACCGAAAAAGAGGCCCTGATTCTCGAGAACACCCTGATCAAGAAACACCGGCCTCGCTACAACATCCATCTGCGTGATGACAAGACTTTTGTCTCCTTGCGGATCGATTTGCGTGAAGAATTCCCGATGCTCGAAATTGTGCGGCAGGTTCGCCAGGACGGTGCCCGCTATTTCGGCCCTTTTGCTTCATCGTCCGCATTGCGTCAGACCCTCAAGGAAATTTACCGCATATTCCCGTTGAGGCATTACCCTCCGGCAAAATGTCGGCAGCGCGGTCGGCCGTGTCTCTTCCATCAGATTGGTCAGTGCAGTGCACCCTGCCACGGGCTGATCAGTGTCGAAGATTACGGCAAACTGGTCGATGGCGTGATGGCCCTGATCGAAGGCCGGCAGGGTGAAGTGATTGAAATGCTCCGAGAGCGGATGAAGCTCGCCGCGAGCCGGCAGCAATATGAAGCAGCGGCCTTGTTGCGTGACCAGATCAGGGCGATTGAAACGACCGTGGAACAGCAGAAGGCCGTGCGTTATGGCACTGTTGACCGGGATGTGGTGGGGGTCTGCCGTCAGGGTGGGGAAGTTGAAGTCGTCATGCTTTTCTACCGCCAGGGGAAGTTGTCGGCGCGGCGTACTTATAATTTGCCCTGGCAGCTCGATGAAGATCAGCTCCTGGCGGATTTCCTGGTGCGATTCTACGATCGGGATCTGCCGGTCCCCGACGAGATCATTTTGCCGCTCGTCATCGAAGGGATGGCATCTTTTTCGGAATGGCTGGCCGATCGGCATGGCCGCAAGATGACGGTGCTGGTCCCGCAGCGAGGTGAGCGCCGTCGTCTGGTCGAGCTGGCAAATCGCAATGCCGAAGAGGCCTTGAGGGAGCGCGGCAGCCGTGAGGAAGCCCGTCGCAAGGTGCTGGCAGAGATACAACAGAAGCTGTCCTTGCTGCGCCTGCCGCTGCGCATGGAGTGCTTTGATATTTCAACAATCCAGGGGCAGGCGACGGTTGCCAGCATGGCCGTTGTCATCGACGGTGAACCGGTACCTTCTGAATACCGGCACTACCGGGTGAAGACGGTTGCCGGTACCGATGATTATGCTGCTTTGCGAGAGGTCCTGTGCCGTCGGCTGCGACGTGGAATTGAAGAATCCAGGCTGCCGGACTTTATTCTCATCGATGGCGGTAAAGGCCAACTCGGCGTTTTGTCGACGGTCATTGAAGACTTGGAGCATGGCCGGCAGGATTGATATCGCAGGAATTGCCAAAAGTCGCGTCAAGGCAAACGTTCGTGGCCGCGTCGTGGAACGTAGTGAGGAACGTTTCTTCCTGCCCGGGCGAAAGAACCCGGTGATATTGAGACGTGGCTCCGCAGCTCTTTTCCTGCTGGAGCGCCTTCGTGATGAGGCTCATCGCTTTGCCATCACTCACCACCGCAAGGTCCGCAGCAAGTCACAGCTCAAATCGTCCCTGGACGACATCCCGGGTGTCGGACCAAGGCGCCAGAGGGCGCTCCTGAAACATTTCGGCAGCCTGAAAAAGATCAAGGCGGCCAGCCTTGCAGAGTTGCAGGTGATGCCTGGTCTGCCCAGGTCGATTGCCGAGCAGGTCTATCGTTACTACCATCCTGAGACAAATATTTAGACAGACTCCCCGTGAGCTGTAACGGGAAGTCTGTCTCCTGCGATTTGCTTGCTTGTCTATCCGGTGTCTGTGTGGGTCATCCCTTGATCAGCTCGACCTCCAGGCTGATATGCACCTCGTCACCGACCACGACCCCACCGGTCTCCAGCGCCTTGTTCCAGGTCAGCCCGTAATCACTGCGGTTAATTTGTGTCGAGGCCGATGCGCCCCGCCGGGTGTTGCCCCACGGGTCGGTAACCGTCTGACTGAAGTCTTCAACTGCCAGCTCAACTTCCCGGGTGACATCGCGGATGGTCAGGTCGCCGACAATTTTAACCGGTTGTCCGTTGTCAACCAGTACCTTCTTTGAGACGAAAGAGATTGCCGGAAAGGTTGCCGCATCAAAGAAGTCCGGGCTGCGCAGGTGGTCGTCGCGTTTCTGGTTGTTGGTATCGATCGACGCGGTCCCGATGCGAACCTTGACAGCTGATTTTGCCAGATCGGCTGAATCGATATCCACCGTGCCATCCACCTCGGTGAAGACGCCCTTCACCCAGGACACCATAAGATGCCGGATCTTGAATTCGACAGTGGTATGAACCGGGTCAATTTTCCAGGTTGTTGCGAGGGCTATTTGCGGCAGGATCACCAGCAGGGTGATGATCAATAGGATTTTCTTGAAATACATGGTTTGCGCCTTTCTTATCCATAGAGTTGTTGTCAGGTACTTGCACGGCTATATATTACAACTTTAGTAAGGTATCTGCAAGTAGGGCTCCGGAGAATTTCAATCATTGTCGCGGGTGGGGGATATGTTGAGGCAGATCAGATGGATTGAAAATAAAAGGCCCTTGTGGGCCGGTGAATTCACTGCCTTAATCGCCACATAATGTCACATTTCCCTCTGCCCGATCTCCTTTTTTTAATAAAAGCTTATGTATATCAGTAGCTTGGATTTTTCAGGTCTAAAGGCACGAATATTGATCTTAATCTTTTACCCTTTCATAACTCTGTCGGAGGTACATATGGAAACGTACAGCTACCACCGGATATTACCGTCGTGCACCCTAAACAGAACCCTGCTTGTCGAGATAGAGAAACGATTGTTGTTCGGCATCCCCAAACTCATGCAGCCCCTGTTGCAAAAAATCCTGCAAGGGCTGGGACTTGAAGGACACAAAAAACTCGAGAATTACCAGGTTATCGTCGAGACGAAAAAGGAGTCACGCAGCTTGAAGTGTGCCAGGGAGTTGACGAACCCCTATTTCGAGTCCCGGACCAGGCAGGTGAGTATCATGTATAAACTGGGCGCGCCGAAGATTATCGTCGTTGATATCATCTTCCCGCAAAACGATCGGCCCCGGATCAAGATGACGACCCAAAGTCCCCAGGTTGAAAAGATACTGCCCAAAATCGCCGACGGAATCTGCGCAAGCATCGCAAGATACGGCAACCGGCATAAAATCCTGCATAACGTTTTTGTCCAGTCTGTTCTGCTGTTGGCTGTTCCGGCACTGGCAATGCTCTATGGCCTTTACAGCGGAATCGATTTCTTCCTGCTTTGTACAAGTATGGGTTGGCTCTGCCTCCTCTCGCTCGGGCTAATCAAGTCTTTACCGTATATATTCCCGTGGGTAACATTCGAAACAAAGAGACGCTTCCAGTTGCGACGGTTGCCGCTTCTGGTAAGAGTTTCTATCTTGACCGTTGCGATTGGCTGTTACATTGGCCTTGTTGTGTTGGGTGTGCCTCGTGCCAGCGAGCCAACAATGGTTTTGCTGGCTGGATATGTCGGCTAGCTTGAAAACCATCAGCTCCTATTGGTCACGCCTTGTTGGGGGCCTAAAGGTACTATTTTTCAGCTTGGGTTGTTTGGTTTGTCTGGCTCGATATTTGTGAGATTTTCAGGTTTACAGGTGTGTAAAGTCCACCAGAGGATCGAAATACCCAAACCCAAAAAAGCCCCCGGAATCCGGGGGCTTTTTGGCAAACTATGGTGAGAGTCTTATTCGACGGTTACTTCAGCATCTTCGACAATGACGCCGTAGGCGTAGCCATAACCGAAGTCCTTGTCGAGGGAGAGTGTGCCGCTGATTACGACCGTGTCGCCGGTGTTGGCGGTGGCGCTGGTGGTCACGGTCAGGTCGTTGGCGCCGGCATCACCGGTGCCGTCCTGGATGTGAATCCAGTTCTTGCCCATGATCTGGGGGCTGAACTTGACAACCTTGCCGCGGACCTTGACCGGCTTGCCGCCTAGTTCGGCCTTCTTGGCATAGATGTCACCAACGGTCTGGCCGCCTGCCGCAGGGGTTATGCCTGACAAGTCAACATCGGTCGTCTCGACGGTTGTGCTACCTTTTGTGGCTTCTCCGTTCATCACCGGCACATGTCCAGGCGGCATTTCACCAGCGAGGCTTTCAGCGCCGCCGACCAGGACCGATGGCACGAAATAAACCATATCGAAGGTGCGATCGAGGGTTTTGCTGGAGAAGTTGGGCATCGGCATGCCTTCAGGAACGACCACATCATCGCCAACCTTGACGGCGAACTGGGGAGCCGCAGCCCAGAATGTCTCGGATCCGGTATCTACCTGCACATATGTGTAGCCGGAAGCGTCCATGGTTTCGAGGACTTTGCCGGTTTTTCCAGGAGCAGCTTCCGATGCGGCCGGGGTCGCCGGAGCCATCTGTGCCGAAGGTTTGGCCGCCTGGGATTGTGGTGCAGGGGGCTCTTCTCCGCAACCGGCGAGCATGGTGGTAGAGAAAAGTGCGATACAGAGCAGGGTCATCAATTGCTTCACGGGTAAATCCTCCGATTTTCTTGGTTTCCGGGCAACGGCCCGATTGTTTATGTGTGGAATCAAATATTAGCTGACACTTATAGCATAGTCAGCTCTGGCACAGCAAGTATTCAATGATTGACAATATAACGGTCTGTTCAGGAAAAATATATGTGAGATCCCGTAAAGATTTAGTCCACACAACACGGAAAGGAACTGCGCAAATACACACTACCGGGCGTTTGATTGGCAGCGATGATATGTTTCTGTAAGCTTTCGCACTCGTCGTGCCAGGTCATCAGTCAACATGTCACGAGATAGCTGCCATTGCCAGTTCCCGGTGGCCTTTCCAGGGGTATTGAAACGGGCCGAGTTGTCGAGCCCAAGGATGTCCTGGCACGGGATGACGCAGAGGTTGGCCCGGCTGGTCATGGCCAACTCTATGAGATCCCAGGGCATCTCGGGACTACGGTTGCCGAGATAATCACGGATCGGGTCTTTTTGTTTTTTCGACAAGCTTCGCCACCAGCCCAGGGTCGTATCATTGTCGTGAGTCCCGGTGTAGACCACGCTGTTGGCGGTGTGGTTCTCAGGCAGATAAGGGTTGTCCGGCCCGGAATCGAAAGCAAACTGAAGAATCTTCATCCCAGGGAAGCCAAAATCGTCGCGCAGCTGCTCGACGTCCGGGGTGATGACGCCGAGGTCTTCGGCGATGATCGACATCGGTAAGTTCAATGTCTGCAGTTTTTCAAGGAGCTTCCGGCCCGGGACCTCCTCCCAGTGGCCGTTTACTGCCGTTGCCTCATCGGCCGGGATCGACCAGCAGGCCTGGAATCCCCGGAAATGGTCGATACGGATCATGTCGCATTGACGCAGTTGGTGCGTGAAACGCCGGGTCCACCAGTGGAAGTCTTCGGCCAGGTGATCGTCCCAGCTGTAGAGGGGGTTTCCCCATCTTTGCCCGGTCCTGCTGAAATAGTCCGGCGGCACCCCGGCGACCGAAATCAACCGCCCTTCAACGTCCAGTTGGAAAAGTTGCTGGTTGGCCCAGACATCTGCGGAATCGTAGGCAACGAAAATCGGGATGTCACCAAAGATTCGTATCCCCTTACGGTTGGCGTAGCTTTTCAGCAGGGCCCACTGCTGGTAAAACACGTATTGCTGATATTTGTACAGTTCGCACTGCTCGACAAGGTTCTTTCGCCACTCTGCAAGGACGTCCCGCTGGCGTAACCGAAGACCATCTGGCCAATCGGACCATTGCTGGCCGTTAAAAGTATCTTTTAAGGCCATGAACAGGCAGAAATCATCGAGCCAGTCGGTGTTCTCCCGGCAAAACGATAAAAAGTTTTCGAACTTGCCGGGCCTGCGGTGCTGAAAGAAGTTTTGCGCGGCAGTTGTCAGCAGATTATGTTTCAGCTCGTGAGCTCGATTGAAGTCGATTTCGTGACCATCATTGGTCGTCGCTTCGAATTGCGCCTGATCAAGATCCTGACAGGCGACCAGTTGCTGCAGGTCAATCAGGGCCGCGTTGCCGGCGAATGCTGACAGGGTATTATATGGGGAATGGCCGTATCCGGTCGGGCCGAGCGGCAGAACCTGCCAGACGCTCTGACCCGCTTTGTGAAGAAAGTCGACAAAGCCGAAAGCCTGTTCGCCGAGGTCGCCAATGGGCCATGAATTCGGCAGGGATGTGGGATGAAGCAGAATGCCGCCTGCTCGTTGCATAAAATCAATCTCCTGTGGGCGGATTATGCCACAGGATAATATCGGGGCAAGGGGAAACTGACTTGGTTCAGCCACTAGTAGCCTGATGTTGGTTCATGACGCTTGGATACTCTCGGGGATTAATGTATATTCTCCCGTGATTTTGGAATCCAGTGTTTTCGTCATGACGGGAACTGATCAAGAAATGAGGACAACTTGAGCAACCGGTTTATTCAGGAAATTGAAAAACGCAGGACATTCGGCATCATCAGTCACCCGGACGCTGGCAAGACCACCTTGACTGAAAAGCTTTTGCTGTTCGGCGGGGCGATCCAGATGGCGGGCGCAATCAAGGCACGCAAGGCCGCACGGCATGCCACCAGCGACTGGATGAAGGTCGAGCAGGAGCGCGGTATCTCGGTGACCACATCGGTCATGAAGTTCGGCCATCGCGACTGCGAGATCAACCTTCTGGATACCCCCGGTCACCAGGACTTCTCTGAGGACACCTACCGGGTATTGACCGCGGTGGATAGTGCCCTGATGGTCATCGACAGCGCCAAGGGGGTCGAGGCGCAGACCGAAAAGCTGATGTCCGTCTGCCGCATGCGCAACACTCCTGTGATCACCTTCATCAACAAGATGGACCGCGAGGGGCAGTATCCTCTCGACCTGCTTGCCGATGTCGAGGACAAACTGCAGATCGAATGTGCGCCGATGTCCTGGCCGATCGGCATGGGCAAACGGTTCAAAGGCGTCTATAACCTTTATCGCAAGGAGTTGCGCCTGTTCAGACCCGGTGAGGAGCGTCGTACCGAGGATGTTCAAGTGATCAAGGATCTCAATGACAGCCGACTTGACGAACTACTCGGCAGCGCAGCTGACGAACTGCGCGAAGATATCGAGCTCCTCGAAGGCGCAGCCAACCCCTTCGAACTGTCGGAATATCTCAAGGGGAACCAGACCCCGGTATTTTTTGGCAGCGCCATCAACAACTTTGGCGTCGAGGAGTTGCTCGATGCGCTGGTCGACCTGGCTCCGGCCCCCGGGCCGCGGCAGGCCCAGAGCCGTGATCGTAGCCCCTGATGAAGAGGCTTTCTCCGGATTCGTCTTCAAGGTCCAGGCGAACATGGATCCGGCGCACCGCGACCGGATTGCTTTCTTGCGGATCTGTTCGGGGCGCTTCCAGCGCGGCATGAAGGTGCGTCACCATCGGATCGGCAAGGAAGTCAGTCTCTCCAAGGCGATCATCTTCATGGCCCAGGACCGGGCCAACGTCGAAGAAGCTTTTCCCGGCGATATCATCGGCCTGCACAACCATGGCACGATCAAGGTCGGTGACACGTTTACCGACAAGGAGCCGCTCAAGTTCACCGGAATCCCCAGCTTCGCCGCCGAGCATTTCCGGCGGGTCCGGCTGAAGTCTCCCCTGAAAGCCAAACAGTTGGAAAAGGGGTTGAAGCAGCTCTCCGAAGAGGGCGCCATCCAGGTTTTCCGGCCATTGATTAGTAACGATTACATCGTTGGCGCGGTCGGTGTCCTGCAGTTCGACGTGACTATGGAACGCCTCAAGGTGGAGTACGGTGTCGATGCCATCTACGAAGGCGTCGATTACGCCACGGCCCGCTGGGTCGGCAGCTCCGACCCCAAAAAACTGGCTGAATTCGAAAAGAAGAACCAGGCAAACCTGGCGATGGATGCTGAAGACAACCTCAGTTATCTGGCGCCGAGTGAGTGGCGTCTTGGTTATGTCATGGAACAGTGGCCAGACATCGAATTTGCCAAGACCAGGGAACACGATTAGCCGTCTGGTCATGTCAGGTTGACAGCTGCATCAAGTTCAGTAAGATTTATGAGCCTGCAGCCCTGGTTGCCTATTTTCGACGTGACACAGTCAGGTTGCCTTGTTTTTCCCGACACGGTTGGGCTGGCCTTGTGAGCCAGCCTTTTTATTGTTCAAGGTCTCCGATATGAGGTGCCGTTATGAAAACATTGGATTGGCGGAGTGACCGCCTGAGGGTCAGAACCCTGCTGCTGGCCGATCAGAGTGCGGGTGAAGTCTTCGTCCAGGGCTGGCTGAGAACCGTGCGTCGCAGTAAGGGGGTCAATTTTCTGGCCCTCAACGATGGCTCCTGTCTCGAAAGCCTGCAGGTCGTCGTCGGTGACGAATCACCAGCCTTCGCAACTTCAGACAGTCTCGGCACCGGCTGTTGTGTCGGTATCCGGGGAACAGTTGTGGCGTCACCTGGAGAAGGGCAGGCCTGGGAGGTCCAGGCCGAAGAGATTATCGTCTACGGCCAGGCTGATGAGGCTTTTCCCCTGCAGAAGAAGCGCCACAGTTTCGAGTTCCTGCGTTCAATTGCTCACCTGCGTCCGAGGACCAACGCTTTTGGTGCCGTGTTTCGGGTGCGCAGCCGGATCGCTCATGCCGTGCACAGCTTCTTTCAGGAGCGCGGCTTCCTTTACGTCCACTCGCCGATCATTACCGCCAACGACTGCGAGGGGGCCGGCGAGATGTTCCGGGTCACGACGCTGGACCCGGAGAACCCGCCGCAGGTTGACGGGCGCATCGCCTGGCACGAAGACTTCTTCGGTGCGAAGACCGGCCTGACGGTCAGCGGGCAGTTGCAGGGCGAGCTCTTTGCCATGGCGTTCACCGACATCTACACTTTCGGTCCGACCTTTCGTGCCGAGAATTCCAATACCAGCCGGCACGCTTCCGAGTTCTGGATGATAGAACCGGAAGTTGCCTTCGCCGATCTCGCCGTCAATTGCCAGCTGGCCGAGGATTTCTTCCGCTTCATGGTCGAGTACGCCCTTGAACATTGCCAGGAAGACCTGGCATTTTTCAACCAGTTTATCGACAAAGGGCTTCTGGAACGTCTCGAGCACGTTGCCAAGACACCCTTCCAGACGATGAGTTACACCGAAGCCGTTGAGCGCTTGCAGAAAAGCGGTCAGAAATTCGAGTTTCCGGTGGAGTGGGGGTGTGACCTGCAGTCCGAGCACGAGAGGTACCTGACCGAGCAGGTCGTCGGAGGGCCGTTGTTCGTCACCGATTACCCGGCCGGGATCAAGGCCTTTTACATGCGGCAGAATGACGACAACCGGACGGTTGCAGCGATGGATCTGCTGGTGCCGAAGGTCGGTGAGATCATCGGTGGCAGCCAGCGCGAAGAACGTCTCGATATCCTGCAACGCAAGATGCGGGCCTTCGACATCCTGCCTGAAAGCCTCGACTGGTACCTCGACACCCGGCGCTGGGGCAGTTGCCCGCACGCCGGTTTCGGTCTCGGCTTCGAACGCTTTCTGATGTACATCACCGGCATGGAGAATGTCCGTGATGTGATCCCGTTTCCACGCACGCCCGGAAATGCCCGTTTCTAAATGAGTGAGCCAGGGTCTATTAAGCGCTTTTAAGCAGATTCCCCCTGCTTGAAGTCCGTTGCGCCCGCAACGACATCAGCGTATGCACGACCAGGGTGCCAACAATCAGAGATCCTGCAACCAAGGTTGTCGCATGCGGTACTTCCTTTAAAACCATCCATACCCAGATAGGGCCGAGGATCGTTTCGACAAGCAGGATCAGGCTGACTTCAGGGGCGGGCAGGTAGCGTGGCCCGAGGGTGATCATGGTAAAGGAGACCGGCAGGACAACGCCGCCGAGCAATAACAGCAGCAACATGTCCGGGCTGGCAATATTCATCGGCTGAGCCCCTGCTGTCAGAGCGGCAGGAACAACCAGCAGGTTGCCGAGCAGGTTGGCCGGAATCATGTTGACGGATCTGCCGCTGCGTATCACGACCAGGTTGCTCCCCCACATGAACGTCGCTCCCAGGGCCAGCAGGTCGCCGAGCAGCAGTCCACTTGCCAGGCTGCCGGAAAAAATCAACAGGATCCCGCCGAAACAGATGAATATTGCGACCCAGGTGTGACAGGCGATCTTCTCGCGCAGGAATATCCGGCTGAGAAGGCTGCTGATCAACGGCGTGGCCGCGAGGATGATCAGGGTGTTGGCCGCGGCGGTCTGCTTGAGCGAGTTGACAAACATCAGGCTGCCCATCGCAACGATCAGCGCAGAGAGAAGCCCGGTCCGACCGATATTGTGGAAGCTGTGCAGGAATTGACGGCGATAAGTGACAGCTAGAAACACCGCTTGCATGCAGCCGGTCAGCAGGCAGCGCCAGAACAGCAGGGTCCAGACATCACAACGAATCAGTCGCACCAGGAGCGCGTCCGGGCTGAGGATCAGCACAGCGGCAAAGGTAATCAGCAGCCCTTTGGTATGTGTGGAAAGATTCATAGCGGCGATAGATGACACAGGATAAGTGGTAAAGGCAAGCGGGTTTTCAGTTTGACACTGTTTCAGGCATAATGTAGAAACACCTGATGGTCAACCGGAGCGCGGTTGCCTGGTTTAGAACTCGGTTCTGGAATTGTAATGCAGGCGGAATTTTCTTCTGACTGGAAAGGATACACAGAGTGCCTTTGTCGACGGTAGGTAAGATAGGTTTCATAGGCGGCGGGAATATGGCCGAGGCCTTTATCAAGGGGCTTCTGAACGGCGGCTTCCCCGCTGAGGACATTCACTTTTTCGAACCAAATGAACAGCGTCGTGAACTGATGGTGGATCGTTACGGAATCTCCTGCGCGGAGAACAATGCGGCGCTGGTCGAGATCAGCAATATAGTTGTTCTGGCGACCAAACCCCAGATTCTGGACAAGGTCCTGAAAGAGGTGAACGGGGCATTTGACGATGAGAAGCTGTTGGTTTCGATTCTTGCCGGAATTACCACAACAACACTGGAAGCAGGTCTCGGCGGCCAGGCTCGTGTGGTGCGCGCCATGCCGAATACCCCGGCCCTGGCCGGGCGCGGTGCCGCTGCGCTTTGCCCCGGCTTGAACATCAACCAGGAAGACCGCCGGGTCGCCCAGCACCTTTTTGAGACCGTAGGCATCGCTCTCTGGGTGGAGGAAGGACAGATGGATGCCGTGACCGGACTCTCAGGCTCCGGTCCTGCTTTCGTCTACACATTCATTGAGGCGTTGACTGCCGGCGGTGTCCAGGAAGGCCTGCGGCTTGACATCGCGCACGCTCTCGCTGTGCAGACCGTAGTCGGTGCGGCACACCTGGTCCAGGTGACCGGCGAGCACCCTGCCTTGTTGCGTGAAAAAGTCTGCAGCCCGGCCGGAACCACGATCAGCGCCATTCGCGTCCTTGAAGAACGGGGGCTGCGTGCCACCATGATGGAGGCGGTCGGCGCCGCTACGAAACGTTCGCGTCAGCTAGGTGAGGAGAATAAGTAAAGCTTCTAGCCGGCCGCTTGTGTATGGATGGGCAATTCCGAGGAGGATGCAATGCTGTCATATCAAAGGATAACCATGGTTATTTTTGTGTCATTGCTTTGCAACGTCACTGCTGCATGGGCTGAGACTCGTTACATCTCTGATCAATTGGTTGTGTCGCTAAGGGAACAGCCACAGGATGGTTCAGAAACGATTGTCTACCTCAAGACCGATACTCCGGTAGAAGTACTCGAAGTCGGCGAGCAATACATACATGTGAAAACGTCCAACGGCGAGGTCGGATATATCCAGAAGAGCTACCTGACAGAGAAGACACCCAAAGCGACAGTTATCAGTCGCCTGACCCGGGAAAATGAAGGCATGAAAGAGCGCATCCGGGAATTGGAAAAGCAATACCGCGAAGTTTTCTCCAAAGGGGATGAGGCCCAAAAAAAGATTTTATCTGAGTTGGAAGATGCACGTCTCCAGATCGCTGAACTGGATAAAGCTCTGCTTAAGTCGGAGACAGAACTGGCAGAGCGTACCCAGGCATATGAAGCATTAAAAAAGAATGCTGAAAATATTATCGACATTACAGCGGAACGTGACCAGCTCAGGCTTAGTCACGAGGAATTAACAACTGCAGTAACCAGTTTGGATGAAGAAAGAAAAGCGCTGCTGAAAAAAGAAACGATCCAATGGTTTCTGACTGGGGCGGGGGTGCTGTTTCTGGGTTGGGTGATAGGCAAGTTTTCCAGGTCGCGGCGCAAAAGTTCCCTCTATTGATAAAAACGACTTTCTCTCAGGACATGATTGATAAACAGAGAAGCCCCCAATCAAATGATTTGGGGCTTTCATATTACTGACAAACTCTGCACGTGTTGCGTTCTTTTACCTGGCATGTGTTGTTTCTAAGAAGCTTAGGGCAACAGGTTTTGAATCTGGTGCCCGTGTTTTTTTGAAAGACAGAACCGGCGGGTCACGTCCCGCCCGACGCCATACTTTTGTTCGGCAACAAAAGTATGCAAAAGTGCCTTCTCCTTGCGGAGGGCATCTCCTCTGCCGGATTTCTGTAGCATCAACAAACAACAATGCTCAAAAAGTCGGCCCGTTACAGGGGGCCTTCCAAATGTGGCGCTTACAGGCAGAAAAACGAAAAGACGACAATCTTAAAGCCTACTCATTCGGTAGAGGTTCTCAAGAGCCTCGGGGCCTGCGTGGCAATTCCGTATTGCATATCTTATGCAAACGTGCATAAGATATGCAGTCTTGAGTTAATATGCATAGTGGAGGCTGTGAAAAAGTATGCAATATCTGGTTGACGACTTGGATTCGCTGGCTCCGACTTTTCTCCAAGCATTATCCGTGCCTCTGCTGGCCTGTGATGTCCAGGGGCGAATTGTTTACACCAATCCGGCCGCAGAGAGTCAATTGAACGCCGAGGTCGGTGTCATGCTGGCCGAACCCCTGCCGAAATTGGCGGAAGCCGTCGGCAGCTTCAGTCGTAGTGCCAGGCCGTCGCCGCCCATGACCATCACTCGCGGTACGGGGGCGCCTTATCTGGCCCTGCTCAGCACGGTAAAATCTGCCGAGGGGCAAACCCTGACCCTTTGTCTCCTGCCACCGGCGCCATCACCACCGGAATCCGATCAGCGAATGCAGGACTTCGAAGCTTTAACCCTTGAGCTGCACGCGATCATCGATTCTTCCTCTGACGGGCTGTTTGTCTGCGATGCTGGTGCCAATGTCATCCGGGTGAATCCAGCTTCCGAGAGGATTCATCAGCGGCCTGCGGCCGAAATGGTTGGGCGGAATATGCGCGATCTCATCGAAGAAGGGTTTATCGACAGGTCCGCCGCCCTGGACGCCAGCATAGAGAAAAAAAGCGTCAGCCAGCTGCAGAACTTGCCGGGGGGCGGCAAACTGATTTCCGTGGCGACGCCGGTTTTCGATCACAGCGGCGAACTGATCCGTGTGGTCGTCAGCGAGCGGGACATCAGTGAAATAGATCAGCTGCAAAGAGAGTTGGAGAACCAGGAGGCGATCAAGGACCAGTTCCGCCATCAGATGCTCGAGATGCAGCAGGCCGAACTGGAGTCGCGGCGGATTATTGCCCGGAGCCAGAATATGATCAAGGCGTTGCGCCAGGCGACCAAGGTCGCATCTGCTGATTCGTCGGTGTTGATCCTCGGCGAATCAGGCGTCGGTAAGGGTGTTGTTGCCGATATGATTCACCATAATTCGAGACGTTCCGGCCATCCCCTGATCAAGATCAACTGTGGTGCGATTCCTGAATCACTGATTGAAGCAGAGCTGTTCGGCTATGAAAAAGGCGCCTTCACCGGGGCCAGCCCGGGCGGCAAGCCGGGGCAGTTTGAGCTTGCCAACGAAGGCGTCCTGTTCCTCGACGAGGTTGCCGAACTGCCGTTGTCGGCGCAGGTCAAATTGCTGCGTTTCCTTGAAGATGGCCAGATCACGCGCCTCGGCAGCACAGAACAGCGCAAGGTTGATGTGCGCGTCCTGGCCGCAACGCATCGTGATCTGGAGGAGATGGTGGAGCAGGGGACTTTCCGGCTTGATCTTTACTATCGGCTCAACGTTATCCCGATTCATGTCCCTGCAGTCCGCGAGCGCAGGGATTGTCTGGTACCCCTTATCCGCTACTATATCGATCATTTCGCAGCGATCAACAGAACTCCGAAACGTCTGACTCGTGCCACAATCGATGCCCTGGCCGGTTACAGCTATCCCGGCAATGTCCGTGAGTTGATGAATATCTGCGAACGCCTGGTTGTCATGTCAGAGACCGAGCTTATCGATGTCGCTGATCTGCCCGCTCAGATCATCGGTTCATCACAATCCGGTATGCCGGATGATCTTGAATGGCCGGAGTCAATTTCGTTACAGGAAGCGTTGGAAACGGTTGAGCGCAACCTGCTGATTCGGGCGAGGGACAGGTATCGGAACCAGGCCGGAATCGCTGAGGCGTTGGGGGTCAATCAATCAACGATTGCACGAAAACTTAAGCGATACAACCTGACTTAGTATGAAAAAGGGTTTTTACCCTTTTATTACAGATAGATAGAGGTTTTATGCGTGGTTGCATAAAAACCGTGAGTAAGATGGGACTTCTTCTGCTTTACAAATAAAATCTGTCAGTCTGGTTGTGATAAGTTAATCCAAAAATGGTGTTGAACGCCGGCATTACATATTGCTTAACTTGCTAATATATTGAGTTAATTCTAGCCGCAACCCTCGGTCGAAATACTTTTCGTAGCATCTCCGGCTTGATTTTGTAACACTGTTTGGCACCGCTCTTGCTTTGTATTGGCTACGCTGTCGAGAACTCACATGCGTAGAACTAAATTCTCGGCGGCGGACAGTTGCAATGACAAGGTTACATGTAACAATGTGTTGATGATGTACTGTTTCAATTCCATTAACCCAATCGAAAAAAGGAGATGAGTATGTTGAAGAAATGTTTTGTCGTCATGGTTTCCTTGTGTCTGGCCTCAGTGCTGGCCGCAGGAACGGGATTCGCCGCTGATGAAGTCAAAGTCGGCATCATGATCCCCACCACGGGCGGTACCGCGACCGATGGTAAGGATATGGAGAGCGCCATCAAACTGGCCGTTGACGAAATCAACGCAGCCGGTGGCCTGCTTGGCAAGACAGATCGTCACCACTACCGGTGACGATGCCTGTGACCCGCAGCAAGCTGTTGCTGCTGCCAGCAAACTGATCTCTGAAGGTGTTGTCGGTGTTGTCGGCGGTTACTGCTCCGGTGCAACCCTGCCGACTCTCGCCTTGTACGGCGAAGCCAAGGTCCCTTTCGTGATCACTGCATCTAACTCCACTGCCCTGGTCGGTGCCAACCCCGGTATCGGCTTCATGATCAACTCGACCGGTGACGCCCAGGCTGACACCGCTGTTGCGCTTTTCGAGTCGCTTGGTATCAAGAGTATCGCTGTTGTCCACATGGGTGAGGCATACTCCGAAGACCTTGCCAAGATTTCCAAAGCCAAGTGGGAAGAAAAAGGCAATCAGGTCGTTGCTTATGAAGTGGTCAACAAGGGTGAGCAGGACTTCTCCTCCCTCGTTACGACCCTCAAGTCGAAGAACCCCGATGCGATCTTCTGGACGGCCTACTACGCTGAGGGCGCACTGCTGATCAAGCAGCTTCGCCAGGCCGGCTATCGTGGCACGATCGCTATCGGTGACGGTTCCAACTCACCGAAGCTGATTGAAATCGCCGGCAAAGCTGCTGAGGGCGTGTACTGCTTCTCCAACCCGATTGTCGACTACCTGCCGGCCGCCAAAGACTTTGCAGTAAACTTCACGAAGAAGTACGGCGTTGCCCCCGGTCCTTACTCCACTCTCTCCTACGATGGCATGATGCTTTATGCTGACGCCGTCAAGCGCGCCGGTTCCTTTGACAAGGCCGCTGTTGCCAAAGCTCTGAAAGCCACCGACAACTACGAAGGGATCGCTGGTCCGATCTCCTTCACTGACAAGCTGACCCTGGCTCGCAGTAACTTCGTCGTCCTCAAGGTCGACGGCCAGAAGTGGCAGCTTAACAAATAAGTTCAACTCTTTTCGATCGTAACAACCCTGCTGCGGCAAATGCCGCAGCAGGGTGCAGCACCCTAGTTTGTTCCATGCGCCTGGATACCTTCCTACAACCATAGCCGTGTTGCGTATTTTACCGGGCCGTCGTCTTAAAATCTTCGATATGTGCGACGGTCAAGTGTGACTCTGTCCGAACGATGAGTCCAGAGAAGGGATAACAGTAGTGTCAACACTGGATATTTTCTTTCAACAATTAGTGAACGGTTTGATCCTCGGGTCTTTCTACAGCCTGGTCGCATTGGGCTATTCGATGGTCTACGGGATCATCAAGCTGCTCAATTTTGCCCATGGTGATATTTACATGGTCGGGTCCTTTGTCGGACTGATTTTGCTTGGTCTGTTGAGCCCCTTCCTGGGTGCCGGCTGGGCCGGGATTCTCGTCGCCATGATCATCAGTATGATCCTGGTGGGCCTGCTCGGCGTGTTGATCCAGCGCGTGGCGTATGTGCCGATGCTGAGTGCCCCGCGGCTGTCGATCCTGATCACAGCCCTGGCTGTCTCCATGGTGCTTTATAACTTCGTCATGGCATCGACGAGTGGTGAGTACAAGGCCTTTCCCGTCGATCTTGGTTATGAAGGCGTCGAATTCGGCAACGTCTTTATCACTTACACGCAAATCATCCTTGTCTCTTCGACTGCCATCCTGATGATGGTTCTGCATTTCTTTATCAGCAGGACCATGCTCGGCAAGGCGATGCGGGCGATCGCCATCGACCAGGACGCATGCCGCCTGATGGGCATCAATGTCACCAGCATCATTGCCCTGACCTTTTTCGTTGGCTCCGCACTGGCCTGTGCGGCCGGTGTCATGGCCGGCGTCTATTACGGCAGTATCCACTTCTTCATGGGTTTCCTGATCGGACTGAAGGCTTTTACCGCAGCCGTCATTGGTGGTATCGGCAGCATCCCTGGAGCGGTCCTCGGTGGCCTGATCCTCGGTCTGCTGGAAGCGTTCGGTACCCAGTTACCCTTTATCGGTTCTGAATGGAAAGACGTCTTCGCCTTCGGAATCCTGATTGTCCTGCTTCTTTTCAAACCGACCGGTCTGCTGGGCAAGACCGAGATTGAGAGGATGTAGCCGTGTTGGAAAAGAACAAGAAAAAAATGACCCAGGTCTACGCGTTTCTGGCCTTTATTGTGATCGCCATGCCGATGGTGGCCAATAACTATGTAATGAATACTTTTTCAGATGTGTTCTTCTACGTTGTTGTCTGTCTGGGTTTGAATATAGTCGTGGGCTATGCGGGCCTGCTTGATCTGGGTTACGCGGCCTTCTTCGCGGTTGGGGCATATACCACGGCAATATTGACTTCAACCTTCGGTATGAACTTCTGGTTGACCATCCCGTTCGCAATTCTTTTCTCAGCAGCTTCGGGAGTGATCATCGGCGGGCCGACGCTTGCGTCTCAGGAGTGACTACCTGGCTATCGTGACACTCGGGTTCGGTGAGATCGTCCGGATTACAGCCCGAAACCTGAAGATTACCGGCGGGTCCGGTGGCATCTACGGCATAGAAAGACCATCCTTCTTCGGTATCGAGATGAGCGGCAACATTCACTACTACTATGCTTTTCTGGTCCTGGCTTTCCTGGCAATCTTTATCAGTCATCGCCTGCAGTATTCGCGGCTGGGCAGAGCCTGGCAATATGTTCGTGAAGACGAGGATGCTGCCGAAGCGATGGGCATTAACCGGGTACGGGTCAAGCTGGCCGCTTACGTCATCGGTGCCGTTTTTGGTGGCGTGGCCGGGAGCTTCTTTGCTGTCAAGATGACGGCCATCTCTCCTGAGACATTCATGTTCACCCAATCGATCCTGATCCTGCTTGGCGTGGTTATCGGTGGCATGGGCAAAATCCCGGGTGTCATCTGCGGGGCCTTTTTCCTGGTCCTCTTCCCGGAGATTTTCCGTTTCATAGGCGACATGCGCCTGTTGGCATTTGCCGGCATCATGCTGATACTGATGCTGAAGCGGCCACAGGGAATCTGGCCCGAGCGGCTTGGCTGAAGATTTATCAAGTTTGTAACAGGAGATAAGTGATGTCCCTGCTGGAAGTTAAGGATATTGTGCTGCAGTTTGGCGGACTCAAGGTCATCGACTCGATGAACATGACAATTGAGGAGGGCTCGATCATGAGTCTGATCGGTCCGAACGGCGCCGGAAAAACATCGATATTCAATTCGATTACCGGGTTCTACCAGCCCAATTCCGGCGCTATCAACTTTCGCGGCAAGCCGATCATGCGCAAGAAACCACATACGATCACCCAGGCAGGTATGGCCCGAACTTTCCAGAACCTGAGGTTGTTCAAGAACATGTCAGTCATCGACAATGTGAAGGCCGGCATGCATTGCCGTTCCCATGCCGGTTTCTTCGGCTCGGTTCTGCGCTCACCAAGACAGAAGAGGGAAGAACGGGAGATCACGGAACATTGTGAAAAATGCCTCGATTTCGTCGGTATCCTGGAGCAGAAGAATCGCAACGCTTCAAATCTCGCCTACGGTGACCAGAGACGCGTCGAATGGGCCCGCGCCCTGGCGACAAAGCCGAAGTTCCTGCTGTTGGATGAGCCGGCCGCAGGACTCAACTACGATGAAAAACAGCAGCTGATAGAACTCATCCGGCGGATTCGCGATGAACTCGGTATCACCGTCTTGCTGATCGAACATGATATGGGCCTGGTCATGAAGGTTTCGGAATATATCTACGTGATTGACTACGGCCAGAATATAGCGCAGGGGCTTCCGGAGGAAGTGAAGAATAATCCGAAGGTGATCGAGGCTTATCTCGGAAAGGAAGACGACTAGAGATGTCAGACGTAGTCCTGAAAATAACTGACCTGAACGCTCATTACGGCCATATTCACGCGTTGCGCGGGATCAGTCTGGAAGTCAAAGCCGGTCAGATAGTCACCCTGCTCGGCGCCAACGGCGCCGGCAAGAGCACCACCATGAAGTGCATCTCCGGTCTGCTCAAGCCGACCGGCGGCAAGATTGAATTCATGGGCGAGAACATCTTCGGCAAGCCTGCTCATGATATTGTCAAGCGCGGCCTGATCCACGTGCCGGAAGGACGGCGGATTTTCAAGGGGATGACGATCCAGGAAAACCTCGAGCTGGGCTCATTCACCCTCAAGGACGATGCTGAACGCAAAAAACGCATGGACCATGTTTACGACCTCTTCCCGGTCCTCGGCGAAAGACGTCACCGCGACTCGGGCCTCTTGTCCGGTGGTGAGCAGCAGATGCTGGCGATGGGGCGTGCCCTGATGGTCGGACAGAAGCTGGTGCTGCTCGACGAGCCGTCAATGGGCCTGGCCCCTTTCCTGGTCAAGGACATCATGAAGGTTGTCAAGAGACTCAATGAAGAGGGGATCACTATCCTGCTCGTCGAGCAGAACGCCAAGATGGCCTTGGGGGTCGCTGACTACGGTTATGTCGTCGAAACCGGTGAGATTGTCATGCACGATGATGCCGAAGTCCTCAAGAACGACGAGCGGATTATCAACGCATATCTCGGTGAGTAAAGTTCTATGGCCTGATTTTGCCATAATCTGGAAAGAGACAAAATGATGGATTTTGCTGGTAAGGTTGTCCTGGTCACAGGGGCCGCATCAGGTATGGGCGCAGCGACAGCAAGGGAATTCAGTGCTGCCGGTGCCAGGGTTTTGGTCGTCGATCGCAATGCTGAACTGGCCGTCCAGGTTGCCTCGGATATCTCTGCAGACCCGCCTCTGATCGGTGATGTCAGCGACTCCGCGTTCTGCAAGCAGGCCGTCGCCACGGCCGTGGAACGCTCCGGTCGCCTCGATATCCTGGTTAACGCCGCCGGTATCATCGTGCGTGCCGATGGCCCCGGCACTACGGATGAACAATGGCAGCGGATCATGAACGTCAACGTCAACGGGGTCTTCTACATGAGCCGTGCCGCAGTTGCCGTCATGAAGGAGCAAGGCAGCGGGACAATCGTCAACTTCGGTTCGATCTGGGGTGAAGTCGGTGCCGCAGGTGTGATGGCCTATTGTGCTTCTAAAGGTGCCGTGCACCAGATTACCCGGGCCATGGCCCTGGACCACGTCAAAGATGGCATTCGCATCAACGCGGTCTGCCCCGGAGAGGTCAACACGCCGATGCTGACTTCGGAACGCTCTGCTCCGGTGACTGCGGAGATGATGCAGGCCCTCGCTGACAGTGTGCCGATGGGACGTCTTGCCGCGCCGGTTGAGATCGCCCGGGTTGTGCTTTTTCTCTCCTCTGATGCTGCCAGCTACATGACCGGTGCGATGGTCAACGTCGATGCTGGTTTCACCGCAAGGTAGGCGCTCTATGGAATATCGCCTGCTCGGCAGAACCGGCGTCAAGGTCGCCCCGCTGTGTCTTGGTTCTGACAACTTCGCAAACCCCACCCCTGAAGCAGAGTCGATTGCGATGATCGAACGCGCGATGGACGCCGGTATCAACCTGATCGATACCAGTAACAGCTATGCAAAAGGTGAAAGTGAACGCATCATCGGTCGGGCACTGGCTGCCAGCGGTCGTCGTGACCAGGTCCTGGTGGCCACCAAGGCCCACTACCCGACCGGTCCCGGGCCGAATGATTGCGGCAATTCCCGTCTGCACCTGATGAAGGCCTGTGAAGAGTCTCTCAAGCGCCTGCAAGTTGATTGCATCGATCTGTTTCAGCTGCATCGACCTTCCTTCGAGTTGCCGATAGAGGAAACAATGTGCGCGCTGACCGACCTGGTACGCCAGGGCAAGGTACGCTATGTCGGCTGTTCGACCACCCCGGCGTGGAAGGCGATGGAATCGATCATGGTCAGCGAGCTGAAGGGCTACGTCCGTTTTGTCTCGGAACAGCCGCCCTACAACTTGCTGGACCGGCGGATAGAGAACGAAATGGTGCCGTTTTGCCAGGAGTACCAGCTTGGCATCTTCCCCTGGTCGCCGCTCGCCATGGGTATCCTGGCCGGGCGCTACGCCGACGCTGACAAGACCCCGGAAGCCTCCAGGGCGGCACTGCGTGGTGGTATCTATGCGGAACGAGTCACTGCGCGGGGCATCGAGGTCGGTAGCCGGTTCGTGCAGCTGGCCAAAGATCGTGGCATCTCCCCGGCGCAACTGGCCGTCCTCTGGGTCAAAGACCAGCCCGGTATCACTGCGCCGCTGATCGGCCCGCGCACGCTGGAGCAGCTGGAACATTTTCTGCCGGTTATGGAAATGCAGCTCGACGATCAGACCCGTGCAGCGTGTGACGCGCTGGTCCCGCCGGGCAGTGCCGTCGCCGATTTCCATAATTCTGCGCCATGGATGAAGATGCAGGTTCTTTGACCTGCGTTGTCTCCTGACTGACCTACCCGAGCGAAAACGCTCTTTGAACGGCTTTATCTATGGAGCCGATTTGTCATCCACCTGGCAGGAGAGCTGCCGTGACCTGAATAAACCTCCTCATGGAGTGTTGAATATGAGCAATCTGCATCCCAGTATTTTCAACGATGTTATCGGGCCAGTGATGAGGGGCCCGTCCAGTTCGCACTGTGCTGCCGCTCTGCGTATCGGTCTGATTGCCAGAGCCCTGATGCAGGGTGTGATCGATGATGTGCTGGTCGAATGCGACGCGCAAGGGTCGCTGGCGCTGACATTTGACAACCAGGGCAGCGACATCGGTCTGTGGGGTGGTCTCCTGGGTTGGGACGCGACCAATGATCGTCTCGCCCAATCCGGGCAGGCCCTGCACGCTGCAGGAGTGACCACCGAGGTGCGTGTCGGTGACTTCGGTGACATCCACCCGAACACCTACCGATTGACTCTGAAAAACAGCAGGGAAAAGCACAAGCTGGTGGCGATCTCCACCGGTGGTGGCATGATCGAAATCATCTCGATTGATGATGTCCCGATCACAATCCTTGGCGATCAGCATGAGACCCTGATCTTTCTCGGTCAGGCGGGGCTGGGTGTGCTGACCCTGCTTGAGCGACATCTGGCTGATGAAAAAATCAAGCTCAACAGTCACGCTGGAGTCACGATCGTACAGGTCAGGGGCAAGGTCGACATCGAAGAGCTGCTGGCTCCAATGAAAGGGCAGGCCGGACAGCTGGTGATCAGAACGATCGAGCCGGTGATGCCGGTGCTTGCCATGGAGCAGGAGCGGCTGCCGTTCCTGACTTGCCAGGAGATGCTGGAATATAATGCGCAAACTTCCCTGACGCTTTGGCAGCTGGCGGTAAAGTACGAGAGTGCCCGTGGCGGGATGGCCGAGGGCGAAGTCTTCGACAGGATGCGTCAGATCGCCGGAGTTATGCGCCGGGCCATAGATGCAGGACTCGCCGGGACGGAATATGATGATCGCATTCTCGGTTGGCAGTCCGGCAAATACAAGGAGTTGATGGAGCAGGGACGGCTGCTTGATGCGGGTGTCCTGAATGCCATTCTCCTGGCCGTGACGGCCACCATGGAATGCAAAAGTTCCATGGGCCTGGTGGTTGCGGCTCCCACCGCTGGTTCGTGCGGAGTTTTGCCGGGGACCTGCGTGGCCGCCGCAGAGTTTCTCGGGCTTGAAGAAGACGCAGCGGTGAAAGCCCTGCTGGCGGCAGGGATAATCGGTGTTTTCATTGCCCGGGGGGCCACTTTCTCGGCTGAAATAGGGGGCTGCCAGGCTGAGTGTGGCTCTGCGTCCGGTATGTCTGCGGCAGGCCTGGTGACTCTGGCCGGAGGCAGCCTGGAGCAGGCCGTTGCCGCGGCTTCCATGGCTTTGCAGTCCAGCCTCGGGATGATTTGCGATCCGATCGCCAACCGGGTTGAGGCTCCCTGTCTGGGCAAGAACGCTATGGCCGCCGCCAATGCGCTCTCCGCGGCGAATATGGCGCTGGCGGGATTCGACCATCTGATCCCCTTTGACGAGGTCCTGGCTGCGATGGACCAGGTGGGCAGGAGTCTGCCCCACGCGTTGCGTTGTACGGGCCTGGGAGGCCTGTCTCTGACCAAAACTTCCCGGGCGATTGAGGAGAGGTTGAAACAAGCCAGAAAATAGCAAGAGATGCTTTATCGCAAAGTCGTCCTGGCTGTCAGTATTGCTTTTAAGATGGTTTCAGGTTCCTCTGCGCCCTTTGCGTTTTTGCGTTAAATGTTGTTGTCCCTAGTTTAAGGAGAGAGAGAATGAAAATAAGAATGCTTGCCGCGGCCGATGTCAAGGCCGCTTTGCCGATGCCGAAAGCGATAGAAGCGATGAAGCAGGCCTATGTGCAGTTTTCCACCGGACGGTCAACGGTCCCCCTGCGGACTCATGTGCAGACGGAGAAGGGCGTGAGCCTGCTGATGCCCGCCTACCTGCATGACAGCCGGAGCCTCGGCGTCAAGATTATTTCCATCTACGAAGACAACCCGAAACAAGGCCTGCCGACAATCTCTGCCACGGTCATGGTGCTCGATCCCGAGACCGGTTTTCCGTTGGCTTTGATGGACGGTGGCAGCCTGACGGCGATTCGCACCGGCGCCGGTGGTGGCGCTGCGGCCGATGTGCTGGCTCGCAAGGATGCCAGGAGCGTCGCCCTGTTTGGTGCCGGGGTCCAGGCTCGCACGCAACTGCAGGCGGTGCTCGCAGTTCGGGATGATTGCCGAGGTCAGCATCATCGATCATTTCCCGGAGGCTGCGAAACGTCTGGCCGATGAAGTTGCGACCTGGCCGGATGCCCCGCGGGTCATGCTTGGCCGAACCCCGGGCGAAGCCGTGCAGATCGCTGACATTGTCCTGACGGCAACCACCTCACCAGTCCCTCTTTTTGATGGTCATGACCTTAAGCCGGGTACGCATATTACCGGTATCGGTACCTTTACCCCGGACAAGCGTGAGATTGACGAGGTCGCGGTGGGGCGCGCCAGGATAGTCGTTGATTCCTGCGAAGCCTGTCTTGAAGAGGCTGGAGATATCATTATTCCAAATGCTCAGATCGACGCGGAACTGGGTGAGATTCTCAACGGCGACAAGCCGGGGCGTGAAAACGATGAGCAGATCACCTTCTTCAAGTCGGTCGGGATTGCCGTGCAGGACACCATGGCCGCAGCGCTGGTCTTTGCTGCGGCCAAAGAGCAGGGGTTGGGCACAGAAGTTGACTTCTCCTGAGCTGATTCGGCCCGGTTTTTGTCGCTGGAGGTATTGAAATGAAAAACTGGAGAGCGCCTGAGGAATGGCAGAAAATAACTACGATCGATGCCCACACGGCAGGCGAACCTTTTCGCGTGGTCACCTCGGGATTTCCGTCGCTGGATGGCAAAACCATTTTGGCAAAGCGACGTTTTGTCAAGGAAAAGTACGATCACTTGCGTACGGCCCTGATGCTGGAGCCGCGTGGTCACGCCGACATGTACGGTTGTATCGTCACGCCACCGGTCACAGAAAAAGCCGATTTCGGTGTCCTGTTCATGCACAACGAAGGTTTCAGCACCATGTGCGGACATGGCATCATTGCCATAACCACGGTCGCCCTCGAATGCGGTATGGTCGCCATGCAAGTCCCCGCAGACGATTTTGCATATCGATACGCCTGCCGGACTGGTGATGGCCTGTGCGCATATTGAAGAAGATCGTGTTCGGAGCGTCTCCTTTCGGAATGTCCCCTCGTTCGTCATCGACCTTGACCAGTTCGTGGAAGTGCCGGGCCTCGGCAATGTTCGCTACGATCTCGCTTTTGGCGGAGGCTTTTATGCTTACGTCAATGCTGCTGATGTCGGCCTGAAGGTCTCTCCGGGGAACCTGCATGGCCTGATCGATAAAGGGATGGCGATCAAGCGTGCGGTTATGGCGAGCCGGACGATCCCGCATCCCTTCGAAGAGGACCTGAGTTTCCTCTATGGAACGATCTTTATCGATGAGCCGAAAGGGGAGGGTGCGCATTCCGAGTAATGTCTGTATCTTCGCCGAAGGGCGAGGTCGATCGCAGCCCGACCGGAACCGGAGTCAGCGGTCGACTGGCGATTCACCACGCACGTGGTGAGATCGGGATCGGCGATGCAATCACCATAGAGAGCATTATCGGCAGTTCTTTTCGCTGCCAGGTGGCCGGGGAGGCGACGTTCGGCACACACCGGGCGATCATCCCCGAGGTCGAAGGCAGCGCCTACATTACCGGGCGACATGAATTCCTGATTGATCCGAGCGATCCCTTGAGAAATGGTTTCGTGATGCGTTAGCTGGGAAGGTTTACGAGGGGATACTGAATGGCGCGGGAAGAGATTCGGTCAGATAATAAAACCCTGGAACTGGAACACCTGACCCGGGAGCTGGACGCGATCATCGAGTCATCTTCGGACGGCCTGTTTGTTTGTGACGGTTCCGGACGCATCATCCACATGAACCCTGCGTCGGCCCGGATCAACCATGCTCCCCCGGAAAAGGTTGTCGGCCGTAATTACCTGGATGTCGCCAGGGACGGTTATGTCATTTTGCCTTCCGCGGCCCTTGAAGCAATCAAGAAACGTGAAGTTGTCAGCCTGCTGCAGGAAAGCCGCTATGGATTGAAGTTGATCTCCACGGCAACTCCGGTTTTCGATGACCACGGTAACGTCATCCGCGTCGTGGTCAGCGAGCGCGATATCACCGAGATGGATCGCCTGCAAAGAGAGCTTGAAGAGCAGCAGGCGATCGGCGATCAGTTCCGCCACCAGGTTCTTGAGCTGCGGCAGGAATACCTTGATGCGCATCCGGTGGTCGCCAGAAGTCCCGGCATGATCAAAGCGTTAAACCAGGCTCTTAAATTGAGCGAAGTTGATTCAACGGTACTTCTCCTGGGAGAGTCCGGAGTCGGCAAGAGCCTGTTTGCGGAACTGATCCACAGCCATTCCCGCCGATCGGACAAGCTTCTGATCAAGATCAATTGCGGCGCCATCCCGGAGACCTTGATCGAGGCTGAACTGTTTGGCTATGAGCGAGGGGCCTTTACCGGGGCGGTAAGCAGTAAGCCGGGGCAGCTTGAACTGGCCGATGGCGGCACCTTGTTCCTTGATGAGGTCGCCGAACTGCCCCTCGCCTCGCAGGTCAAGCTGCTGCGCTTCATGGAGGATGGCCAGGTAACACGCCTGGGTGGGACGGGCAGCAGAAAGGTGGATGTGCGAATCATTGCCGCCACCAACCGCGATCTGGAAAAACGGGTTGAGGAAAAGCTTTTTCGACTGGACTTGTACTACCGCATCAGCGTTATCCCCCTGACGATTCCGGCCCTGCGCGAGCGCAGGGAATGCATCCTGCCGCTGATCCGGTCTTTTATCGACCTTTTTGCCGAACGCTCGGCGAAACCGAAGCGTCTGACCCGTGCCGCCATCGACCGCCTGGCGAGCTATCCCTTCCCTGGCAATGTCCGTGAACTCATGAATATCTGTGAGCGGCTGGTGGTGATGACGGATACTGAGATGATCGATGTCAGCGACCTGCCGCGAGCCGTTGTTGTGGGCAGCGATGAAGGCTGCTCTGCGGCAACGGTGAGCTGGCCGGAGATCATGTCGATGGGGCAGATCCTGGAAAGCGTCGAGCGTGCCGTACTTATTGAGGCCAGCAGAAGTTGTCGCAGCCAGCAGGAGATCGCGGCAGCGCTAGACATGAGTCAGCCGACAGTTGCCCGCAAGATGCAGAAGTACGGTGTTGTCATCGGTCACGCGAGTGACGAATGCTTGAGTGAGATGTGAATGCAATGAAAGAAATCTCCTGGGACGAATTTGCTGTTGTTGAATTGCGTGTCGGCACAATTGTCGAAGTAGAAGACTTTCCGGAGGCGCGCAACCCGGCCTATAAAGTCAAGGCCGATTTCGGGCCTGACATAGGTGTCCGCAAGGCGAGTGCCCAGATAACGGTGCATTATTCAAAGGAAGACCTGCTTGGCAGACAGATTGTCGGTGTAGTGAACTTTCCGCCGAAACAGGTTGGCCCGATGCGTTCAGAGTTTCTGCTCACCGGGTTTTATCGTGATGATAAATCTGTTGTGATCGCTGTGCCGGAACGTGAAGTGCCGAATGGTGCCAAGCTGGGATAAGTCAGACGGTTTTTCTGGGACACTCAAAAGGGCGCTTAACCAGTGGTGTCCTTTGGATATTCGAGGGAGATAATCGTCGAATTCTCATGATGCTGTCGTAAAGAAAGGCCTCACCCATTCTATGGCTGATCTTGGGTGGTGTCTGCATCAGCTTCGCGCCAATATTTATCAGGTTGGCCGACGTCTCCCCTGATATTGCCGGCTTCTACAGATTGTTTTTCTCCGCCCTGTCTTTACTCGCCGTTCTGTGTCTGCGCGGAGAAATGCAACGGTTGCCGCGTGGGCCTGCGTTGCTGCTGGTGGCGAGCGGGTCCTTCCTGGCAATAGACTTCATGTGCTGGCATCGCAGTATCCATCTGGTCGGGCCGGGGTTTTCGACGCTCCTGGCGAATTTCCAGGTTTTTTTTACGGCACTCTTTGCCTGGCTGCTTTTCCGGGAAAAAGTCACCCGGATGTTTGTTGTGGCCATCTTTATGGCGTTCTTCGGCTTGACCTTTATTACCGGACTGGATTGGGGCGATGTTGTCCTCCGGGGTCAGGTCCGGGATCGTCTTCGGGCTGCTCGCGGCTATCTGTTATTCCGGTTACCTGCTGTTCCTGAAAGAGTCGATGAAGGAGAATGTTGTCAGCGGCATGTCTGTCATGCTTGTCGTCTCGGTTTCCGGATCCATCGTGCTTGGTGTGGTTGGTCTGGCGACCGGCGCATCATTCGCGATTCCCGATGTTGGTTCCCTGCTGGCGCTGCTCGGTGTTGGCGTGTTGAGTACGACAGTTGGCTGGTCAATTATTTCTTCCGCTGTCAGGCATGTGCCGGCGACGGTCGCTGGCCTGGTCCTGCTGCTTCAGCCTGCGCTGGCTTTTGTCTGGGATGTCATGATTTTTGATCGCCCGACCGGTGGCTCTGAAGTTTTTGGCATCCTGTTGATCCTCTCGGCGATCTATCTGGGGTCTTACCGGAAATAAGGCAGTTTTTATGGATGTTTTATTCGTTTGTGAATATTTTATTCATTAGTGAATAAAAAGTACACATTCATTGTCTGGCCTCTTGCTCCATATATCAAATAAACTCTTTTATTACAGGCTCTTGAGGTTTTTTTAAGTTTGCCCTCGCTTGGTACCATTATTGCTCTATTTTAAGTATTGTTTATTGTTTTGCGAGTGCCTTTAATGGGTTTTCGGCTATGGGTCGCTTGTCTCCGGTTCAAAGTCCGCAGTACAATGCAAGATGAATTAAACCTCCAGGCGGATTCACCGGCTGGTGAGTCAGAAGATGAGGGTTGTTGTGGTCATGGGAAATAAACTGAAAGTTGTGCCGCAGAGAAAGGCCGCTGCCGAAGGTAATTTTTACCCGGAGAATAAGGCGGCTATCGGCCCGGGGATGAATGAGCGCGTCCAGCGTCTGCGCAAGTTGAGCGTGGAAGCTGAGCCGAGTCTGTCGATCGAACGCGCCTTGCACGAGACAGCCTTCTACAAGGAAAATTTCGGCAAGCACTCGATTCCGATGTTGAGGGCGCTGAATTTTCTCGACCACTGCCGAAAGAAAACTCTTTATATCGGTGATGATGAGTTGATCGTCGCCGAACGCGGCCCGAAGCCGAAGGCTGTGCCGACTTTTCCTGAACTGACCTGCCACAGTGTCGAAGATTTCCATGTCCTCAATACCCGTGATCAGCAACGCTACACCATCAGTGATGAGGATGTTGCGATCTACGCCCGCGAGGTGATCCCCTACTGGCAAGGCAAAACGATTCGCGAGCGAATCTTCAGCCATGTCCCCGACGAGTGGCGGGCTGCTTACGAAGCCGGTCTATTTACCGAGTTCATGGAGCAGCGTGCCCCGGGGCACACCGCTCTGGATGGCCAGATCTATCGCAAGGGGATGCTCGATTTCAAAAAGCAGATCGCCGATGAACTTGCCGCGCTGGATTTCCTCAATGACCCGGAGGCCACTGACAAGAGCGAAGAGCTCAAGGCGATGGACATCTCGTGCGATGCCGTGATTGTTTTTGCCGAGCGCCACGCTGATCTGGCAGAACAGATGGCTGCGGCTGAAAGTGATCCGCAGACGGGTTGCCGAGTTGCAGAAAATTGCCGAAGTCTGCCGTTGGGTGCCTGCCAATGCGCCGCGAACCTTTTATGAAGCAATCCAGATGTACTGGTTCGTGCACCTCGGCACGATCACCGAGCTCAACGGTTGGGATGCCATGAACCCGGGACATTTCGATCAGCACCTCGCGCCTTTCTACGAGGCGGAGGTCGCTGCCGGGACACTGACCCGCGAACAGGCCAAGGAGCTGCTCAGTTGCTTCTGGATCAAGGTCAACAATCATCCGGCGCCGCCCAAGGTGGGCATCACGGCCCGCGAGAGTGGCACTTATAACGATTTCACCAATATCAATATTGGTGGCGTAACGGGTGACGGCAAGGACGGGGTCAGCGAAGTGTCCTACATCATGCTCGAGGTGATTGAGGAGCTGCATGTCCTGCAGCCCGGCAACTCGGTGCATGTCAGCAGCAAGACACCAGACCGTTTCCTGAACGCCGCCTGCAAGGTGATTCGCCAGGGGCACGGCTACCCATCCGTGTTCAATCCGGATGTGTACATCGTCGAGATGCTGCGCCAGGGCAAGTCGCTCAAGGACGCCCGGGAAGGCGGTTGCAGCGGCTGCATTGAAGTGGGCGCTTTCGGCAAGGAGGCCTACATCCTGACCGGTTACCTCAATGTGCCGAAGATTCTGGAAGTCACCCTGAACAACGGCATCGATCCGGTAACCGGCAAGATGGCCGGTATTGAAACCGGAGATCCGAGGAACTTTGAAAGTTACGATGAGCTCTACGAGGCGTTTAATCGACAACTCAACTTCATCGTCGACACCAAGATCACGGGTGAGTAACTATATCGACCGGATGTTTGCCAAGTACGCACCGGCGCCATTCCTGTCAGTGGTCATTGAGGATTGCATCAGCAAGGGTAAGGATTATTACGACGGTGGCCCGCGCTACAATACCAACTATATTCAGTGCACCGGCCTGGGGACCACGACTGACAGCCTGGCCGTGCTCAAGAAGCACGTTTTCGAGGATAAGACCTTCAGCATGGAACGTGTTCTGGAAGCTGTGGGCAAAAACTTCGAGGGTGAGGAGTTCCTACGCCAGACGGTGCTTAACAAGACACCTTTCTTCGGTAATGATGACGACTATGCCGATGAGATCGCCCTGAAGGTTTACCACGACCTGCTGGACGCCATCGATGGCAAGCCAAACGTCAAGGGTGAGACGTATCACCTCAACATGCTTTCTACGACCTGCCACATCTACTTTGGTAAAGTGATGGGGGCGACCCCCAATGGCCGCCTGGCCGGAAAGTCGATTTCCGACGGTACCTCCCCCTCGCATGGTGCCGACACCCATGGCCCCTCGGCGGTGGTCCGTTCACTGACCAAGCTTGACCACACCATGTCCGGTGGTACGTTGCTCAACCAGCGCTTCCTGCCCAGCCTGCTCAAGCGTGACGAGGATGTTGCCAGGCTTGGCCAGTTGATCCGCAGCTACTTTACCCTCGGCGGCCATCACATCCAGTTCAACATCGTCGATACCGCGACATTGAAAGCGGCTCAGGAGACCCCTGAAGACTACAAGGATCTGTTAGTGCGTATGGCGGGCTACAGCGACTACTTCAACGATATGAATGCTGACCTGCAGCAGGAAGTCATCGAACGGACTGAGAACGAGTCGTTTTAGAATCGCTTGTGAAAGCGCCTCGAAGGCACAAAGGCACAAAGCAAGCTGTTCGCAGAATAATATATCGTTGCTGCAGCGTTGTATTTGAACTGCGCTTTTGCCTTGTGCCTCCCTCTGTGACTTCGAGTCTTCATGGCTCAATTCCATGCCAGGGATCACGTGCAAAAACCACTAATTTTTGATATCAAGCGTTATTCGATCAATGACGGTCCGGGGATTCGCGTCACGATTTTCCTCAAGGGGTGTCCGCTGAACTGCCAGTGGTGCCACAATCCTGAAAGCATCTCGCCAAAAATTCAAAAGCTTTTTACCGCCAGTAAATGCATCGGTTGCGGGGAATGCTGTCGTGTCTGTCCCGTGCAGGCCTGCACCCTGACGCCTGAAGGGATCGTGACAGATGAAAGTCTCTGCACCCTGTGCGGAAAATGTGCGGAAGTCTGCCCGACTCTGGCAACAGAGATGTCCGGACAGTACCGCTCTGTTGAAGAGCTCGTCGGCATCATCGAAAAGGAAAGGCCTTTTTTCGACCAGTCGGGTGGCGGGGTGACTTTTTCCGGTGGGGAGCCTCTTCTCTATCCGGAGTTTTTGGTAGAACTTCTCGATGCCTGTGGCAGGAAGAATATCCATCGAGCGATCGATACCTCGGGGTACGTCAAGGCCGAAACATTGCTCGAGGTTGCCAGATACACAGACCTCTTCCTGTATGATCTGAAGATGATCGATGCTGAAAGGCACAAGCGCTACACCGGCGTTGATAACCAGCTGATTCTGAACAATCTAAAAGTGCTGGCGGAGAGTGGTGCAACGATCCAGGTGCGTATCCCGCTAATCGGTGGTGTGAACGATGATGTGGTAAGCGTCAAGGCTTTTGCAGGGTTTGTTGCAGGCTTGGCCGGCATGAACAAAGAGATCAACCTTTTGCCGTTCCATGATGTTGCGAAAGGGAAGGATCTGAAGCTGGGCCAGGAACGTGATCTGAGTGCCCTGAAAGAGCCCGATCCTGAAAGCGTTGCGCGCGCCCTGGAGATTTTTGACGAATATGGCCTGACAGCCAATGTCGGAGGGTAAAGTTTATGCATTTATGCATATGCCTGCGTCATAAAAAATCCAATGCATATTCGCATATAATTCTATATTCTATATAAAAAACAATAGCATATATATCTAGGAAGATTTTTATTTAATGCTTTATGGCATAAATATTTTTCTTTTGATCGCCTCTGATTCCGTCTCTCGGCGGCTGTTCAAGAAAAATCGGGTAATTTTCTTTGCCGGTTTTGTCCTCTCTAACAATTCATGCTCATCGTAAAATCTTTTTAAAAACAATCTGTTATAATTTCCTCACGTGTTTTGGGTGCTGTCAATTGATAGGCACCTGAGCAGAGCAGGCCTCTCTGGCACAGGAGACCAGGGTGGCTTGGCATCCTGCTTGCTCTTACTGGGGGTAGAGTATTTTGGATGCGAGTCCTTAAACGATAAATAACCAGAGACGAAAGGTGCTCGTCATGAACCTGCTGAATAACGCCATACTCAAAGTTCCAACACCTGCCAACGAGCCGATCAACAGCTACGCTCCCGGCACTCCCGAGCGCGATCTGCTTAAAGCAGCCATTGCCGATATCGCTGCAAAAAAAATTGAAATCCCCCTGATTATTGGCGGTAAGGAAGTCCGCACCGGCAAAACAGGCAAGGTGGTCATGCCGCACGATCATCAGCATGTCCTCGGTGAATATCACATCGCCGGGGAAAAAGAGATCAACATGGCGATTGAGGCTGCAATGGCTGCCAAGGCAGATTGGGCTGCGCTGCGTTGGGAGGAACGTGCGGCGATCTTCCTCAAGGCCGCTGAGTTGCTGGCTGGCAAATATCGCTACGTCATGAACGCGATCAGCATGCTCTCGACCAGCAAGTCGGCCTACCAGGCAGAGATCGATGCGGCCTGCGAACTGATCGATTTCCTGCGTTTCAACGTTTACTACGCACAGCAGGTCTACACGGACCAGCCACTCTATTCGTCGAAGGGTGTCTGGAACTTCGTCCAGCAGCGCCCCCTGGAAGGTTTCATCTTTGCTGTGGCGCCTTTCAATTTCACCGCGATTGCCGGCAACCTGGCGACCTCGCCGGCGATCATGGGCAATACGGTCCTGCTCAAGCCGGCGTCGTCCTGCGTTTACACCCCGTACCTTTTCATGCAAATCCTCAAGGAAGCGGGCATGCCGGACGGTGTTATCAACTTTGTCCCCGGTCCTGGATCGATGGTCGGCAGGCTTTGTCTTGACCACCCCGATCTCGGCGGTATTCACTTCACCGGCTCGACCGGAGTCTTCCACCAGATGTGGGAAACGGTCGGCAAGAACATTGCCAGGTACAAATCATATCCACGTATTGTCGGTGAGACCGGTGGCAAGGATTTCATCGTGGCCCATAAGAGTGCCAATGTCCGCAAGCTGGTCACCGGGATCGTCCGTGGAGCTTTCGAATTCCAGGGCCAGAAATGCTCGGCGGCCTCGCGGGCCTACATCCCTGAATCGATTGTGGGGCGAGGTCCGCAGCGAGCTCGAAGATGACTTGGCAAAGATCAAGATGGGCCCGACCAGCGACTTCTCCAACTTTTTCAATGCCGTGATCGACAAGTCGGCTTATGCCACGATCACCGAGTTTATCGATTATGCCAAGGCCGCTGACTGACGCTGAAGTCATCATTGGTGGCGGTTATGACGACAGCAAAGGCTACTTCATCGAGCCGACCGTGATCCTGACCAGCAATCCGAACTTCCGCACCATGGAAGAAGAGATCTTCGGTCCGGTCATGACTATTTATGTCTACGAGGACGAAAAGTATGAGGAGACGCTTGACCTCTGTGACAAGACCTCCATCTACGCTTTGACGGGTGCGGTGTTCGCAACCGATAGAAGTGCAGTGAGCCTTGCTCTGAGCAAACTGGAAAATGCAGCCGGCAACTTCTATATCAACGACAAACCGACGGGTGCCGTGGTTGGCCAGCAGCCGTTTGGTGGTGCGCGTGCTTCGGGCACCAATGACAAGGCCGGCTCGTACCTCAACCTGGTCCGCTGGGTCTCACCGCGCACAATTAAAGAGACGTTTGATGCGCCCGAGAACTTTGCTTACCCCTTCATGGATGCTGAGTAAGAGTGTTGGTGGATTGCTTTGGTCGCTGGTATCAACACTATTCATTGATGGAGGCATGAATGTCCCTTTTTAACTTTCTGGTTTCAAAAACGATCATGCATGTGCCCGGTCCGATCGTTGGCATCTTCGCCAAAGGTTACATCGCAGGTGAAGAGCTCAAGCACGCAGTCGATGTGACCAAACAGCTCAATGGCAAGGGCATGATGGCGACCATCGATATCCTTGGTGAATTCATCAAGACCAGGGAAGAGGCGACCTATTTCAAAGAGCAGTGCCTAGAAATTCTGAAAGGAATTGAAAAGGAAAAGCTGGATGCAAATCTGTCGCTGAAACCGACCCAGATGGGGCTGGAACTCGACAAGGAGTTCGCTTTTGCCAATATCCGCGAGATTGTTGAACTGGCCGCCGGATTGAATAACTTCGTGCGCATCGATATGGAAGATCACACATGCACTGATGACACGATCGAGTTCTTCAGGCGTTTACGCGAGGAGTTTCCCGGGCATGTCGGCGTGGTGCTGCAATCCTACCTGCGCCGGACCCTTGATGATATCGAAGGGTTAAGTGACGGGCTGCTCAACTTCCGCCTCTGTAAAGGGATTTACAACGAACCTCGCGCAGTTGCTTACAAGGAGATGGTTACCATCAATCGCAGTTTCGTCTGTTGCCTGGAAAAAATGTTTGAGAAGGGTGCTTACGTCGGTATTGCAACTCACGATGAAAAGCTGGTTTTCGAATCACTGTACCTGATCGACAAGTTCAACCTGAAGCGCGAGGATTATGAATTCCAGATGCTGCTCGGCGTTGACCCGGAACTGCGTGACCTGCTGGTCAAGGATGGACACCGTTTACGGGTCTATGTGCCATTTGGCAAGTCCTGGCTGCCGTATTCAAAGCGTCGTCTCAAGGAGAATCCGAGTATCGCGCAGCATGCCTTGCGACAGATGCTCGGCATGAAATCCAAATCGGTCTGACCAGGACGAGCAATATTTGTTGCAAAGGAGGATGTCACTTGTTGGCATCCTCCTTTTCGTGTATATGCAGTAGCTGGACTCCGGACCCCTGGATGACTATGACGCGACAAGCAACCCTGAAAACAATGTATCGCCTCTGGTGGCCACTGGCTTTGACCTGGTTGATGATGGCCATCGAAGGCCCATTTCTGGCTGCCGTAATTGCCCGGATGGGGGAGAGTGCCGTCAACCTGGCGGCTTACGGGGTGGCCTATGCCTTCGGTCTGATCACTGAAGCTCCGGTGATCATGCTCCTGAGTGCCTCCACCCGCCTGGCACGCTCACGAGCTGACTACCTGCGCCTGCGGGCCTTCTCCATCCTGCTGTGCGGTGCCGTTACTTTGCTGCTTGTGTTCCTGCTGTTGCCGCCGATCTTCAAACCGTTGACATCGACTCTGCTGGGTTTGACAGCTGAGGTTGCCGCCCATGTGCGTCAGGCTATGTGGCTGCTGCTGCCATGGCCGGCGGCGATCGGCATGCGCCGTTTCTACCAGGGGGTGTTAATTGCCCACCACCAGCCGGGCAGAGTGGCCGTTGGCACGACGACAAGACTGTTGGGTATGTCGATAACTGCCGGCCTGCTCTGGTCCTTCAGTGACTTTCCGGGGGCCAGCCTGGGGGCTTGCGCGCTGAGTGCCGGCGTTATCCTCGAGGCCTTGTCAACCCGCTGGCTGGCCCGACAGGCGATCGGTGAATCGTTGAAAGAGAAGGATGGCCGTGCCACCATGTCATCCTACACTGCCCTGGGCCGTTTCTACCTGCCATTGGCCATGACACCGCTGATCGGTCTGAGCGTCCATCCCGTGGTGACTTTCTTCCTGGGCCATGGCAGCAGACCGCTTGAGTCTCTGGCGATCATGCCGGTGCTTTATTCTCTCACTTTCGTATTTCGTGCCCTGGGGCTCTCTTTTCCGGAGGTCGCCATTGCCACACTGAAGGATGGCGAGGAGAATCGCGTGGTCGTTCGTCGTTTCGCCCTGTATCTGGCGATTGGCCTGGGTGGTGGTTTGTCTTTGATCGCTTTTACCCCGTTGAACGTCTTCTGGTATGCAACCGTTTCCGGCCTGCCTCCCACACTCGTCCAGTTAGCGATTCCGCCATTGCAGATCATGGCATTATTCCCGGCTTTGACGGTCGCCATCGGATACCAGAGGGCGATACTAATCAACAATGGAGTAACCCTGCCTGTTACTGTCGCAACGGCTATTGAAGCATCCGTTATCTTTGTTGTCCTGGCCCTGCTTGTGATGTACTCTGCCTTGCCTGGGATAACCGCTGCTGCCCTTGCTTATCTGCTGGGTCGACTCCTGGCTTTGTTGTATCTCTGCTGGCCATGTACCGCGTGGCCGAACCGGAAAGAGGCCGCTCGTGAAGGCTTGCCGAGGAGTGATGGATGACTAAGCAGGGTTCGGCAGCGGGAGTCTGGTTTGTCCTGGGAGCCGCGTTGCTCTGGGGGACGACCGGTACGGCCCAGGCTTTTGCGCCGAGTGGATTTGACCCCATGGTAATCGGTGCCTTGCGTCTTCTGGTCGGTGGGGTCGCTCTCCTGGGCCTGGCACTCTATCGACGGGAACTGGGTCGGCTGAGGGACTGGAACTGGCTGCCGCTTTTCATGGCCGCGGTTTTTACCGCGAGCTACCAGCTCTGCTTCTTTGCCGCTGTTGCCAGAACCGGAGTGGCGGTTGGCACGATCGTCGGTATCGGCAGCGCTCCTGTGATCGGCGGGTTTCTCGGGCGTGTTTTCCGTGGCGAAACCCTCAGCAGGCGCTGGATGATCGCCACGTCCCTGGCTATTGCCGGCTGCAGCCTGCTCAGTTTAAGCGGCGGGGATATCGCCATCGATCCGGTCGGCATCCTTCTGGCGGTCGGTGCCGGGGCTGCTTATGCGGCCTATACCTTGATGATCAAGGGCTTGCTGGAAAAGCATGCGCCGAATGCCGTGATGGCCCTGGTGGTCTGTCTTGGGGCAATTTTGATTTCACCAGTGCTGGTCAACTGCGAGCTCGACTGGCTACTGCAGCCCCGTTCGATCGGCGTGGTCACGCACCTCGGATTGGCGACGATGGCACTCTCCTACTGGCTCTTTGCCCGCGGTCTGCAGACGGTGCAGGTTGCAACCGCAGTCACCCTTTCGCTGGCCGAACCGATGACTGCGGCAACCCTGGGTATCGTGGTGCTTGGCGAACAGCTTAACGCGCAGGCCTTCACCGGCATCAGCCTGATCTTTGCCGGGCTGGTGGTGCTGATCATAAGACGCCCACATGCGAGGCGAAAGATCGCGCTATAAGGATTACTGCTCGGACGGTCTTGGATTAGAACCCCTGCCCAACAATTTCATGGTCCTCAATCCTTCTCCTTTCCATGAACATCCAAGTCGCTGTTCCCCTGGCTTTGGGCGACCTGAAAGTTCTCCCACTACTTGTCAAAATAATTGGCACACTTCCTCTTGACCACGGCCTTTGCGTACATCATTTTGTACGAATCCATTCTTGAATATTTTTAAACTGAATAAATTCATGTGCTTATCATTGTGGCACGGTAGCTGCTCTATCTCACGGGCAATCGCCTCGGCTATGTCCCCGACCATCTCCTGCTTCAGTTAAAAATGGTCGATTTTTGTTGTCAGTTCAAAAAAGGCCTTGTTAGCCTGATGACGAACCTGGACTCACGCGCAGCTGGTCTCACTCCCGGGAAGAACAGCTGGCGCGTCAGGCCTTGATTCTGGCCGGGCAGCCCAGGCTTGTACTCGATCTGCCGTGCGATGCCGGCCGTTTTTGGCCGCTCCGCTAGATGTGGCGTACTTATCTCTTACGCAAACGATGAACTCTTTGCGACTGTAAAACGGTAGGAGTGCCTTCATAAAGATATACTGTCAGAAATGTTGGCGATACCTTCGGATTTAAGTTATCGTTTACAAATCTGTGGATTGTTATGCATGGACAGGGCTCCAAATGGAAGAAACCACACACTCCAGGACATTTTCTCTCATACAGAGCGGGCTGTTCCTGCTCCTGCTCCTTCTGCTCCTTGCTTTCGGTAAAGGCACGACTCTCATCTACGGGAGCCTTTCACTTGTCCTGCTGATCGCTTACCATCTGATCATCGATTACCGCTTCACCACATCCAGACTTGTGAGCTCCGGACTGATCAACGCCTACGTTGCCATGTACCTGTTTCTCTGTGCTCTGGTCGTCTGGAGCACCAGGGTGCCAGGCCAGGATGAAAGCAACTTCTGGATCGTCTTCTTTCTGCCGATAACTGTCGCCGCCGCTCACCTGAGATTGAGAGGGACCATCGTCACATGTACGGTTGCCCTGGTTCTGTTTATTGCCCACCTGCCTCCGCATATGTATCTCGATCCCAGGGAGCGGGTGGAGGAATTACCTGAACTCATCGGCTTTGGCATCATGTTTTTCCTTGTCGGAATTCTGGTGCAGACCTTTGCCCGGCAAAACCGTCTCCAGTTAGCCATGAAACAGCAGCTAAACGACAAGCTTCTGGAAAACCAGCAGCATCTCAAGGATTCCCTGGAACGTCTTGAAACAGCGGAAGAAAGCCTCAGGACCAAGGCGCGGCTTGCTTCCCTCGGCGAGATGTCGGCCGGCATCGCCCACGAAATCCGCAACCCTCTAGGGATCATATCTTCTTCGGCGCAGCTGCTCGATCGTGAGGTCGCCAATACGGAGGCCCGGCAACTGCTCGAAATTATCCAGGAGGAGTCAACTCGCCTGAACGGATTGATCACGGAGTTTCTGACCTTCGGCCGACAGCTTGAGCCGCATCGCCAACCGTGTGACCTGGCGGCTTTGGTTGCGCGGATCCTGGATTCACTGCAGAACGCTGCCCAGCAGAAGGGACTTGTTTTTGATCTTGATCTTGAGTGCGCCACCTGTCTGGCTTCAGTTGATGCTGATATGATGCAACAGGTTTTGCTCAACCTGCTGTTGAACGCGCTCGAGGCAACAGCTCCGGGCGGCCGGGTTCGTGTTGCTCTGCAACATTATCCGGAGCGCATCGATATCGTGGTTGGTGATTCGGGTTCTGGTATCCCCGCAGAGAACCTGTCAAGGGTCTTCGACCCGTTTTTTACAACGAAAAGCGGTGGTACTGGCCTCGGCCTTGCAAATGCTTACAAGATCATGGAAAGTCATGGCGGCTCATTGAAAGCGGTCAGTCGTGCTGGAGAAGGCAGTACATTCACCGCTTCACTTCCATTGGAGATCAGTTAAATGGCTCACATTCTGGTCGTTGATGATGAAAAGAATTACCGCGTCGTCCTGACAAAGCTCCTGACCGAGGCCGGGCATCGGGTCTCCGCTGCCGAGAACCCGTTTGCAGCCCTTGAGCTGCTCGGCCGTGAAGATGTCGCTCTAATCCTCTCCGACCTGAGGATGCCGAATATGGACGGCATGGCTTTCCACCAGCGTGTCCTGAGTGACTTCGGCGACATCCCTTTCATCATCGTGACGGCCTTTGCAACGGTGGAGACTGCACTGCAGGCGATGAAGGCCGGAGCCTTTGACTACCTGATGAAACCTTTCAAGAACGAAGAGATCCTGGTCGTCGTCGGCAAGGCCCTGGATTATGCTCGTCTGCAAACCGAAAACGCCCTGCTGAGAAGGCAGCTTGACGCGGGCAACGGCAGTGAAATCATCGGCCAGAGTGTGGTGGTTCGGCAGTTGCTGCAGGACATCAAGCAGGTTGCGCCGGCACCGACCTCTGTTCTGGTCACCGGAGAGAGCGGTACCGGCAAGGAACTGGTTGCGCGTGCCTTGCATCAGTCGAGTATGAGAAAGAGTGCCGCGCTGGTCGCAGTCAATTGCGCCACTTTCGCCGAAAATCTACTCGAAAGTGAATTGTTCGGCCACGAACGTGGGGCCTTCACTGGTGCTACCGAGCGTAAACGTGGTCTGCTCGAAATGGCCAACGGCGGCACCCTGTTTCTCGATGAAATAGGTGAGATGCCCCTTCCCCTGCAACCCAAGTTGCTGCGCCTGCTCCAGGAAAAACGTTTCAGGAGAGCTGGTGGTAATGCGGAAATCGAATGCGATGTCCGCGTGGTGGCTGCGACCAACCGGGATCTGAAAGCTCTGATCGAGAACGGGCAATTTCGTGATGATCTCTATTACCGTCTCGATGTCGTGACCCTCAATACCCCGACGCTTCGAGAGAGGGTGGAAGACATACCGTTGCTGGCCCTGTTCTTCTTGCGACGTTATGCCAGGGAACTGGGTCGGCCGGTCAGTGGATTTGCCGCCGAGACGCTGCAGCTTCTGCGCAGTATGCCTGGCCCGGAAACATTCGCGATTGCAGAACATCATTGAACGGGGCGTTCTGTTCTGCAGTGGCGATCAATTTACACCGGAGGAACTGCCTGTGTCACTGCAAGGCGCTGTTGCCGATCCCCCGAGATCCAGAGCGAACAGAACAGAGCTTGGTAAACCCCTTCCCGAACTACTCGAGGATCTTGAATCCGGGTTGATTCACCAGGCAATGATTCAGGCCCGCGGGATCCAGGCCCAGGCCGCCAGGTTGCTTGGTATCAGTCGCAGTAACCTGCAGTACAAGCTGCGTAAATATGGCATGATGTCCGACTGATTCAGAAAGTTGGCAATTGTATTTTACAGCCGGGGGTGCGTGTATAAATATTTGTACACGTAACCCCGGTTTTTTATGCCACTGACAATGATTACAGTATGTTACGATGTTGGCATGTCAGATGCAAATATAGGAATTAACAGGCGGTAAGCCACTTTACCTTTTGCCTCCGGGGCCTATCAGGGTATTGAAGGCCCTGGTCCTTTTGCAGATGACAGGTGCGGTTTATGAGCAAACTGAACCAGGAAATACCGAAGATTCTCGTGGTTGATGATGAGAAAAATTATCGGATCGTACTCGCCCGCCTGTTTGAAAGAGTTGGTTACCAGGTTCTCCTCGCAGACAGCCCGGAATCAGCCATGACTGTTTTGCAGAATGAGAAGGTGTCACTGCTTTTGACGGATTTACAGATGGCCAGGATGAACGGCCTCGCTTTCTGTCAGAGGGTGCGCAGTGAAATTGGTGATATCCCCACGATCGTGTTTACCGCCAACGCTTCGAGCTTCGGCCACGAAGCGATGATCGATGCTGGTGTGCTGACCTGCCTGGACAAGCCGTTCGACAACCAGGTCATATTGAACCTCGTTGCCGACATTTTCTTGCCTCGGACCAAAGACTCATGCCCTGCACGGCCGGATAATGAAGAACAGTCACTCTTGAACGAATATGTCTTACAGAAGGAGCCTGAACTCTCATGATTTTACGCATTTGGTTAATCTCTGTTGCAGCCGTTTTTTTGCTTGCCATCAATGCCGGGGCAATCACCCTGGATGGGGACTGCTCTATCCGTTTTTTCGGTCAATCGACTTTGCATGATTTCGATGGGCAGGTGGCCTGTCAGCCATTCATTATGCAAACTGAAGAGGGGCCAACCGGGCGTCAGGTCGTTCAACCACCGGTCGTGACTGTTCGTGTCAGCGAGATGAACACCGACAATAGCTCTCGCGATGAAAAGATGTGGGGCATGTTTGATCATGAGCATTTCCCGGAAATTAAAGGCCAGTTCGTAGGCCTTGACTATGAGTTGACCCTTGAACAGTTGACATCGAGTGACAATGGTGATGGACGTCTTGAGTTTGATCTGCAGATTCGGGACACCACACAACACATCAAAGCAAAAACCAGTGTATTGACGATCACCCCGGAACAGATAGTATTCATAATGGAGTTCCCCCTGTCGTTGGCCAGCTTCGAGCTCAAGCCGCCAAGCGTGATGGGTATAATTCGCGTAGCTGACGAGGTGCGGGTTGAGGTCCAAACAACGCTGCATCGTCAGGAACCTCTTGAAGCGTCAGCGACCGTCAAGGAGAGATGATATGTCCGTATGGATCCAGCACATCGAAACCATGAATCCCGGGGTGGCCTATTCACAGGAATATGCCAGCAGGAAGATGCAGGAATGGACTGAGGATGACCGCCTCAAGCGTATGACCAGGATCCTTTACAAGAAATCCGGGATCGATCGTCGATACAGTGTCATTACGTCTTTCGATCAGAACCTGCCGGGGGATTTTTTTCCTCTTGGCGATGATGGCAAAAGGCATAACATCGCCTGAACGTAATGCCATCTACACCCGTGAAGCCCACACGTTGTCCCGTTGACCTTGCACGAAAGACAATAGAAAGCTGCCCCGGTATCGAGGCCGCTGATATCACGCACGTGATTACCGTCTCCTGTACCGGGTTCTGCAATCCCGGGCCGGATTACCATATCGTCAACGATCTTGGTCTGTCCCATGCGACGCAACGTTACAATCTCGGCTTCATGGGCTGCTATGCTGCCTTTCCTGGCTTGAGGATGGCACGGCAGTTCTGCGAAGCCAACCCGGATGCGGTCGTCCTGGTGATGT